>CAZAWR010000261.1:0-1521 GCA_964488865.1 uncultured Polyangiaceae bacterium | reverse complement strand
GCCAGATCCCTACGATTCGGCTCGATCAGCACCGTTCGGATGGAGCCGCACCCAACTCGATTCCCTTCTTTCTTGCCTGCTTGATGTTCGCCTTCGTATCAAACCTCCTGACGATCTGAACGATCCGCTCCACCAACTCAGGGGCAGCTTGCTTCACAACTGGCTTGGCCGCATCACCTCCCCCTGGCAAGAAGCCTACCATTCCTGCCAGAACGCCGATGCCACCTCCGACGTAATCACCTCGATAGAGCTGCGAACCGGCGTATCCGACGTCTCGAACGTCCGCAGCAGGACTGAGGCCGCCAAGGATTTGTCCAGCCGTCCCGGCGCCCCCCGGTTCCTCACCCATTGCTTCGCCGTAAGCATCCCCAAAGCCGATGCCCATCGTGAATCGCGTCAGGGCCAACTCGCCAGTGGTGTCCCCGTGTGTCGGCGGCCCTTGTTGGGTTAGGGCTCCCGTCCGATGGGGAGTGGCGTGGGCCGCCTCTGGGGCGGGAGCGCTCCTCGTACGCTCAACCAACCTTGACTGGGGGGCTTCGACACCGACGGTCCCATCGGGACTCGTCCAATTGTCTTCTCCAGCAGGTGGCCCTTGCCCGCACCCCTGAGCCCCATCATCGCCACAAAGGCCAACGGGATCAACCGCAACCAGAACCTTCCCATGCACATAAGCATAAAGGTTCAGGTCCGCCGCCCCAGGAGCGTGCACCGTAAGCGGATCCGCCGAGATCCACCGCTGCAGAAGCGGAGCGTAGTACCGTTTCCCAAAGTAAATCAGCCCAACCTCGACATCATCTTCCTTGCCCGTGAACCGGTAGTCCTCCCGGAACTCCTCGAACTTCTCCGGCCGGTACGACGACTCCACCGCACCATACGCATATGCTGTGTCCCGCTGCACTAGCTCGCCCGTCGCGCGGTCGAGAACCACGCTCGTCGAGCCGAGGTGGTCCCCAAGCTCGAGATACACCCCGGTCGAATCGCCGTGTACCACCCGGGCAAGCCGCACCCCGTTCGCGAACAGGTAAGGAACCTCCACCTGGGAGTAGTCCCCAGCCTCGTACTCGGCCCCGCGAAGCTCCAGGGATGCGAACACGTACAGCGTGTGCTGTGCCCCCGACGTCTTTCGGACGCGCTGATCCGATGCGTCGTAGGTGAAGGAAAGCTCGGCGTCGAAATCCGCATCGTCCGGGGGAATCGTCGTTGGGTTCTGCATGTCCCAACGCCTCGCTCGGACCAGCCTGCCAACTTCGTCCCACTCGTACGCGTAACGCTGAACCAGCCTTTCCTGGCCGTGGACCGAAGGCGGCCAGTGCGCTCCGCCCACCACGTCGCCGTGACGATCCACGTCGAGCTGAACCAGGTTCCCCGCGGCGTCGTACACGGTGCCGAGCTCACCTTGACGATCACCGGCGACGACTTTGGCACCTTGGAGCTTGTAGCCGACGTTGGTTACTTCCCCGAGCGAGCGGTCGTAGAACGCGTGGGCGTCGTCGTCCGTGACCTCGGTGTTGCCGAGCCAGT
>CAZAWR010000260.1:0-1578 GCA_964488865.1 uncultured Polyangiaceae bacterium | reverse complement strand
ATGGCGACACGTGTCGAGGCGTTCCTGGAGATGCTGGGCGACGGGAGGCGGGCATGAGTGGCGAGCCGCGACGCGGGTTCGGGGGTCGGGCGATTCGTCGTGCGCAGTACGAGGGGGCGGCGCGGGTGGTGGCGCCAGCGCTTGCCACGTTCCTGCGCGCGCAGCGTCGCATGCGATCGCTTCGGCGGGGCAAGAAGGCGCCGAGCGAGCTGTTCGGGCCGCCGCTTCAGACGACGCACCGGTTGAAGGAGGTGCTGACGCGTCACTACCTGTCCGGGCGGTATGCGGACGGTGCGGTGCCTGTGGCGTGGGTGACGAGCGGGTTCCCGGTCGAGTTCTTGCGGCCCTTCGGGTACCACGTGGTGTACCCGGAGAACCACGCCGCGATGTGCGGGGTGCAGCGGCAGGGGGTGGAGCTGGCGGAGGCCGCCGAGGCGTGGGGAATCCCTCGGGATACTTGCGGCTACGCCCGGTGCGACATCGGGTCCTGGCTTTCGGGCAAGACCCCTGCGGGGCGCCTTCCCAAGCCCGACATCTTGTTGGCCTGCACCAACATCTGCCAGACCGTAGTCCACTGGTACCGAACTCTCGGGCAGATCATGGGGGTCCCCGTGTTCGTCGTGGACACGCCGTTTCTGTACGACGAGCCGGACGAACGCACGGAGGCGTACGTGGCGCGGCAGCTGGAGGAGTGCTTGCACGTGTGTGCGCGGGTGGCCGACAGGAAGCTCGACATGGGCGAGCTTGCGCAGGTCGCGCGCCTCTCGAAGGAGGCCTCGGAGCTGTGGGGGGAGTGTTTGGCGCTGTCGCAGACCAAGCCTGCGCCGTGGACGGGGTTCGATCAGTTCCTGCACCTGGGGCCCATCGTGGCCATGCGGGGGCTTCCGGAATGCAATGCCTACTACCGGGAGCTGCGGGACGAGCTGCGGGACCGCGTGGGGCGCGGCATCGGGGCGGTGCGCAACGAACGGCACCGCTTGCTCTGGGACAACCTCCCGATCTGGTACGAGCTGCGGTCCCTGTCCGAACTGCTTGCGGAGCAAGGGTTCAACATCGTGGCGGCCACCTACTCGAACGGATGGGCGGAAACCGCGCCCCTGTTCGACCCGCAGGACCCGATACGCAGCGCGGCCCGCGTCTACACCCGCGTGTTCATCAACCGAAGCGTCGCGTACCGTTTGCGGCTCATGAAGGACCTGTCGGCCGCCTACGATTGCGACGGGGCCATCCTGCACAGCAACCACTCGTGCAAGCCGTACTCGGTGGGGCAGATCGATCTGGCGGACCGTCTCGCGAAGGAGGCGTCGATCCGGACGCTGGTGCTGGACGGGGACCACATCGACATGCGGGTGCACGGCAAGGAGCAGACCGAGGGGAGGGTGTCCGCTTTCATGGAGACCTTCGGAGGGACATGACTATCCGAATAGGGATAGATGTGGGGTCCACCACCACGAAGGCAGTGGCGTTGGATGCGACCGGTACGGTCGTAGCTCGCGTCATTGAACCTGGCGATCCAAGGGTAGCGGAGCAGGCTCGTCGCATGCTCGAGGCGTTGCGTGACCAGGTGGGCGCGGGGAA
>CAZAWR010000259.1:0-1630 GCA_964488865.1 uncultured Polyangiaceae bacterium | reverse complement strand
TGACCCTCAAGGAGGGAGGCGAGGTGCGGGGCACGCTCACGCGCTATGAGCCCGGAAAGGGGTATCGCGTGGACTTGGAGGACGGCTCGTCCAGAGGGTTTTTGTGGCAGGAGGTCTCGAACGCCGAGCGCGACGGTGGCGCGTTCCGTTTGCAGCAGCATGTCGTCGTGTCGTTGCGGGATGGTTCAGAGTTTTCTGGCACGCTGCTCTCGGCAAGCCCTGGTTCGTCGGTGACACTCGAAATCGACGAAGGGCGGCAGACCTTCGGCTGGCAAGGTCTGCAAGAAGTGCGCGGAGAGGATGGGCTTCTGTACCGCGCAGACGCGGGGGCGAACCCTCCGGAACGCCCGCCGAGCTATCTGCCGCCCTCAGCCACGACCGAGACGGGCGACCAGCAGCAGCGATGGTTTGTGATCGAACCCGGGGTGGGCGCCATGCTCGGGCTTGGCTCGGGCGACCTGGGGGACTATTACCCAAATCATGTTGGCACGTACGAGGAGGGCGGCATCACGATAGGAGGGTGGGTGAGTTCGCCCACCTTGCGCTTGGGTCCCGCCGCATGGACTCCTATCGAAGTGGGAGGTGGAGGTAACGGGATGTCGGACCAATCTCGCGGGTTCGTCGGCGGCTTCACGCGCTTTGGACTGGTGTTCTACGAGGATGGTGACCACGAGGTGAGCCCGTCGTTGGCTGCGGGGTACGGTGTCTACGGGGCTGATGAACAACTCGATCCGGCCACGAGCTACTTCTTGTCACCCGCGATTCACTATCACGCAGCGGCAGGGCGGAACGTCACGGTCGGTTTGGGAGTCCGCTACGTGCAAGCGATGAACAGTGGCTGCAGTCACTGCTCTTCTTCGCCGTCCGCCATCATGGTCACGCTTCCGCTGGGCATCGCGCAGGATTGACCTGAAGAATGAGATTCGGGAGGTAGACGCCATGCAATCGAGTCGTTCCAGAGCGTGTCAAGTTGCGTGGTGCGTTGCGATGATGATGACGGCGTGGTCCGGGAGCGCGCTCGCCGGTCCCGAGGCATGGTACGAGGAAGGCTTTGGGGAGTGCGCGGACAAGTACTTTGGCGGAGGTGATTTTCGCTGCAACATTTGCGGTGTGGAGGCCGGGTGTGACGGGGACGCGTGCTTCTGGGGGTCGGTGAAGGCGAACGCGACCAACAGCGGAGAGCTGAGCGAAGCGCTCGGCAAGGGCTTCCAGGTGTACTGCGTGAACCAGGGCGGAGCCATGCTGCCCACGGAGTCGCCCGCGGGCATCCAGCTTCGCGCCGTGGACCAGGCGTTTCGCGCGGTCGAGGCGGACGAAGCCTACGTGGGGGGAATGCCCCTTTCGCTGGGCGGCGCGCTGAACTTCGCGAGCGGGGGAGTCAAGGGGGTGGCAATCCCATGGTCCACCGGGTATGCCTCGGATACGTCGGCCTTCGACATGTCGGGTGCGCTCCTTGCGGGGCAGGGAGAGGGGTTCCATCAGTTCGGGTTGTCACTGCGACCCGGGTTGCGGTTTCACACGGAGCCCGGGACGTCCGGGACCATGTCGTTTCTCGGGCTCGGGGCGCCTGGGTTGCTGGTGGTCAACGGGGGAGACAAGCTGGACACGGACGTGGGGTACCAAGTGGGCG
>CAZAWR010000258.1:0-1663 GCA_964488865.1 uncultured Polyangiaceae bacterium | reverse complement strand
GGGCGTGCGACGCGGGATGACGGCGCGTGCGGGCTTCGGGTAGTTGGGAAGTACCACCTAGTACTACAGTCGCAGTTGCAACTCCAACGCACTCGTTCGCCCCCTCGGATGCAAAGGCAGGCCGAGCTTTCGATAGCGATACCACCGCGCCCGCTCTCGATGGCGTCGGCGCCATTCGATCCACCGAATGTGGGGCTCGACCTCTTCGGTGTTGAGCGGGAGCAGCAGGATCAGGAGACGTCGGAGTTCGGAGATCGACCAGGGTGCATACGTGGCGGAGGGCGGGCCCCCCTTTTTCCCGGACGCTTCGCAGCGCCGGGCTCAGGTTCCCGATCCGTTGTCGGCGCAGGCGGCGTGCCTGGAGGTTGGGGCGGCGTCACATCGTGGCGGACCGAGGCGACCCAGGCCATCGCCATCATGCACAGTGTCATGAATCGATGCCATGCGGTCCAAGTACGAACTTCGTAGTGATCCATTCCGAAGTCGTCCTTGGCCTCTTCGAAGCACTGCTCGACTCGATAGCGACAAGACGCCACGTGCGCCAACTGCTCCAGCGTAGTGCCTTCCGGGGCGTTGCTCAGATAGTACGCAATCTCCGTCGGATCGGAGACCGAGCGCCGCACCAACAGCCAGCCCTCGATCGTCGGGAGCTTGTCTCGCTTGTGAACGACTCGCCTCGCCGCCCAGTCGTAGACAATCGGCCCTTTCTCCCCTTGATGAACGGCCAGACGCGTCCAGACCCCCGGCTCCCACGACGACACGAGGGTATCGACCGGGACGCTCGGAGCCGAGATGATCGGCCTCGTTCGCGGCCTTCCCCTTCCCCTTGTGCCTGGAGCCCCCTGCGGGGGCTGCACCGTGGGCGCTTCAGTCCAGACTTCGCTCGTCGAGGAAACGGCCAGAACGTACCGGGTCTGGCGGCGCTCCAGTCCCGCACGCAACACCGGATTGTCGCCATAGACTTCATCGCCAGTCACCCAGCCAATCGGCAGGCCGAGACGAGACAGGCGATGATGGATGCGGAGGGCCGAGCGGGGTTTGGTCCGAAAAGTGACGTGGTCCGGGATTCCCGCCTCACGACATCGGTCGCGATCGCTCGTCCAGGACTCTGGCAGGTAGAGAGCCCGGTCCACCAGGACGTGAGCCCGATCCGTCACGTACGCGGCGAAGACGCCGATCTGGCAGTTCTCGCGACGTCCCGCGGTCCCACTGTACTGGCGTTGCACGCCTGCGGACTTGTCTCCCTTCTTGAGGAAGCCCGTCTCGTCAAAGACAAGAATCCCCTCCGGGTCACCGAACTTCTCGGCGCAGAACGTGACCACTCGATCGCGGGCCTTCGAGGCGCTCCACTGCGCGCCGTTCAAGAGCCGTTGGGTGCCGTCCGGGGTCTCCTCGCCGATGTGCTCGGCGAGCTGCCATCCGTTGCGTCGCTCGACCCCGCCAAGCAGTCCGCGCAGGTACGAGCGAGAGCGCTCCCGCTGTTCGCTACGCGCGAAGAGGTCGGCGAAGCGGCCGTGGAAATCCACCAGGCTGTGCCGAACGTCGTAGACCCGGATGCCGTCGGGAAGGGTTTGCATGGCCCTCGACAATCGCCATCGGGAGCTCCAGAGTCAACTGCGACTGTAGTATTAGGTGCGCCGTCGTCGATCGAAGGCGAGACGTC
>CAZAWR010000257.1:0-1795 GCA_964488865.1 uncultured Polyangiaceae bacterium | reverse complement strand
AGGGGATCAGTGCAGGAAAGCTCTCACGGGTGAGGTCCAGCCAATACGTCTCTCCAGTCTTGACGTCACGTATGAACATCACTTCGAAACGTATGGTGATAAGCCCCTCGACGCGAACCTTGCCAGCCGTCGGCTGCCGACGCACGCTGAGGAAGAACAGATCCACTGGCTCTGCCGACGGATCGGACGTGCCGAACTCACACTTCGGTTCTGGCTTCGCAGGCTGTTCTGAACCGATCGCGGTGTTCGTCCCTTGGGGGGGATCGCACTTGCACGGTGTGGAGTCTGCTGCCCCACCACGCGCGCCGCATGCCACGAACGCAACCGCGGCACATGTCAAGACGCCCGCACGGACCAAGTGCTGGGAGGTTTTTTGCGGCGGCATGGCACCAACGTCGTCGGGGTAGAGGTCATGAACGAATGGGCGGCAACGCCTGGAGGAAGGGCGTTGGAGGTTTGAATCTAAAGGAAGAGAGCGCGCGGGGACAAGAAGAATCTGCGGGTCGGCGAACCATAGGTGGTTGTTCGAACAACGTTGCAAGTGTGTTTGAACGTTGGGGCGGCGGGCTCCGTGGGGCTGGCCGGGTCACGGCGTTGACCCGACGGTCGAGGTCCCGGGCCGAAACGCACGGTCATGCAGGGTCAGCGACGGGGCGGAGCCGGTGGCAAGACGCAGCCATCGATGACCGCGTTGGCGCTTGTCAATGCGCGTGCGACGTGGCTTGGACCACCAACCCATTCTTCTCCCACAAGGACCACGCTTCCGATGCTGGCTCCGTTCAAAAGGACCCTGCACCGGCCATCAGAGCCTGGTTCGATCACGTACCTGTCTTCTCCGAACACGACCTCGCGGGGATGGACGGACACCTCGCCGCTGAAGATGAAGGCTCGCCACTGCGCACTGGTTTGGTCGGATTGCGCGAACCTGGCGACGACAGAAAGTTGGACCGCCACGCCCGCGGCGAGCCCCAGACAGGCAAGCCATTTCCTCGCTACGCGACCGCGGTCAAGCCCGGACCCGGGGTCGACCGGTCGGCGAAGCCTTGACTGGACGCGTAGTGCGCCCGCAAAGGTTGCTGCGCTGCCGACCCAAGCAACGGAAGCAATCGCAAGGACGGAGCCATAGGATTCTGCACTGACGCTCGCCGCCGCCATCTCGATGAGGAGCAACGCCGTCCCGAACAGCAGCAGGAGCAGTTCGGAAATCATGGGACGGCAAGGGGATCCGGCGGCGAGAAGAACGCTGACCAGAACAGCTGGTGCACAAGAGAGAATATGCTGGTGGGCGGCGTCGGGGTTCCAGCCCACGCGTAGCCCGCGCCCGGAGATGCCGCCAAGAGCCCTGAGATCTCTTCGAACTTGCGCTTGGAGTAGGACACGCAGGTTTCGGGTCCGTAGAACGCCCCTGAGTCGGCTCGCCACGTCCTGTAGATATGGTCTCTCGCTATCCGGTCTTGCGATGGAGTCGTCTTCATATAGCCCTTAATCCTGCCCCCGGGCGTAAGGTCTTCGTACACACCCGCCCGAGGCCGATCAGAGAAGCTTGGCCAGATGACCCCGAACGAAAAGGAGTCGTAGTAGCCCTTCGGGTCGCCCACCGAGATGCTGAGATGCGCGTAAGGCTCATTGCCTGAGAATCCCTCCAGCCACACGTCCAGTCCTGTTGGGTCGATATGATTGACCGGATCCCCACCGGCATAGGCGTAGAGGTTCGTGTCGCCACCACCGAATGAGATGGGATCCTTCTGCAACCACCGACCCGTCGCCGGGTCGTACTCCCGCGCCCCGAAGTGCA
>CAZAWR010000256.1:0-1837 GCA_964488865.1 uncultured Polyangiaceae bacterium | reverse complement strand
ATGGCTACCAGTACATCACGCGTCGGGGCAACGACCGCCTCGATGTGCAACGGATTCGGTCGCTCGACCAGCCGCCGCACCATGGTATCCATCTGAAGGAGTGCTTGTGACATGAGCAAGGCGGGGGCGAGCCGGGCCCGCGTTGTTTGGGTCGTTGGCAGCGTGGCGCTGGGCACGCTGTTGGCGCGCGGATGCGGCTCGGAAAACGATACGGCGAGCTCTCCCACCGTCCCCGACGCGCAGCAGCCGGGTGACGCGGGCCAAGACGTCGGTCATGACATCGCCTCGGACGTTCCCCACGAGGCCGGCACGGAGGCGGATGTCGTGGAGGTGGGACAACCTTCGTGTCCGCCCAGGCCCATGCCTCCCGAGGTACCGGAGGGGTGGGAAGAGTTTCCGGTCATGGACTGCAAGTACCGGCTCTACGTACCGCCAAGCAAGGACTTGCTGCCGTCGCCGTTGGTATGGGAAGCCTGCACGCACGATTCGGGTCCGGGAGGAGGACAGTACGATTGCAGGCAGCTCAAGGTGGACTGGCCCACGGACCTGCAGGCCCCCTACGCCATCGGCGGCAATGCACCCGCCTATGTCGACGAGAACGGGAACGTGATCATTCAGCTTGCGAAAGTGTACCAACGTCAGGCGGAGCAGGGGCTCGAGCGGGCGCTGATGTCCATGGTCGTGGAAGCTGACGGCCCTGTGAGGCAGGCTTTCTGGACGGGCTATCAGATCGGACAGATCCCAGCGCTGTGGTTCACCCAGCGGGGTGTCGCGCCAGGCAAGTCGAGTTGGTACGTCACGGAGTGGGCGGGTGGTACGCCGGTGCGCCATGTCTCGGTGGGTGGAGACGACACGAATCTGCGTCCACCAGTTCTCCTCGACCTGTCGCACGATGATCCGAACACCGCCTCCGTGATTGCCGGACGTGACTACTACGTGGAGACCGGCTACGACTTCCGTGTTCGCTCGTGGGACGGCACGGACAAGGGGCTCGCGGTGCAAGGGGCTGGCGCGTACTCGCCGCCCACGTGGGTTGGGTCCACCTTGCTGTTCGCGTTCGAGTCGTTCCCCAAGTACAGGGTTCGCCGTTGGACCGAGCAAGACGGTTCGAAGGAGCTCGTCGGGTTCGGCTCCGACACGAGCAAAGGCGCAGGCTTTCCAGGAAGCGACGGCAAGGACCTGGTGTGGATCCAAGGGGAGGGGCTTGGTCCAGCGGACAGCGTTTTCCCGACGCGATCGATCATGACCTCGGTCTTCAGCACGGACCCCGCTGAAATCAAGGCGAGGAGGCTGAGATCGTGGACTCCGGCTTTCGTGGGCACGCCCGTGGTTGCACCCGTGGTGGGCTGCGGTTTGGCCGCACTAGGGGCTTTCCTTCCGGCAACCGAACCAGACCCGGGAGGTGTGCTGCTCGTCCGTCTTTCTGACGGCGTCTCATGGATGATTCGCCAGCCACCCCAGCCCGGTCCGTTTTGGAGTTGGCCCATCGCCATCACCTGTGAGGAGGTGTTCGCGATGTTCCGAGGACCGAACGGCGTGGACACCATCCGGCGCGTACGCCTGGACTCTCTCGGGCCCGGCGAGCCGCCGGACTGATCGAACCTGGGTGACCGCGCGTGGGGACGACGACGTCGGACGGGAAACCTCTCGTGCTGGTCCCTCTCGAAGCGTGCGACCGTCGGCGGGAATCCGCAGTGGGAGCGTTCGTCCCGAGCCATCGAGGGGCCGGACGCCCCCAGGGCGAAGGACGCGTTCCGAGAAAGGCATGCTCAGCGGTTGTCAGCGGGTGCATTGCGCCGGCCCGGGTTTCTGACCCTTGCCCTTTCCCCTGCCCCTT
>CAZAWR010000255.1:0-1839 GCA_964488865.1 uncultured Polyangiaceae bacterium | reverse complement strand
GCAGCGTAGCTGTTCCAGGTTTGAGACCTCGGGATCGAGCATCGAGCGGCCCAGGATGCGCAGCACAGGCGCGTTGCGGAATCGATGGAGCCTTCCGCCGCAACGCGGGCAAGGGTCTCCGCAGCGCAGGGACTCGTGGTACACGAACACGTGCGTGGCCGTGGGGTAGTCGGAAGCGCCGAGCCGGCCGTGCCCCTTGGGCTTGGGCTTGAGCCGAGGGGGCCGTGCGGGGGGAGACGCGCCAGACGCGGCGACAGCCCCATCGTCGGAGTTGGGTGGCAGCCCCGCGTCGCCGGGCTCGCTCGGGGACGGGATGGCATTCGGCATCACATCACGCGTCTTCTCGCTGCCATGAATCCCCGTGAGCCTTCGAAGTCGCTGAAGATTCGTCCTCTCTTTGCGCAGCTCAGCCGCGATGAGCTCGTTGGTCGCCACCAGCGCCTCGACGATGGCAAACTGCTCAGCGGGAAGCGCGTTGCGGGCCAGTTCGAGCATCTGCTCGATCTGCTCCGGGGTGACGTCCAGCATGGGCGGGGGCTTGACGCGCGCCATCGCCTACGCCTCCTGGACCGAGCACAGCCGCCGACGGAAGTCCTTGACCAGCGGGTAGCCGAAGACCTGCTTGATGGACCGGTTGACCTTCTTGTCTTGGCTGTCCTTGCCCAGGCCCAGTGTCTCGCCCATCAACGTCCAGTTGGCAGCGCGGTAGCAGGTGCCCCGGTATCGCTCGGGGTCCACGAACGTCTCGGTGAAGTAGATGGGGTGTGCATACACGGTCTGCCAATCGGCCGAGAGCCGTCGCGAGATGTGTCCCAAGAGGTGGGAAGCCAGGTGCGGCACCTTGACCCAGGGCAAGATCAGGAACCGGCTCTGGTAGGCGACGTACTTGACGTTGGCGAGCCGCGCCTGTGGCGACCAGCCGATGTACTTGTCCCGCGGGCCCAGATGCCGCGCCGCCGAGGACCAGCAGAAGCACGCGATGGGGCTTCCCTGGGCTCTTACGAGGTACTTGAGGTGCTGTCCGACCGGGTGCACGTAGCCGAGGTAGTGGTACTGGGCGACCAGCGACTTGACGAGGGCTTCGTCAGGGGTGCGCCTCACCTGATCGATCTGCAGGGGGCCGAGCTCCGAGAGCGGAACCGCAAGGGGCGTGGGCTCGATGTCGATGGTCTGGATGACCTCGTGACGTCGGCGCCGGTCGGACTTCCACACGGCGGGTGGCAGCTCGACGTGCCCCGCACGGTGCAGTTGGAGCATCAGCCCACGGCACACGGCGTCGCACGGCGCACCGTTGTCTTGCTTCCAGTTCCAGGCTTCGCACAGGGCGAAGGACAAGGCTCGCCGGCTTGCTTTGGGGCGGTCCGCGATGAACTGACGGACGAACGCGACGTCTTGTGTGGTGACCTCGCGGTGTCGGTATCGGAGCACGACATCCATGGGGTCCAGATAGCGGCGCGGGGATTAGAACGCAAGGGCAAACTTCGCAGGCCATGCAGATTGTCACGCAGCTACGCCCGGGGTCACCGGTCGCCACTGCGGAGCCGCGCGAGTGCCCTTGGGGTCTCCCGCCGCCAACAACACCTGCAACTGGTGCGCGAACAACTGCTCGGACGGCGTGGTGCTGCCGGCCCCGAGCCAGTGGGAGAACCGACCGCGGGACAAGCGTTTCTGACAGAGCCAGAATCCCTGCCCATCGAACACCAGAGCCTTGATGGCCGTGGCTCGCCGGTTGCGGAAGACAAAGACCGTACCCGACAGAGGGTATGTGCCGCGCCACATACCCGCTGTTATGTGTCGAACTGCGATAGGTGACGCCGTTCGATAACGTCCTTGGGCCTT
>CAZAWR010000254.1:0-2163 GCA_964488865.1 uncultured Polyangiaceae bacterium | reverse complement strand
ATGTCGTACTGTCTTCCTGCCACAAGGGTTTGGGGATCCGGTCGGTCGTCGACGTTCCACGTGTGATACAAGCCGAAGTTGTGTCCCAACTCGTGCGCGAGCTGATAGGGGCTGGAGTTCATTCCGCTTCCCGACATCTTCACGTCGCGACCTTCGTCGGGCGGCGGCGCAGTGCTCGCTCCATCGCAGTTGACCCATTGGAGGATCCAGACAACGAATTCCTCAGGGTTGCTTGCGGCGGCCTCCGCGGTGTTCACTGCCTTCAGCCACCATGCCGGGGTCTTCAGCTCGCCGTCAGGCCACGCTGAGTCGGGCATCGAGGGCAGGACCTGTTTGAGTTGGGCACGAACCTGGCTCCACGGAACGTCGACGTTCCCCGTGCCTCCGCAGGACTGATACCGCAGGTCCGCGAACTTTGGCATGCAGTACCGTTCCACGGACTTCGCCCAGAACTGCACGCCCACCGCCTTGAAAACCTCGTTCGCTGCATCGACGGATCGGAGCACCGAGTGATAGTCGGCGTTGTCGGGAACGGGTGGCACTGGATTCTCGGGATCGGGCTCACAGGGCAGGACATTCACCAGCCGCAGCGGGATGAGCTTCTCCATGCCCTGCCCGCTCAACGGCTCCTCGTGCGAGGCTACCGTTTCTTCGTGATCAGGAGGGGGGGGGTTCACGGTTGTCACATGACACGGACGCCAGTCCCGTCGCCCCCACCACCAGCAGCGCTGAGCCTGTCCTCCTCATCCGATCCTCCTATGTCTCCCAAACCCTGTCGACTCAATCCGTCTCCTAAGTAAGTCTACCCGGGCGGTATGGGCGAGCAAGCACAATTTCGGAACAAATATTATCTCGCGAAATACATGTGGTTATGGTGGAGCCGATCGGACGAAATCATCGCGCCGCTTCAAACGGTCCCAAGCAAGCCCTTTGCTTTGCGTCATCGGGTGACAGCCTCCGTCCTCCCTGTGCCGCCACCGTCGAGGCGGTAGGTCACTCGGTGACCCACCCCTTCCACGGCCGTAGAGGCGGTACGCAACTCGCAGACCTACCTCTTCCACGGCCGTAGAGGCGGTACGCAACACGCAGACCTACCCCTTCCACGGCCGTCGAGGCGGTAGGTAACTCGCAGACCTACCCCTTCCACGGCCGTCGAGGCGGTAGGGACGACCCTCCGCTTTTCCGTTGTCGTGGGCGGGGAAGAAATCGTTCCGCGATGTCGTATGGGTGGGGTGACGAGGCGGCGCGACATGACCGGCACCCACGTGGGGGGACCTGTCGCGGTCTGCCCTGACACACCCACCCTTTGCGAAAGAGAGTGAAGACCCCCATGAATACAGCTCCCGTTTCCCGTTTGGGCGTCCTGTCCCTGCTCAACTTCGCCCGCAAGCACGCTGAACGCCTGGCGAAACACGAACGCCCCGACGTGGCCGCGCTCTCGACGCAAGTCTCGGCGGTGTCTGGGGACCTCGAGAGCGCCTATGCCGCAAGCCGCCCCCTGCTCGCTCTGTCGGTCGCGGCCACCCGCAACAAGGACGCTGCCGACGACGATCTCGACGACACGATCGCACAGCTCAGCTACGAGCTGCTCGCGCCCAAGATCCTCAACGGCGATCGGGACGCCAAGGACTACAGGGTGTTGTTCCCGGAGGGCAACATCCGCTTCATTCACGGACCGGACCGCGCCGAGTTGGTGCAGGTCAATGCGATAGCAGCGTACCTCGAGCTCACCCCGTCGCACCCAATGGCTTCGCGTGCGGTGGTGTTGCGTCAGAAGGCCGCGTCCGTCGAGGCGGCGCTCGGTCCCGCCACGTCCGCCCAGTCTGCCCTCGAGGCCGCCCTTGTCGTGCAGCGCGAAAGGAAGGCCGCTCTGGTGCGCGCCCTGCGCAAGAACGTGCGTTTCCTCCGGGACCAGTTCGACGGCGTGGAGGCGAAGGTCGACGCGCTGTTCCCCACCTTCGCGGAGGCCAAGGTGAAAGAAGACACCGACCCGACGGAGCCGACGGCGTAGGCGGGCCCGCGTCCGGAGAACCACAGAGGACGCAGAAGGCACAGAAGGGGATGGGGCTGGTTCGGAGGGTGCAGGTCTGATAACGAATCCGTTCGGTCGTGAAGAACCCGTGGGGTACGGCCTACCGCGCGGCTTGCCGCGCCCAACGCTCG
>CAZAWR010000253.1:0-2168 GCA_964488865.1 uncultured Polyangiaceae bacterium | reverse complement strand
CAGCGGTGGGCTCGAGGCAAGCCCAAGGCTATCAAGGACCTTGGTATCGCCGGTTGCCGTTGCGCGTGTTCGAGTCCCGGTGAGGGTTGTCACCACCCCGACACAGGCACGAGCCGTGATGTGTAGTAGATCCGCACGCGAGCCGCGTCCGTGCGAGGCCCCGACAGCACGAAGGGAATCACTTGTGTCGTTCCCGCCGCGCGAACCTTCAGCGTCCCGCGCACCGGCGCGTCCCGCCCATCCTGCCCCGCACGCGTCACCTCCACCACGTAGTCGCCCTTCGGCGCGTTGAACACCGCCAGGGTCTCCCGCCGCGTCGAGGTCGCATCCCGCGATGTAACCCGCGCCTTCGGATCCCCCAGCCACGAGTATCGCTGGCCGTTGCGTCCGATGAGAGCCACGTCCAGGTCCACGTCGTCGTCCCACGTGGCCTCGACCTGCACGTCGCCTCGCAGCTTGTTCTCCGGTGCGGGCTTCGCAAGCTCGCGGTCGAGGGCCGTTCGGACCGAGCTCTCGACGTCGGACTGCAGGGTCGAGGAAAGCAGGCTGCGCTGCGTGTCGCGGGCACAGCGGATGGCGTCCGCCACGATCGAGGCGTCTTTCATGCGCAGGCCCGCCAGCGCGATGCGATGGGAGCACGCGAGGTCGTTTTCCCCCGCGGCTTCGTGCAGCCCCGCCAGCCACTTCTGGGTGTCGGGGTCGCCAGGGCGAACGTCCGCCAAGCCGCCAAGGATCCGAATCGCCCGGGTCCGGTCGCCACGTCGCGCCGCCACTTCCGCACGAGCGATCAGCGCGCCGGGGTCCAGGGCGTCGCGCTTGGCCCAGCGCTCCGCCATCTCCGACGCCCGGTCCACCTGCCCCGTCACTGCATACAGCCCCAGCAGCTTCTCGAGACGCGTGCGGCTGTCCGGGTTGTCCGACACCTCGCGCTCCATCCTCGCGATCTCGTTGGATGCATTCTCCACCGTGGACGACGTGTCCGCAGCGATCGTCGCCTTGCGGTCCCACACCCGGCGCATCGGGACCATGCCAGGGCCTCGCCGAGACCGCTCCTCGTCTCTCCAGCTCGACTCTTTGGCCGGGGGCGCGGAACGCGGGGGCGACGCCATCGTCGAGGTGGCCGCCGGCATCGGCGGCGGTTGAGCGTACGCTTCCGCCATGTCCGCCGCGGGCGCTGATTTCGCCCTTGAGTCCTTCTTCGCGCTACCGGCCCCGCCCAGCGCGAGGGGGCCCCCGGCCGAGTCCTCGTCGTCCGTCTCGTACTCGGTCGTGCCGTCAGCCCCGCTGCTCTCGCTCGCCTCTTCACCCGTCCACATCGGTGCGGTCGAGGTGTTCCTGTCGATACCGAACGCCTTGAACATCGCCGCGCTCTCGAGCACGAGCAGGGAAGTGTAACGGCTCGCGACGGCGAACCGCTTGGAGAGGTCGACGAGCTCTTCCTTGGCGGAGTCGCCCTGGTTGGCCTCGAGGTCTTCGATCTTCGTGGCCGCATACAGGCGCGGCACGAAGGCGTTGCCCTTGGCGGACGTGGCCGCCAGCTCGACGGGGTAGGTCTGCTCGTACTTGTCGCCACCGACCTGTCCGCGGAGCTTGATTTCCCCCTTCGAACGGGGGCTCTGCAGGCGCGCCACCACGATGGTCTCTCCGCCCGCAGGGATGTTGTCGAGGGTCTTCGGGTAGACCGCGGTGAACCCGTCGGGCAGCTCCACCGTGGGATTGCGAAGGGCGATGCCGTAGCTGGCGCCCAGCACGTGCAAGGCCACCGTGCTCACCTTCTCGCCGGGGACGAAGGGGATCATCACGCCGCCTCCTCCCCTTGCCATCGCGGAAAGCGCGTGGCTGTCCGCGTCCGCGCCCACCGCCACCGCCGTCAACGCGCCGCTGCCCGGGGGAAGCACCCGCGACACTTCCTGCATGATGTGCGGGGGACGCACCGGGCCCACGCTCGGGGTCCCGTCGCCGATGTACACCACGCGCAGCTCCCTCGCCTCGCTCTTGTCCGCGTACCGCCTGGCCTGACGCACCGCCTCCACCAGGTCACTCCCGCCGTCGGGCTCGATGCCGTCAAGGAACGCGCGCACCTGCTGCGCCGCCGCACCACCCGGGTCCCGCATCGACGGGTCCATCGGCACGCACTTGGTGTCACACGCGAGCACGGCGAACCGGTC
>CAZAWR010000252.1:0-2204 GCA_964488865.1 uncultured Polyangiaceae bacterium | reverse complement strand
GAAGGGGCAGGGGAAAGGGCAAGGGTCAGAAACCCGGGCCGGCGCAATGCACCCCTCTGCCACTCTTGCCTTCTGCCTGTTTCCGCGCGATGCAACCGCCAGGCGTGCCTTCACAGCGGAGCGCGCCCCCACATGTTGGCCATCGTCTGGCCGAGGGATCTCGGGTTGCCGCCCTTGTGCAGAAGCGCGAACCTGCCCCATGGCGCGGGGGCGAAGGGATGAGGACCGGTGATCACCCAGAGCACCTCGACGCCCACGGGCGCAGCGACCGGAGCAGGCCCTTCGCCGTCGGTGAAGTAGACCAGAACGTCCGGGCGAAAACGATCCAGCAAACGGAAAGGGGGCCGAAGATCCGTGGCGCGGTCACCGTCGGCTCGCGGCCCGATCCGGTCTCCCCCCTTCATCCATCTCGCGCTCCACACTTCGCTGTCGCCGAGCACCAGCGCAACCCTCGTCCCCCTGCGCAGCATCCGTTCGATCTCCGCGTCGATGACCGCCAGATCGGCTTCCACCATGGAGCTTGCGGTGTCGATCACCACCCTACGCCGTTGGCGGCGCACGAACGTTCAGCGGGCTCCACACCACGTCGTCCTCGGCAGCCAGCGCGATCAGCTTGGCGGTGGCACTCTTGGGGAATCTGAAGTCGAGGCCGACGCCGACACCTGTGGGAGCGTTTACGTGTGGCGGCAAGTCTTGCTCGTCGGCATCGTCGACTCGGAGGCTCTGGATGCGTCCCCACCGAGCTCCGGTGGACTCGACGACGACGAACACCGGTTGGCCGACGAAGAGCCTCTGAGCAGGCCTGTCGACGACGACGACCGTGCGGTCTCTGAAGGGCCCATCTCCGTGACGCAACGCCAGCTCGATACGGTCAGTGGACGCTGCATGGTGGGCCTCCAGGTAGCGGCCGACGACCAGCCCGAAGATCGAGGTCGTCAAGCTTTCGATGAAATCCACAGCTTCGCTCATGTCCGCGCCTCCGAGGAGGTCTGAGGGGTTGCCATTTTCTTGCTCTCTCCCAAACCCGATGCTACGCGCTCTCTCGCTCTGGGCTATGGGCAACAGGGACAACCACGCCGTTCATGGGAGAGATCATCACCTTCCAGGAACAGAAATCCGCTCACTAAGGCCGTTCCACGGCCTTTCCGAGCGCGGCTGCGCTCCTGGCGGGTCGATCGAACCCGCGGGGAACAGAATTCCGTTCGAAAAGCCGGGTGGACACCCTTTCCCAACAGAGCTTCGTTCCCCCAAGCCCGTCAGGGCCCCTGTACGAGCGGATTTCCGTTCGCTGCCACCGCCGAAAGGAGACCACGATGCCAGGTACGATCCCCGATCCCATCATCATCGACGAGACCGAAGCATTCGCCGACGCCAAAGCCGCGTACGACCAAGTCATGACCTGGCTCGGGCAAGTCGAGCCCGGGGACGTTCGTCCACCCCTCGTGACCAAGCGGCGGGCCGCCATCGCCGCTGTCGCGCTGTCGAAGCTCTGTGCCGACCCAACGATCGCCGCCGGCCTCGCCAAGGTTCCCGAAGCGCTGTTCGATCCCGTCTGCCTGACGCGGCTGAAGCCCTTGGCGCTCACGCTGTGGCACATGACCACCGAGGCGGAGACCGCTGCCGTGCAAGAAACCCAGGTGAGGGTGCCCGTTGCCCTCGTCAACCAAGCACTGGCCCTGCGAACCAAGCTCCTCTCGCTCGTCGAGTACTACCTGGGTGACGTCGCGGCCGTGGCCGCGGAGGTGGTGTCGATCAGGTCCGGAACCGGGTACTTCGACACGGCGAGCGACCTCACCCGCCTGGCGCGCCTGGTCGAGGACAACCGCGTTGTGCTGCAAGAGGACCGGAAGCACTACGACGCCGGGGACAGCGCCCTCGCGCTCCGTCTCGCCAAGCAGATCATCGACGAGCTGGGCTCCTCTGGGGAGGCCAAGGACTGGGAGGCGCGCCAGGCCAAGGTGTGGGCGCTGTTGTACGCCTACTACACGGATATCTATGACACGGGACGCTACGTTTTTCGCAACAAGCCCACGGCGGAGCGGTTCGAGAGCCTGGCTCAGGCTTCTCGCGGCCCGGCGCGCAAAGCGACGGGCGACGCGCCTGAGCAGCCGGTTGTGCCTCCGGCGTGAGGGGACGGATCTGGGATCGTCCGGGTGCATTGCGCCGGCCCGGGTTCTGGCCCTTGCCCTTTCCCCTGCCCCTTC
>CAZAWR010000251.1:0-2229 GCA_964488865.1 uncultured Polyangiaceae bacterium | reverse complement strand
ATCCGGCGCGTACGCCTGGACTCTCTCGGGCCCGGCGAGCCGCCGGACTGATCGAGCCTCGTCGAGAATCCCCGCAACTCCGCCGGGTCTTGACCGGTTTCAAGGCTGACTTGGGCGGCGAACTTCTCAGGGGCGTTCGACGCGCTCGACGCCCGCGGCTACGAGTACATCACGCGCCGGGGCAACAACCGTATCGAGGTGCAACGCATCGGGTCGCTCGACCAGCCGCCGCACCTTGGTATCCATCTGAAGGAGTGCTTGTGACATGAGCAAGTCGGGGGCGCGCCGGGCCCGCGTGGTTGGGGTCGTTGGTAGCGTGGTGCTCGGCATACGCCGCGACGTCGGACGCACCATGGCCGCAAGCCCCCACTTCTCGGCAAGCACGTACAGGCCCGTGATCGTGTCCGCCACGCCTTGGTAGCGCGCGTTGCGCCGAGGGCCAGGGAGGCCCCGACTCGCGGGCTGCCAATGAGGCCACGCTCAAGGGGGAACGGACGGAGCGAACCCTCTTGAGCCTGCTGCAGTACTTGCAGGAGCACCCCGACGTCGCGCTCGAAATCGAGGGACACACGGATTCTCGAGGCGAGAAGGCCTACAATCGCGATCTGTCCCGACGGCGCGCCGAGGCCATACGCGAGTGGCTCCGCGACAACGGCATCGACGCAGACCGGCTGACTTTCGAGGGCTACGGGGAGGAGCGACCCAAAGTCGACGAAGGCGAGACGTGTCGCAACAAGGTCCCAGCCGACTCGACAGAGTGCGAAGGTTCCGAGCAGAAGCCTGGCCCGTGGGCGGTCAACCGCCGCGCGGTCTTCCGCGTGACCGAAGGAGCCGAGACGCTGGAGGAGGCGCCGCAACCGAGCGTCCAGCAATCGGAACCCACCGCCCCTTCCGCGCCTCCGGTGGACGATGGGTGCCCGCCGTTGCTTGCCGAAGACGCGAACGGCAACACGATGTCATACTCGCGCGAAGGCAACCCGCTCTTGGCCATCGCTGGTGTGGGTTACGGCTATCGGTCCGACAGCGCGTTTCGACTGGCGATCCTCGTGGGTGGAGTAGCCCATCTCGACGGCCTGAACCGCTTCGACGGAGACACATCAGCCGCATTCGATCCCGCGGAAGCGGACGCCGTTGCAGCTGAGATGAACGACAAGTCGAACGCGTTGACCGACTCGGCTGCGTACATCGAGGCGTCGTTCGGGTTCTTGTTCTGACAGGCTCGGATCATGCGGACCGGACCACAAGAGCACGTGGCGCGGCCCGACAGCTTCACCCGTTCGGTCCCACCGGCTCCACCACCGGCACCACCGGGTCCCCTTCCTCCGGCACCCCCGCGCGACGCCGCGACGTCGGACGCACCATGGCCGCAAGCTCCCACTTCTCGGCAAGCTCGTACAGGCCCGTGATCGTGTCCGCCACGCCTTGGTAACGCGCGTTCCAGCGAGCCAACGCCTCATTGCGCGCGTGGAGCGTGAGCTGCGCTTCTCGCTCCTCCTTCTGCACGGTCACCAACGACGCGTCCAAGCGCTTGGCTCCTTCTTCGAGATCCGCGGCTAGCGCGGACGCATCGACCGTCACGCCCTTTCGCTTCGCCTTCGCCGTGATGGGACGGCTTCGCAGCAGACCTGCGGCCTTTGCCGCCCGCTGGGACGCAAGCCCCGGGATCGTCGGCGTCTCCCCGTCGAGCCCGTACTCCGCGGCGACAGCTTGCCCGTAGGTGGCCACGAGCACGTCCCGGGCGTCCATGAGCCCCGCGCGCAGCGCGCTGAGTGCCTCGTCGCGCTCGGCACGGAACGCGCCGTCGTCGGCCAATTCCAGGGCGTGGGCGATGTCCGCGGCTTTGATCTCGGCGACGGAGCGTTCGAGCGCCGAGCCGAGGGCGACGAGCATGAGTTGGACCGTGACCTTGGCCGGCGGTCCTCCGGGAAAGAGGATGCGCTCGATGATGGGAGCCACCTCGGGAGCCTGCACCTGAACGGAGCCGAGGACGGTGTTGGAAATCGTTGCTCGGTCCGAAACCTTGGTAGGCTGGTAGGAAGGCCGAACGCCTTTGAGATAGCGATTGGCGTGCAGCAGACGACCGACCTTCTGGGCATCACGCCCAGGACCGGATTCGCGGCCGCGCCCTCGCTCCCGGGTTCCGCCCTCGAGACGGTAGTGGTTGACTTTCCCGGAGATGTCCGGTCTCCTTACGACTATCTGGAGGCAAAGGGAGGACAACGCGATGAA
>CAZAWR010000250.1:0-2321 GCA_964488865.1 uncultured Polyangiaceae bacterium | reverse complement strand
TCGGGAGAGAACTTCGCGATGGCCGACAAGCCCGAGCGAGAACCCACGAGGAACAGCTCGCCGCCGTGACCGTTGACGAGCCAGTAGCGAGAGAAGGAGCGCCATGGGGTCGGCCACATCGCGACGGTCTCGAAGCGGCCCGCTCCGGGGATCCAGCGTCGCAACCGCGTGAGCAACAAGGCTCCTCGGTCCACCTCGTAGACGGCCCCATCTTGATGCCGATAGGTGGCGGCAAGCACACGGCCCGGTCGCTTCCCCGGGGCAAGGGCTGTCTTGGACCAGGACCGCGACGGCAGGTGATAGATCCAGGCGCTGCTGGACGATGCGCCGAAGCGGTACAACTCTTGGCGCTCGCCGCTGAGCGCGAGCCCCTCTTCGTTCGACAGGGGACCAGGCGTGAGACTTCGCTCGGCCATCTTCACTACATCGAACAGCGGGGCGGCTTCGAGGGAGCCGTGGAGGCCCGCGGTGGTGAAGGATGCGACGGGCATTCCCGTGGCGCGCGACACGGTCAGGGCGCGCAGGGTGAGCTGTCCAGGCAGCTTCTGCTCCAGGGTGCCCAACGGCTCCCCCACGGGCACGACGCTCTGTCCGAGTGTGTGCGTCGCGTGGAGCGTCTCCCGCGCGGAGGTGGTGAGCAACCCAGGCACCTGGCGCACGCCGCGGGGCGTGACGATGAGCTCCATGCGTCCGAGCTCATCGGGACCTGGGGAGACCACGAAGAGATTGCTCTGTCGCATGTCCGTGCCCGCGCCGCACTCGTAACAGGGGATGGGGATCTCGGGGTCGATCCGCAACGGGAAGTCGAGCAGGTACATGCTCATCCGGCGGTCCGCGTACCCCGCGCCGGTCTCCACGAAGCTTCCGCGCTCCTGAAGCCTCGATTCTTCAGGGGATCCTGCGGGGTGTCCGAAGCCCCCACGGATGTTGCTCCAGAGCATGCCGTTGACGTGTGCTGTCAGGATATCGCCGGGGTCCTTCACGTAGGGCGCGCCCAGTGCCATGTAGTCCCACAGCGTCGGACCCTGCGCCTCCCCATTGAACCGGAGCGTATGCACCTCGGGATCCATTGCGCTCCAGTCGGGGAATCCCTCCGACGAGAACGTAGACGTGGTCTGCAGGTCGAGCCATCGAGGGTGCGTGAAGTCATCGGCAACAGGACGGCACCCTGAATCCACCAGGCACTTCGCTCTCCCAGCACGGTTCTCCACGTTCTCGGAACCGCAATCGCACCACTTCGTGTGCGTCGTCGCCATGCCATTCACGGTGCTCGGCGACGGCGTCGGAACATGCGTGATCCCGTTGCGCATGACGAACGCACAGGCCCCCGCCTCCGGCGGGATGCACGGATACGACGGGTGCTGCCCTTGCGGGAAGATCCCGTCGCCAAGCCGAATCATCGGACAGGCCACGTCGCACGTGCCGATCCGGAACGCCTCCTGATACTTCGCCAGGTCCGCCGCGTAGCTCCACCCCGGACGCACGATCGGAACCATGGTTTGTCCCGGGTAGTGGATCGCCAACTCCGCCTCCATGTTGCAGTTGGCCAGCTCCTGCTCGAACACCCGGTCCTCGGGAGCAGGGCTCGTGCACCAGTCGCAGAGGTTGCCTACGCCGTCGATGTCGTCATCCGCTTCGGGATAGGCAGGCATGAGGAGCTTGTCCACGCCACCTCGCACGGTGGCGACGCCCGGGCAGTTGTCACACTTGTCGGGGATGCCGTCCTGGTCCAGGTCGGGCTCGACCTTGTCGAGCTGATCCAGATTGCTCATTTCGGGACAGGTGTCGCACAAGTCCGGGATGCCGTCGTCGTCGGAGTGAGCCTGTTCGAGCGCGGGCGTGTACCCCGGCCGATTGCGGTAGCTGGCCGGACAACAGCCAGGACCGAACTTCTCCCCCGTTCGCGGGTCCGTGTAGACCGTGACGGCGCCCGTCTCCCGATACTTCGGATCGGCGACGGTCGGGCAAGGGTCGCACGCGTCGGGCAACAGGTCGCCGTCAGAGTCCACGTCCCGCAGGTGCGCGGGGCCTTCGTTGGGAAGGCACTCGCCCATGAGCCTGCCGTCGTCGTCCACGACGTGTGTCTTGATGAAGTGGATGGCTTCGGGGGAGTCGACGGCGGCGGTGTTGGTGCGCCGCCCGACGGGGCCGAGGGACGAGATGTGCCCGCTCGTGATGCCACAGAGCGTGGCAAATTGGACGAGCGCCCCGCCGGAGTCGCCCGGTTCTGACGTGCCTGGGTACCCCTCGCCCGGCTTCCACGTCGCCGTCCTGCTGTACACCGCTCCCGTGGAATGGGACTCACGGCTCCAGCCGCCAGC
>CAZAWR010000249.1:0-2403 GCA_964488865.1 uncultured Polyangiaceae bacterium | reverse complement strand
ATGGCAACTTGCAGAGCGAGCAGACGTACGTGGACGGGAAGCTCGACGGTGTGACAATGAATTGGCGCGAAGACTACATGTCGTCTGGGTAGTACTTCGCGAGGCAGTCCGGGCAGACACCGTGACTGAACTCCGCAGAGGAATGCTCCTGGATGAACTTCTCCAGCCGGTTCCAATACCCCTTATCGTCTCGGATCTTCTTGCAGTGCATGCAGATCGGGATGATCCCCGAAAGCAGCTTCACCGTCGCGAGCGTTTCTTGATACCGTTCAATGAGACGCTCCCGCTCATCCTCAAGCCCCTTGCGCACGGAGATGTCCTGTATCGTGGACAACGTACACATCTCGTCGTTCAGCTGGAACGTAGCTGCGGAGAGCAGTCCGGTGAAGAACTCGCCGGACTTCCTCAGGAACCGAACTTCCTGGCCGTGAATGGCACCGCTCTTGTCCAGCGTATCGACGACGCCGTTCCGCTCGGCGGCGTCGAACCAAAGGTTCAGTTCGACCGTAGTGCGGCCGATCACCTCGCCGCGATCGAAGCCGCACATCGCCCCGAAGCCATCGTTCACCTCGAGGATCGCTCCGTCGGGGAACCGCGTTAGAATGATCGTGCTGGGTGATGACTTGAACGCGAGCGCGAACTTCTGCTCACTCTCTCGCAGCGCGACCTCCGCTCTGGCACGCTCGTCGATCTCGGCACGGATTTGGGCGTTGCTGAGAGACAGTTCTGCGGTTCGCTGCCGCACCGTCTCCTCGAGTTCCGCCAGGTGTCGGGCGAGGTCTTCTTCTGCCCGCGTGCGGGCAACCAACTCGGTCTCGGCCGTTTCGATGGCGGACCGCAACGAGCGGATGGCCGCGTACATCAGACCGCCTGTCCATGCGAAGATGGCCGCGTAGCTGACCGCCTGGGTGACACCGACCGACAGATCCGGAGTAGGCAACATGCCTGCATTCCCCGCCACGATCAAGGCGGCGATCGCACCTATGCACAGGATGATGATCGCAATCATGCCGGCTTGGCCAGTCAGCAGGCCAGCCGTAATGATGATGAGCAAGTACATCGCGGCCGTAGGAGCCCGTACGGTTCCCAGAACTGCGAGGCTCGTCGTAATGGCCACGATGCCGAGCACGAGAAGGGTCCACCCCGCCGGGACGACGCTTCCCCGCCGCATCCACGCTCGGAGCGCGAGGCAAACCGCGAACATTCCGGAGTTCACGAGATACACCAGGACGGGCACCCGTCCCCCGAGCAGATTGCCCACGACGAGGACTGGTATGAGCAAGAGCAACGTGACGAGCAAGATGTTCAGCACGCTCGCTTGGCGCGTCTTGTCCCGATCACCCGGAAACAGGGGTGGGGCGAACCATTGAGTGATAGATCTCAGCATGGCCGGAACTTGGAAGACCCTAAGGCTTGCGCGTTATCCCCCCTGATACTCTCTCGTCTGCCTTCCATCCACCGAAATGCTTCGTCGCCCGGTCGTGTCGATCTGCTTCCAGAAGTTCTCCTGCTTGCCATTCTGTTCGGGCGTGGACACCCCGACGACTACAACGGGTCCGATCGGAATTGAGAGGTATCAACCGTCACTGGTACCCGACAAGCACCCGGCAGATAAGGCCGATAAGGCAGATAAGGCAGATAAGGCCGATAAGGCCGATAAGGCCGATAAGTAAATCGAACGCCCTTCGCAGGTCAAGACAGGCTCCGGGTCACGTCGTCATGTCCGCGTGGAGGCAGTCTCGACGGAATCAGGGCGGATGGATGCTGTGAGCGCGATCGGAAGACGCACCGATGCGTCGCCGCAGTTGCCCGCAGCGAAGAACCCGGTGCCATCCGCGACCTTCCGCTACACCACGGACAAGACCGGGTCGAAGTCCAGTTGTGGGTCCGGAGCGCGCGCGCGACGAAGGGGTGGGCTCGAGGCAAGCCCAAGGCTATCGAGGATCTTGGTGATCGCCGGTTGCTCGATGATGGTGGCAATGACCCGGAGCCTCACGCCACGGCGTGAGGTTTCCTGCCGCCGCACTTTGTACACGCAAGCGAATCCACGCCGAACACACGGCGAAGAAGAGTCGCCCAGTCCACATACGAGCCCGCGGCCGCCGCGCTTCCACGATAGGTTCGCTGTGCTTCGGGCTCCGCGGTTGGAGACGTGCACGCAAGCGTGGACGCCACGTCCATGGTCTTGGTCACCGACGGCGGTTGCGGCTCGCTGGGGCGTGTTTGCCGGCCCTTGTCCTGGGGTTTGGGCACGACATGCTCACGCCATCGCGACGCGCTCGACAGCACGCCCACGTACCGAACCAACGGATGACGCTGTGGGGGTACCAGACGCGCGGGGCGCGCAAGAAACTGCACGGGAAACCCCACGCCATGGCGTGAGGCTCCATCAGCAGATGGGTC
>CAZAWR010000248.1:0-2437 GCA_964488865.1 uncultured Polyangiaceae bacterium | reverse complement strand
GCTGGCGGCTGGAGCCGTGAGTCCCATTCCACGGGAGCGGTGTACAGCAGGACGGTGACGTGGAAGCCGGGCGAGGGGTACCCAGGCACGTCAGAATCGGGCGACTCCGGCGGGGCGCTCGTTCAGTTTGCCACGCTCTGTGGCATCACGAGCGGGCACATCTCGTCCTTCGGCCCCGCCCGACTACGTACCAACACCGCCGCCGTCGACTCCCCCGAAGCCATCCACTTCATCAAGACCCACGTGGTGGACGACGACGGCAGGCTCATGGGCGAGTGCCTTACCAACGAAGGCCCCGAGCACTTGCAGGACGTGGACTCCGACGGCGACCTGTTGCCCGACGCCTGCGACCCTTGCCCGACCGTCGCCGATCCGAAGTATCGGGAGACGGGCGCCGTCACGGTCTACACGGACCCGCGAACGGGGGAGAAGTTCGGTCCTGGCTGTTGTCCGGCCAGCTACCGCAATCGGCCGGGGTACACGCCCGCGCTCGAACAGGCTCACTCCGACGACGACGGCATCCCGGACTTGTGCGACACCTGTCCCGAAATGAGCAATCTGGATCAGCTCGACAAGGTCGAGCCCGACCTGGACCAGGACGGCATCCCCGACAAGTGTGACAACTGCCCGGGCGTCGCCACCGTGCGAGGTGGCGTGGACAAGCTCCTCATGCCTGCCTATCCCGAAGCGGATGACGACATCGACGGCGTAGGCAACCTCTGCGACTGGTGCACGAGCCCTGCTCCCGAGGACCGGGTGTTCGAGCAGGAGCTGGCCAACTGCAACATGGAGGCGGAGTTGGCGATCCACTACCCGGGACAAACCATGGTTCCGATCGTGCGTCCGGGGTGGAGCTACGCGGCGGACCTGGCGAAGTATCAGGAGGCGTTCCGGATCGGCACGTGCGACGTGGCCTGTCCGATGATTCGGCTTGGCGACGGGATCTTCCCGCAAGGGCAGCACCCGTCGTATCCGTGCATCCCGCCGGAGGCGGGGGCCTGTGCGTTCGTCATGCGCAACGGGATCACGCATGTTCCGACGCCGTCGCCGAGCACCGTGAATGGCATGGCGACGACGCACACGAAGTGGTGCGATTGCGGTTCCGAGAACGTGGAGAACCGTGCTGGGAGAGCGAAGTGCCTGGTGGATTCAGGGTGCCGTCCTGTTGCCGATGACTTCACGCACCCTCGATGGCTCGACCTGCAGACCACGTCCACGTTCTCGTCGGAGGGATTCCCAGACTGGAACGCCATGGGTCCCGAGGTGCATACGCTCCGGTTCAACGGAGAGGCTCAAGGTCCGACGCTGTGGGACTACATGGCACTGGGCACGCCCTACGTGAAGGAGCCCGGTGATATCTTGACGGCCTACGTCAACGGGGTGCTTTGGAGCAACATCCGTGAAGGCTTCGGACACCCAGCGGGGTCCGCCGAGGAGATAAGGCTACGCAGGCGCGGCAGCTTCGTGGAGACGGGAGCGGGCAGCGCGGACCGCAGGATGAGCATGTACCTGCTCGACTTCCCTTTGCGCGTCGACCCCGAGATCCCCATCCCCTGCTACGAGTGCGGCGCGGGCACGGACATGCGCCAGAGCAATCTCTTCGTGGTCTCCCCGGGTCCCGATGAGCTCGGGCGCATGGAGTTGATCGTCACTCCCCGGGGTGTGCGCCAGGTGCCTGGATTGCTCACCACCTCCGCGCGCGAGACGCTCCACGCGACGCACGCACTCGAACAGACGGTCGTGCCCGTGGGCGAGCCGTTGGGCACCCTGGAGCAGAAGCTGCCTGGCCAGCTCACCCTGCGCGCCGTGACCGTGTCGCGCGCCACGGGAATGCCCGTCGCATCCTTCACCACCGCGGGCCTCCACGGCTCCCTCGAAGCCGCCCCGCTGTTCGATGTAGTGAAGATGGCCGAGCGAAGTCTCACGCCTGGTCCCCTGTCGAACGAAGAGGGGCTCGCGCTCAGCGGCGAGCGCCAGGAGTTGTACCGCTTCGGCGCATCGTCCGGCAGCGCCTGGACCTATCACTTGCCGTCGCGGTCCTGGTCCAAGACAGCCCTTGCCGCCGGGAGGCGGCCCGGTCGCGTACTATCCGCCACCTACCGGCATCAAGATCAGGCGGTGTACGAGGTGGACCGAGGGGCCCTGTTGCTCACTCGGTTGCGACGCTGGATCCCCGGATCCGGTCAGTTCCAAACCATCGCGATGTGGCCGACCCCATGGCGCTCCTTCTCTCGCTACTGGCTCGTCAACGGCCACGGCGGCGAGCTGTTCCTCGTGGGTTCTCGCTCGGGCTTGTCGGCCATTGCGAAGTTCTCTCCCGACGCGAGCGGAACGCTGCGATTCGGCGGGGTGCTCGTGCTGCAGGAGACGATCGCGGCAATGCCCGTCGCGAGTCGCAACACGATCGGCTACGTGGTGCGTGCGCCCGGAGATACGA
>CAZAWR010000247.1:0-2440 GCA_964488865.1 uncultured Polyangiaceae bacterium | reverse complement strand
GCGCTCGAACCGCAGCGTGTCCGACGCCTCCTTCGGGAGCAGGTACTTGCCATCCAGCGCAAGCGAAGCCACTTCGTCGCCCACCCCGATGCCGAGCATGAACCCCTGCCCGCACATGCCCACCGCCAACGTCAGTCCGCGAATGCTCTCCACGTTGCTGACGATGGGCACACCGTCGGGGGTCATCGGATAGCACCCGCGCCACACGCGCCGTACCAGAAGGTGCTTGAGCCGCGGTACGAGGCTGATCATGCGCGCCGCGAGGATGGGAAGGAACTCCGAGAGGCTCTCGCGGTTCGTGCCCACGAACAACTCCTTCGGCGTGTAGCAGAAGATGATCTGCCCCTCGTGGTTCTGGCCGAAGTAGAAGTTGACCGTCTTGCCCTCGGGCCCTGGGCGCAGGTCCACCACCAGCGGTGCGAGGAAGTGCTCGACGGGAGCGGTGATGCCCGCCTCGTGGCTGTCGGGCTTGACCGGGATCTCGATCCCAAGCAGCGTCCCGTCCTGGGCCGCGTCCGCACCGGTCGCGAGCACCACGATGGGCGCCTCGTAGCGCCCCTTGTCCGTCAGGACCGCGCGAATCGCTCCGCCCTGGATCTCGTAGCCCGTCACACGCTCGTCGACCCGAAGCTCCGCGCCCATCCGGATCGCGTGCCGCATCAGCACGACCGGCAGCAGCAACGGGGAAACCTGTCCGTCGTTCGGGGAGTAGGTGCCTCCACGAAGGCCGTCGCGGACGATGCCCGGGACGAGCTCGGCGATGGCGTTGGCATCGACGTAGTCGTTGACCAGGCCGTAGGTGCGCTGCTTGGGCAGCAGTCCGCGCAGGGTGTTCTCGACGGCCTCGGAGTAGGCAGGGAAGCAATAGCCTCCGGGCTTCCACCCGATGTCGTCGCCATGGGTTTCCTTCCACGTGCTGACGGCTTCGAGGGTGCGGGTGCAGAGCAGGATCTTGGCGGGGTCCGAGTGGGTGGCGCGCACGCCTCCGATAGCCGCCTTGTTGTCGCCTTGTCCCACGGCGGGGCGACGGTCCAGCACGAGCACCTTCAGGCCCCTACGTGCCAGTGCATACGCCGAAGGCACGCCGACGGACCCGCCTCCCACCACGATCGCATCGTAGGTGTCAGTCATGATTGGCCTCCTCACCGCGAACGAAGGCTCCGAGGGGCGTCTCCGCCACCAGGGGACGAACCGTGCCCGGCGTTACCTTCGCAAGCTCCACGCCTTCCTCCCGGAAGATGCGTCGCACCAGCTCCGTGCACGTCTTGCCTCCGCAACCGCCCATGCTCACCCGCGCGAGGGCCTTGAGCTGGTTCATGTCGCGCACCCCAGCGCGGATCTCCTCGACGATCGTGCTCTTTCGCACGCGCTCGCAGCGGCACACGATGGGGTCGGCGTCATTGGATTCCTCGTGTTCGTCCACCGGCACCGAAGGTCCACGGATCGTGAACCCCGCGACCAACAGCTTGTGCTCCGCCGGGACCTCCACGAGAAGCAAGTGCCTGCGGTCCTGCTGCTCGCGGCTTCGGACGGCCACCACGGTTCCCTTGCCTACGGGGTTGCCGTCGATGTCGACGGTATCCACCTCGCAACCGAGGGGAACGCGGTCGAGGGAGAACTCGAAGGGCAGCATGAGGAGCGACTTGACCCCTGTCGGGTCGTAGTCGTTGAAGACGAGGTTGATGGCGAGTCCAGGGCAGACCGTCACGCATTCCCCGCAGCCAAGGCACTTCCCCGAGTAAGTGGGCAGGGCCATGATGGACCCGGGCATCGAGATCAGCTTGTCGGGGCACGCCTGCTGGCAGGGGTTGCAGGGGATCTCCTGCACGCATCGGATGATCGGGTACACAGGCAGCGCCAGGTCCTGGGCCACGAAGGGCACGGTCTTTCCGGGCCGACTGCGAAGGGTGGCGGCGAGCTCCGGCCAGTAGGCAGGAATCTCCACGGGCACGCCGAGGTCCCGGGCCATCTGCCGACCCGTGATGCGGCCGCTGAAGATGGCCGCGGAAGCCTCCGCGATCTCGGCCGTGTCGCCCGCCGCGTAGGCCTTGATGCCCAACTCCTCTGCCTTCGCCAGCAGCTCGTCCACGGGGCTGAGACCCACCGCGATGAGTAGCGTGTCGACCTCGAACGTGCGCTCCGTTCCCGCGATGGGCTGGAAGCGATTGTCGACGCTCGCGATGGTCACGCTCCCGACCGATTCCTTGCCGGGGGCTGGGTCCGCGCGAAGGACCGTGGTGCGGGTCCAGATGGGCACGCCGAGACGGCGAACCTTGTCCGCGTGGACCTTGTAGCCGCCGACCTCGGGGAGCGCCTCGACCAAGCCCACGACGTCGATGCCCGCTTGCAGCGCGTGGTAGGCGCCAATCAAGCCCACGTTGCCGCCGCCCAGCACGAACAGGCGGGAGCAGGCCTGGATGAGGTCGCGATTCACGAGGGT
>CAZAWR010000246.1:0-2937 GCA_964488865.1 uncultured Polyangiaceae bacterium | reverse complement strand
ATGCCCGCCTCCCGTCGCCCAGCATCTCCAGGAACGCCTCGACACGTGTCGCCATTTGGCCGGTGACCTGGCCTTCGAACTCCGTCTCCACGTGCAACACGCCGAGCCCGTCGGTCTCGAGCGCCCTGCGAAGGGTGGCGACATCGAACAGCTCCGGCTCGCAGAACTTCACGGTGTGCAGGATGACACCGCGGGCGCCGCTGTCGCGTGCCAAGGTGCGCAAGTGCTCGATGCGCGGGCCTGCGTCCGACGCGCGCGTGGGGCAGGGGGGCATGAGCAGCAATCGCTCTACGACGTCGTCGATGGGGTCGTTTGCGACGGGACCCGCATGGGACGGGATGCGGCGGCCGAAGGCAGCGTAGTCGTCGGCGGCCACGAAGCCCCCGGCGTCTTCGAGGGTATCGATCAAGCCCTCGGGTTCGGGGACCATTCCGCTGAGAACGAGCCCAACACCCTGGCGGCGGGTCTTGGGATCGACCTGGGCGAGGAGTTGTTCGAGCGGTCGGATGGCGTCCTCGGGGTGCAGGTACTCGAGCTTTCGGAGCGTGGCGTACAGCTCAGCTCCCGGCGTCTTCAGGCAGGGCAAGGAACCGAGGAGGCGACGCAGGAGGTCTTCGACATGGCGGTGAAGCACGAGGGCGCGGCGGAGCCGTTCGGGCTCGAGCTTGCGGTCGAGGGCTCTCTCGAGGGATGCGACGAAGGACAGGACTTCTTCGCGCAGGAAGAGGCGGGAGGCGGGGCGGGCGGTGCCACGCGGGTGGCGGAACGTGAGGATGGGGATGTCCCACGTGGGGGTGGAAAGGGCGATGGAGGCAAGGCCCTGCATGGAGTCACACGTGTGCGGGATGATGGCGGCGCGCGCGCGGGGTGTGACGCGTTCGAGGGACGCGAGCACGGACTGCGCCCCTCGTACGGTGGGGCAGAGATAGCCCTGGAGCTTGCCCGCGTCGGCCCCGGCGACGTCGGACGGGGGCGTGGACCAACGCTCCCAGGCGCACGCATCGAGTGCGGTCACCACTTCGCGCGGGTACAGCGTGGGAAACGCGAGGACGGTGGGACGGCCGCGCTCGTGTTGCGCCGCGAGATAGGCCTGCATGGGCTGGTCATTCACGAAAGGAGTGATAGCGTTGACCGTCGATGGACAGCAAGAGGCTGAGCGTGGGTTCGTTGCCCGTGAACTTCAAGATCTCCCTCGACGCGCGGGTGCGCGCGGCCGCCGGGGTGCCTGCCTACATGCGGAGAAAGCGTCGCATCGAGGACCTCGAAGAGGCGATGCGTCAGGCGCTGGTGGAGGTGTACCAGCAGGCGCTCGAAGACAATGGGGGAGACGAGGCGGCTGCGAAAGGCGCGATGCAGCAGCGGGCGCGCGATATGGACCTTGGGCTGCTCAACGACCTCATCGACCGCCACAACCGGTACTATCCGATCGAGGCGAACCTCCCCACGGACGTGAAGACGGGCAAGCTGATGGCGCTAGGCAAGCCGTGGGAGCCACTGGCGCTGATGACCTGGAAGGACTTCTGCGACCCCTGAGGGGCCCTACTTCTGATCCGCCAGGGGATCGAGGACGACGGGTGCCGCTGAGAACGGCTTCTCTTCCCCGGTGCCGTCGGTCCTGTCCGGTTCGTCCTTGCCCCCGTTCGTCCTCTTCGGTGGTGGGGGAAAGCTTGAAGGCTCTCGTTCGCGTCGTCCTTCGCGCGGACCACCGTCGCGGACGAAGCGACGGGTGGGGTTGGCAGCACTTCGGTCACCGCAACAAAGACGGAAGAGGCAAGGGGAGCCGCGGTAGCGGAAGCGGCAACGACGGCTTCGGCGCGCAGAGACGAAGGCGACGAGGACGACGGAGCCGAGGATTGCGCCGACCCAGGGACAGATGCATGGCAGTCGTCCTGCACTACCGAACGAGCAACGACGATGGCCGCGCAGGCCTGGTACCGAAACGGTCGTTCCCTATCAGCGACGACTGGATGGACCAGCCCGCTCCGATGTCCCCGATCCTTGCGATTGACCTGTCCGTTTTTGTGTGTAGTATGGAGAATGCGCGTACGCGCACGGAGTGCATTCCGCCGAACCGAGAGGAAGATGAGGATGCCAGTTTCCGGCTTGTTCCCTCGCTGCAGCACGGCCGCGGTCTTCCTGACGGTCAGCCTTGGCGTTGCATGCTCGGCGGGACCTGCGCTGGAGGCGGAGGTGATCCGGGAGCGCTGTACTCCCCTGGAAGACGGGCACGAAGCGCTGCCTTCCCAGTTCCCGTTTGCGGCATTCATCAACTACCGTACCCCGAACACGCCGGCCGGGGGCACGAGGAACTGCTCAGGCTTCCTTGTGGACTGGAACGTGGTGGTAACAGCTGCGCACTGCGCTGTCTGCATGACATCGGCCGAAATCAAGCTTCTGGGCCAACCTGGCGTCACCCATGTGGCGAGCAGCGCCGCCGGGGACATTCGCTGGAACCCCTCCGCCTACGACAGCAATCCGGACTTCTGCAACGGTGCCGATGAGAAGCTCGGCGATCTGGTGAAAGACAAACTCGGGGATCGTTGGGGAGCAGACATAGCAGTCATCGAGATCCACCCGGGCGTGGACGCAAAGGTAATCCCGCCAGCGAAGCTGCTGTTGACGCCATCTTACGGACTCAATCCCGTGCAGACGTTCTATGGACAACGCGTAACGATGGTTGGTCGGGGCCTGCAACAACCGGTGGTGAACGCCAGCCATAGCGACTTCGATGTGATGCGCTTCGGTGAGGCCACGCTCGACACGTACTGGAACGCGAGTTATGCTTCCGACACGATCCAGCCGCCGCAAGACGCCTTTCTACCCTTCCATCTGGTGGGCTGGAAAGGCATTCCTTCCTGGGCACCGACGCCCGAAGCCAGCACCCTAGCGGGACCTTCGCACCCGGTCCCCTGGATCAACGAAAATGGCGCGAGAAAC
>CAZAWR010000245.1:0-3181 GCA_964488865.1 uncultured Polyangiaceae bacterium | reverse complement strand
GGCCCCAATCCGCCTTGCGCTTCGCGCTCGGCCTTCGCTTGATTAGGGACTAGGAGCTGAGAACAGGAACTCGATCCGGAGTGGACGGAGGCCAGCTCTGCTAGCTCTGCTGGCCGGAGTCCACGGAGGACCACGAAGCCGAAGGCGAAGTGCACCGGAGTGGACGGAGGCTCCCCCAACATAGGGCGGCAAAAACACACGACCACAGAGAAAGCAAGGGTCTTCGCGGTCGGGCGGCGCGACACGATGTGACACGATCCGCCACCATCTCACGTCGGGACGAGCGACTGGCGAGACACGCCCGCGGCGCCATCTCCGGACGCGATGACCAGACGTAACATCGGCCACGCACCGATGTCTGAGCGGGTCGACAACGCTCCGTTGGCAACGCGTCAGAACGCGATCGCGTTTTGGGGAAGCATCGCCTTGACGAGCACCACCCTTGGCTTTCCGGCGCTCGTCAGCTTCGAAAGCAGACGCTGGTCGACCACGTAGAACCTCGACGCATCGATCTCGATTTCGCCGGTCCGCTCGTAGATCACGACGATGGGGTTGCGCCAGTAGGCCATCGCCCGAGCTTCAGCCTGGTTGATGATGAAAAACTCGTCGCGTACGGTCCGTCGGGCCTTGACTTCGACCCAGAAGTCGGGGCGTTTGCTCATCGTCGGGTCGCATCCCCGCAGCATGGCGCTGGTCCAGATACTCGACGCGCTGGAGCGACTGCTCCTTCTTCGCACGCTTGAGGTAGTCGACGAAGTGAAGCTCGGCCAGGTGGCCAACGACAGCATCAGCCGACGGGACCTCCTTGGCCTCCCGAGCCTCCTCGGGCATGGCGGTAGCACGTCTCCCGGTCTTTCCACGCGCAGGCAGCCGAGGTGCTCGCAGATATTGAAGGTGACATCCTCGGCCTGGGTGACGGAACCTCGATCGGGAACCTTGACGGCAAACGGCATGATGCGCTGGCCCGGAACAACGCTCGCTCTCGAAGCCATCTCCCTGGCGACCATGACGAGGCGCGCCTCGAAGTAGGCGTCTGCCTCTGCGTATCCATCCGCTTCCGCATGGAGGTTGAGCAGGACCGTTGCCGTGCTCTGCATCCACTGCCCTCGTCCCGCCGATCCGCTACGGCTCCGCACCGGCAACGTCTCGAGGGCCTCGATGCTTGACGGTTGCAGCAAGCCGCACCGGACCAAGTCATCGCGATCCACCATGCCCTCGCGGAGCAAGTAGCTGAGGTCTGTGCCCAGAGTACCGATCGCCACGCCGAAGCGTGCCGCCAGCGCCGATGGCGTGTGCGGGCAGGGGTCTTGCTCCGTCAGCAGACTTCTGAGTTCCTCCACCCGATCGGTGTGCCCGAGCCTACGCTTCGAGCACAAGCCCCTTCCCCTGAAGGGCTTCCAGAAAATCGACATACTGACGACGTTTTCACGCAACAACCCGTCGGCTGTGTCCGACAGAGGATGGAGACCACGCCGGCCCCCGAATCACTCAAACAGGAAGGAGGTCAGTTACGGAATAGCAAGGGTTCGAACATTGGATAGTGAGATGTGGATAGCGCGGCCTACTTCATTGTAGCTGCATCCCTCTCGCGCAGCCCAAGCCCGGATTCACCGGGGCCTCGATAGAGACAAGCTTCTGTTCGAACAATGTCTTGTTTGAACAGTAGAAGATATCCATCGCCGCCCGACGACGCGATGCAAGAACCGCCTCCGAGCGCGGCATTTGCTGTTCCCTGAGGCGAACGAAAATGGTACTTACTGCTTGTATGCGCGGGTTCTGCACCAGTGTCGAATCAAGCAGAACCCGAAACGTTGCAGAACATGACCGCGACCATCGTCCTGCGGGTGCAGCTTGCCCTCAGCTAATCGCGTGACCACCAGTCTTAGGATTGCAACCGAAAGAGTCCCGACCATGAAGCATCCAAATCAACTCGTCCTTCTGCTAGTGGCACTGGTTTGCGCTGTGGCGTGCAGCTCCGAGAAAGCAGATGACCCCAAATCAACTACGTGTTCTCCAGGAAAACAGGAAGCATGCGCCTGCCCCGGCGGAGAACAAGGGGCACAGCGGTGCAAAGACGATGGTTCCGGGTGGGGACCGTGTGAATGTCCGGACGCAGGTGCCGCCGGAGGGGGATACGGCGGCGACGGAGGACAGGCGGGCGCCCCCGGAGGAGCCTCTGGAGAAGGTGGTAGCGCCGGCACGTTGACCGGCGGAAATGGTGGTGGAGGCGCGGCAGCCGGAATCGGCGGGGAGGGTGGCGCTGCCTCCGGGAACGGCGGGGCAGCGGGTTACGGCGCCAATGGGTTGGACCCGCTTCTCGTCCCGGGTGAATCCGGCGGCGAGCCTTGCACCGTGTCGATCTTCGAGAACGAGACCGGCTGTGGACTGGGGGTTCCCTGCCGCTTCGTTTCGCCATCGGAGGGCGTTTGTGAGGAACTAAACGTAATGTGCGCGAATGAAACATGGTGTCCTTCCGGCCACCCCTGTACCACGGGGTTCGATTGTGCCCTGCATTACGTTTGCTACGAAGGCGCCTGCCGGCGGATATGTGAGATCGCGTCCGGGTGCGAGGACGCCGAAGTCTGCCGGGACATCGGGCATGTGACGCATGGGGTGTGTCTGCCTTGAGGGACTTGCGACGAGAGGGTCTAGTGCGCTTTCTTCGGAGATGATCGATCTCACCGGCTCGGTGCTCACCCACACAATCGAGCAGACGAGCCGATACCTCGAGGCCACGAACGCTGTGAGCATCGACGACGCCATCTACATCGTTCGCGTCATCGGGGACGAATGGAGATCTCTCGGTGGCGTCATTCCGACGCCAGGGGATGCGGAGATCGGTGACGGCTACACACGCCAGGTGATCATGCCGGCCGGGGGAATGTTCGAGGACAACCTCGGCAGGCTGCTTTCTCCGGCCACGGACGACTGCTCGAAGCCTCGCACGATGTGCGCGGGTCTGCCCGCGTCGCTTTGGCCCCCTCTAGAGTCGGAAATTCTAGGCAACCAGACGGAACGTCCGTACGAGTCATCGTTCTCACACTATCTTGAGATGGCGAAGCTCGCGTCCGCGGAGGCCGATCGTCTCGGGCTCGAATTGTTGGAATCGGGGCTGGAGTTGGACACGTGTTGTCGATCGCCAAAATCCGCGTGATTATGGGGAAAGCCGCGTAGCGGCGAT
>CAZAWR010000244.1:0-3258 GCA_964488865.1 uncultured Polyangiaceae bacterium | reverse complement strand
CCAGATCCCTACGATTCGGCTCGATCAGCACCGTTCGGATGGAGCCGCACCCATCGGAGTTGGCCGCAGATTCCGCAGCAAGGCGCAGAGGGTTTCGTTGCTTGTGCGGATGTGGGTAGCTGCATGGCGACGGATGTCCACCGGCCAGAGCACACTTGCTTCCATCGAGTGTTCGCCCCGTCATGGGTTGCCAGTCGAACGTGCCAACCGAGTGAAAGGCGCTGGAGTTTGACGAGCACGTGCCCCGAGGGCAGCATGGCTCCATGATCACGGAACCGTCGACGGCGTCGACTTCTCTTCCCGCCTGGTTGGATGCGGCCCCTGCCTGTGCGCGACGGGCGGCTCGTGCGCTCTTGCGTACAGCGGGAGAATTCGACCCCGCGGATCCGTACGCTGGCGCGGGACTTCGGGCATGGAATGGCGTGGGCGCCGCGGTGGACCCGAGGCGGCTCGTCGAATACTGGAACACCCGGTCCGTGGGAAATCCGGGCGGCGAGATGCGCTATCGGTGGGAGTTGGGGTACCAGCATGCGCGGAGCATTCCGTCGTCCGTGTCGGAACCATCGACGTGGCGAGCGTGGCGGGAGGCGGAGCAGTCGGTGCTGGAGCGCGATCGCTTTGCGTTCGAGACGCGCTTCACGACGCCGATTCTGATTGCGGAGCACCTGGAGTTGTTGTTGCGCCAAGCGTCCTCGGATCCCGAGGCCAAGGCGCTGCTCGAGGAAGCGGCGCCCACGATTCGTCGCGATTTTGGCTTGTTCGTTCAGGCGATCTCGCCCTGGCACGACACGTTTGCTCTTTGGTGTTTGGTGCGGAGGCCCCGGGCTTTGGCCATGCTTCACCCTCTCGCGGTGGCCGTCGCGATGTGCCACGCGGCGGACGCGGAGGGGATCGGGGTGGTGCTGGGCAAGCGCTTTCCTTTCCACGAAAAGCCCCTCGTGTCCGCGAGCGCGCAGCTGGGCGCGTCGTTGTTGTCGTTGGGTCTGGAGCTCGACTTGGCGGCGAGACTCGCTCGCTATGTGAGAGATGCGGAGGAGCCCGACGGAGCTTATGCGGATGGCAAGGGCCGACCCGACGTGCTCACCACGTTGGTCGTGGCGGATCTGATCGTTCACGTGGACCCGTCCTTCGATGGGGAGGCGACCGTGCGGTACCTTTCCGAGGCGCAAGGGGAAGACGGGCTGTGGCGTGTGTTGGGGCCGGAGGCTTCCTGGCTCACGGGGGAGGTTCTGGACCTGTTGTGTGCGCTTTCGAAGCCCTTCGCGGACCGATTTCGATGGCCTTTCCTCGCGGATTCAAATCGCGATCACAAGACCGGGTTGCCCTTCTACGCGTACTTCGCGGATCTCGCGCGGCTGTTCTCGTCGTTGCCAGGACTGGCCGGCAGCGCCACCCAACTCGCGTTCATCGATCTCGCTGGGTTTCGCGCCTTCAACAACCAGTTCGGGCAGGACCGCGGGGACGAGGTGCTGCGGGTTTTTGCCACCGCTCTGAGCGACGTGTGTGGCTCGTGTGCCATTCGCGACGGCGGGGACGAGTTTCTGGTGGTGGGCGCGCCGGAACGTTCTGGCCTGGTGGAAGACCTGGATGCGTTTCGTCAGTCTTGGCCCGTGAGATTCTCCGCGGTGTTTGGCAGGGACGTGCCGCCCGTGGTGCCGCGGATCTTGGTGCAGAAGGCGCTATGCGGTTCGCTCGTCTCCGTACGGGAGCACCTCGGGCGAACGATCACGAACCTCAAGGAGGAGGGCGTGCCCGGACCCCATGGAATCCTGCGCGAGGTCCTGTAGACGATCAGCGGTCTCCGATCCCCCCAACGAGGATTCCCTCTCCTCCATTTTCGAACTGCCATGACCGGCTCCAAGCTGCGCCGCGGCCGCGCGAGAGGTGTGCGACTCCGATGCCCTTTCCGTGATAACTATCGGGCTGAAGGAGCCGTCATGAACGCGCGAAACGCTTTCGGCAAGCATCGTCACCTGGGCGTGGTCGCGCTCGCGATCGTGCTTCCGCTTGCCTGTGGTACCGGACCGCGGGAGCAAGCGTCGCGACCGCCGACCGCGCTGACGATCCCACCGGCTTCCACGTCCATGGCGACGGCTTCCCGCCCGGCCCCGACCTCATCGGTTCCGGTGGCGTCATCCTCGTCTTCACCGGTTCCCACTCCGACTCTCTCCCCGTATGCAACACCCGACCCCGGCCCCGGCAAGTTCTCGTGTGCTGACGAGATCTGCACCGCGGGCGCGGAGGTGTGCGCGCCCAGGGAGGCGTGCGCGGCTGACTGGCCTGCTCCCGCGTGCGTCCGGGTGGCGGACCTGAAGGCGCGGAGCTTCGACGAGATGGACCCGAACGCGACCTGCAAGGACTCTTGCTACTCGTGGTACGACCACAAGTCCTGCGACGGCGCGGGCGACTGCAAGCGCGGCGAGGTCTGCTGCTACGACGCGGATCGTATTCTGGGGCCGTGCAGCGGAGACGACGGCATGCTTGACGTCTGGGAGTGCAAGCCTGCCGGTACGGGGAAGACGCCGTGCGGAACGGCAGAGGTGTGCAGCGAGAAGGACAGGACGTGCCGCCGTCCGGGCTCGACCTGCGTCATCGACCTGACGACCGGCCGGGGTGCTTGCCACATGCCGCGCCGGGCACGACCCAAGTGCGGCGCAGCCCCCTGTGCGGACGGCCAGATCTGCGTGCAGCAAGGCTGGCAGGGTCCGCGGAGCTGTGTCCTGCCGTCCGCCCGGCCCGAGAACACGTTCGTCATCGAGTGCGACCTCGGCCGCGAATGCGCCCCTGACGAAGCGTGCTACGGGTATGGCGGCAACCATCGCTGCGATGTTTCTGCCGTGAGCTGGGCGGGCGACGACCTCGCGCACTGCGAAGACGCCAGCGACTGCGTGGGATTCTGCAAGACGCCGTCGGAGGCCGCATGCCACGACGAACAGGGCAGTAAGTTCTGCGAGTGCCGCCCGCGGTGCAGGACCGATCGAGACTGCAAGAAGGAGGACTTCTGTCTCGGCCTTTCGCTCAACCGCTTCGGGGGCGCATCCATGCACATGGACGCATACTGCGACAAGAAGTCGGGCCAATGTGAGTGCACGAACCCGCGGCCGTGATCCCACTCAAGTCGAGGCTGAGTCAGCCCGGAGAACCACAGAAGGCGCAGAGAGCACAGAAGGGGCGGGGGTTGGTGTGGAGGTGGATAGCGCGGGCTAGCCCTACTTTCGCACTGCGTCGAGTCTGCCTGAGAATCGTGGTCGTGGGCGA
>CAZAWR010000243.1:0-3361 GCA_964488865.1 uncultured Polyangiaceae bacterium | reverse complement strand
TGTCGTCAACGTTCCCAACCCGCGGCATTCTGGGGATTGCCGCCTGATGGTGATCAGCGCGGCGACTGGATGACGCGCGCGTTGGGGTTCAGCGTGTAGCGCTCTGAGGAACGATCACGCTGTTGGCCCTCGTGGTTCGCTCTCCGTAGGATCCGCGCCACAAAAAGGTTCGTGGCCCGAGTGACAGCTCGAGCCACGGATGCTGCCAACGGTCCAAGAGCAACAAGGACCTCGGGGCAACAGGGTGCCGCCGGTATCGCTCTTCGACTCGAGGTGGGCCAACTTCGGAGAGAACGTGCAGGATAGGCAGGCAGATGGGCGGTTGGTCAACTGCGGACAGTGCAGCGCTCCCTTCGTCGTCTGCGTCGAGTGCGACTGGGGTCAGCGCTACTGCTCCGAGCGATGCCGAGCGATCGCCCGCAAGGCTCAGGTCAGGCAGTACCAGCGCCGGTATTGGCGCAGTCGGTGGGGGCGGGGCAAGACCTCCGATCGCAACCGCGCTCTTAGGATCAGGGCCAAGATCGCTCGTGAAATAGAGACGGATCATCCGGCGACACAAGCCTCGGCTGGCCGCAATCTGGCCCCCGACGTTGCGCGAGCCGCGGAGGCTTCGGCCGTCGGGGTCCGGGAGGGCCCGCTTCATGATGCGCAGATGGACATGTGTCGTGCGAGTACGGCGGGGGGAGTGCCAGGTGCTGGCTGTGCAACCACCGGGAACCGACCTGCTCAAGGCCAGGCTGCCCCTGGCCCCGCCTCACCCCAGGGCCTTGCTGACTCTGCTCGAGGGGCTGGCGCTGTGGAGCGGGTATCCGCTTCATGCTGCTGTGTCTGTGGAAGACCCGTCCGATACGCTCGGGTCGGGGATTTTCGGGGACGAGCTGTTTCCCGGCGAAAGCCAGTTGGTGCACTGGGATCTCGGCTCCCCAGGCCGCCGCGTGGCCCTCCGCGGCATGGGTGACTTCCGCGCGCTGCGCCGCAGGCACGGCAAGGGGCAAGCGTCATGATTCCTCACGACAAGGCCGCGGAGATCGTGCGCCTCGCGCAGGCCGAGAAGTGGCCGCCGGGCACGATCGCTTCCCAACTTGGCGTACACCACAGTGTGGTAAGCCGCGTGCTGGGCCAGCAAGCTTTCGCCAAGGGGCTCATCCAGCGGCCCAGCATCATCGACCCCTATCTCCCCTTCGTGATCGAGACGCTCGCGAAGTATCCTCGCTTGCCCGCAAGCCGCCTGTATCAGATGGTTCTCGAGCGAGGATACCGGGGCGCACCGGACCACTTTCGAGCCCTGGTTGCCAGACACCGGCCCAAGCCCGTCGCGGAGGCGTTCCTCCGATTGCGCACGCTGCCTGGCGAGCAAGGGCAAGTCGACTGGGGCGACTTCGGCAAGCTCGACATCGACGGGGCTGCTCGTCGCCTGTTCGCCTTCGTCATGGTGCTGAGCTACTCGCGCAGCGTGTTCCTATTCTTCTCCTTGGGGGCGGCCATGGGTGCATTCCTTCGAGCTCACGTCCAGGCCTTCGAGCACTTCGGGGGCGTGCCCCGCACCCTGTTGTACGACAACCTCAAGAGTGCCGTGATCGAGCGGATGGGCGACGCCATTCGGTTCAACCCCACCCTTCTGGACCTCGCCTCCCACTACCGCTTCCAGCCCAAGCCCGTGGCCGTCGCGAGAGGAAACGAGAAGGGCCGCGTCGAACGTGCCATCCGGTACGTGCGCACCAGCTTCTTTCCGGCCCGCTCGTTTCGTGATGTCGACGACCTCAACGCTCAAGCGCTCGTCTGGATGAAGGAAGTCGCCGACCATCGCCCGTGCCCCGAGGACCGCCACCGCAAGGTCTGCGAGGTGTTCGGCGACGAACGCCAGCGACTTCTGCCCCTTCCCGACGCACAGTTTCCCGCGGAGGACCGCGTCGTGGTTCATGTCGGAAAGACTCCTTACGCACGATTCGACCTCAACGACTACTCGATCCCCCACGACCGCGTTCGCCGCTCGCTCACCGTTGTGGCGTCATCGACCGTCGTGCGCATCATCGATGGCGTGGACGAGATCGCCTCGCATCCTCGCTGCTGGGGCAAAGGAAAACAGATCGAGGATGCCTCCCACGTCCAGGAGTTGGCCGCGCTCAAGTCCCACGCTCGCGAGCAGCGGGGCATGGACCGGCTGCACCACGCCTGCCCGTCGTGCCAACGCTTCTTCCAACTCGTTGCCGAGCGGGGAGGAAACCTCGGCGCGACCACCGTCGGACTCACACGCTTGCTCGATGCTTTCGGCGCCGAAGCCCTCGACGCCGCCCTGACCGAGGCCACCGCGGGTGACACCGCCCACCTTGGGGCGGTGCGACATCTGCTCGACCAACAACGCCAGGCTCGCCACCAGCCTCCCCCGGTTATGCTGCATCTGTCCGACACGGCGCGAGCCCTGTCACGCCCCGTGCGTGCTCACCGACTCTCGACGTATGACCAACTTCGAAAGCACGAGGGAGGCCATGACGTCGACCCCTGAATCGTTCGCGCCGGACGACGCCGCCCTCGTTGCCCGCGTGCGCACGCTGGGACTGTACGGTCTGCTCGCCAACTGGTCCCAGGTCCGAGAGCAGTCCTGGCTGACCGACCTGCTGGGCTACGAGGAGGGCGAGCGGAAGCGCCGCAGCCTCGACCGGCGTCTTCGATACGCCCGTATCGGTTGCTTCAAGCCCATGACCGACTTCGACTGGACCTGGCCCCGCAAGATCGACCGCGAAGCCGTGGATGACGCCGTCAACCTTGGCTTTCTTAGGGACAAGGCCAACGTGGTCATCATCGGCCCCAACGGCGTCGCCAAGACCATGATTGCCAAGAACGTCGCCCATCACGCCCTGGTGCGCGGGCACACTGTCCGCTTCACCAACGCCAGCGACATGCTCGCCGACCTTGCCGCGCAGGATAGCTCCTCCGCCCTGTCCAGAAGGCTGCGCCGGTACTGCCAGCCCGAGGTGCTGTGCGTCGACGAGGTAGGCTACCTTTCCTACGACAGCCGGTACGCCGACCTGTTCTTCGAGATCGTTACCCGCCGCTACCAAGCGGGTCGTCCGATCCTGCTGACGACGAACAAGGCCTTCGAGGACTGGGCTCAGGTATTCCCGAACGCGTCGTGCGTGGTCACGCTCGTCGACAGGCTCGTACACCGCTGCGAGCAGATCGAAATCGATGCCGACAGCTACAGGCTCAAGGAGGCAAAGGAGAGAGCCGCCGCCAAGGCGAAGGAGCGCGCCTCACGACGCAAGAAAGGCTGATCCCGATCGCAGTCACCGCCCTCCGACACCCCCGATCGCCGCTACGCGGCTTTCCCCATAATCACGCGGATTTTGGCGATCGACAACAC
>CAZAWR010000242.1:0-3612 GCA_964488865.1 uncultured Polyangiaceae bacterium | reverse complement strand
CGGTTCCATCAGCAGATGTGTCCTGCTTCCCCTTGGGTACTTCATCTGGTAGGCGGAAAGAACGCGTTTTCTCTTGACGCCTCTCGACTCGGATGGTTTCGTCGGACCACAAGGAGGGCAAAGGATGCAAGTTCCTACCAGCAAGACGCCGATTGCCACGTGCGAGACCGCGAGCCTTTACGTGGAGACCATGTGCTCGAAGTTCCCGGAGAACGCGGTTGTCGTCGGGCTTGGGTCGTCCATGCGCCAAGCGCGGATCGCGCTCGTGCAGCACCAGGGCGCGTACCGGGAGGCCGTACTGGCGTTGCTGCCGCTGCGTGTCGAGACGCGGTTCGTGGACTACCTATCCGACCAGCGGATTCGAACCACGTTCCAGAAGGCCGAGTTGGCGGACGGCAAACGCGGAGGGAAACTGTGCTCCCAGCTGTTCACCAAGGGGTTGACGCCCATCATCAAGCCCGTGGGAGCGACGGAGGTGGGCGAGATGCGAGGTCTTGAGGGGCGTCTCGAGGCAGCGGCGTCCCAGTGGCCGGAGGCGGTAGCGGAGAAGGCTGCGATCGCCGCCCTCCGAACTCGCTACGAGGCCGCCCTGCAGGCCCGCAAGGAAGGCATGGCCAAGGCGGCCGACGTGCGCGCGGCGCGTGACGCGGTGAAGGAGGATTTCCTGGACGTGTTCGCGGTCGTTGCGGCGCGGATCAAAGCGGAGTTTCCCAGGGACCGCGTGATGCAGGAGTTGTTCTTCGATCGCATTGACACACGCGCTGCTTCCGGTCCCTCGGAGCCGGAAGACCCTGCCGAGCCAGACGACCCCGTGCCTCCCGCGCCTGAGGGGTGAGAGGACCCTGGGAACGGCACCCTCACAGGCGCCAGTGGCTTGTCCGCTTTGCCGAGAGTGCTGGGGAGTCGCGACGGAGGGCTTGCCGGAGCTTCGAACGTGTTGGGCGGCAGGAGTTCGGCACGTCCGCCAAAGCCCTGCGCCCGTGGAGCGCGTGGAGCGGAACCTCCCCGTGGGTGGGGGCGCTTGGGTATCGATGGTTCCTGGGTCGCGCCGTGAACCGGAAAGGGGTGGACCTCAGGCGCGGAACGCGTGCCGATGGGTTGGCGAAGGGCGCTCCAGGTCATCGCCTGCGCCGACGGACTTCGACGCGCCGTGCTGTTCGTCGGGAAGCTCTGGCGTGCCATGGCTGAGATGGCTGAGCCACCTGAGCGTCGCCTCGGCCTCCGCCGCGGCGGCGCCGCACTCGACGAACAAACGACTTGCGTTTGCAGCCCACCAAAACCTCCATGGGCGCCCAGACACGACCGCCCACATCGTAGCACACCGAGATTGAACCCGAGTGTCTTCGACGTGGTGTGAACGCCGGCCACGCGAGCGACGCGCGCCATCTCGTCCCACAGTTGCTTCGGGATCCGTTCTCTTCGTGGGCCCCGCTGCTTGCGCCACGTTGGGATGCGTTGCTCGAGGGCCACCAACGCAGGACAGGCATTCTTCATAGAGATTCCTCCTTCGAGAAGGAATCCTGGCGCCGCTGAAGACCCGCCCGCTCGACGCTTCACGCACTGTTGCGGGACGCGGTCAGGACGACGGGTCAGGCATGGTTGCCGGAAGGGCACAACCGAATTTCTTCGGCTTCAAGTACGATGACATCGCCACTCTGCATCTCGATTTCGAGCCGACTTCCTTGCTGGTGCGGGAGCGGGACGGGGCCACGAACCTCGTTGACGGATACACTGGGCCCCCACGGCTGCAGTCGAGGACACTCGATTCTCCGTGCTCGGGTAGCGACAATCCTAGTTTCGGAAGAAAGCGTATCACCTGTCCGCAGAAGGACCGTCGTATGGCCGTCCTCCCAGTGACACTCCAGGCGAAGGAGCGTTGCGTCGTGAAGTTGGTCCCATTCAAGCTCCTGTCGCATCACGGCACCCGAACCGGAAGATGGGCCGCTGGCGACTCAGGCGGAACGATTCGACCGTCAGGACCGATGCGCTGCCCCGCAGGGTCATTCACGTGACCGTGAGGAGGCGATGCGTTCGGGTGGGAAAGGATTCGCTGTTGTCCGGTCCGCGGGTCTACATACGCCCCGCGTCCACTGGCCGGGTCTGGTCCTCGTGGCTGAAGCCCGAGTTCACGCGCACGAGCGTCAATTTGTGCGGGCGTCCTGCCGACTATCTCCCCTGGGGAGATGTACCCAGTGGGACCCGCTCGCTCAGGGAGCATCCTGGCGGGGTCGGTGATTCTTTTCCCCGTGGTAGCGTATTTGCTTGCCAACACGGCCTGCTCGTCAAGGGACAATCCGGCCCGTACCGTCGGGCTTCCCAAGAGCGGAGCGGTCCGTGTGGACATTCCCGCTCCGATCCTCGGCATCGTGAGCACCAGTCGCCCAAGCCCCCTGGCTGCCCCCAGTGCCAGGCCTGGACCGACCACATCAACGGGTGACATGGTCGGCTCTATCGGCTTCTCCCCCAAGATCTTTAGCCGCCTGCCAGTGTCCCGTTCAGTAGCAACGTCCAAGTCTCCCCGGCTCTCCGCCTTCCAGGTGCTTGCCGTCTCCGCGTGGTCGGTCAGCAACGTCCCCCCATCTGGTGTTGACACCGTTGGGGGCTTCATCCGGTCAAGGCTCGTCTGAATGTCGGCCAAACCTGGCACAGATTGGGCGTAGTCCCGGGTAACTTGACTCGGCCCATGAGACATCATCTGGCCCGTTGCATTGGAAGGGCACGACTGATTCGGCGCGCACTCCAACCCCACCGGATCGACAGCAACCAGAACCCGCCCATGCACATAAGCATAAAGGTTCAGGTCCGCCTCCCCAGGAGCATGAATCGCCAAGGGGTCCGCCGATATCCACCTCCCGAGCAGCGGAGCATAATACCGCTTCCCAAAGTAAATCAGCCCAACCTCGACATCATCTTCCTTGCCCGTGAACCGGTAGTCCTCCCGGAACTCCTCGAACTTCTCCGGCCGGTACGACGACTCCACCGCACCATACGCATATGCTGTGTCCCGCTGCACCAGCTCGCCCGTCGCGCGGTCGAGCACCACGCTCGTCGAGCCGAGGTGGTCCCCAAGCTCGAGATACACCCCGGTCGAGTCGCCGTGCACCACCCGGGCAAGGCGCACCCCGTTTGCGAACAGATACGGAACCTCCGTCTGGGAGTAGTCCCCAGCCTCGTACTGGGCCCCTCGAAGCTCCAGGGATGCGAACACGTACAGCGTGTGCCGCACCCCCGACGTCTTTCGCACCCGCTGATCCGACGCGTCGTAGGTGAACTCGAGCTCCGAGTCCGGAGGCACGGCGTCCGGGTTAGGCATGTCCCAGCGACGCGCCCGCACCAGCCTTCCCACCTCGTCCCATTCGTAGTCGAAGTGCTGGAGCTCGCACTTGTTCGCGGGCACGCACGCCCCGTTTCTCGACAGCGCGAGGGTTTCGAGATGGCCTCCCGCATCGTACGTGGCATTCAGGCTTCCGTGCCGCGCGCTCGACGGCTGATTCGACGCCGACGTAAGCTTGTACCCGTCGTTGGTCACCGTGCCGAGAGAGCGGTCGTAGAACGCGTGGGCGTCGTCGTCCGTGAGCTCGGTGTTGCCGAGCCAGTCGTAGCGGAACGACT
>CAZAWR010000241.1:0-3627 GCA_964488865.1 uncultured Polyangiaceae bacterium | reverse complement strand
CGACGGGCGGCACGGGCGGATCGACGGGCGGCACGGGCGGATCGACGGGCGGCACGGGCGGATCGACGGGCGGCACCGGCGGCTCGACGGGCGGCACCGGCGGCTCGACGGGAGGCACAGGCGGCTCGACGGGTGGCACTGGCGGCTCGACGGGTGGCACCGGCGGCTCGACGGGTGGCACTGGCGGATCGACGGGTGGCACCGGCGGCGCAACCGGAGGCACCGGCGGCGCCGTGACACCAACCTGCAACGACGATATCCAGAACCAAGGGGAGACCGGGATCGACTGCGGCGGCCCCTGTCCTGCCTGCGGCTTCACGCACCAAGAGACTTTCAATTACCTTCCAACGTGGGGGCCGGATGGAGCCTACACCGTCGCCGGCTCGTGCGATGCAGACCCCGACGTGGACGGCTGGAGACTGTCGAACCTCACGTCCTCGTCGTTCCCGCTGGCGGTCAGCTACTACGCGGTGATTGACACCGACTCGTTTCTCTACCTCGGCGCATCGTGCGATGACTACCTTCGTTCGCCTCTGCTCGATGCGAACGGCGCGACCACCCTTTCCATCGAGTTCGACACCGACTTCAAGGTGTCCCTCTCCAGCACGGCCTCGGTGCTGATCGAAGCGGACGGGATCCAGCAAGTCGTCTGGAGCCGAAGTGTCAACGTTGCGAACCAGCGCGTGACCGTCGGCTCAATCAACATCGCAGGCAAGAGCCAGGTACGGGTGCTCTGGCGATATCAAGGGAGCTACGAGTACCACTGGATGGTCGACAACGTGCTGATCAAGGGGAGCTAGAGGCTGAGACCTGAAACGTCAGGTCGATGGTGCGCTTCTCGGCATCGATCACGGTGACCGGCTCGATCGACCCCACTCCCCCTTCCGCCAGGCGAAGGCTCTGGAGGCGCTCGATCGCAGCCACTACTCTGCTTCGCGAGAAGACGTCGCCTTGCCCGAAGCCGAGCACTGCCCCGTAGCGCGCCGCGTTCGCGTTCATCGGCACCGCGAACGCCACCTTGCCCACCCGAAACACGTCGCCCTCCTGCACGGAAACGTGAATCGCGACCCGGGTCCGATCCTCGGAGTAGCGAAGCTCCGGCTCACCCAACCGGACGTTCACCATGCCTGCGTCGTAGTAGGCCGCCGTAGCGTGCAGCAGCTGAACTTCGAGCACCGACGGGTCGAGCATTCCCCCCGGCAAGTTTGCTTCCGATCCTGCGTTGCGAAGGGCCGTTTCGAGTTGGTCCTCGTCGAGCTTGGCTCGGCCTTCGAACACCAAGGATTGAACGCGAACTGCCGGCCCCGCCTCCACCCACAAGCAAATGTCCGCCGTTCGTTCGTCTGGCCGCCGAACGAAGGGGTCGACCTTGGCGTGAGCGTAACCCAGCTCGACCAAACGACGGCGCATCGCATCGACGGCTCGGTGGAGGGAAGCGGGAACGAACAGGTCACCGGCATGCTGGCCCGCGGCGGCTTCGAGGTCCGACTGCAGGGGCGGCGGCGCTCCTCGTACCCACGCCCGACGCACAACGGGCCTCTCCTGCAGCACGTACGTGAGGGTCCACCCGCTAGGAGACGGCGTGGCCTGAACGGAGACGTCCTCGAAGTTGCCGAGCGCGAACAGACGGCGCACGTCCGCTCGCACCCGCTCGGGATCGACGGGGTCTCCTGCGCGAACGGAGAGCAAGCCGCGAACGATCGACGGGTCGAGTTGGCCTATCAGCCGAAGCTGAACGTCGGAGATGGCCCCTTCTACGGGCGCATCGACCCGAAGCGGCAGCCGCGGCGGTGCGAAAAGCGCCCCCGGGGGCTCGCCGAAGCAGCGGGTTGCCGCATCGGTTTCCGGCACGCTCGGTGGCGGAGAAGACGGGGACTGAGCTACCGGCGCCCCGCGCGTACAGGCCGAGGCAAGGAGAGACAGGACGATCAACGTTCGCGAGCGAAGCCCATTCATCGTGCACCGTCCTCTCGGTCCGACTCGAACCGCAGCTCGACGTGATGCTTTCGCCGGATTCTGCGCAGCCATTCGCTGCGGGCACGGCCGAGCTTCTCGGCGTACACACGGGACCGGAGGGAGTCACGCATCGACGCGAAGGTCGGCATGGGCACGTTGGGTCGGTCGAGGAGGTGCAGCACCACAAAACTATCCCTCACACGGATCGGGTCGCTGGTCTCGCCGACGTCCAGATCTCGTGCAGGAAGGTCAATCTCCGGAGCCAGGGTCAAGCCGTGGGGGCTGCCGGCGGGCATGCGTTCCCCGAGGTCTCCTCCCCGGCTCCGGGTGGTGACGTCGTCCGAATGCTGACTTGCGAGAGTGGAGAACCGGGTCCCGCCGCGCGCTTCGCGCACGATGGCCTCGGCTCGGGTGCGTGTGGTGGCCACGATCTCGGGCTTCGCATCTGGGGCGAGGCGCAGAACGATCCAAGCGACACGATGGGGGTAGCGAGCCCGAACCTCGCGCACGGTCTTCTGGAAGAGCGCTTGGAGGTCCTCCTCCGGCACCTGAACTTTCGACGCCACATCGAGTTGCAGCAGCTTGTGCTCGAGCAACTGGCCGGACAACTGGCTCCGGTAGGCCGTCCGATCCAGACCCGACTTCGCCGCCTCCGCGTAGACCTGTTCGGGGGTCAGCGCGTTGGACTCGGCCACGGCTGCGACAGCCCGTTCGACCTCCTCGTCCGTCACCTCGATTTCTCGTTCTCGCGCTTCGCGCCGCACCAGCGTTTCCTCGATCAAGGCGTCGACGACTTGGCGCAGCACGATGGCTTCCGCCTCGCCCGAGCGAGTCGGAAGGGACCTGATCCGTTCTCTCGCGTCGGACAGGAGGATGGGGTGGTCGTCCACGACGGCGACGATGCGGTCCAGGGTGACGGGTCGCGCTTGGGGCGCAGCCACGGCACTCCGGGCAGGGAATGCTGGGGCGACGGCGAGGGCTGCGAAGGCCGCGATGCGGAGCAGAGGGGCTTTCATGATGGAAACTCCCTGTGGGAGTGTACTGGAGCGGAGCTTCGTGGGGTCTATGTTCGTGAAACCGCTGGACGGGTCAGCCGGGGCGGGGCATGACTCCACAAGAAGGTGCGGGTCGAACGGATCCGCCATGCCGGCCGGAGAACAAACATGAAGCGTGCGAGTGTCTTGGCGTTCGTTCTGTTCACGGGCACGGGGATCGGCTGCACGACGCCGACCACGTCCGAAGGGTTCGCCGGCCCCGGTGGGGACGGATCAGGCCGTGAAGAATGTCTGGTGGTCACCGGGAGCTTCGACTTCGGCGAGAAGGAATGCGACGCATGCTTGCGCGACAAGTGCTCGGACCCCCATCAGGTGGCCTTGGCGGTCTGTGGAGACGATCCGACGCTCGCGTGCAAGAAGAAGTGTGGGCAGGACACGTCCTGCATTTGTGACTGCGCGGTCAAACAGTCCCAGGGTTGTGGCGACGCGCTCGTGAACGTCTATGCGTGTTTCGTCGACAAGTGTGAGGCTCCGTGCGAAGGGGCGGGAGGGTCCGGCGGCAGCGGCGGGTCGGGCGGAAGTGGCGGGTCCGGCGGCAGCGGCGGGTCGGGCGGAAGTGGCGGCTACGGCGGGAGCGGTGGCTACGGCGGGAGCGGTGGCTACGGCGGGAGCGGTG
>CAZAWR010000240.1:0-3667 GCA_964488865.1 uncultured Polyangiaceae bacterium | reverse complement strand
GGGAAGGGGCAGGGGAAAGGGCAAGGGTCAGAAACCCGGGCCGGCGCAATGCACCAACGTGTGGAAGCTCGACGCCGACGGCACCCTCGTCAAACTGATCGCCAACGTCGGCCCGGTCATCGTCGGGGCCGGCGTGTCCACGTGCGCCCCGGTGGAGCCTCCGAAGTAGTCATTTGACCTCCTTTGACGAGCGTTGACGCCCCCTCCCGGCGTAGGACTCCCACGAGACGGAACACAAACCGCCGCCCAAAGGAGTCCACCATGCAATTCCAGCTTCGATCCATCACCCTCGCCCTCGTCATCCCCATGCTCGTCCTCGCCAACGCTTGCTGCAAGGAAGCCTCGGGCGATTCCTCGACGGACAAGCCCGCCACCGGCTCTGCCCCCGCGAGCGAGAAGGCCGACGACATGACCGACGTCGACCTCGCCCCGCTGCCGCTGACGATCCGCGTCCCGAAGGGTGGGATGGGCGCCATGGACATGTCGCTCGGCGAGGACAAGAGCGTCACCGTCGACATCGGCGACGGCGCCTCCCTCAACATCCAGGTCCTGGAGCCGTCGGGGCTCGAGGGCCTGAAGAAGACCTACAAGGCCGACACGATCCTCCACCCCTTCAAGCGCTTCGCCAAGGAGTCCGCCGACGGGTTCGTGGTGGAATTCGAGTCCGACGGCAAGACCGGGTACGTGGGCGTGACCACGCAGGACGTGGGGGGGAAGAAGTACGTCTGCAAGACCACCGGGCTCGATGGGGTCAAGTCCGTCGAGGAGGCCGAGAAGAACCTGGCGGCGTGCAAGCGTCTGAAGGGCAAGTGAGGGCTGCGCCGGCTGCCTCTTCCCCTTTGCCCTTTGCCCTCTCAAGTGCTTCCATGGCGTCGTGAATTGCACGACAAGAGCCCTGTTCGCGGCCACCGTCGTCGTGGCCGGCTTCACTCCCGGCGCGGCGTCGGCCGGCCTCGCATCCCTTTCTCCCCTCCCGCTCGCCGTCGACCTCAAGAGCTTCGAGATCACGGACGAGGGACAGGTTCGCTCCGCGGCCGCCGCGTCCGCGAAGTGTTCCGGCAAGGGGGCAGGCTGGCGCCTCGCCACGCTCGACGAGCTTCGCGCCATGCTCCTGACGTGCAATGACCCAACCAACCAGGCGTGCCGTGCCGCGGAAGGCGCCGCAGCGTCTGCCCGCTGCGAAGGGTGCGGACGCCACAAGGGCCCCTACCAAGGCGCGGGCACCAAGGGCTGCTACCTCGACCTCGACATGTACCCCGGCGCCTGCCGCCAGTTCTGGTCTTCCTCGGAAGTGCAAGGCAGTCAGCCCAAGGCGTGGTGGACCGTCGACTTCGCCTCCGGCACGGTCGAGCCCCGCGCCACCGGTAACTTCGAAGTCAAGTGCGTGAAACCCAAGCCCGGCGCCGTCGCCCAAGCTACTCCTGCCCCCACGGCCGGAGCCGGCAGTTCCCCTCCCCCCACCGACTGGGACAACCCCCCCGGGGACCCATCGCAAGGCGAGGTCTGCATCGGCCAGTACCAAGACGCCGAGGCCTGCTGCCAGCGCAAGGGCAAGCGACTTCCCTCCCAGGGCGAGCTGCGCTCGCTCATGGAAGGGTGCAACCCGCCCCCCGAGCACGTCTGCACCCCGGGTGGCCACCCCACCCGTCGCGACGGCTGCTACCTCAAGACAGGATTTCTATCCTTCAAGGGATACAAGTGCGGGGAGGCGGACACCGTGCACCAGTACTGGGCCGCCGATACCACGCCAAGTCAGCAGCCTCCGGCCGCACCCTACGTGAACGTGGCAAACGGTTACGTGAGCGCACGAGAGAGACCCTACACGGATATCCGCGTGGGGCGCTGCGTGAAGTGATCGGGCACCACGTTTCGATCGTGCTACTCCTCGCGCCGGCTCACGCCATGCACCAGCCGCGCTCCACATGCCGTCTCCCACGCTTCACCCTCCACCTCTGACGCGCACGCGCACGCCCACCACGTCAGCCCACCCCACGTACAAGCACGCCTTCTGCCAGAGCCGGTCAATCAAACCCGTCTGAATAGCCGACACGCTGCACCGAAGACGTCTCGATGCCAGTACGCGTTGATCTTAAGAAACTACCAGCCTGCACCCGGTGATCACGACGGGCCCGCTCTACACATCCGCCGACGGAGCGACTCGACATCGTCGAGTCGAGCGTTGGGCGCGGCACGCCGCCCTATCAGGCACCGCCACGCTTCGATCGTGCTAGGAGTCAAGGCGCCATGCGCCTTGTCCGGATCATCGCCGTCGTCCTCGTGCTGGTCGCCCTCGTCGGCCTGGCCGCGTTCCGGCTGAGCGCACACTTCAAGAGCAGCGGTCCGTCCGCACGAAGCTTCCCCGCCCCCGTCGAGGTGGCCCCGGTCGAGCGCGGGACCATCGAGCTACGACGCACCTTCACCGGGACCATCGAGGCGCGCGGACGCTTCGTGGTGGCTGCCAACGTGGGGGGGAGGGTGGAACGGTTGCTCGTCGACCTCGCCGCCCCGGTCAAACAAGGCCAAGTCGTCGCCGAGCTCGACGACGCCGAACAGACCCAAAGCGTCGTCGAGGCCAGCGCGGAGCTCGCGGTCATGCGCGCCAACCTGGCCAACGCCCAGAGCGCCCTGGTGATCGCCGAACGCGAGCTGCAACGCGTCGAGTCCCTCAACCAGCGCGGGCTCGTCCCCGACTCCGACCTCGACACGGCCAAGTCCCATCACCTCGCCCGCATCACCGGCGTCGAAGTAGCTAAGGCCCAGCTCAACCAGGCCTCCGCCGTCCAGCGACGAGCGCGCATCCGCTCCGGCTACGCCAAGGTCATCGCAGCCTGGAGCGGCGACGACGACACCCGCGTCGTGGCCGAACGCCACGTCGCCGAGGGAGACACCGTCGCCCCGAACGACCCGCTCATCACCGTCGTCGACCTCGACCCGCTCATGGCGGTGGTGCACGTCACCGAACGGGACTACGGCCTCGTGGCCAACGAGCAGCATGCAACCCTGACGACCGAGGCCTACCCGGGCAAGGACTTCCCGGCGGTCATTCGCAGGATCGCCCCCGTGTTCCGCGAAAGCTCCCGCCAAGCCCGCATGGAGCTCGAGGTCCCCAACCCCGACGGCTTGCTCAAGCCCGGCATGTTCGTCCGTGCGGAAACCGTCCTGGACAGCGTCGAGGACGCCACCATCGTGCCCCTGGCCGCCCTCGTGACCCGCGACGGCAAGACCGGCGTGTTCGTGGTCAACGAGGCCGGATCCCAGGTCAAGTGGCAGACCGTCGAGGTCGGTATCGAGCAGGGCGACCGCGTCCAAGTCCTCGGCCAAGGCGTCATGGGGCGTGTCGTCACCCTCGGCCAGCAGCTCGTCGATGACGGCGCGTCCATCACGATCCCGGAGCCGCTCACGAATAAGCCCCCCGGGGGCTCGTGAACCTCCCCGGCTTCAGCGTCCGACGTCCCGTGCTTACCACGATGGTGACCCTCATCATCGTCGTGCTCGGCGCCGTGTCGCTCATGCAGCTGCGCGTGGACATGATGCCCCCGGTCGAGATGCCGCGGCTCAGCGTGCGGACCGAGTACGCAGGGGCGGCCCCCGAGGTCATGGAGCGGCTCGTCACCGGGTGCATTGCGCCGGCCCGGGTTCTGGCCCTTGCCCTTTCCCCTGCCCCTTC
>CAZAWR010000239.1:0-4005 GCA_964488865.1 uncultured Polyangiaceae bacterium | reverse complement strand
GACGTGACCCGGAGGGTGTGTTGACATGCGAAGGGCGTTCGATTTACTTATCGGCACGTACGGACTGCAAGACGTTTTCAGGTGACGTGTACGGCCATCGCCGGCGCTCGTTCTTGGCGGTGACCCGCAAGCCCGCGCGTTCAACACGATGGGTGGCTTCGCTGAAGGAGGCTGGGGGTGTCGTCGTTCTCCTGGAAAGACATCTCCCCCAGCTTGGCACCATTCCCGGGAGGTCCGCGCCCGGTGAGCACGAGCTACATTTCGGGCGTGAGCGAGTGCGTGGGCTGTTCCTCCCCAAATTCGACGACCCGTTGCGTCCACCGTGATGGCGTCGGCATCCCGATGCGCGTCACCAAAGCACTCGGTGTGCGGCGTCTTCTTTCACCAGTGCCGACTTCTTGGCGGTGTTGGCTCTGCCCCAATGCTTGGCGAGCTTCGACGCTCACGCCGAAGTGGTCGACAGAAGTTGATCGGCAAGTCGTTGCCTTCGATCCCCCAATCCATCTACCGTGAGCGCTCCGGACCTGCAACTGGACTTCGACCCCGTGCTGTCCGTGGCCTAGCTGCTCGTGCGGATGGCACCGGATTGTTCGCTGCGGGCAAGCGCGGCGACGCATCGGTGCGTCTTCCGATCGCGCTCACACCATCCATCCGCCCTGATTCCGTCGTGACTGCCTCCACGCGGACATGACGACGTGCCCCGGGGCTCTTCTTGACTTGCGAACGACGGTTCGATTTACCCGCACCGTCGGTGGGTATTCCGGCCGAGACTGCGCTCATGGATCGGTGCAACACCGAATCCGTTGCAGCTCCCAGCGTTGTACACATCCCCAAAGGGAAACGCGACGGTCCCCGCGGAGGTGCACGCGTTGTACAGCGTCGTCGGGAGGTCCGTACGTGGTAGGCTTTCGCCCCATGAATGACAAGGGATTCGACTGGCACCGGTTCGACGAGGAAACAGTCAGCAGGCTCGCGGAGGCAGTAGGCTTTTTCCCAGATCAAGACACGAAAACTCTCCGGGAGTTCATCACGAACAGGGTCCCCTGGCCGACCCCGGAACTGGTGAAGGAGCACAAGGACCTCATCATCCGAACGTGGCTTCGCAAGAACCCCAAGTTGGCAGGATCCATCGCGGCAGACCTTTCCTATGCTGAAGACATCCGAAGGAAAGCCCCACAGACAGAACAAGAGGTTCTTGCCTACCTCCAAGAGAGCCCGAACAAACCTTGGATCCAATGGCTAATCGCGAGCGAGATGCTGCGTTTCGGTGGCGGCGCGGGTCAGCTTCCCTTCTTCCTTCGCAGCATCGCCGTGCTGAATCCGAACAACCAACCGGGCGACCCACGCGAACCTCACGACTACCAGAAGGAAGCCTGGCGATCGCTCACCGCCCATCTTGCGGAACGCGGCACCACGGGTGTGTTTCAGGGCCTCCTCGTCATGCCAACGGGGGCCGGGAAGACGTACACTGCGGTGCGTTGGCTGTTGTCGAACGTCGTTGCAAAAGGCGGACGCGTCCTCTGGCTTGCCCATCGCCACGAGCTCCTCGAGCAGGCCGCACACGAGTTTCACAAGCTGGCGGGTCTCGCCCAGCCGAGGGAGAGCCTGCGGGTTCGTGTCGTGTCAGGAGCCCATTGCAAGGCGAGCCAGATCGATCCTTCCGATGATGTCGTCGTTGCGTCCGTGCCGAGCCTCGCAAAAAACTCCGCTGTGAGAGACGAGATTCTGAGCGATCAACGAATCTTCGTCGTGATCGACGAAGCGCACCACGCGCCAGCGAAGAGCTATCGCGACATCATCAACTTCCTCCGCGCTCGCAAGCAATTCCAAATCCTGGGGCTGACCGCGACACCCACGCGCACCATCGATATGGAGCGGCCCATCTTGCGCGACTTGTTTGGTGGCCGAATCTTGTTTCAGGTCGAGCCCAAGCTACTCGTCGAGCGCAATGTACTCTCACGACCCGTTCCCGTGCACATCAAGACGAATGCGCATGTGGAGGCAGGCGTGACCCCTGAAGACCTCGCTCACCTCAACCGGTTCCAAGACCTGAGCGAAGCTTGGCTCGACCGGATCGCGAAGATTGAAGACCGCAATGCTTTGATCGTGAAGCACTACCTTGACAACAAAGAAAGGTATGGGCCGACCATTGTGTTCGCCATCAACGTGGCGCACGCCGCATTGCTCGCGCGGGAGCTGCGCGACAAGGGCATTCGCGCCGAGTACATCGCGAGCTATCGTCCCGATGACACCGCGTTCAAGAATTCTCTTCAGGAATTCCGAAACGGAATGATCGACGTGATCGTCAACGTCATGATGCTGACTGAAGGGGTCGACGTCCCGCGGGCAAGCGCGGTTTTTCTGGCCCGCCCCACCTCGAGCGAGATTCTGCTTCGACAGATGATCGGACGGGCTCTGCGCGGCACCGCCATGGGCGGCACCGACAAGGCCTACTTGGTGAGTTTCGAGGACCACTGGGACCGATTCACGGAGTGGATGGCTCCCTTCGATCTGGTGGTTCCAGACGTGACCACGCTGGCCGAGCCGGCGGAGGAGAGGCCCGCTGAACCCGCAGAAGAAGAGCTCACCCCCGAGAAGCTCATCGATCACCTGCCGTGGGATCTGATCCGCTCCGCTGCAGCGACCCTTCGTTCGCTGGCACAGGAGGAAAAGGCGGACGCCTACGAGGCCATTCCTCACGGGTGGTACATCCTGGAGCGTAACGTGGATGAGGAAGGCATCCACCAGATCATTCCCGTGTACGACCACCAGAGGCCCTTCTGGGACGAACTCGTCAGACGGCTCGAACAAGCCGCGAACACCCCCGACGGCTGGACTCCCGAGGCGATCAGGGACGACATCTTCGCGGATTGCGTGGGGCCGAACATGTTTCTGCCGCTCCGCCCCTCGCTGCACGACATCGGGTTGATGCTGGAGCACTTCCGGTCTGGCGGCAATGGCCCCGAGTACAGGGAGCTCGCCGATCGGCGCACGCATGACCCCTGGGAGGTCGCGCAGAAGATCTGGAAAGAGAACATCGGCGCGCAGAGTGTGGGGGAGTTCATCAAGAGCCGGTACGACGGTTTGGCGCGAGCCATCTATCCAGACCCCCGAGAATACGAAGCTGCGATCAACGACGCTCTCTACGAGATTCGCAATCCCGGAGAATCGACACGGCGCCCCCCTGTGATCCCTGTCTTCAATCCGCTGCCTGACCAGCAGCTTGCGCCAGGTCCTGCACACAACCTTGACCTGATGTTGACCGAGGTTCTGTTCAAAGGGGCGGAGATCCTCGGCGTTGATGCGCCGTTGTCGTACGAAGGAACGGTGCGTTGGTCGAGTTACGTCTTGCGCGGCTGGTATGGCTACGCCGAATGGCGGCGCGAAGACCCCGTCGGACGAGGAAGAATCACGCTCAACCGATTGCTTGATAGCCCCGACATCTCGCGGAACGCCATGCTGTTCCTACTGTGGCACGAGTTCCTCCACATCCACCTGCATCAGGGGCATACCCCCGAGTTCCGCGAACTCGAGCACAGTTGGCCAAACTTCCCCGAGTGGAACCGAGAGCTGGACAACCTGCCCGAGCGGTTTGCCTTGTCCGAGCGGTGAGCTTTCTCGCGTTGCCTTCGAAGTCAGCGCCCCAACAGGAGACCCCCAATGGCGGAAGCCGCTGACCAGACAAGTACGCCCGCCAGCACGTTCGTGCGCGTGGCCACCTGGAACATGGACCACTGGAAGCGTACGGTGGAGCGACGCGAGCGTGGGTGGGCTCTGCTGATGGAACAGAATGCCCACGTGGCGCTCTTGCAGGAGACCGTGCCGCCCAGAAACTTCGATCGAAGCCGTTGTGCCTACCGGGAGATCGGAGGCAACCGGGGCTGGGGCAGCGCGGTCGTGACCCCGCAGGACGGATGGAGGGTCGAGGAAATCCAGACCGTGCGCACGCGCCCCACCGCGTCATCCGTTGGTTCGGTACGTGGGCGTGCTGTCGAGCGCGTCGCG
>CAZAWR010000238.1:0-4039 GCA_964488865.1 uncultured Polyangiaceae bacterium | reverse complement strand
GCGTGTGGTCTGTTGTGCTACTGCAGGATTCCGCGCTTGCTGGTTGCGCTCAGGGGTCCGAGCGGGTGAACAGCACCTGCTTGTCCGCGGGGATGGCGTTCACCACCTTCACCGCGTTCGCCGACGTGCAGATCCAATCGCTCTCGGCCTTCACTGCCGCCGTGCAGTTGATGTAGCTGACAGCGACGGCACCGGGATGCTTCGCTCGCCACGCCCGAAAAGCGTCGGCAGGACAACCGTCGGCGAGGGAGCAGCCGGCTTCGAGATCGGGCACCACGACGATGCGATCGGGGTTCAGGATCTTGGCGGTCTCAGCCATGAAGTGGACCCCGGCGAAGCAGATGACGTCCGCATCGGTCTTTTTGGCTTGCTGGGCGAGCTGCAAGGAATCGCCGAGAAAGTCGGCGATGTCCTGGATCTCCGGCACCTGATAGAAGTGCGCGAGGATGATCGCGTTGCGCTCCTTCTTCAACCGGACGATCTCCTCTTCGAGATCCAAGCTCGGGTCGATTCCGTCGAGAAACGGGTGATTCGCCATGGCTGCCTTGTAGAGCCACCGCGAAGGATTGGCCACCCCCCGCTCTAGGCGTCCGGGTTCATCGGCTCGAGGAGGCGATGCTTCTTCGCATCTTCCGCGGCTTCGACCCGGGCGGGCGGCATGTCTTCCTTGGCCACCATGAGCGGCTGAATCCTGGTCTTGACCAGGCGAATCCCCAGAATCGTCCTGCGCCAGGTTCGCGCAACACTCTGCCCGAGGACGATGGCGACCACCCCAAGCCCCACGGCGACCGCCGGGTAGCCGTCGAACGGAGTCGTCTCATCGAAGGGCCAGGTCCTCAGAAGCAGAAGAAATGCCGCGCTTGCCAGAAGCGCAGGAACCGCTGCCATGACTCCGATCGCGCCCAATCTGTGGACGGGTTTCTCGAAGAACATCCGAGCGCGCTCGGACTCCTCCTCCAACACCTGTTCGAAGTCCACGGCGGGGCCCGCATCCCGAAACCCTCCCCCAAACCCTCGAAGGGTCTTTTGAGGAATCCGCAAGCTGAACAAGAACTGGCCGTACCGAGCCACAGGCACAGGAGATAGCCCCCGGAAGAACTTCACGATCCGGCCGAAGTTCTCTGCGCGCAAGTCCTTCTCGATGACCGTCACGAACGTATCAGCCCGGATTGTGATCAGAAAGAACCCCGCGAACACGATCGTCAGAACCAGGTCGAACACCCCGACGTGAAAACGATCGATGTCGGCCACGATGCTCACCACGAACACGATCGTCAGAACCAGGTCGAACACCCCTGCGACGACGAGCAACGAGAACAACTCCACGGGAATCGTCATGGTACCGGGAACATGACACATCGAGGGCGTCCTGGGTTAAGGATCCGCTCACGATTCGGGCTTCCTCATGCGCACGCGAAGCTCGACAATCTCCATTCCCAACTCTTCGAGCACGGCGCCAAACTCGTCCCGAACGTCGGACTCGAGGCCGGAAAGGTCGTGGTCGAGATTGTCCAAGCGTCCTGCCAGCGCATCGCGTACGGCCAGCTGCAACGCTCCCTCGCCGATGGCGTCCAGGTCCCGTCGCGGCATCCCGAGCACCCGCACGGCAGCCTTTCGCAACAAGTTCGTGCGGCTCGACACACGGATGCGAGCGATCGCGTGAAGGTCGCGCCGTCCCCCGAGGTCATCCACGAGGGAAACGAAGGCATCCACACGAACGGGGCTCAGGTCGAGCAAGTCCACGGCGCCGACGGAGGGAGTACGGAATGCGGCCTGCCCGGCGACGACGCGGAAGGCGGGAGGTCCGCTCCGCAAGGCACCCTTGGAACGCTGGGTCATCACCAAGGCATGCCCCGCTGGGCACCGCACACGGAAGAACAAAGCCAGCACGGCGAGAAGGGCGAGGGCCAGGAACAACACCTCGACGACGATGATCATGCGCTTCCTTTCGACGTGACGTGGGGCCGGATGTCGAGGAATCCGACCTGCAGCAACTCGAACCCCAACTCGTTCAGAGCCTCCCGACCGGCCTTGCGCAGACGATCCCGCGCGGAAGCACTCGTCCGCAGCTCCGAAGAAGGCGTCTTCTCGGCGCAACTTCGAAGCGCATCTTCCAGAGCAGCCTGCGCGATCTGTTCGAGAGACCCCCGTCGAAGGTGCGAACGGCTCGATCGATCCCCTCCTCGTCTCGCCGGACGGCCACGACCGCGAACACGTCCACGTCGAACCAATCGTCCGCCGTGGGTAAACCCTGAACGGTAAAAGAGATGGGCATGGCGCGCAAGGACAGGGACTCCGTGGTCGCGGATCGTTTCAGGCGAACGATGCGCCCGGGGCCCACCCACGCGGGGCGCTCGTCCTTGTTCTTGCCCCGTTCTTGCCCCGAACCACCGCGACCTCGTTGGGCCGAACCACGATCGAGCGTCCGCGCAAGGAAAAGATCAGCAGTGTCAGAAGCGCCGCGCCGAAGGCCACGGGAGCGACCGCCGTCACGCGCAGTGCAAGAAAGCCCAGGAGCAAGACGGCGATCAAGGGAAAGACGATGGGAGAATAGGCGGAGTCCGCCTGAACGAGCGCGCGGCTCGTTTGCGGAGCATCCCGACGCTGAAGGCTTTGCAGCTCGTCTTCGAGGGCTCGGATTCGTTCACGGGCAGCGGTCAGATCGTCGCGGTAGGCGCTCATGGTGGATCGGTTCTTGGTACGTTCGGCGGGCCAATCGACACGCCAGGAGTCCAATGATACAGTCTGTCGCGTGGGATTGCAGGTCACTACCGTCAAGGGTCATCGCATCGTCGTGCCTTTCGAGGGCAAGGACGTCGAAGTCGAGCTACCCCGTCGCTGGCGCGTGGTGGATCGGGTTCAGCCGTCCACGCAAGCAGGTCTCGAAGATCTTCGAGCGGCACTGATCGACGCTCTGGAGCATCCCTTCGGATGCGGAGCTCTGCGCGGGTTGGATGGCAAGAAGATCTTGATCGCGGTCGACGACATCAGTCGGCCCACGCCCACCCATCGGTACTTCGGAGCGCTCGTGGAATACCTGGTCGACAGAGGAGCGCGTCGCGACGACATGCTCATCGTCACGGCCCTGGGCATCATCCATCGGCCCATGACGCAGGAAGAACTCGAAGGAAAGCTCGGACGTGAAGCCATCGAGGGCCTCTCCTGGGTGAACCACGACGCCCGGGATTCGAAGAAGCTCGTCGCGCTGGGCCGGACGAGCCGCGGAACCGAGGTTTCCCTCAACGAACACCTGCCGGGTGCCGATCTCATCGTATGCGTCGGGGCGATCGAACCGCACCTGCTCCTGGGCTTCGGAGGCGGACTGAAGATGATCGTCCCGGGCTTGGCGGCGGAACAGACGATCGCCCAGAACCACATGCAGGTATCTATCCGCCGGACAGTACCCTGACAGCCAGCTTGCATCGCCCGGAGAATTCGGCCTCGGGCGCGACGGTCGCGCCAGATCGGAGAGGACGACATGAACGATCGAGCGATGCAGCGGTGGGCCGAGAAGCTACGCGAGACGCGGCCATGGACAGAGAAACAGGCGCGGAAAGTACTGCAGAAGCAGCGGGAGAGCGGCGATGGTGTCACGACGTTCGCGCGGCGCATCGGAGTGACGCCGCAGCGGCTGTTCTGGTGGCGCACGCGCCTTGCCTCCCATGGGGCGTGTAGCCAGCAGCCGGCAGAGATTCACGACATGCCACGGCTCGTTCCGGTTGTGGTGGGGCGCGACGAGGGAGATGAAGCGGCCTCGCCGCTGGTCGTTCGGATTGGCGAGCACGTGCGGGTCGATGTTCGTTACCCGGACGCGAGCAGTGCGGCATGGGTGGCGCTTCTCGCGGCCGGTTGCATGGGCGGGGGCGTGCGGTGATCCTGCTGCCCCACTCGGTACAGATCTACGTGGCAACCGCGCCGGCGAACCTACGCAAGTCGTTCGAGGGGCTCTCGAACGAGGTGCGGTCGGTGCTCGCAAAGGACCCTCTGTTATGTGTCGAACTGCGATAGGTGACGCCGTTCGATAACGTCCTTGGGCCTT
>CAZAWR010000237.1:0-4248 GCA_964488865.1 uncultured Polyangiaceae bacterium | reverse complement strand
CGTTCGAGGAGGACTTGCACCTCCTTGATGGTGTGCGCTCGTGAGCGCACTGGCGACTCGGCACCGCCGAGTCCAGCTTTGTGCGCGGCACCGCCGCGCCTTGGCCCACAAGAACACCGCAACCTGCGCCCAGAGACTGCGGCCCGGGTCCTTGCTCCCATTATGGGAGCATGCTACCTTCCTGGGGTGTGAGAGTCTTCAACCGCTCGACGGTCACGGCCTACGCGATGGCGAACGCCCGTGCTCGTCCGAGCCTCTACGCCTGGTTCCACGAGGTCGAGAAAGCGTGCTGGACTGGGCCGGACGAGGTGAAGCGGCAGTTTCCGGCAGCGAGCATCATCGACAACAACCGCGTGATCTTCAACGTCGGAGGAAACAACTACCGGATCATTGTCATGGTGAAATACGAGTTCCACGCGGTCTACATCCGGTTCATCGGCACCCACGCCGAGTACGACAAGATTGACGCCGCAACGGTGTGAGGTTGGGTCATGGACGTACGCGCAATTCGCACAGCTGCCGATCATGCCTGGGCCCTCGGTCAGGTCGAGAGGCTTTGGGATCGGGCCAAGCCGGGCACCGCCGACGGGGACCGCTTCGAGGTCCTTTCGACCTTGATCGACGCCTACGAACGAACCCACCTTCCGGTGCCACCCCCGGACCCCGTGGACGCGATCCTGTTTCGGATGGAGCAGTTGGGGCTCAGCAAGCGGGATCTGTTGCCCATTTTCAAGACGACGGCGCGGTTGTCAGAGGTCATGAACCGGAGGCGGCGGCTGAGTCTGAGCATGATCCGAGAGATTTCCGATCGCCTCTCCATCCCGGTGGACATTCTGGTGAAGGACTACCCGCTCGAACGGGAAGCCGCGAGCCATGCTCGAACCAAGCCCGCCAAGCGCGCACGGGCAAGTGACCGAGCTTCAGGCTGACGATACCCTACTCCGTCGACGACAAGATCCGCCGCACGCCCTCTCCGAGGTCTGCCGTCATCTTGCGCCCGAGGCACGTTACGACCACGTGCTGGTCGTTCACGCGAAGGCGCCACGTGGCGAGCGAAGGCGACAGAGGCGTGGTGTCCGCTTGCGCGTCCACGGATGCCCCGACGGCGGCAACGCGCCGCAGGCCGATCCCGGCCCCAGCGATCAATTGCCCCTGCTCGGTTCCGACCGTCAACGCACGGACACCCAAGCGCTTGCGCTCGGCCTCGAGAAACAAGGCCAAGGCTTCCTTCGTTCGAACACTCCTTCGCTGGCGACGCTCCGACATGAATTCATCCTGGGGCCGGCCTCCTAGAACGGCCAACAATTTTGGGAGGTGAGTCATCGGAGACACCTCACGCTCCCTTGCTTTCCCACCTCGACTGGTGTTCGCTCCGCCCCATGGGACGATCGCTCAGCTTCCACTACGAAGGCGCGGACCTCACCGCGGAAATGCAGAAGGTCGACCGGTCCAAGCTCTACGGCACCGTCGACGTCGAGACCCTGGACGACCAAGGGCGTCCGTGTTCGCTCGCCACCCTGGCGAGTGACGGTCGCACGCTGATCGGCCGCGGTGGCACCTCGCTCGGGGTGGTGTCGATCGACGGCCGGTGGCTCGAGCGCAGCGAGCTGTCCCCGGTCGACGCGCAAGGGGAACGCATCGAGCCGGTTCCGTCGAGCTTCTCGGCGCCGATCGACCTCTCGCAGACGTCGACGATCGAGCACTACCTGTCCCATCTCGTGCGGTCGGCGTACCAGATCGACCTCGGGGAGGCGGGGGCTGGGCTGCTGGAGGCCTTGAAGGGCGGGACCATCTTCACCTTCCCGTACAGCTTCCGCGGCGGGCTCGAGTACGACACCGCGTTCCTGCTGTGCAACCCCGAGGGCGTCCCGTTCCTTCTCGTGGGCACTCCGGCGGAGTTCCAGTTCGTCGGCCTGGCACAGGAGACCGGCCTCGCCGACGGCGAGCAGGAAGAGGAAGCCACCGGCGACGACGACCTCGACTTCAGCATGATGTGAGGAAGCGATGCGTACCATCAAGCTCATGAACAGCAAGGGGCGCGACGCGGACATCGCGAGCCAGAGCGTCAACCAGGCGCGCAGGGTCCGATGGCTCGATGCCCAGGGACGCCAGGTCCGCAACGTCAAGGTCGTCCGGGCCACACTCGATCACGACCTCGATCAGCTCCAGCACCAGTACGCGGAGCCGTCGCAGCTCGCCAAGGCCCTCATCGACGAGGACCCCGAGATCGACCTCGAACGCTACGGCTCCTTCCTCGAGGAGACCTCCCGCGTGTACGTCGACCCGGACCGTAAGATCCTCTACAGCGTGCAGGAGTGGGAGATCGTCCGCGCCCCCGACGGCACCGAGAAGGAGCGTCGTCCCCGGGTGGTGAGCCAGGCCAACGCGGGCATGGAGGCGCCGCTTCGCTGGAGCGGCAAGCTCATGGCTCGCAAGGCCGTTTACAACCGCTTCGTGTTCTCGCTCAAGCAGCAGCTCGTGCACGTCAACGGCCTCACCTACGACTTCCTCTACGGCATCGCCAAGGAGCTCGAGGAAAAGGACAGCCTCCTTCTCGTGGGGGCGGGACCGAAGTCCAACACGCCGCTCATCTTCCAACGAGGAGGCACGGCCTACCGCGGCTTCCTCGAGGGCCGAACCCAGGGTGACAAGTACTGTCTCCTGCTCCACCTGTCGAACCTCGAGCTGAAGGGGCTCCCGACATGACCCTGATCGATCGCGCCTACGTTCAGATCGTCCTCGGTGATTACGGCACTTCGCACGCGCGCCACCTCACCGATCCCAACCTCTTGCCGCTCGTGCAGGAGTACCGTCGCCTCGTCGGCTCGCGCATGCGCCCCCTCGCGCGCGACGACCTGAGCAAGGTCCTTCCCGCGGGCGAGTACCACGTCTCCAAGAAGATCGACGGGGAGTTCGCGGTCCTCGTGGTCGACGGGGACGATGCCATGCTGCTCAACCCGGGCGGCACGGTGCGCGTGGGGCTGCCGCTGATCAAGGAGGCCGCGGCCTCGCTGAAGCGTGCCGGCCTGCAACGCGCCATGGTCGCTGGCGAGTTCTACGTGGCCCGCACCGACGGCAAGCGCGCGCGTGTGCATGACGTGGGCACGGTGGCGGCGGACCCCGGTTCGCCCGGCGGGCTCGAGACGCTGCGCTTCGCGGCGTTCGACATGATGGACCCGAAGCTCGCCACTCACGCGGAGACCTGGAAGAAGCTCCAGGAGATCTTCGGCAAGGGCAAGCTGGCTCACGTGGTGGAGGGCGAGTGGGTCGAGAGCTCGAACGACGTCATCGAGCGATTCAAGACATGGGTGGACGATCAGGGCCACGAAGGGATCGTGGTCCGCAGTGACCTTGGGGGGCTGTTCAAGGCCAAGCCCAAGCACACCCTCGACGTGGCGCTCATCGGGTTCGCCGAGGGGGTCGACGATCGCAAGGGGATGGTGCACGACGCGCTCGTGGCGGTGATGCGGGACGACGGCACCTTCCATCTCATGGGGCGCGTGGGCGGCGGCTTCTCGGATGAGCTTCGTCGGAGCCTGCTGAGTGACCTGAAGGACGACGTGGTCGCGAGCGAGTATGCCGAGGTGAACTCCGAGCACGTGGCCTACCAGATGGTGCGCCCGACGCGGGTGATCGAGATGACGTGTCTCGACCTGCTGGCGGCTACCACGCGGGGGTCACCGATCCAGCGGATGGTCCTCGAGTGGAGCGCGTCCGAGGGGCGCTGGGGCGTGGTGCGTTCGATGCCCCTGGTGAACATCATCTCGCCTGTGTTCAAGCGATTCCGCGAGGACAAGCAGTGCACGCCGGAGCACGTGGGGCTCTCGCAGATCGACCGGATCGTGCCGATCCCCGAGTCCCGCAGCAGCGCGGCGAGCCTCGTGCTGCCCTCGAGCGAGATCCTGCGTCGCGAGGTCTACACCAAGACGATGAAGGGCCAGACCATGGTCCGCAAGCTCGTGCTGTGGAAGACGAACAAGGAAGAAGTGAGCGAGAACCACCCCGGTTACGTGCTGTATCTCACGGACTACAGCCCGAACCGCAAGACGCCTCTCGAGCGTGAGATCCGGGTGTCCAACGACAAGGCGCAGGTGGACGCGCTGTGGGAGGAGCTGGCCAAGGAGAAGTTGGGGAGAGGGTGGGCGAAGGTTTGATCACGAGCTCGCTGATGAGCAGAACTGGTGAGCCGGGCATGGTGAGCCGACTATGAGGTGGGACGGACGTCAAGGTCTTTAGCGGGTTCTTTTC
>CAZAWR010000236.1:0-4252 GCA_964488865.1 uncultured Polyangiaceae bacterium | reverse complement strand
GAATCAACCGGCGGAGCCATCGTCAAGAAGTGCTGGAAGGCTCCTTCGGGCGAGGAAAGATCGGTGGAATTTGCGTTCATGGGAAGACTCCTTGCTCGAGGACGGGACCCCGAAACTGGGGCCTGCCGCCTCGCTCTCGAAGACCTCTTCGGACACGCGCGGAATCGGTTGGAGGGATGGGGGAAGTCTTCCTCGCGGTAGACTCCCTTCTCGATCGCCGCGTCGCCATCAAGGTCATCTCCGCGGCCGATCCTGACCCCACGGCCCGCGAACGCTTTCTCGTCGAGGCCAGGGTCATCGCACGACTCCAGCACCCCAATGTCGTTTCGATCTATCGCGTGGGCCATGTGGAAGGCATGCCCTACCTGGTGTCGGAGTTCGTCGACGGGCAGAGCCTCAACAACCTGCCAAAGCCGGTGGCCTGGCAGCGTGTGCTGGGCATCGGGATGGACATCGCTCGAGCCCTGGCCGCAGCACACCAGCGAGGTGTACTGCATCGGGACATCAAGCCCGCGAACGTGATGTCCACCCCCGAGGGCGAAGCAAAGCTGCTCGACTTCGGGATCGCCAAGCTGCTCGACGCCCGCGAGTGGGGCACGCATACGGAGGCGCCGCAAGACGCGCCCTCCGCCTTGTCGATCCCGTCCGCGGAAGCGCCTACCGGCTCGATCCCCTGTGAAGCACCATGCATCCACGTCGCCGAGGGGACCTCGCAATTGAGCCGGTAGGAAAACCGATCAGCTTTCGCAAGTCAAGACAAGCTCCGGGTCACGCCGGGTCACGTCGCGGGGGCGGCGTGAAGGCAGTCTCGACGGAATCAGGTCGGATCCATGGTGTGAGCGCGATCGGAAGACGCACCGATGCGTCGCCGCGCTTGCCCGCAGCGAACACCCTGGTGCCCTCCGCGACCAGCAGCTACGCCACGGACAGCACCGGGTCGAAGTCCAGTTGTGGGTCCGGAGCGCGTGCGCGACGAAGGGGTGGGCTCGAGGCAGGTTCATCGAGTTCGGTGAAGCCGTCGGCAGCCGCACGCTCAGCAAGAAATACGGCATCGAGGTGTCGCCCGCCACCATCCGCAACGTCGTGGCAGACCTCGAAGAGGGCGGCTTCCTCTACCAGCCCCACACGTCCGCGGGACCTTCCGCCTCTGCGTCGACTCGCTGATGACCGTCTCCGCCCGGTCCGGTGACGAGGAGGCCGAAATGCACGCCCTCGACGACCTCTCTCCCGGGATGGCCCTCCTGCGCGAGAGCAGCCGTGTCCTGTCGCGATTGGCAGGTACCGATTCCCTCATCGTCGCCCCGCGTCTCGACCGCCGGCGCCTGCGCGAGATCTGCTCGGACCGCATGCTGCTGGCCGCGCTGCTGTTCACCGACGGCACCGTGGAGTCGCGAATGGTGGACGTGCAGGAGGTCCCCGGGGACGCCGAGCTCGAGCGGATGCACAACCTGCTCGCCGAAGCGGTCGGGGGCAAGACCTTGCGCCAGCTGCGCGGCAAGCTCGCCTCCACCCTGAGCGAGGAGCGGATGGTGCTCGCTCGCCTGACGGAGCGCGCCTACGAACTCGGGTTGTCGGCCACGGACACGCCGCAGGACCCGGTGGTCATGGGAGGGCCCACGACGGGCTTCTTCTTCGGATGGCGATGCGGGTACAACGTCGGGTACGACGCGCGACTTGGTTCGCCCACCAGTCCCCGAACGCGAGATTTGGCTCGTCCCGCCTCGAACACGATTCCCGAATGGTCCGACGCGGACTCCGGGGTGGCAGACATCCGGCCGGGAATGCTCGACGCGCGTCATCCCACCGCAGACATCCGTCCGGAAACGTCAGACAAGCCGACACGCAGAGCCAGCGACGTCAGTAACCGACCCCGTGTTCATGGGGACGCAGAATCGCATTCCTTGCGCGAGGCAGGAACGGAGTTGGTGGCGACGATGCCCGAGCGGGTCGCGGCAGCCACGTCACGCTCCCCCCGTTGATGGATCCCAGGAGGCGCACGAGCAGGTCGAGCCGGTCCAGTTGATCCAGAGGAAGCTTGCATGCGGACGTCATGTCAGTGACCGCTGCCTGTGCCTCGTCGAGCACGGCGCCCACGTTCTCCTCTCGCCCGTACACGAAAGCGGCCCGCAGGTCCTCGCCGTTCGCGGATCCAGCTTCGATGTTCAGAAGCGCCACGAGGATCTCAGCCTTCAGGCGGGCCATGAGCCGTGGCGGGCGCAGGTCGTCCCCATGTGCGAGGTGGGCGGCCGCGGCGGGGGCGCCGACCGTAATGGCGTGCATGTTCGACCAATTGCCAGGTGCATGGTGGCAAACCGTGACCTTCTTGCCGGCGGCAATCGGCCAGCCCCCTGCCAACAGACCAAGCGCATCATCGAGCATGTCGATCGAGATCGAGTTGCTACCCTCTCCCACGGTCAGGGGCAGCCACGGGCCCATACTCGCAGGGTCGTTGGTCCACTGGCCGATCGGCTTCGCGGAGCCGACCGGCGGACGCCCACCGCGCGGGGGAGGCGAGCCGAAGACAGCAAACGCCAACGGCGACCCGCTCACTGGGTCGACGAGGATGTTGTTCTCCGTGTACACGTCGCGCCACTCCCACAGCCAGAGTCCCGGCTTCCCCTCCGTCGGGAAGGTGCGGGTCTCGAACGACGCGGGATTCGTGGAATCGTAACCGCCGGACGGGTCGCAGATATGGTAGGCGGGCTGGCTGAAGTCGCCCGACCAGAAGAGGCGGTAGTCGATGGACCCGTTCTCGCCGACCGCGCTCGCCGGAACCTTCTCGTCGATGAGGAGCGGGTCGGTGAACCCAGGACAGGCGCCCATGTCACCATCGGCGGTGAAGTCCGCGTCCGCTTCGCTCAGCGTGATCTCCACCGGGTTGTTTCCCACGTCGATCCAGAAGTCGAATATCGGTTCGCCATCGTAGGTGGTGTCCGGCGCCAGCAGTCCCGTGGTATGGCGCACTGCGATCCCCCCAACGGAGTCCCTCGCGATGAACGACACGGCGCCGCCCCCGTAGCCGGGCCCGCTGCCCTCGATCCAGGGCCCTTCCCGCCACATCGGATCGTCGCCGCGCGAGGAGCGCACCTTGAACGCGTTGAGTGCAGCGCTCGCAGGCGATTGGAGCGGTATCCCGTTGGCGTCGCAGCCTCCCCTGCCCAGCCGGGCTTCGAGCAGATACCAGTAGTAGCTGCCGCCGAGCACGGTCGGGTCGGGCTGGGCCCGGTAGAGCGTCTTCCAGCGGTCGTCCGCGTCTGTGAACCATGTCTCGTCCCATGTCGCGACGAGCGCTCCCTTCTGCTGGTTCTTCGCGCGCCACAGGCTGAAGCACGTGGAGTCGTTAGATGTGGGATGGTCGTTCAGCCCCGCGATGTCGCCGTCGAACACCTCGTCTTGACCTCAGCCCCGTAGTCAATTCCAGGCGGTTCAACTCGTGGTGCTAGGACCATCGTGCCGAGCCGGAGAACGCCTTCACCAGTGTCCACACCACCCACCACGTCGTTCGCGCCGTACCCGTAGCACACGACGTCGAATATGCCCTGCTGATAGACCTCGTCTCCGGTGAGCGTCGCGACAGGGCGAGAGTAGTTGGACCCGAAAGCCTGTACCAGGCGCATGGTGTGGACCCGGCATTCGCAGCGGTGGTGGACCGGTGCCTGAACCCGGACCCTTCCGTCCGCTTTGCTTCGGGCAACGAGGTCCGAAGCGCCCTGGCGCAGCTGACCCCGGAAGCGCGCGTCGAGACGATCCCCGAAGGCAATCCCTATCCGGGGCTCCGGTCCTTCGACACCGACCGCGCGGGTCTGTACTTCGGACGCGACTCGGAGACGCGCGACGTGTTGGAGCGGCTGGCTGCGGAGGGTTTCGTCGTGGTCACAGGGGACTCCGGGGTCGGCAAGTCCTCCCTGTGCCGGGCCGGCCTGTTGCCACGCATCCAGCGTTGGTTCGGGACTGAGCGGGTCTGGCAGCACGCCACGCCGATAAGTAAATCGAACGCCCTTCGCATGTCAACACACCCTCCGGGTCACGTCGTCATGTGGGCGTGAAGGCAGTCTCGACGAAATCAGGTCGGATTCATGGTGTGAGCGCGATCGGAAGACGCACCGATGCGTCGCCACGCTTGCCCGCAGCGAACACCCTGGTGCCCTCCGCGACCTGCAGCTACGCCACGGATAGCACCGGGTCGAAGTCCAGTTGTGGGTCGGGAGCGCGTGCGCGACGAAGGGGTGGGCTCGAGGCAAGCCCAAGGCTA
>CAZAWR010000235.1:0-4355 GCA_964488865.1 uncultured Polyangiaceae bacterium | reverse complement strand
CCTCGGAGCACCGCCCTTGCACCTGCACCGACGACAGCAGCAGCGTGTGCGATCCAGCCACATACGACAGCGTGTAGTTGCGGATGCGCCTTGGCTGGGTGTCCGAAGCGTCGTCCTTGCCCAGCACTTCCACGCTCTCGAGTCGGTAGCGCTGCACCGTCTCCCACCCGCGACGATACGCCTTGGCCTGGTCCTCTCGCACGCCGTAGGAGAGCTTCACGTGGTACGCCCACGCGTCGCGAGCGATCGGCGCGCTTGCCCCGACCGGCTGCGTGAAGAAGATGTCCGTCAGGTAGGCGAGGTTGCCGTCGCGGAGGTCGTAGTAGTAGCGAACCTCGTTGCCGTGGCTGTCGATCTGGCGCTTGAGGTTCCAGCGAAACACCTTGGAGGGCTGGCCCGGTGCGGTCTCGATCGCATCGGTCTCGCCGTCCACCACGCCGAGCTCGAGGATGACGCCGCTCTTGTCCTGCACGCGCCACAGCCTCGCGGAAGGGTTCCAGAAGAAGCGCAGGTACGAGCCTTCGACCCGAGGACGAAAAAGCTGCCACCCCGCCCCGGCCCACGCCGGAAGCTGCTCGCCCGGCAGCAGCGCGGTCACGGGCACGAGCTCCTGGCCGCCGTTGTAGACGAAGCGATCTTGACGCGCATGCCACGTCGATGAGTCCTCGTAGCCTGGGAGGCCGCGGTCCGTTTCCCTTGCGATGAAAGGGACCCCGACGCTCCAGCCCACGCCGGCCACGCCGCTTCCGCTGGCCGAGGAGTAGGAAAGACCAAGGGAGGGTTGCGCATCCCCGCGAGCCGCGGGCAGGGCGAACGGGACGCTGAAGGTCGCGATGCCAGTCGACGCCTGCGCGCTAAAGCTCTCGCCCATGCCTTCGATCGTGCCCGGCCCTTTGGGCACCGAGATCGACTGCGCGCTCACCCCGGTCTTGTTCTCGCCGGTGGGCAGGGACTTGACGGTCACGGCGGAAGGGGCCTGGAAGACCTTGGGTCTCTGCACTTCGAGCTTGGGTCGAGATGGTGGGTCCGATGGTTCGGGACTCGCCTCGGGACTGGCCTCCGATTCGCGCTCGGACGGCGTCTCCGTGGCGCGCTGCTTGGGGGCGAGCTTGGGACTGGAGGGCGGGAACTCGCGGGCCTCGGGCTCGGCAGGGGGTGGCTGGTCTTCGGCCCATGCCCCGCGGGGCAACAGCAGCAGACAGAAGGTCGCGAGGAGAAGCACGAAGGCTTGCGCCCATCGTGTCGCCCTTCGCTTGCCCTGGTCTTGGTTCATGGGGCGCATCAGTATGCCATCGGTGCACTGAGTCTCGCAGGTCGAACCTCTCGGCGCGAGTTCGGACGAGCGCGCTGACGCGCCTCGCTCTTGGTCCCCCGAACCACCGCTGGTCGAAAGCGAACTCTGCCCGGGCCGTCAGACCGGAATTGGGGGCCGGCAGCAATGAAGCAGGCCGTCTGCGAAGAGTGACGATGCCGCCTTGCACCCCATCGCCATCCGCTTCCCGTGCCTGCTCCATGCCCGCGTCGAACGGGAGCACCAGAAGCCAGGACGCGATCGCGGTCGAGCGGAGAGCCGTCACTCATCCTCGAACTCGTGCTTCGCGTACTTGCGCCATCCGTGCTTGGCGATGTCGGCTAGCGTGGCGGGCTCGGCTTCGAGATTTTCGTCCGACGTCAAGAACCCAGCGTGCTTCTGGCCCGCCATCTCCGGGTCTCGCCATCCCCATTCGCATTCCTCACAGTGCAGGTACAGGTCGTCGCTTGAACAGTCCCTGAATAGAAGGAGCCGTCCCTGTCCATCGCATACGGGACAGGTTCTGTACCAGTAGTAGTGCGCCATGGTCTTCGATCCTTGTTCAGCTCGACATCTGTTCGACGTGACGTTCAAGTCGCCTGACCGCATCGAGGTCGGGTGCAACATGCACGCAAGACGGGGATTTGTGAAGGCGCTGGACGCTGGTGACCTGCGCGCTTCGGTCCCCATCGCCGCCTTCAAGGCGCTGTACGACGTCGAAGCGGACTGCGCAGGCATGGCCCCCGAGATGCGGCTACGCGAGCGGCAGCGAAGATCCAAGCCGGTGTACGACGAGCTTCTGCAATGGTGCCAAACATACGAATCCCTCGAGCCACCAAAGTCGATGCTCAGAGCGGCGGTACAATATCTGGTCAACCAGCGGGTGGCCCTCACCCGGTTCCTCGGCGACGGCGGGTTGCCGATCGACAACGGGATCGTGGAACGCCCGCATCGAAGGCTAGCGGTGGGACGCCGGAACTTCTTGTTTGCTGGCTCGCACGTCGCAGGAGAACGAGCTGCGATTGCGTACTCGGTGCTCGCGAGCTGCGCGCTCGCTGACGTCAACCCGATCGAGTACCTGGCGGACTTGTTGCCCAGGCTGGAGAGGGGAACCTTCACTGCAGACGAGTTCCCGGCGATGCTGCCCGACGCGTGGAAGGCCGCGCGTGCGACCGCGACTGCCGACGGCATGTGAGCGAGTCGGGGTGAGCCCGGGCCGAAGTGAAGGGGACGCACGCAGTACGGCTTCGGCACGCCGATGCGAGTCATCCCGCGGTCCGGCGAGGCCGCACGCGAATGGCATTGATTTGCGCGGAATGCGCGGTGAAGCGGTCTCGCGGCGCGCCGAAGTGGCGACTTTCCGCTCCCCCATCCGCGCAGATTTCAAGCGTCTTCGCGGTACTGTCCGGCGGATAGGTACGAGAGAACCAGGGCTGGGCTGGAGCACGCCAGGGCCAAGGGCGTCCGGCTGGGCAGGCCCAAGGCCAGGATCGATGTCGATGCTGCCGTCCGGCTCCGTGATGAAGGGATGACCCTTCGAGATGTGGCGAAGAGGATGAACGTGGGGATGAGCACGTTGCACCGTCTGCTTCACGGGGCTGTTCCGAAAACGGTCTCCCCGTGAGCAGGGTGCAAGTGCTTGAATCTACGTCGTCGGGATCGTGTGCCGCATACCCTCGTTTCTGGAACGGCGAGAACCTCCCCACGCACCCCGACGGAACGAGCCAGGGACAGGGGCCGAGGTCATCCCCAGACCTCGAATCCCGGTGTCGTGTGGTGGGACGGCAGGTGGTTGTGGACTTGGAGCCTCGATTTCACAGCGTGAACGGTCGATGGTCACGAGTACTGATCGGTTGTCACGAACGTGGTGGAAGCGCGATGGGCTCAAGGAACCGGCCCCTACCCACACATCGAGACCCGTCGTATAGCTCAATGACCATTCCATCACGGAATAGATGACAATACTCGTCCCAGAAGAGTACCTCCAATGTGACTTCGTACTCCCTTCCCCTTTCAAAGGAAGCTTCAACACCTGTGGCGGTTACCACACAAGACGTTAGAATTTCGGCCACTCTTATCAGCGGCCGGACCCCAATCTGCGGGTCCCTTCGAAATCCGCCCTCTTCGGCCGGTAAGAACCGTATCGCTGCTGCAAGACGACGGGACATCGCTCCCTCCAATCAAAAGGCATGCTCAATGCTCACCAAACTATCGTGAAAAGCTCGGCTCTGCTGTCCTGGCTGGACCGTGACCACTCCATTCGTGAAGATATGGGGGTCGATCGACCGAGAGAAGTCGAAGGCCGGAAGGGCATCGCGTCGAACGGTTGCCTTCAAGACTGCAGCCTTACTTAGGTCGTTATCCGCGTACTTCAGAGCTTCGTCCAAGCTGAAGGCGAACTGACGTCCCTCAAGGCTGTTAGCCCCAGGCATGAACGCCCCGGTTTCCTTCACGCTTTCGAACTCACGCACGCCGACTGCACGAAACAGCTCAACGAACTCGTCCCCAGACTGGGCTACCGCATCAACGACCTCATCCGCCTGCCTTGCAGCGCCTCCGAAGTTTGGCAAGAGTCCCGCCGTAAGAGCGTTCGCAAAGAGGCTTGCCCCTGCGACCCCACGCGAGAACTGAGACGCGTTTGAGTCGGCCAGCACGTCGGCATCCATCAACTCGCCAGCACCTGGGACGAAACCGACGGCAGCTGAGGCAGCCATCTTGTCCAGAGCGGAAGGGTCCCCCCGTGTTCCGGGGAGCTTCTGACCTCCAAACGGCTCGTATCCGGCCTGAACATCCTCCAATGGATTATAGTCGCCACCATACCTTTGGTAGTCCTGCCAAGCAGGTCCACCTGATGGGGGAGGCTTCACTTCAGCCCGATGTGGGGGCGATGAACCTGCCCCTTGGTAGGTGCCACTCGTAACGGCGTCACCATCCACATTGTCGGGGTCCGACACGAACGAAACTCCCTGGACTTCGTCTTCAGCCAACCCCACCGGATCCACAGCAACCAGAACCTTCCCATGCACATAAGCATAAAGGTTCAGGTCCGCCTCGCCCGGAGCAT
>CAZAWR010000234.1:0-4452 GCA_964488865.1 uncultured Polyangiaceae bacterium | reverse complement strand
CCTCGGAGCACCGCCCTTGCACCTGCACCGACGACAGCAGCAGCGTGTGCGATCCGGCCACGTACGACAGCGTGTAGTTGCGGACGCGCCGTCTCTGGGTGTCCGAAGCGTCGTCCTTGCCCAGCACCTCCACGCTCTCGAGCCGGTAGCGCTGCACCGTCTCCCACCCGCGGCGATACGCCTTGGCCTGGTCTTCTCGCACGCCGTAGGAGAGCTTCACCTGGTACGCCCACGCGTCGCGAGCGATCGGCGCGCTCGCCCCGGCCGGCTGCGTGAAGAAGATGTCCGTCAGGTAGGCGAGGTTGCCGTCGCGGAGGTCGTAGTAGTAGCGAACCTCGTTGCCGTGGCTGTCGATCTGGCGCTTGAGGTTCCAGCGAAACACCTTGGAGGGCTGGCCCGGTGCGGTCTCGATCGCATCGGTCTCGCCGTCCACCACGCCGAGCTCGAGGATGACGCCGCTCTTGTCCTGCACGCGCCACAGCCTCGCGGAAGGGTTCCAGAAGAAGCGCAGGTACGAGCCTTCGACCCGAGGACGAAAAAGCTGCCACCCCGCCCCGGCCCACGCCGGAAGCTGCTCGCCCGGCAGCAGCGCGGTCACGGGCACGAGCTCCTGGCCGCCGTTGTAGACGAAGCGATCTTGACGCGCATGCCACGTCGATGAGTCCTCGTAGCCCGGGAGGCCGCGGTCCGCTTCCCTCGCAATGAAGGGGACCCCGACGCTCCAGCCCACGCCTGCCACGCCGCTTCCGCTGGCCGAGGAATAGGAGAGACCAAGGGAGGGCTGCGCATCCCCGCGAGCCGCGGGCAGGGCGAAGGGAACGCTGAAGGTCGCGATGCCCGTGGAAGCCTGAGCCGAGAAGCTCTCGCCCATGCCTTCGATCGTGCCGGGCCCTTTGGGCACCGAGATCGACTGCGCGCTCACCCCGGTCTTGTTCTCACCGGTGGGCAGGGACTTGACGGTGACGGCGGAGGGGGCCTGGGAGACCTTGGGTCTCTGCACTTCGAGCTTGGGTCGAGATGGTGGGTCCGATGGCTCGGGACTGACCTCGGGTTCGCGCTCGGAGGGCGTCTCCGTGGGCTTCTTGGGGGCGAGCTTGGGGCTGGCGGGCGGGAGCTCGCGGGTCTCGGCCTCGGCGGAGGGCGGTTGGGAGGACTCGTCGGCCCATGCAGGCAGGGCAAGCATGACGAGTAACAAGCCCACGAGCAGGAGGACAGCCGTACTCGTCAGACCGCGTTTGGGTTGGACCCTGGCGCTTGCGCGTTTCATTGCCCAAGCTCCTCTCGCTCGATGGGCGTGGCCATCCACGAAACGCGCACGTCTCCGTGCTTCGGCCCCTCTGGCTGCCCTTCCCGAAGGTCGTCCCAGGCAGTCCACAGGACTCCCATCGCAGTCACGGGTGCCGACGCGAGCGCGGGTCTGGCCTGGTCGCCCTCTCGGAACGGGTCGTCGTGCGGCAGCGTCCACACATCTTCGAGCGAGAGGGTACCACCATCCCACGACAGCTTCTGAACATACGTTTCCTCGAGCTGCGGGGACCACCCCACTTCTCCTGCCGCGTCTTCCCGCCAGGCAAGGAACACTCCGTCCTGGGTCATGGCGAGACTCGGCTCGAATCGAGACCGTTCGGGCCATGGGTTGAGCGTGACGGGTGCGGGCGCCCCGTCATCGAGAACCGCCAACATCTGGTTGCCTCCGCCGTCGGTGTAGGCCAGCAGCAAGTGGTCTGGGTCAAGCGCCAAGATCGCGGGAAGGTCTTCGTGGGGTGCAGGCTCACCGACGGGCAGGCTCCAAGCGCGTGCCCCCCAGGACACGTCGATGCGTGCATTTCCCTGTGATTCGCTGCGCCAGGCTCGAGCGGGAACGACCGGCGCCACCGCCCAAGACACCGCGCCGCGCGAGTGGCCCGAAGCGGTATCGCATACCTCACTGGTCAGCGGCACCAAGTTGGAGGCGAAGGACCGAACACACAGTCGTCCACCGCCTTCGTTCGGAAGCATCGAATCGTCCTGCCAGGACACCCACAGCCGTCCGTCTTGCCACACCACGTCGGGGCTATGCTGGCCCAGCAGCGTCGTCTCATTGGCTCCCTGCGCCGAGCTGACTTGCTGTCCGCTGGCATTCAGCTTCACGAGCGCGACCCCAAGTCCGTCCCCATCCACGAGCAGGTCATGATAGGCGACGATGAAGCCGCCCCCCGGGATTGCGGCAACGACCGGATCGGGTTGAAGCACCATCGTCGGTGCGCCCCACCGTCCGAGCCCTTGGCCGAGTTCCGAAAACGCCGCAACGCCCACGCGGGCGCTGCCATTCGCCAGCACCTCGCAGAACGCAGCCGCCAGCCCGTCCGCGGCCCCGGCCACTGGGTGTCTCCCCCGACCCAGCCTTCTCTCCGTCACCTCAGGGTCGTGGCCACCCACGCGTGCCACAACGGATTCAGATTGCGGAACGCCAACACACACGCCTGTCCCGTCGCAAACCCCATGGGCCATCTGACTGTCCCAACAGGATGAGCCTACCGGTGCTGGAGCGTGGCTCGAGCCCGTCACCGGATCGCATGCGTCCACGGTGCACGGATTGCCGTCATCCACGTCCATTGGGTCGCCGACGCACAGTCCGGACGGCGTGCACCGGTCGTTGGCCGTGCACTCGTTCTGGTCCTCACAGGGGTGATTGACCACAATCTCGTGACCGCAGTCTCCTGTGTCCGGGTTGCAGGTGTCGGCAGTGCACACGTCGTCATCGTTGCAGTCCCGCGGCACGAACTGGCATCCGCTCGACGGGTCGCACGTGTCGGTCGTACAGGCGTTGTCGTCATCACACGTCACGGCCGCATGGGTGCAGCCGGTCACGTCATCACAGGAATCGGTCGTGCAGGCGTTGCCGTCGTCGCACATGACGGGCTGGAACGTGCACCCGAGCTGCGGGTGGCACATGCCGATCGAACAGGCCGTACCGTCGGAACAGACCGTCACGCTGTGCTGGCATCCCACGGAAGGGACACACTGGTCGGTCGTACACAGGTCATCGTCGTCGCAATCCGGAGGCGAGCCAGCCTGGCAGGTGCCGGAAGCGCACATCTCCACCCCATTGCAGAGGTCGGCGTCCGCGCAGGAAGTGCCGTCCGGCGCAGGAGCGTGCTGCACACCAGTGGCCGGGTCGCACCCGTCAACCGTACACGGATTGCCGTCATCCACGGCCGGAGGGGTTCCACTCTGGCAGGCGCCGGAGACGCAAAGCTCGCTTCCGTTGCATAGGTCGCCATCTTCACACCCGGTTCCGTCCGCAACCGGGGAGTGCTGTGCGCCCTGGACGGGGTCGCACGTGTCGATGGTGCAGGGATTCCCATCGTCAGGGTTCACCGCACTACCGCCTATGCAGGATCCACGACCGTTGCAGTACTCACCCACAGTACAGACATTGTTGTCGTTGCAGGTCGTGCCGGAAGGAGCGTTCGAGTACGAGCATCGCCAGGCTCGCAACGAGTAAACACATGCGTCCGTCGTGCACGCATTCGAGTCGTCGCAAACCGGCTCGGTCGGGAGACACGAGCCGGCTCCGTTGCACGCGCCTGGCGTACCGCACAGCGACGCCAGGGAGCACGATGTGCCTGCAGAAATGGGGTTGTGCGCACAGCCGTTCCGGGTCCAAACGTCGAACGTGCATGGGTTGCCGTCGTCGCAGATCGAGAGCGGCGAGATCGACGCCCGGTTGGCAGGTTCGCACCCGGCATGCAGGCCCGGCAGAAACACCAACCCACACCCTGCGAGCAGCCGGCGGAGTCTGCCTGCTCGGAGGGACTGCGCGATGGATCGGTCCGGCCACTTCGATCCGGTACGTCCTCGCGCCCTCGTGCGGACGCTCGAGCCTGCGGAGGCACAGCGCGGAAATCGTACATCCCTGGAGCATGCCATGAACTCACCCGTTGGTCGGATTGGAGACCGGCGCCCGGCAGCGCGCCGGGCCCACTGTACCTACCCAATCAATGCTCGAATCGCGTCCAGTAGTGGTAGTTCCACACCAGTTGCACGTCCTCCACCTGATGCCACTGCAGGGTCGGAGTGTCCCATATGCGGAGCGTGTACATCCCCTGCAAGGGTCGTCCCTTGAACTCTTCCTTCATGTACGCTTCGAGCGCGCTCATGTCGGCGGACGAAGGAGGGTTCGTGACGGTCCGCTCGGCCGCAAGGCCCTTGCCATGCTCGATGAAGCCCGGGTCCATGTGGACGTCCAGCGTTCCGCCTTCGTGGTTTCGAATCTGCGTGTCGCCGCTGTGGACCAGCGTGTACTGCCCGAACCCGTTGCCGTAGCACGACGCTCCCTGCACGCTGTCGCACGACGTCACGTTCGTGCCGACCAGGTTCACGCCCGCTCGGTTGTGACGGAGATTGAAGTTGCCTATGGGTGCGGCTCCATCCGAACGGTGCTGATCGAGCCGAATCGTAGGGATCTGG
>CAZAWR010000233.1:0-4457 GCA_964488865.1 uncultured Polyangiaceae bacterium | reverse complement strand
CGGGTCTTGAGGTTCTGCACCATCCGGCTCAACATCCGAACGATGGCGAACAGCTGCTGTCGTCCGAGAGCGGCTGTTGGCTCGTCGGTCACTCCCAGTGCGGTGCTCGCGGCGATAATGGCAGCGCACTCGGTGGCTGATCGAAGCGCCATCCGATAGAACCGCGCCTTCTCACTCGGGCTGAACTCGCCGGCTCCCTCGGCAAGGTTCAAGACGATCGAGAGCGCCGCTCGGTGCAGCTGGTCGGCGAGATAGGCGCGACCTGGCGGGAGCTGTTCCGCCAGCGTATCGGCGGTGACCAGGAAGCGCACGGCTTCCTGGTAGACCTCCAGGCGCTCGTGGTCGAAAATAACTTCGGCGTCGTGTCGGGCGGGTGAAGCGGTAGACGAGTGATCGCTCATGGTGTTCCTCCAGCGGGAAGAGGGTACGCCCGAGTGCGCAGCCAGTCAGCACGCACGCGACCGGACGTGATTGCGGACGATGCTGGCTTGTCCGTCAGGCCGCAGCCGTGTGCGGCCACAGTCGGGTCCAGGCTCCCGGATTGAACATCGCGGCGCGCATAGCCAGGATCGCCTCGAGCCTGCTCCATCTCAACCAGTTTGTTGGCCACGGGTTCCAGAGCCTGCAAAACGCTACCTGCGGCATTCGGTCGCTTCATGGCGGTGCCTCCTTGTGCTTCGCAGCGAAGGGCATCGCCATGGGTCATTTCGGCGGGCCAACTTCTCGGCACGTCGGGCAGGGGAAAGGGCAGGGGTAGGGGCAGGGGATCAGAACCCGGGCTTGCGCAATGCACCCCACCCGCGCCGCTTGATCCGTCCGTCACGCTTGAGTATGAACTTCTCCCGCGTCCGTCCCTCGATCCATCGAAGGGGCGGCACGCTGCGTGTCGGGGCACGTCCGCCGTGGATCGCGTCCCGCCGTCGAGGGGCATCCCCCCTCCCCATCCCACGCAATCTTGTTTCCAAGAGCGAGGAGAAGACATGACCACAGCGAAGATCATCTGGACGAAGATCGACGAGGCCCCTGCCCTGGCAACCTACTCCTTGCTCCCCATCGTGCAGGCGTTCACGAAGGGCACCGGCGTCTCCGTCGAGACCCGCGACATCTCCCTCACCGGACGGATCATCGCCAACTTCCCCGACAACCTGCGCGACGACCAGAAGATCCCCGACTTCCTCACCCAGCTCGGTGAGCTCGCCAAGACCCCCGACGCCAACATCATCAAGCTCCCGAACATCAGCGCGTCGATCCCCCAGCTCCACGCGGCCATCAAGGAGCTTCAGGACAACGGCTACAGCATCCCCAACTACCCGGACGAGCCCAAGAACGACGCGGAAAAGGCCCTGCAGACCCGGTTCGCCAAGGTCCTCGGCTCCGCCGTCAACCCCGTGCTGCGCGAAGGCAACTCGGACCGCCGCGCCGCCGCCTCCGTCAAGAAGTTCGCCAAGAAGAACCCCCACAAGATGATGCAGCCGTGGCCCAAGTCCGGCTCCAAAGCCCGCGTCGTCCACATGGAAGGCAAAGACTTCTACGGCAGCGAGAAGTCCCTCACCATGCCCAAGGCCGACACCGTACGCATCGAGTTCGTCGCCGCAGACGGCTCGGTCACGGTGCTCAAGGACAAGCTCGCCCTGCAGGACAAGGAGGTCGTCGACGCGACGCTCATGGACGTGGCCGCCCTCCGCGCCTTCTACGCCAAGACCATCGACGAAGCGAAGAAGGAAGGCGTGCTGCTGAGCCTGCACCTCAAGGCCACCATGATGAAGATCTCCGACCCCATCATGTTCGGCCACGCCGTCTCCGTCTTCTACAAGGACGCCCTGGACAAGCACGCCGACCTGCTGCGCGAAATCGGCGCCAACGTGAACAACGGCCTCGCCGACGTCCTCGAGAAGCTCGACCGACTCCCCGCCGACAAGAAGGCCCAGATCGAGGCGGACATCCACGCCGTGTACGCCAACCGCCCCGCCCTCGCCATGGTCGACTCCCGCAAGGGCATCACCAACCTGCACGTCCCCAACAACATCATCATCGACGCCTCCATGCCCAACGTCGTCCGCGACGGCGGCAAGATGTGGAACAAGGAAGACCAGCTGCAGGACACGTGGGCCGTGATCCCCGATCGCTGCTACGCGACCTTCTACCAGGCCATCATCGAGGACTGCCAGAAGCACGGCCAGTTCGACCCGTCCACCATGGGCAGCGTCTCGAACGTCGGCCTCATGGCCCAGAAGGCCGAGGAGTACGGCTCTCACGACAAGACCTTCGAGGCCAAGGGCAACGGCAAGATCCGCCTGGTCGACGGCGCGGGCACCACCTTGCTCGAGCAGACGGTCCAGACGGGCGACATCTTCCGCGCGTGCCAGGTCAAGGACGCCCCGATCCAGGACTGGGTCGGCCTCGCCGTTCGCCGCGCCCGCGCCTCGGGCTCCCCCGCCATCTTCTGGCTCGACGACCGTCGCGCTCACGACACCCAGATCATCGCGAAGGTGAAGGCCTACCTGCCCAACCACGACACCACGGGCCTGGACATTCGCATCATGCGTCCCGACGATGCCATGCGGTTCTCCCTCGAGCGCGTCCGCCGCGGCGAGGACACGATTTCGGTGACGGGCAACGTGCTTCGTGACTACCTCACGGACCTGTTCCCGATCCTCGAGCTCGGCACGAGCGCGCGCATGCTCTCGATCGTCCCGCTCATGAAGGGCGGCGGTCTGTTCGAGACCGGTGCGGGCGGCTCGGCGCCCAAGCACGTGCAGCAGTTCCTGAAGGAAGGCCACCTGCGATGGGACTCGCTGGGCGAATACTGCGCCCTCGTGCCGTCCCTGGAGCTCGCGGCCACCCAGGCAAAGAACCCGACAGCCACGCTGCTGGCCGAGACGCTCGACCATGCGATCGGGACGTACCTCGAGAATGGTCGCTCACCCTCGCGCAAGGTGAACGAGATCGACAACCGAGGGAGCACGTTCTACCTGGCCATGTACTGGGCGCAGGCGTTGGCTGCCCAGGACAAGGACGCGGCCATCAAGGACCGCTTCACCCCGGTGGCGAAGGCGCTCGGGGCCAGCGAGGCCAAGATCGTCGCTGAGCTTCTCGCGGCCCAGGGCAAGCCTGCTGACATCGGTGGCTACTACCTGCCCGACGACGCCAAGGCCAAGGCCTCCCTGCGACCGAGCCCCACGTTCAACGCGATTATCGACGCGCTCTGAGTCTGTCCCAGCCTCCCTGGCCCATGTAGGGAACCTGACAACAAGGTAGAACCTCGTTCGTCGAGGCTTTGGCACGCTGACAAAGGCCCTCGGGACCGTTCCCCCCAGCCGATCTCCAGTGCACAAGGGGTGCCGGGGGCTTCCCGACCGGCGTTCCGATCCCCCACTGACCAGGGGAGTTCTCCGTCGTTCGAGTTTGCAGGTGCCACAGACCAGCCGAAGGGGTCGGTGGCCCTCTTTGGAGGTGCGACCTGCCAGGAGAACCGGCTGGCGACCGCCTTCGCAGCGGAAACCTGCGAGCCGAGCCGTTCGAAGAGTGGCTCTGCGGGGAAAACACCTTCTCCTGGGCGTTCGGCTCGCGAGGTGCACTCGCGGAATCCAGTCGTGAGCGGTTGGTCTGGCGTTGGGTGCGACAGGGCTCCGCGTAAGCTTTGGACGCCGGTGTAGAGCTAGCGGGGCGGGGGTGGTGGCCGGGGTCGCACGGGCGGCGCCGGCGGTCCTTCGCCACTCACCGGAAGATCCTGGATCTGCTCGGCGTGCTGGATCGTTTCCTCCAAGGCCGGGTCGTGGTTCGGCGCAGAGGAGAAGTCCGCGACGCCGTAGGCCTTCGTGACGTGGGCGTTCTCGAGGACGTCCCCTTGAAGAACCGGACGGACGCCCGTTTCGGACAGCACGATGAACGAGAGCGTGTAGGGGCCGTTCTCGCCGGCTTCGTGGAAAGCGAGACCGAAGAATCGCAACTGCAGCATGTGGGTTCCCGGTTCCATTTCGCCGGCCTTCTGCGCCCAGGCGACCATCGTGTCGTTCTCGGAAACGAGGCCGCCCTGCAGGTGAAAACGGGCCGGTCGCGAAACCTGTACTTCTGCCTCGAGAATCAGATGGCCCTCCTCCAACCGATCGAAGAACTTTCCCGTCAACCTCGCTCCGGGACTCCCGTAGCGAAAAGCAGTCACGACGAAGCGCGTGCGGCCATCGGCGAGAACGGCCTTCACCTCGACGTGCACCTGACCGACCAACGCGTCCCTTGAATAGGCCCCAATGTCGACTTTCGCCGTGTGCAGCAGATCGGACGCAGCCTCGTCTCCTTCGAGTCCGTCGTCTCGGAACGGGAGGTCTCCCATCGCTCCCTCTGGGGCGCGGTCCGTGGGGATCAGCCGGACGAGCTGAGCGGTGATGCGAGCGGGTAGGCGCTTGCGCGTCTTGAGGTTCACGACCTCCGCCGTCACGATGGGAGCCTCTCCATCTTGG
>CAZAWR010000232.1:0-4504 GCA_964488865.1 uncultured Polyangiaceae bacterium | reverse complement strand
GGAAGGGGCAGGGGAAAGGGCAAGGGCCAGAACCCGGGCCGGCGCAATGCACCCCTCCATCGAGCGCCCCCTTGCCAACCTAGCCCCGGGTGTGGCATCTCTCTCCCCATTCAGGAGGGGGTACGACACGTGCGTGCTCCCACTCACCCGGAGAAGGAGAACGTGATGCCTTCAAAATTGGTCACCGATCGACAGAAGTCCGCCGAGAGCGTTCGCGCAGCCCTCAACACGCACAGCGGTGCGATGGCCCGGGGAATCGCAGAAACCTTGGGGGATCCCGCCCTCGTCCCCGGCGTCGAGAAGATCGTCGCGACGTCCGCGGCGCGGCTCGCCACCGTGGCGGGAGCCATGGTGCAAGCCGACGACCAGAACCTCCGTGAGCGGGGTGAGGACGTGACCGCGAGGGAAACGTTCGACGCCCGGGTCGGAGACCTTCGCGCGGACCTCGTAGGTCTTCGGGGGGCGGTGGCGGGTGTTCTGGGCGAGGGAGCGGTCCGCACGCTGGGCTTCGCCGGCAGCACGCCCGATGACGGCGTGGCCTTGGAGCGGCTTGCGCTTACGGTGATTGAGAACCTTGGGAAGCTTGCGACGCCCACGTACGCGGTCCCAGGGTTCAGCTTCGATCCAGCCCCGTGGAAGAGCCGCCTGCAGGCGCACGTGGGACCCGTGGGGAAAGCCCGCGCTGCGCTCGCGGCCGAGGTCCGAGAGTCCGAGGCCACCCAGACGGCGAAGGACAAGGCCGTAGCCGATTACGACAGGACCTTCTCGCGCATCGCCACCCTTGCGAGCGCCATGTTGGAGATCGCCGGGGAGAGCGAGTTGGCGCGACGGGTTCGACCGTCGTCGCGGAGGCCCGGCAGGACCGTGGCGGACGGGGACGTCGATCCGGTGCCCGTGCCGTAGGGCACCCATGGACCTTCTCGAGCTGTTGGCCGTTCTGTCGTCCGGGCCTCGCGACGGCAAGCCATGTGCCTTGCCGTAGGCGCCGACGCGTCGGGTGCGTACGTGTTCATGCCCGGTATCGTATTCGACGAAGAGAGGATTCGTGCCGCCTTGCGGGTCGCGGGTGCGGCGGCTGGCAAGCCGTCCTTGGGGCCCTACCGGTAGGTCTCCCCACCCTCAAGGACACCGGAACGCGTGCCGCAAGTCGTTGGCGTCCGTCGCGTAGTAGACCGCGTGCACGAGCCCGTCCCCGTCCACGGCGATGGCCGTCTCGTTCTGTCCGATCCCCACGGCGTCGACCGACTCGATCGACCAGGTCCCCCCTGACAACTCCGCGAACACGACCTCGGGCACGAGGACCGTCCCGACGAGGTTCTCCCGGAGGTAGACGACCCGCGGTGTGCCACCCGTCGCGTCGATCGACGAGTACACCCCTGATCTCGCGACATCCACGAAGGCCGGCAAGCTCCACAGCCCACCCGTGCCGCGCACGAGGTACTTGAGGCGCGTGTTGCTGCTGTCGTAGTAGCTCACGTGCACCTCACCGCTGCCATCGATCGAAAGGGACGTGCGCTGCCCCACCGTTCCCGTCGCGTCGAGAGAGGAAATTGTCCAGGCCGACTCGCTCACCGCTTTCGTGGCGTAGCTCAGGGCGGTGGTGCTCCCGTTGTAGTACGCGACGTGAACGACCTTCGCAGCGTCGACCCCGATGGACACGTGCGACCCGACGTTCCCGTTGGCGTCGGCCACGCTGACCACCCACGCCTCACCGAACGGCTTGTACGCGTACTTCAGCGACGTCGCCGTGGCATCGGAGTAGGCGATGTGGACGCCCCGGTCCGCATCCGTGGCGATCGCCGCGTACTCGCCCACGTTGGCCGCGTTGTCGACCGTCTCCGGCGCCGCCCATCCGCTTCCGGCGGGGCGCGTGGCGTAGCGGAGGGCCGTGCTGCTGCTGTCGTAGTAGGCAACGTGGGCATGTCCCATGACGTCGACGGCCACGGCGGCGTGTTGGCCGAAGGCCCCGACCGCGTCCACCGTCTTCGTGTCCCACAGGCCCCCCGGCCCCCGGAACGCATACCGCAAGGCCGTGTTGGTCGCGTCGAAGTACGAGACGCGCACCCCGCCAGCCGGATCCGCAACCACGGACGACGACTGCCCCACGTTGCCAATGGCGTCCACGGTGGTCACGACCCACACGCCGCCCGATGGCTTGTAGGCGTACCGCAGGTCGTCGTTCGACTCCTCCTTGTAGGTCGCGTGCAGAGCCCCCGATGCGTCCACGGCCAGGTCGGCCCACGTGCCTGCATTCCCAGCGGTGTCGACCACCTCGGCCGGGCTCCACGTCCCCGACGACGGCTTGGACGTGTATCTCAAGCCGCCACCGGTCACGTCGTAGTACACGACATGCAACGCGTCCGACGGGTCGATCGCGAGCGCGGCGTGCTGGCCCACGTTGCTGCTGGCGCCGTCGATCCGAACGGACGAGGACCACGCTCCCCCCGAGGGCCTCTGCAGGTACTTCAGATCGCCCTGGGTGGAGTCGTAGTACGCGATGTGAACCGTGTCGGTGGAGTCGATGGCCAAGGACGGGTAGCGTCCCACGTTGCCCGTCGCATCCAGAGCGGGCCCCGTCTGCCACGCACCAGCCACCGACTTGTACGCGTGCAGCAAGTCGCCATTCGTCACATCGTAGTAGGCGATGTGCACGACACCTGACGCGTCGACGGCGATCGTGGTTTCCTGTCCCGCGTTCGCCGCGGAAGCATCGACGGTCTCCGCGGTCTGCCACGCCCCCCCCGCGGGCCGAGTCGCGTACCTGAGGTTCCCGTTCCCTTCGTCGTAGTACGCCACGTGCACGTCATTCGCGGTGTCGACAGCGAGGGAAGGGAATCGGCCTACGTTTGTGCCGGAGTCGGGCACGGTGGCGAAGGACCACGTTCCACCCAGAGGTCGATGGGCGTAGCGGAGCGTGTTGTTGGTGTCGTCGAAGTACGCCATGTGGGTTCCCCCGGCACGGTCGTAGGCGATCGCCGTGTGCGTTCCGACGTTCCCGGTGTCGTCGAGCGTGGAGACGGCCCAGTATCCGCGCGGGGCGTGGTAGGCCACCTTCAGGTCGTTGTCGCTGTCATCCCTGTACGCCACGTACAACCCGCCCCCCGGGTCCACGGCCATGGAGTTGTAGGCTCCCATGTTGCCGTAAGCGTCGATCGTCTCGTGGAGCCACGTTCCCGAGGTCGCACAGGTCGGCTCGAGGCACGCCCCCGAGGTGCAGGAGAACCCATTCGCGCCGCACGGACTGCCATCCGGGAGCGAGGTCCACGATGTGGCACTCGCGGCCGGTTCGCACTGCCGGCACGGGTTCGAAGGGTCCTTCTCACCATCCGCGTAGGGCACGCCCGCGATGGTGCATCCGCCACCGCTGCCCCCCGAGCCCGCCGTGCCTGCGGTGCCTGCCGTCCCGGCTGAACCTCCACCGCTACCTCCAGCCCCCCCGCTTCCGCCGCTTCCGCCGCTTCCCCCGCTTCCGCCGCTTCCGCCAGAACCACCACCGCTGCAGGTGTTGTCCTCGAGACAACCTTCCCCGTCCGGGCACGTGCCGCAGAACAAGGCATCGTCGCAGCCATTGCTCACGTAGCCACACGACGCGCCAACTTGCGAGCAGGTCTTGGCCTGACACGACCCGGTCCCGCACTGGTTTGGCCCGCTTCCACCGCAGGTCAGTCCGGTGGGGCAGGCGCCACAGGACACCACGCCACCGCACTGGTCGGGGGCATTGCCACACGTCGCCGATAGCTGCGCGCAGGTCTTGGGGACGCACCCCGCGTCCGTGCCGGACTGCCCCGAGGCGCCGCTCTCTCCAGCGGTTGCAGCGGAGCCGTCGACGCTCGTTCCCCCCGATCCGCCTGAATTGCTGGCGTTCGATCCCTCGTCGGCCCCGCAGCCGACGAAAGTGGCCGCGACCAGGCAAGACAAGCCTGCGAACGGGAGGATTCTGCGATGTTGGACCATGAACGGGCTCCTTCCACCGGCAGGCCGCGCTCACCGGATCGGGTCACAATAGCATCACCGATGGCGCGCCGGCACACCGGCACACCGCGGAGGCTCGTCGGAATTCTGCAGGCCTGCAGGAAGACGCGGCTTCGAGGAATCTCTGAGCCGGTTGCCGGACGTCAGCGGCACTTTCAGGGCGTGAACACATCCTACGCTCGTTTGCTGCCATGCTTGTTCCTCCTCGCCTGCTCCGGCGCTGGGGGTGGCGGGTTCGACGGTACGGCGGAGCCCGACGCCGGAACGGTCCCCGGGTCCGACCCCGGCGGGGAGACGCCTGGGTCACCAGGGGCCGATGACTCCGGCGCCTTCGAAGGAGTCTTCGATGCTGGCAACCCTCGCAGGCCTGCCGAATGGCACCTCCTACGGCGCCTACGCTTTCGCATTCGCCAATTGGGGAGGGTCCTTCTACATCTTCTACTACGTAGACGGTCTCGACGACTCCACCAACGTGTGGGGGTGCATTGCGCCGGCCCGGGTTCTGGTCCCCTGCCCCTACCCTTGCCCTTTC
>CAZAWR010000231.1:0-4608 GCA_964488865.1 uncultured Polyangiaceae bacterium | reverse complement strand
GGCTTCATGCCAAGAGGGGTATCACGTGTTCCACGTCATGGAAAGACGCTCTAGGCGGAAGCGACATGGCACGATCGCCTCAGTGATCGCAGCGGTTGCCCGACACCCAAGGGATCCGGGCGAAACTTTGTGAACGGTACCGTGCGCCGTCTACAATCAACCGTCACCTGACCGCCGTGGGCGGCGTGCTCAAGGAATCCTGGCGCCTCGGGCAGATGTCACCGGGGGACTACCATCGAGCCGCCGACATCCCGTCGGTGCGTGGCACGCGGCTTCCTGCAGGAAGGGCGTTGGACGCGGGAGAGATACGAGCATTGTTCGCCGTCTGCGATCCAATGACGGCCAAAGGAGCCCGTGACGCCGCAATCCTGGCTTCGCTCTACGGTGGTGGCGTGAGACGTTCCGCGGTGTCACAGCTCGACCTCGTGCAGTTCGACGATGAAAGCGGAACGGCAGGTTGTCGAAATCAAGCGGCTTTGCACTTCACCAAAGGGTGCCACCCCAACCGTAGGCACCGCCGATCATGAACGCGTAGTCACCGCCAGGCCCCGTGCAGAGCGGTTCGTACAACTCAGACGATGGATCGATGGAGCACCTGTAGTCATAGGGATTCAGCAGGGTGGCGTAGCCGACGTACGCGCGCCACCGGGTAGGAACAGTCCGGGATCCGAAGGACACCAGAACGTTGCGCCACTGCGCGTTGGACCACGTCTTGGTGTGGACCTTGGGCGAATCGTCCATGAAGCCCTGATTACTCCAGCGGTAGGGCCCCATCGAGTACCCGCCACCGATGCTGAGGCAGTAGCCGCCGTCCGACGTCCACAGGGTCACGCGGGCGGTGCCAGCGACGTAGGCGCGCGATCCGAATCCACCGTTGAGTGCGAGCCATGGAAAGGGCTGGAAGTCCACTGCTCCACCGATTCCGACGGGGGTGCTCAAACCGACGTGGACTTCGCCCCAAACCGCGGAGGGCGGCACAATGGCGGGCGGCCTCGGGTGCCGACCTTCGAAAGGGGCAAGCGAGCCACCCTTGGAAAACGGGGATGGCTCTGCTCCCTGCGCAGGACGCGCGGGCCCGAACGCCAAAAGAGCAAGGATGACGTACCCCTTCTTCATCCTACTCGTAGTAAAGAAAACAGCACTCGTCCTCTCGTTGCCCGCCGCAAGGACGCCGTGTCTTCTTGATGTCCCGCCCGCGGTCGTCCGATTGGTAGTCGTACTCGTAGCACTCGTCGAGCGTGCCATCGCAGAACAGGTCGAGGGAAAGTCGAGCTAGTCTACCTTTCTCGTCATACAGGCGATCAATGCACGAATCGGGTTCGCCTCCGTTGCAGTCATCATCGAATTCGACGCGTGCCAGTAACTGCGAAGAAGCGTAGTCAAGAGACGCGCACAGATCCTCGTTTCCGTCGCATTCATAGTCAAACGTGGCATCCCCTAACCCGAATTCAGAATACCCCGAGACTGTCATACACGATTCCGCCACTCCGCTGCAACCAATTTCCTGCACCTCACTGATCTGCCTCCCCGCAGAATCGTACGCGTAGGTGTCGCATTCGTCGAGCGACCCATTACAGTGTTCGTCTACCTCTCTACGCACCAGATTCCGAGCACCGTCGTACGTGTACGCCATGCACACATCCAACGTTCCGTCGCAATCGCGGTCGCAGTCTTCCTGGACCGGCAAGGGGATCGGATTACCGGTGTTGCCACCGCTCTCGCCGCCATCCACGCTGCCGCCGCAGCCAGCGAGAAGCAGCGCAAAGCAAGTGTACCATCGACTCCGCTTCATGTCTCTTGGACTCCCTGACGGGCCTATGGGCAGAAACCGGACGCGTTTGGATCCTTGGTCAAGCACACGCTTCCCCGGCGCCCCCGGCAAGAGTCGAACTTGCGACCAACGGTTTAGGAAACCGCTGCTCTATCCTCTGAGCTACGGGGGCAAAGGCTTTGGTTGTCAAACCCGCCCCACGAAAGGACGGCGGCGCATGATAGCCGATTCGACTGCCGTGGCAAGCCCTACGTCACGCCTCGAGCACGCCAGGGTCCAAGTCCACCCAGATCGGACAGTGGTCGCTCCCCTTCACCTCAGGCTGGAGCCCCGCCCCCCGCACGAACCCCATCGCCCCCTCGCTCGCCAGCACGTAGTCGATCCGCCACCCGATGTTCTTCTCCCTCACCCCGAACCGCTGGCTCCACCACGTGTAGTGCCCCGGCCCGGGCTCGAACCGTCGAAACGTGTCCGCCCACCCCGCCCGAACCCATCGGTCCAGCTCCTCTCGCTCCTCCGGCAAGAACCCGCTCGTCTTCTCGTTCTGCTTCGGCCTCGCCAGGTCGATCTCCCGGTGCGCCGTGTTGAAGTCCCCCATCACCAGCACCCTGCCCCCGTTCGCCCGCAACGGCTCCAGCACCTCGAACACCTTGCGGTAGAAGGCAAGCTTGAACGGCACGCGCCCGTTGTCCCTCTCCTTGCCGCTGCCGTTCGGGAAGTACCCGTTCACCACCCAGAGTCGTCCGAACTGCGCAATCTGCAAACGGCCTTCGACGTCGAACGCCTCCACGCCGAGCGAGGTCTGCAGGGTGGTCCAGCGATTGCGCGCGAGAAGACCGACTCCGCTGTAGCCCGACCGCTCCGCCGCGACGTAGTCCGCGTGCCAGCCCATTGGAGACAACAGCGAGGCCTCCAGCTGTTCCGGGCGGACGCGGGTCTCCTGCAGGCCGACCACGTCCCCATTGCAGTTTCCCAGCCACTCGGTGAACCCCTTCGTGGAGGCTGCCCGCAGACCGTTGACGTTCCAGGAGACCACACGGAAGGACTTCGTCTTCTTGCTCGTCGAGGGCATACGGCCACCGTAGCGCACGGAGGTGTGGGGGAGAAGATCCCCGATTCCGACCGGAAGTGCTGGACGTTTCTCCCCATCGAGACCAGGAAGTGGGCATGACGAGCACCCCGACGGCGCGCACTACCCTGGTCGACCGCTTCCTCAACGCGGTCGAACGGGTGGGCAACGCGCTTCCCAACCCCGCCTCGCTGTTCGCCATCTTCGCGCTGCTCACCTTGGCCTTGTCGGCCCTGGGCAGCTGGCTGGGGTGGCAGGCGAAGCACCCTGCCACCGGCGAAATCGTGACCCCCCTGAACCTTCTGTCGAAAAGCGGAGTCGCCCGCATCATCGAGGAGATGGTCCCCGCCTACACCAGCTTCGCTCCCCTCGGGGTCGTGATGGTGGCCATGCTCGGCATCGGCATCGCCGAGAGCAGCGGCCTCATCAGCGCCGTCATCCGGATGCTCGTGCTCTCCGCCCCCAAGCGCGCCTTGACCCTGGTGATCGTGCTGGCCGGCGTGCTCTCCAACACGGCCAGCGACATCGGTTACGTGCTGCTGATTCCCCTCGCTGGCGTTGTGTTCTCCGCCGTTGGACGGAACCCCATCGTGGGGATGGCGGCGGCGTTCGCCGGCGTGTCCGGGGGCTTCAGCGCGAACCTGGTCCTCGGCACCATCGACCCCTTGCTCGCAGGCCTGACCGAGGAGGGCGCCCACATCCTCGACCCGGCCTACCGCGTCAACCCGACCGCCAACTACTACTTCATGTTCGTCTCCACGTTCCTCATCGTGCTCATCGGAACGTGGGTCACGGAGAAGATCGTCGCCCCCCGCTGCGGCGAATACAAGGGAGAGCAGGAGACGATCGAACGGCTGTCCGACCAAGAGAAGAAGGGCATTCGCTGGAGCGCCCTCGCGCTCGTCGCCTGGTTGGCCCTCGTGGCCGCGGGGCTGCTTCCCGAGAACGGCGTCCTGCGCGGCGCCGACGGCGGCTTGCTCTCTTCTCCCCTGCTCAAGGGGGTCATTGCCACCCTCTTCGTCACCGCCGCCACGATGGGCGTGGTGTACGGCTTCGTCACGGGGAAGTTCAAGAACGACAGCGACGTCGTCCACGGGATGACGGGCAGCCTCAAGGCCCTCGCGGGCTACATGGTTCTCGTGTTCTTCGCGGCGCAGTTCGTTGCGTACTTCCGCTGGAGCAACCTCGGGGTGATCCTGGCCGTCCGGGGGGCGGAGGTCCTTGTCGCCGCCGACCTCGGCGTGATCCCGTTGATCTTGCTGTTCGTGGTGCTCACGGCTTTGATCAACCTGGTGATGGGCAGTGCGTCCGCGAAGTGGGCCATCATGGCCCCCATCTTCGTCCCCATGTTCATGCTCCTCGGCTACTCTCCCGAGCTTTCCCAGGCCGTTTTCCGGGTCGGGGACTCCGTCACCAACGTCATCTCCCCGATGATGAGCTTCTTCGCGCTCATCATTGCCTACTTCCAGAAGTACGACGCGAAGGCGGGCATCGGGACCATCGTCTCCACGATGCTCCCCTACTCGATTGCGTTCTCCATCGGCTGGGTGCTCCTGCTCATCGGGTGGATCCAGCTGGGTCTTCCCCTCGGTCCTGGGGCGGGTCTCACGTACGAGCTTCCGAAGCCGGTGTCTCCGTAGGGATGTGGGCGGAGTTGTTCCGACCCGCACGTTGGGGAGAGGACGACTCACCGGGAGCGCAAAGGCATCTTCCCCGGGTGCAGATCCCGTGAAATTTCGGATGGTTGTGCTCACGCCCACGGACCTAT
>CAZAWR010000230.1:0-4801 GCA_964488865.1 uncultured Polyangiaceae bacterium | reverse complement strand
CAAGCTCGGGCGTGTGGATGAGCACGGCCGCGTGCAGCCCGACGACATGGACCTGGATGCGAGGTTCGCGAGGCGAGGCAAGCCCTGGTGCGCGGACATCGACGGCTACAGATGGAGCCTCACGCCATGGCGTGGGGTTTCCCGTGCAGTTTCTTGCGCGCCTCGCGAGTCTGGTACCCCCACCGCGTCATCCGTTGGTTCGGTACGTGGGCGTGCTGTCGAGCGCGTCGCGATGGCGTGAGCACGTCCCGTTCCCTTGGCGAGCCGATCGTCGTCTTCCCAGGACCCATCCATAGCCTCGTCCTCGCCTCCTGTAGGCACGGCCTGAACGTCAGGGGTCCCATGGGCTGCAGGCGGGCAGCTCCGAAGTCCGAGAGACCGTTGCCTGGCGGGGCCCCGCTCGAGACCTACCGCAGATGGGAGCGCACGCGACACCTGAGCTGAAGTGCCCCCCATCGCCGAGCCGGCGGGGAGCGGTCAGTTTCTCTGTCTGCTCTGAGCGGGCCTTGATGTCCCGACCGCTGCGGTCAGTCGTACCTCCCCACCAGATAGTAGCCGGCCTTCTTCGCGAGCCCCCCGAGCTTCTTTGTACGGACCTTGTGGGCCCCCGCTGACACATCGAGAATGACTGGCCCCTCGTTGTCATGGAAGTCGCAGCACCCGACATAGTTGCCATAGACGATCTTGGGTTGCCGCTTCTGGTCCATGTCCTGTCCCCATATCTCCTCGAGTCCCGGGGTGGTCTCTCTCGGGTCGCTCTCCTCTTCGTCCGCAGCCTCTTCGTCGCTGTCCGGATCGCGCGTCGGCACGCCAAACCCGACCATGCCGCTCGCCATGGCGCCGGTCGCGAAGACCCGCAGCTGCACCGTGTCGTCCGGCTCCGCGGTGCAGTCCCACTCCAGCTCAAGCGGGGATGTGAGGCGGGGGTCCGATAGGAGCGGGAGCATCTCGGTCCAGGGGAGGGCCTCGGAGTCAGTCAAGGCCGTTCGCAGATCGGCGACCGCGAGCTTGGTCAGGCCATGGTGGTTACCGACAGCGACGAGGCGCCCGAGCATCAGGGCACGGCCGATGACACCGTCGGGCGGCCAGGTGGGGGGGCTTTGCGCGATCAGCACGACCTTCTCATCATGTTCCTTGGCAAACGCGTCGATCCGCTCGCCCAACTCGCGCAGCACCTCGCTCGTGACGCCGACGACGAACAGCTTCCCGGCGACGATCACCGGCGTCGAATGCTCGGTGAAAGTCAGCTCCGTCGAAGAGCTCGAGAGCGACGGCGCGTGCCCTCCTTCGTCGGCAAGGCGCGCGCACTCCTTGCAAGGGCACTCGGGGCCGCCCTTGGCCGGTGGCACGAGCAACTTGGCGATCACGCTCAGCTCGGGGATCCGCTCCTCAGTGGTCGCCTTGTCGAAGGCCTTCCGGATGCGCGTCTCCGCCGACGTTGCAGCGCGCGGCGACTCGAAGCGCGCCCACAGGGTCTCGCGCGGGTCCATTCTCCGGCCCGCGGACTCGCTGTAGCGGAGCATCGCCTTGCTTCCCTTGCAGCCAATCTCCAGGACCGCGGCACCAAAGTCGTATTGGTACAACGTGAACTCTTCCTCGAGGAAATCGGAGCCGTCAGCGGTCACTTCCACGCCGGTCGCCTTGGTGACCAACTCTGCCGCCTGCTCCGCCGCGGCCTCGGGTGTCGGACACCGGATCTCCTTCGTCTCGCTCGGTGCCGCCGCGCCGAGCGCCCCGGAGCGAACGACCAGTCGCGAGCCGACCACCTCGAGCTCCCAGAACTTTTTTGACTTGAAGTCGCGGAAGCCGAAACGGCGTGGAGTGATCCCCGCTTCGATCGATCCTTGTTTCGGCTTGCTCATCGGTCTTCTCCCTATTCTCTTCCCTGCACTAGGCGCCATGAACGCACTTTGGCTCCCGGGAGGTCGCGGGTGAGCAAAATACCAGCAAAAAGAGTCGCACCGGCCGTCGAGGGCCTTACCAATTCACGGCTTCACCTCGAACACCGCCGCTCCCGTGCGCCCGAACACCTCCGGCTGATACATCGATTCCGCACGCGTCGCCGGCAACACGAACCGGCCAATCGTCGTCGCACGAGCCAGATACCGATAATGATACATACCCGCTACCATGTGATCCACGAAGAAAAGTGCGCGGTCATCCCGCAGCTCCTGACGGAACCAACTCGGAAGCAAGGCCGTTCCCCTGGCGAGCCGATCGTCGTCGTCTTCCCAGGACCCATCCGTCGCCTCGTCCTCGCCTCCGGATGAACCCACCCCCAACGAACCCGCCGTGGTCGCCAGGCGCGAATCCACGGCTTCCTATCCCGCCGGGATCGGATCGTCGATCACGACATAGTCGTGGGGCTGCGGCGCAACCACGAGCAGATCCACCAGCACGAGCTCCTCCGCGAGGGGCCGGGTAGTTCCCCGCTCCCCCGGGCACGGATCGGGTGGCCGCAGTGAGGGATTCGGGCGTCACCACGCGCATGGACTTCTGTACGAAGAAGCCTCGATCGAGCGACTCCCTTGGCAACTCCTTGCGCGCGTACCGAAGGCGAGCCTCGTAATGAAGGGTTCCCTTGCCGCTTCCCGCCAGCTGGAAAGCCAACGTGCTTCCCCCTGCTTGCATCATGCGGCTCGTAGGCAGGCTCACATGGAAGGCCTTCGTGCTTCGCCCGGCCATTTGCTGCTGCACGAGCCTGTCCTCGCCCAACCACACCATCGCCGTGAAGTTCGGATCCTCCGACTCCTGGGCTTTTCGATACTCGTCCAAGGCAAGCAGGGCGTAGGCGCTCTCCTGCGTGTTGCGCCAAGCCCCATTCTCTCGCGCTCCCAGAAGCCCCGCGTCATCTGAGCTTTCGGGGCAAGGACGCTCCGGGCGCGAAGGTGGGGTTCGCCGCATTGATCGCCGCCGCCCTGGCCCGCGTGGCGCTTTCCGCGGGAGACCCGGTCTCCCTCGACTGGATCGGCGGCAGGGGCACCCACCCCGTGCCCCCGTCAGCGAGCGGAGAGACCTTCGATCGGATCGTGGGCGCCCTGGGCGCGCTGCAGGCCACGGGAGACGCCCTGCGAGACGCCAGCGCCTTCGATCGCACCATGCAGCCCATCGCGCGAAGGGCTCGTCGCGGCGCCTGCGTCGTCCTGCTGTCGGACCTGCTCGACCTGCCCGACGGCGCGGCCGATCGTTTCGCTGCCCTTGGCACGCAGGGTCGACGCCTTGTGGTCGTGCAAGTCCTCGATCGGGAAGAGCTGACGCTGCCCTACACGGGAACGGTCCGGCTCGCGGCGCTCGAAGGGGACGTGGTCGTCGAGACGGACGCGGATGTCATGCGGGAACGTTACCTCGAAGCGCTGGAGGCGTGGACGCAACGGTGGACGCGCCCCCTTGCGGCGAGGGCCGGACGCTGGCTCCGCGCCACCACGGACGATGACCCGGTCGACGTCGTGCTTCGGATCTTGCGCGCGATCGCAGAGGTACCGGCATGACCTTCGCGTTCGCGGCGGCGCTTGCCATCGCGCTGCTGGTGGTGGCGCCGATCGCCGCGCACTTGCTGCGCGTCCGTCGCGCCCAGGACAAGCCGTTCCCTCCTGCGCACCTGGTGCCCCCGTCGCTTCCTGCCTCGCGGCAGCGCAGGAAGCTCGAGGATCGGGCGTTGTTCGGCATTCGTCTGCTCGCGATCTTGGCGCTCGCCCTGCTCGGTGCGACCCCGCTTCTGACGTGCTCACGGCTCTCCATTTTTCGCGAAGGCGGCGTCGTCGGCGGACCAGGTGGTGCTCGAAGGGGGCGCGGACTTCGTGCGCGAGAACGACCGTGCGCCAGTGGCGAGGCACTTCGCGAAGCTGACGATCGGCGTGATGGAAGATCTGGGCAAGCTGACGGTGCTGGTGCTCGACGATCCTCCGGGGCTGACGCCCGAAGCGCGGCAGGCGGTGGGGCGGTGGCTGCAACAAGGGGGCATCGTGTTGGTCGGTCTGGGTCCCCGTGCAGCGCGCGCGCCGCTGGGGGCTAGCCTCGAACCATTCGTGCCAGGCGTGCCTCGCTGGCTGGAGGACGCGCCGGAAGGTGTTGACGAGCAGGACGCCGCGGGATTCGGGCCGAGCGGCCCAAGTCTCGCGCAGCTTCGCGCCAAGGGCCGGGCGCACCTCGAGCACGAGAGGCTCGGCGAAGCGACCACGATCCTCCGATGGTCCGACGGCATCCCCCTCGTGGTGGAGCGAACGGTGGGGCGCGGCCTCGTGGTGGTCGTGGGCCTCCCGTTCAACCCATCGTGGAGTGACGCCGCCGGTTGAAACCGACGGCTACGTTCACCGGTTGGACACATCTCAAAGCCCGCTCCGCGGGCTCTCGTGTGGAGTCCGGCGGTGGCGTAGCATTGCCGCCGACGGGCAACGCCTACACGAGCCAACCCCAACGACCGGTCGCGAATTGCGCACTTGCGGGGTCCCTCGCGCTGTCCGTGGTGACGGCGGCGGGTGCTCACCGCGGAACGACCTCGACGCGCTTCACCAACATCATGTCGTCGCTGTCGGGGTTGGACTGTAACCACGCAACGAAGGACCCGGTCCCGCCTGTTCGACGCCCCCAATCGTCCCCACCCCCGCATTCGCCGCCAACACCCGTCGAACGCGCAACGGGAGCCCGCAGGGCTTTGGGCTCCGTGCATGAGGTCCAACTAGCCCCGAATCAAGCACTGTTCGAAGAACGTGCTTGGGTTTGGGGCTATCCGAGCCGAAGGCGAGGCGTTTTGGGGTGCGACTGGCATGATCAACAGACAGGAGGTGGAAGTCCAAACCTGGGG
>CAZAWR010000229.1:0-5075 GCA_964488865.1 uncultured Polyangiaceae bacterium | reverse complement strand
AGATCCCTACGATTCGGCTCGATCAGCACCGTTCGGATGGAGCCGCACCCATCCCCAATGCAGAGGGCTCCCTGTTCGCACTCCCCGTCCGTGAGGCACCCGATCCGGCAGTAGCCGAGGGCGCAGACTCCGTTCGTACCGCAGGCCGGGTCATCCGGTCCCGTGCACTGCGTCCCGATGCCCCCGGCGGTGTTCTTCGAGGCGTCGACCTCGTTGTCCTTGGAGCACGCGACGGCACCAACAGCGAGCAGGCCCAGCATCCAGAGGCTCAAGGTTCGTGTCGTCATAGCTTGGTCCCTCCTCAGTCCGTCCCGCTGTCCAGGGGTTCCATCACCCCGAAGCAGGCCCCGTCCACGCACTCGTGATCGGCCCTCGGGCAGTCCTCTGTCACCTTGCACGGCATCCGGCAGCTTCTTGCCGCGCACTCCAGGCCGTCCTTGCAGGGCTGGGACATGTTGCAGAAGGCATCCCAGGTGAGCTGGCACCCGAAGGGGCCGGGACCGATGCAGAGCGAGCCCTCGGGGCACTCGTCGTCCCCGGTGCAGGGGATGCGGCAGTAGCCCATCACGCAAGCCCCGTCCTTGCCACAAGCAGGGTCACCCTCGGCCTCGCAGGGGACGCCCGTGATGACGTCGGAGCCGCTGCTGGCGTCGATCTTGTTCGTCTTGCTGCACGCTGCTGCGAGCAGCCCGACGATGACGGTCCCGACTTGGAGGAGACGGCGGCTCACGGCAGGATTCTCCTGGTTGCCCATGGTAGATGACCCTGCCTTGGGGGACAACCGGAGGTTGGGTGTTCGGGCAAGGGATGTGGGAGGGCCTGGGACGAGGAGGGGTCAGGGATCGGAGCAGCATCGGAAGCCCACGCCAGCCCGAGTGCCTGGGGTGTCTGGGTCCCCACTGCGGAAGCCCCCCGTCACCGTCGAGCGGCATTGGTAGTCTTCATTCGACCCGAAGTCGAATGCGCCTCCTCGCAGCGGGCACCTGTCCTTCGGACCAACTTGACTGGTGCAGCCGTCTTCCCATTCCCGAACGTTCCCGGAAAGGTCAAACAGTCCAGCGTACGCACCGACGGGCGAGGTACAACTCGGCAGGGAGGCCACTTCCACGCTGACGTCGCCATTGCCGAAGTGGTTGCAGGTATCACTATCCCATACGTCGCCGTACGGGAAGAGGTTCGCTCCCCCAGACGAACATGCGCGATACCATTGTCTCTTTGAAGCGTCCGCTTCTTCTCCGGACTTGCCCGGACCACCTCCGATGTTCCCGCAAAGCCTCTTGCCCGCCCACTTGCAGTACGCATAGGCATCACACCAGTCCACGAACGCAACGGGATGATTGGGCCTATCCGAGGGCGGCCAATCACCGGCTGGTACGAAGGTGTCGTTCCACAAGCATTCAAGGAGTTGTCCGGATGTGTCGGATTCCTTCTCCAGCACGAACTTCGCATACTGTGCTCGGGTAACCTCCGTAGCATCGATTCCGTAGGTTCCACCGTTGGGGTCCGGGACCTGCACCATTTGCCCTGGGTCTTGGGGGGCAATCCCCACGCAAGTTCCGGCCTCACAGAATGCCTTCTCCCCGGAGCAGGTCTCGACCTCGGCCCATCCAGGAGCATTCTCGTTGCACCCCTGGACGACGCAGACCCCTCCACCACAAGGGCCATCTACGTCACCGCACCGCCTGTCCCCTGTGGGACAGCTCAACATCGCCACCGCCCCCTCACCCTTCTCACTCTCCCCGACGCAGGCCCCGGCGATGCAGACGTGCTCGTTCCTCGGGCAGTCCTTCGACACCTGACAGGGCATCCGACACGTCTTGTCCAGGCCGCACACGAGCGGCTCGACGCACGTCTTGTCGGTGTCGTTGCAGGCCAAGTCCTGGGGTAGTTGGCACCCGTAGGGAGGTGTTTCGCCGATGCAGATCGTTCCCTGTGGGCATTCAACATCGGTCGTGCAGCCGCTCCGACAGTAGCCGAGCACGCAGACGGAGGCGACACCGCAGGCAGGGTCGTCCGTACCCGAGCACTGACTACCGATGGCCCCTGGAACCCCAGAACCGCCGTCCCCGGTGGGGTCGGCATCAACCTCGTTCTCCTTCGAGCACCCCATGAAGAATGCGAGCACCAACGTCATCCCAAGTCCGAGCCGGAGATCCATGATCGGGCATGATACCGGGTGGGCTGGGGGACCGCCAGAGCAGGAACCGTGTCAGCGTGGCTGCCTCGGGTGGACCCCGCCGATGACTACCCCAACCGCGCCAGCTCCCTGAGCGCCTCCTGCTTCAAGAGCCACCCCGCTCGCCGGTTGCCTTGGGCACCGGGGTGCGTCACCCGCACCAGCAGGATGCTTCCGTCCGCCGACGTTGACCGTGATGAGGTTCGCGTGGTGGAAGCACGGGTCGCCGCACGACTGGTTGGCGTCGACGGTGAAGTGCTCGGGAGCGAACCCTGTGTCCGGGTGCAGCGACCGCCAGATAACGTCCCAAACCTGGTTGCCCAGCACGACGATCAGATGGGGCATCACCCGGTGCTTGGCCATCGTCTTGAGCTCCTGGTGCCACGTCGGGATGTGCAGCGCGAGGAAGTCGGGCGTGATGCCTTGAGCCTTCTTGTGGCCCTCGCCGAGGAGCACCTTCACGGCGTTCGTGCAGTAGAACCCCGACTTGGTCTTTGGGTCGGCGTCGTGCATGAGCCCTGGGAAGAGGTCGCTGTGCTCCGCGAGCTGCTGCGCCAGGACGTTGGCCTCCCTATGGGCGACGTTGAAAAACCGTTGGCTCTTCCCGTGCCCGGCGGCCCGCCACCATCCTGGGTACCAGCCCCGCATCTTGTCCCGGTCCTTGGGCCAGTCCCCATCGGACACGTAGGCGTTGATGCCGATGACGGCGACGCGGAACGTGGTGGGGTCCGCGTTCTCGTACGACGCCCCGATGAATGGCAGGGCCACGAGCAGGTCCCAGGCACACAGGCGTCGTAGACGACCACGAACGCCATCGGTCAGTACCCGAGGCCGTGGTGCTGGGCCTCTGCGGTAAGCTCGTCGAGGACGGCGCTACTGTTGCCGTCGTCGTGCTTGCCCTCGTCGTCTCCCGCCCCCGCACCACGATCCTCGGGACGAGCCCGACCCCGCTCTTCTTGGGCAGCATGCCCCGCGGCCTCGGCGACCAGCTCAGCAGGTGGAACGGCCGTTTCGGCCCGTAGAGGTAGATCGCATCGAAGGGCAGGTTGGCCCGCACCCAGTCGCTCACCACGTTGGACGGCACGCCGGGGACGCGCAGGTCTACGCCGAAGCCATCGACCTTGCAGATCCTCGTGCCCCTCGTGTTCAACTCGTGCCCTGCGTGCTGGTCTGTTGGGGGGTTGATGTTCGGTAGCCAGCCGCCCTCGGCTGCGCGCTGCCTGATGGCCTTCGCTAGCTCCGGGCCTGCGAAGCAGTAGGTGATGTCGATCATGCCGAAGTGCTCCTCCAGGGGGCGCAGTAGCTCGTCCTGCATCGACTTGATGGTGGCCCTCATCTCGGGCTGCTTCGCGCGGTTCGCGAGGATCGTCCCTGCCGCCGCCAGGGCGTGCCATGTGTCGCAACAGTGCAGAATGGGCGCGGCTCTCACATCTTCGGGGGATCCTCCCGAACACCAAAGTTGCTCAGCTCGGTCGTCCCCACCAACGTGCCATAGGGAAAAGCTCGAACGATCCGATCGCATAAGCCGCGCGCGAGCGTGGCGCGTTTCTGGATACCACGAGAGAGAAAGATCCAAGTTGCCGGGTCGTTTCGCTTCATTCCCGAGACGATGACCGCATGCAGTAGCCCTGAACGACGAAGCTCGGCGTAGATGGCTTCGTCCACTGGCAGGAAATCGTCCTCATTGACGGTGTCGTGGGAACCTAGGTCGATCACTACTATGCCGATTGCAGCGGAGTTTCGCCTGCGGATCTGGTCAGCACGAAGGGCCTTCCTGGTGAAGCTCCCTAGGTCTCTTGGCGCGTTCGGCGTGCTCGCGGGCCGATGCTTGACCTCTACGAACAGGTTGGGAGGCGCAAAGGCATCCGGGTCGCTCTTGCCCTCTTCTCGTGCGAGCGGGACCAGCGGAATGCCCACTGCCCGCAATTGAGACGCCACGAAAAGGAGGATCTCATCGTGCCAAAAGTCCTTTGAATCCTTAGCGTCTCGGGCCGGAAGCTCCGAAAAAATCATGGCGTACTCTGGAACCGCTGATAATGCAGAGACAGATGCGCCAAGGCGGCATGCGCGAAAGTAATTCTCGGAATCGACGCCACTGCGAATTGCATCCACTACCGCTCGACGGAGTGCTGTCATGGTCGGCCCGACGCGGCCACTGTTTTCCTCAAGCCAACTGAGAACGCCGAGCGCCCGAAATGCCCCGTCCGTGTCAGTCTCGTTGGCGGAGACGGGGAACGGGCATGGCTTGGAACCTTGGATCTTCACTCGTTCTCTGGTCATGGTGTTGTCGATCCTCCGCTGCGCTTGGACAACGTTGACGCGGCCGCTTCTGTGGCGTGGACCATCAGTACCGCTTCCCGGTGCAGTTCCCGGATGGCGTTTTCGGCAGCTCGACCTTGCGTCCGCACAGAAGCATCTCGTATCCTTGCCTTGAGGCTGTTAGAATAACGGGTGAACGAGGATAGTCATGTCAGCCATCATTCTGGCCGTCGGTGCGGCACTGGTGTTCCTGGTACTGGTCATAGGTATCGCCGTGGCGGTCACGGCGTCCAGCAAGACCTGGGCGGCGACGTTTGGACGGCATCAGATCCTCTTGGAAAATCGATATAGTGAGGAGAAGCTCTACGTGGACGGCAAGTTGGTGGATCAACATTCCGCCGGCCTCGTCGGGGGGAGATCGACTCTTCGCGGCCAAATCGTTGAGCCAAACGGGACAACCCACATTGTCGAAGGGAAGATTCGCCCGGGCATGGTGAGCGTTCGGGGTCACATTTTTGTAGACAATCAGTTCGTAGGAGGAGATCAGGTCTGAAGACCTGACGGCTGACACGAGCTAAGCACACGGGCTAGAGCGTCTTTCCATGACGTGGAACACGTGATACCCCTCTTGGCATGAAGC
>CAZAWR010000228.1:0-5118 GCA_964488865.1 uncultured Polyangiaceae bacterium | reverse complement strand
TCCGCACGGATGAGCTCCTCGGGCTTCCTGCTCAGCGCGGTGCGCTCGTAGAGCAAGCTTCGAACCCGATTTCGCAGGGTCCGCACGCCCACCGTTCCACCCTGCACAGCTCCGCGTAGAACTCGCGCCGGAGCGGGTCGTCGAGGTAGATGATCTCCAGGAAATGGGACCAGCCCAATTGTCTCGACAGCGCCGAGACAATCTCCGGGTCAGCGAACGCCTCGGAGAAGCGCAGCATGTGGAACAGGCTCTGTCGACTGAACCCGCGTCCGTACTCCTCCGTGAGACGCGCAGCCAGGCCCTCGACCACCTGCTTGCCGTACTCGGCTCGCTCGTTCCGAAGCACGTCCTGCCGGATGCGCGTCCCGATCTGCCAGTAGAGCAGGGCCAGCTCCGTGTTGACGGTCGTCGCGACCCGCTGCCTCGACGCCTCGATCAGGGACCGGACGTCGCCCAGCAACGCCGTGTGGTCACCGGCCACCACCACAGTAGCGGACTTCTTGGCCCCCTTCTTCACGCTAGCGGTCCTCCGTGGGCAAGCAAGCTGACGAGCCGGACCCTGTTGAGCGAGCAAAGGACCTCGGTGCGGGTGAACGTCACTTGGTCACTACCCGCTGCACGGCCACCATCCCTCGACTCGATTCGATCCATGGGTCCTCCCTACAGCACCCCAGCCGTGATGTCGAACGCGGCCACCGCGCGTCCCATGAGGACGTTGGTGAAGTCCGTCTGCGAAGAGTGACGGGACCGCCTTGCACCCGATCGCAATTCGCTGACGCGAGAACATCCCCGGCCATCACGCCACAAGTCCGATCGCCACGACGCCGCTCAATTGTTCAATCCCCCTGGGGACGCAAAGTTCAGCTCGTCACCACCACCACTTCCCCCAGCTCGATCCCGCACGTCGCGCACCCCACGACCCACCCTGCCTTCCCCGCGTCGAACGCCCATGCGAGCGGCGGCGCCGTGAACGGAAGCCACCAAAGGTCGTGAACCGGCGTCCCGCACCCCGGGCATCGCGCCAACGGAAGAGCGCCCAGCGGCCGCTCCCAACCGTTGCTCCCACGCAGATGGTCGAGCCCCTCCTGCGCGAGCGAGCCGAGCTCCGGGTCCCCGAGGTCGCGACCGATCAGCTCGACTTGCCTTTGCACACCGGCACGAGCCCCCTCGAGGTCGAACGGCCGGTGACGGCGCAGGATCGCGACCAGGTGACGCGACGGGTCCGGATGGGCCACCCCCTCGAGGTACGCTCGGTCCTCGGACGAGATCGCAAGCGCCCGCAGTCCGAAGCACACCAACTCCTCCGCCGCACGGTGGTTGATCGTACCCGACTCCGCGATCCCCTCGACCAGGGACATGTCACGCAGCGCAAGGCTCACGAGCACCTCGAGGCGCTCGGCCACAGGAGCCGGTGGCCGAAGGTCCAGGAAGAGACGCACGACCCGCGCGAGGTCCGCGTGGTCCCAGGCGTCGATCGATTCCCATGCTTCCAGCAGCCCAGCCATCGCCTCCGCCGCCGCAAGGTGGACGTCGCGGGCCACGATCTGCCCGTCCCGGGAGGCGCGCACTGCTCGACGCAGGGAGCGCTTGAGGGACTTCAGCGAGGGCATGGGTGGGTTCCTACCGCACTTGATCCACCCTTGCACTCGGTCTCGTGGGCGTTCGCAAAGCGTCGCTGTGGAAGCTGGGCTAGGATGCGCGCCCGGAGGTGTCATCGTGACGAAAACCGACGTGACGTGGATGGTTGCGATGGTGGGGATCGCATTCGGGTGTACGAAGTCGCCGCAGTCGGAAGGGGGCGCAGCGGCCTCCGAAGCGCCGCCGACGCGCACGGGGGCCACCGAGCCGGCCGCCCCAAACACGGAAGTTGCGCCGGCTGTCGTGGGGGGCGCGTGCGCGTACCGCGACGTCCCCGGCAAGGTCACCGTGGAGCGGATCGAGAACCCCGCGCCCACGGACAACAACTGTTCGGCCGAGCCGATGCGCGTGGTGTTGCGCTTCAGCCCCACGGACCCCGCGGCCGCCCGACCCGACCAGGACACGGGACACCTGACCCTGTTCGACGGAAAGAACCCGCCCAAGTCGTGCTTCGAGACCGCCGGTATCCGCGTGGGGGCCGAGTTCGCAGCGAAGCGAAGAGAGATCACGTCCGGGACCTGCACGCCGCTCATCCTGGAACCGGACGTTCCGCGCCTGGACGCATGCCGCGACGCTTGCTTCGCCAAGTAGGCCCACCCTCCGAAGAGGAGGAATACCGCTCGATGACGCACGGCGTGATTGCGTCGCCTCGATCCAGCCTTACATGGAATGGCATCCTTGGTCGTCGAAAGGAGTGCCATGATCGATACAGCAACCCAACCCCTGACGGAGACGATCGCTCGCGGTTCGAAGCGAGGCATGCTCGCGCGCATCCCCATCGTTGGGGACATCGGCGCTCTCTGGCGGTTCTTCCAGGACCGTGACGCCTCCCTGTGGGGCAAGGCCTTCGTGCTCGCCACCGTGGCGTACGTCATCATGCCCATCGACGCCATCCCTGACGTCGCGCCTTTGCTCGGTTGGCTCGACGACCTGGGAATGATGGTGATCGCCTTCGGTTATCTGACCACCGTCGTCGGCAAGTACAGGCAGTGACTGGGCCGGCCAGCCAACCACAGCAAACGACCGTGAACCTTCTCGACCTTCCGTGTCGAAGAGGATGCCGCCACCCACCTTCGCCTTGATGCGTCCGGGAACTCGAATCAACCCAGGGAGCCGAGCCCTGCTATGATTCCTGCGCACCTGGCCCTGAATACGAGCGGGGGCATCCCCGTCGATGAGACATGCCCGGTCGCAATGGCCCTTACGGAGGTGAGTTGACCCCCATGAAGCTCCGAACGTCTTACTTGCTCGCGGGTCTCACGATGCTCACGTTTGCTGCCGCGGCCGCGGCAGGGTGCGTGGCCGGCACACGCGGCTCCACGGGGGCGAGCCATCCCGCGTACGTGACCCAGCCGGGCGGGCCTCATGCGCCCACGGAGGCCTATGGCAAGCCTCCTCAGCAGATCGGCAGCCTTCCGCTCTTCCTGCCAGGACGGGTCGATCAACGGCTCGTCAACTTCCAGGTCGTCGATGGGATGGCGGTGTACGAGGGCGACATCATGCTCGGCCCGGTGGCCTCGCTCCCCGTGCGCTACGGCTTGCCGAAGGTCGCGAACCCGCGCGTCAAGTCCGCGGTGGCCGTGTCGAGCGACTCCTACCTCTGGCCGAACGGCGAGATCCCGTACGCGATCAACGGCAACGTCACGCAGCAACAGTTGGGCTACATCCAATGGGCGATCGCGCGGATCAACGAGACCGAGCTCAAGGTCCGCCCTCGCGCGGGCGGAGAGTCGGACTACGTGACCTTCGACGGCGGTGGCAGCGGTTGCACGTCGTACGTGGGAAGGATCCGAGGCTCTCAGGAGATCCAGGTGGCCGGGTGCGGGGGTGGCGGGAGCGTCGCGCACGAGATCCTGCACGCTGCCGGCTTCTACCACGAGCACGGCCGGTCGGACCGGGACGCCTACGTCACCGTCGTGTACGACGAGATCGCTCCCGGATACGCCTACGCGTTCGACAATCGTCAGGAGGCCCAGAACATCGGCCCCTACGATTACCAGAGCATCATGCACTACTCGAGCAAGGCGTTCAGCAAGTCCGGCAAGCCCACGATCATCCCCAGGGACCCGAACGCGAGGATCGGCCAGCGCGATGGCCTGTCCGCTCTCGACAGGGCTGGGGTGACGCACCTGTACGCAGGAGGGTCGGCCCCTCCTCCCACGACCACGTTCCCTCCCACGACGCCTCCCACGACGGTCCCGACCACGACCGCACCCCCCACACCCCCTACGAGCGCGCCTCCCGTGGCGGGGGGCTCATTCGCAGGGAGTTACGCGTCGCAGCGGGGCGACGTCATGTGCACGCAGCGGGATGCCACGGTGACGTGCCAGTATCCTGGCGGGTCCATGCTGTGCGCGGCGCAGGGTGAGAACCTCGAGTGCGGGTGGAGCGGCGGAGGCCAGGGTCGTGCGGCCTTCACGCGCCAGGCGGGTGGGGCGCTCGCCGGCACGTTCGGGGACTTCTTCTCGAAGGACAGCCGCGGTCGATGGGACCTCACCCCCGAGGGGGCAGCGCCGCCGCCCACCGCCCCGGGAACGGGGACGGCCTCCACGCCACCGTCCGCCCAGGGCTCGCTCGCCGGTCCGTTCGCCAGCACGCGGGGCGCCATGACGTGCACGGAGAGCGGGACTTCGGTTGCGTGTGACTTCCAGGAGTCGGGAACCCCCGGTCGCATGTCCTGCGTGAAGGACGGCTCGGGTCTGCAGCTTTCCTGCAACTGGGCCACGTTCTTCCCCATGCCTGGGATCGGACGGGCCGCCTTCTCCCGCGCCACGGCCAGTGACCGAAACCTGACCGGGACCTGGGGCCGCCTCAACTCCACCACCGACGGCGGTACGTGGGACATGCAAGGGCAGTAGAGTCTCCGAATGCCGATGCAGAAAGTCATGCCGATGATCGACCTTCGATGTGCCATTCTCCTTGCCGCCGCCGCGGTCCTCGGATGCTCGGGGACGCCCACGACCACGCAGCCACCCACGAAGCCCGACGCAGTGGAAACGAAGCCAACCCCCGCGCCGGCCGTCGGCCAGCCCTTCTTCGTGCATGAGTCCATGGTCGACTGCGAGGGCGCTTCGCCGATGAGGTGCATGCAGGTACGTGGGAGCGAGAGCGAGGAGTGGACGTGGTTCTACGATGGTGTCGAGGGGTTCGAGCACGAAGAGGGGTATCGTTACGAGCTTCGCGTGGAGGTGACGGACGTCGAGAATCCTCCTGCGGACGGGTCATCGAAGCGATACCGGCTGGTGGAGGTGGTGTCGAAGGAGAAGGTGGAGCCCACCCCGTGAGGCCCTGGTGGTCTGTCATGCAGCTTCGACAGTCCACATAAGGATAGCCAAACAGACCTCGCGGGATGCCCCCACGGGACCGTAGACTTTCATCACGTGTCAACCAACCGGCTCGGGCTGGGCTCGGGCTGGGCTCGGGCTGGGCTCGGGCTCGGGCTCGGGCTCGGGCTCGGGCTCGGGCTCGGGCTCGGGCTCG
>CAZAWR010000227.1:0-5166 GCA_964488865.1 uncultured Polyangiaceae bacterium | reverse complement strand
GAAAGGGCAAGGGTAGGGGCAGGGGACCAGAACCCGGGCCGGCGCAATGCACCCCAACTCTCCCGCGCCAGGTCCCCCGCAGCCTACGGGCGGCAGCAACCCCGCGGACGTGACCAGGGCCGCGGCAAGCGCGAAGGGCAGGGCGCGCCAGAGAGAAGACCGTCGATTCGCTCGTGTCGGAGCATGGGTACGCAAGGCAAGACTCTCCTTCCAACCGAACAGGATACGCCAGACCACGAAGCAAGGGTCATGCCGTGGACGGAATTCTACAGACCCGTTCGAGGCCGCGGAAATGCCCAGAACGTCTAGACAAGGTGTCGATCCTGCGAGCCGGACCGACATCGTTGCCCTGGGATCAAGGCTTGCTCACCGCCCATCGTCGTGAGAACGGATCGTTCCCTGAGATCCGGTTCCCAATTCCCGGCTCCCCATGCCCGGTTCACCAGTTCTGGTCCGTCAGCCTCTACCCAGGCCCGAGCGCCGTCCCCTCCGGCACCTCTTCCACCACAACCCGGGCATGATCGCAGCCCCCATGCGTCGTGCCCTCGAACAGGTGCACCATGGCGGGGTGTGACATGTCGAGCACCGGCGCGTCGCAGCTCTGCTCCACCGACACGCAGTTGGGGCCCCGATCCAGCGTGACCAAGACGACCGACCTGCCGTTGTGACAGTTCGTGACCCGGATCAGCCCCCCGCACCCGTACCGATCCGCGTCCGCCGCAAACCACTGAAGATCCGCCTCACACTCCGGACCGCTCTGCCCGCTCGGGCAATACCCCATCGCCCCACAGGCGAACTCGCAGTTGTCGTAGGGGTCCTTGTATAGGGTCCCGTCGTCCTTGCGATAACACCCGAACCAGCTCGTGGCGTACAGCCCGTTGCCCGGGATCTCCGAGGTCGTCTTGCCGCTCGCCGCGTCGCAAACGCTGGGCGTGAGCAAGGGCTCCGTGTCGAAACCGTCGCACAGGGCAGGGGAGGTCACCTCGATCTGGATCGTGTGGGTCGCCACGGGCGTGCTGCCCCCGAGGTATCCGTGTAGGGATAGCGATCGCAGGCCCAGCCCCGAGAAGGCGTAGGTCATGTCGTGGGAACCCGCCTGGGTCGGGTCCCAGGAGATCGGGATCTCGTATTGCCCTTCCGCGAACAGGGCGACGCTCGTCACGTCCCTGGCCTCGAACGAGAATCCCACGGGGTTCTCGACCTGGGATCCGTCGGCCGGCGACACGATGGCGACGTAAGGAGTTGGGGCTCCGGCTTCGCCCCCGGACCCCGCGGTCCCCGATGCTCCGCCGACGGCTCCGGCCCCCCCGGCCCCCCCGGCGCCGCCCGGGTCTCCCGACGCTCCCGCGCTGCCTGCGGCTCCCGCCGCGCCTCCCCCGCCGCCCCAAGCCCAAGAGGACGACTCGGCGTCCGAGCACCCAAGGGGAACGAGCATCGCGAGCGCCAGCGGGAGAGCGGGAATGGCGCATCGCTGCACGACGGATCGGTGGGTTGGGACCGGCATACCTCTCGATCTACAGGAACCGGACCGGTCGCGCCAACGGAAGGAACGGGGAATGCCCAGCGTTCTCCTTGACCTGCCCGCGCCCCCGGAGTCTTATGCCCGGCTCACGAGGAAAGGCATGCCCATCGCTCACCCCACCTGGACCGTGCTCCCCCATGGTCCCATCGAGCAGCTCGACGACCACCTGTGGCGCGTCGAGGGGGACCTTCCCAACATGGCCCTCAAGCGGGTCATGACCCTGGCGCGCATGGCGGACGGGCGGTTGGTCGTTCACAGTGCCATCGCCCTCGACGACGGGTCCATGAGGCAGATCGAGCGGTGGGGGGAGCCTGCCTTCCTGGTCGTGCCCAACGGGTGGCATCGCCTCGACGCGCCCAGCTTCAAGCAGCGGTACCCGGCGATGCAGGTGGTCTGTCCGCGCGGCTCCCGCAAGGCCGTGCAAAAAGCCTTGCCTGTCGACCTGACCTACGACGCGTTCCCGGCCGACGACCGGGTGTCCCTCGAACACGCGCCGGGGACGAAGGACGTCGAGGGCGTCCTGCGCGTGCGAGGTGACGCGGGCGTCTCGCTGGTGTTCAACGACTTGATCTTCAACCTGCCGCACGGACGAGGGCTCTTCGGTCTCGTCTTCCGGCTGATGGGGTCGACCGGCGGGCCCAAGGTGACCCGGGTGGCAAGGCTGACCATGGTGCGCGATCGTCGCGCCTTGCGAGGCTATCTCGAGAAGCTGGCGGCCGAGCCGGACCTGGAGCGCGTCCTCATGTCCCACGGCCGCCCCATCGTGAAGGATGCAGCGAGCGTGCTGCGATCGATCGCTGCCACGCTCTGACCTCATCGGAGACAGCATGGATTCGTCAGCGAAAAGACCGGTCCTCGTGGTCGGTAGCTCCAACTTCGACCTCACCATCCAGACCGAACGGCTGCCCGGCCCCTCGGAGACCCTGCCCGGCGGCGACTACCGCCCCGCGCCTGGAGGCAAGGGCGCCAACCAGGCCCTCGGCCTGTTGCGCCTCGGGTCTCCCGTCCAGTTCCTCTCCCGCGTCGGGCAAGACCACTACGGTCGTCAGATCCTCGCCCACCTCGAGGCGCAAGGGCTCGACGTGTCCCATGTGTCCGTCGACCCCGCGGCGCCCACGGGGTTGGCCCTCATCACGCTGGACACAGTGGGAACCCGCACCATCGTGGTGGCCCCGGGGGCCAACGCCAATCTGTCCGAGGAACACGTGGACACGTTCCTGCGCGATGCCCCCGATGGCGCTCTGCTCGTCACCCAACTCGAGATCCCGGTGCCTACCGTGGCCCACCTGCTGCGCCTCGCGAAACGCAACAACCTCCACACGGTGCTTCACGCGTCCCCGGCCGTGACGTTTCCCCACGCGCTGCTGCGCCTGGTCGACGTCCTCGTGCTCAACCAGTCGGAGCTTCACGTGATCAGCGGCCGCTCCGCGCAGCACCTGGAGACGGCAAGGGAAGCCGCGGACTACCTGCTCGCGGCAGGTGTGGGCACCGTGCTCGTGACCATGGGGACGCGCGGCGTGCTCATGGCCCAGCGCAAGGAAGCCTGGCCTCCCTGCTCCGAGGAGGGAAGCCGATTCGTCCCGGGCTACAAAGTCCCCGTCAAGGACAGCAACATGGCCTCCAGCGCCTTCATCGCAGGCCTGGTCCATCATCTATCCGACCCCGGACAGTGCAACGACCTTCGCGCGGCGGTCCGCTTCGGCCTGGCTACCATGGCGGTGTCCCTCGGACGCTCCGGGGGCCAAGCTTCTCTCGCCTCGGAGCAGGAGACCCGGGACTTCCTCTCGTCAGCGTCCTCCGTGGTCTCCCTGCGACCCACCAAGCAGGGCGAGAAGGTGCTGATGATGGCGAACCGCGCCTCCGCCATCCGCAAGCGCATCATCCGCATGCTCTTCGCGGCTCGTTCGGGACACCCCGGTGGGTCCCTGTCCATCGTGGAGCTGCTCACGACGCTGTACTTCCACACGATGGTGTACAACCCGAAGGACCCGAGTTGGCCGCACCGCGACAGGCTGGTGCTCAGCAAGGGGCACGCCGCTCCGGCGCTCTACAGCACGCTCATCGAAGCCGGGTTCCTCGACCCGGCCCTCGAAACCCAGCTGCGCAAGCTCGGAAGCCCCCTGCAAGGGCACCCCGACCTCAAGAAGTGCCCCGGCGTGGACATGAGCACCGGCTCCCTCGGCCAGGGCCTCAGCGCCGCGAACGGCATGGCCCTCGCCTCGCGTCACAACCAAGGCGGCTACCGCGTGTACGCCATCCTCGGCGACGGCGAGGTCCAGGAGGGTCAAGTCTGGGAGGCCGCCATGACTTCCGCTCACTTCGGCCTCGACAACCTCTGCGCCGTCGTGGACTACAACGCCCTGCAGATCGACGGCAACATCTCGCAGGTCAAGTCGCCGATCGAGCCGCTGGCGGACAAGTGGAAGGCGTTCGGGTGGAACGTGCTCAACGTGGACGGGCACGACCTGGTGGACCTTTGCGCGGCCTTCGATCGGGCGCGGGAAGTGAAGGGCAAGCCGACCATGATCGTGGCGCACACCATCAAGGGGCACGGCGTGTCGTTCATGGAGGGGGTCATCGAGTACCACGGGTCGACGCTCAGCGAGGACGAGGTCAAGCGCGCCTTGCGGGAGCTGGAGGAAGAAGCATGAAGGCACTGAGGGCCGTATACGGCAAGACGCTGGCCCGCCTCGGTGGCGTGATGCCCGAGATCGTGGTTCTGGATGCGGACCTGTCCAAGTCGACGAAGACCTCGGACTTTGCGAAGGCCTATCCGAAGCGATTTCACGACATGGGGATCGCCGAGCAGGACATGCTCTCGACGGCGGCAGGGATGGCGACGGCCGGCCTGACGCCCTTCGCCTCGACCTTTGCGATCTTCGGGACGGGCCGCGCCTGGGAGCAGCTTCGCAACTCCGTGTGCTACCCCGAGCTCAACGTCAAGCTCGTGGCCACCCACGGCGGCATCACCGTCGGCGAGGACGGGGGGAGCCACCAGGCCATCGAGGACCTGGCCCTCACGCGTGTGATCCCCAACCTCCGCGTCATCGTCCCGGCCGACCCCGCCGAGACCGAGCAAGTGATCGAGACGATCGCCACCACCAGGGGGCCTTTTTACGTTCGGCTGCCCCGCGGTTCGGCCCCGGACATCCACCCCGCGGACTACCGGTTCCGCATCGGCAAGGCCTGCGTTCTGCGCCAGGGGAGCGACGTCACCCTCGTCGGGATCGGGCTGATGGTGAAGGTCGCCCTCGACGCGGCGGTCCTGCTCGCGGAGCAAGGGATCGAGGCGACGGTGATCAACGCGTCGAGCCTCAAGCCGCTGGACGCGGACACGCTGGAGCAAGCGGCGAGGGCCACGGGCGCGGTGGTGACCATCGAGGAGCACAGCATCATCGGTGGGCTTGGGGGGGCCGTGGCCGAGGCGCTATCCGAGCGGTACCCCGTGCCCGTGATCCGGCAGGGACTTAACGACGTCTTCGGGCAGAGTGGCACGGCAGAAGAGTTGCTCGTCCACTACGGCCTCACGCCGGTTGTGACCGTGGAGCTTGCGAAGCGGGCGATCGCGCTGGCTCGAGGGTAGCCTCGCCTCACCATTGGTGGAATCTTCATTCTTCGGGCTGAATTTTCGCAAACGCGACCGC
>CAZAWR010000226.1:4068-5167 GCA_964488865.1 uncultured Polyangiaceae bacterium | reverse complement strand
CTTTTCAGATAAATTCCCTCAAACAGCACCCCGAAGTGCTTGGTTTGGGACTAGATGATCCACGTGTTCGGGGCGATCCTGGTCGACGCCATCGCCTGTCGCGACTCGTTCACGCGTGGTTCGTCGTCGATCGCCCCCATTCGCGTGGGGGTGGGTGGGGTCGGCTACAACATCTTTCGCGCCCTGGGCTCGACCCCGCGACGGCTCGTCACCGCGATGGGGGACGGTCCGTTCTCCTTTCATGCAAGGCCGGTGCTCGACGCCTTGTCCGACGAGGTGCTGGTGCGGATCATGCCCGGTCGGGACATTGGGCTGTATCTCGCTTTCATGGAGCGTGGCCGGCTTCTGTGCGGCGCCACGGACGCGTCGACGTTCGAAGACGCGATGGACGTAGCGTGGATCGATCATGCCCTGGAAGCGGTGGGGCCGAACGATATGGTGGTGGCGGACGGCAATCTCCCGCCCGCGTCTCTTGCGCATCTGCTGCGCAAGGTTCGAGAGCAGGGCGCCTGTCTTGTGTTCGAGACCGTCTCTGTGGACAAGAGCGAGCGAGCGCGGGACGTGCTTTGCGACGTGTTCCTTGCCACGCCGACGGAGCAGGAGCTCGAGGCGCTGCTGGGGGGTTCCGGGCCGAGCGTGGAGCGGGTCACGGAATGGATGCGAGCGCGGAGGGTGGAGCACCTCGTGGTGACGTTGGGGGGCGAGGGGCTGCGATGGGTGCACGGGGGCAAGAGTGAGTTCTTTGCGCCGAGGCGTGTGCTCGACGTGGCGGACACCACGGGGGCGGGGGACACGCTGCTGGGGGCGCTCTTGGTCGGGGTGCACGGCGGAGGGGAGATGCCTGCGTGCTTGCGTGGTGCGATGGATGCGGTGGAGGGGTATCTGTCCGAGAGGAACGGCGTTCTTCCGGGGTAGGGGTTGCTGTGTACCGGGCTGGTGGAAGGAGGGGTGAGTTTGGGCACAAATGGCCCTGGTGCGGCGACAAGGAGGACCCTGGAAATTGCAGTGAGCGCCCGGTGCTGTGCCAAGGAAGGCCCGGTGCTGTGCCAAGGAAGGGCCGGTGAGGCCACAAGGAGTACCCGGGGTGGATGAAGAGAGT
>CAZAWR010000226.1:0-3968 GCA_964488865.1 uncultured Polyangiaceae bacterium | reverse complement strand
GCCCGGGGTGGATGAAGAGAGTGCCCGGGGTGGATGAAGAGAGTGCCCGGGGTGGATGAAGAGAGTGCCCGGGGTGGTTGCATAGAGCGCCAGGGGCGGTCAGCGCTTGGCTTCGGAGAGCAAGCTGCGTACCCGCAGGTCCGCTTCGCCGACGAGGGCGAGGATGCGGTAGCACCCGCCCCAGACTTGCCGCTGTTCGCGGACGGCATCCGCGATTTCCTTGCTGGCGGTCTTGCCGGCGCCCTTGGCAGCCGCGCGGTCGGCGAGCTTTCCGGCGAGTGCGTCGGCGGCATCGCAGAGGGCCTTGACGCGGGTGGCCGGCACCTTGCGTGTGGCGAGGGCCTGGAGGATCGCGGGGACTTCCAGCATGGCGGCGGCGTCCTTTCGGATCTCCGCGCGGATGGCTTCCTGGCTCTTGGACCGGACGGCGGCCCGCTGTGCTGGGACGCGGGCTCCCGACCATGGAGGAACAGGAAGCTCAGGCCATTGTGCAGGAATCCGAGGACGGCTTGGTTGTAGCTGGCCAAGGTGTGGCGGCGTGTCCGGGGGACTCCGGTGGTCCTGTTTTGGCACGCTTGTCGAGTGGGGACCAGACCGCCCAGAGACTGGTTGGGACAATCTCGAGAGGCAGTCGCACTTGCATTAAGGAGGATGGGCGGATCCACGTTACTCCTGTCTTCCCACTCGTTCCGTGGTTGGAGTCGCGCACGGGGCTAGATCTCACTCCGTGTGGAAGCGGCAACGGAGTCTGGGACCCCTCGCCCACATGTCGGGGGGATGAAGGCGCGTTCTGGGACTACTGCGGAGCGCCCGCCGTCGTAGTGGCGGGCGACGCGTCTCCGCCCAACCTGGCGATTCGTCTTGACGCGAACGAGTCTGCAGGTTTGTTCGATCTGAAGGTCGACCTGGCCGTGTCAGACTCGGAATCGGGCGTGCGGGATACGGACTTGTTCGTCTACGACGGAGCGGGCAGTGTTATCTGGAGCAAGCCGCGTTCCATGGCGCCCTACACGTTTACGCCCACACGCCTGCGCTCTGGCAACTACATGCTGGTTGCTCGGGCATCCGATTTTTCTGGCAACGAGACCAAGATTTCGCGGCATGTGGCCTTGGTGCCCGAGGCGTCAAGCGCTGCACGCTGCAGCACACGTCCAGGCCGCTTCTCGTTCTCGAAGGTTGGTTCGCTCGTTGCGGCGATGGTTGTGCTCGTGGCGGTCTTTCGACCGCGGCCGAGATGGCGCGGTAGGGCGCGCCGAAAGACCCCATGGGTTGAGGTGTCCTGCGCCGGTCGTCGACGCGCCTGCGTTCGTCTAGTGGGCAAAAGGAGGAAATGATGAAAATCCGATTTGCGCTCTTCGTATTGGGGGCTTGCTGCGGGGCCTGCGGGGAGCAGGACGAGGCGTGCACATCCATGGGCTGCTTCGACGGCGTCGAGGTGCGCTTGGCTACCCCGCTCTCGGCGTCCGAGTTGTCCGTTCACGTGCAGTTCGACGACAAGGATGTCCGCTGCGAGCTCAAGACGGGAGCCGACACGTGCAGGGAGGAGGGCATCTCCGTGGACGGTGAGATCGGGCACGTGTACGGGTTCAGGCTGGCGGGGCAGCACCCCGGCTCGGTCACCTTCTCGTTTTCGGATCTGAACCAGGTGCTCGTGTCGGCGACGGTGAACCCGAAGTTCGTCACCCAGCAGCCCAACGGTCCCGACTGCACCCCCACGTGCAACAACGGCTTCGTTCAGCTCTGACGCGGGACGGGGACCCGCGCGCTCCCTTTGCATTGCGGCGCGAGACCCACTATGAAGCCGGCAAGCTCTCCGGACTTTCCCAACCCCCGTCCCATGCGCTGGCTTCCCCGCATCGACCGACAAGCAGCAAGAGACCTCTTGCGTCGCACGCCGTGGCCGGTGCTGACCGCGGGCGCCCTCGGGTTGGCGCTGCTCGGCCTGAACTGCGCGAGGTATCCGAAGTTCTTCTTCGACGATGCGTTCATCTCGTTGCGCTACGCGGATCGCTTGCGCGACGGACTCGGAATGACGTGGACCGAGGGCGAGCGGGTGGAAGGGTGCACGAACTTCCTCTGGGTCGCGATCCTCGCGGTGGTTGGCGTGTTCTCGGAGGGGCTGATTTTTCCCGCGCGTGGGCTTGGCGTCCTGTTCATGGGCGTGGGGGTGGCAGCGCTCGTCTGGACCGCGCGCGGAACCGGGTGGAGGGACTCCGCCGGGGCGTGGTTCGTCGGCCTGGCGACCGCGGCTCTCGGTCCCTTCGCGGCCTGGGCAGTGGGTGGGCTCGAGGCCCCGCTCATGATCGCCGCCCTCGGTCTCGCCATCGCGTTCGCGTACAAGCTCATCGAGCGCGACGCTGGGGGGATTCGCCCCGCCGTGGGGCTCGGACTTGCCCTATCCGCCTTGTCGCTGACCCGACCCGACGGCACCCTGTTCACCGCCACGTTCTGCCTGGGTCTCGTTCTCGCTCGCGGCTTGCGCCGAATCACCTGGCGCGACGCCTTCGTGGCGGGAGCGATGAGCTCAGCGTCGTTCGCCGCCCTCTCTGTGTTCCGGCGCGTGTACTTCGGGGCCTGGTTTCCGAACACGTCCTTCAAGCTGCTCGCCGTGGGAGCGCGTCTCGAGACCGGCTGGGATTACATCGTGCGGGACCACCAGCTATGGTCGCCCCTGTTTCTCCTGCTCGGTCTCACTTTCGTCTTCGCCGTCCGATCACCCCAGATCCGTCGACGGCTCGCGGTGCTGGTGCCGAGCCTGCTGGTGTGGCTCGCCTACGTGGTGGTCGTCGGGGGCGACTTCATGCCCCAGCGCCGGCACCTGGTGCCTGCCCTGTTCCTGCTCGTGGCCATCGCGGCCGAGGCGATCCGTCACCTCGTTTCCGTCAGAGGGGCGCCGACCACCGTGGCGTGGTACCTCGCCTTCGCAAGCCCTGCCTCCCTGGCGTGGCTCCAGCACGACGACTGGGCCGTGAAGGACGCCAACAACGCACACTGGTACTGGACGGGCCGCCCCATCGGGAAGTTCTTCCGCTCCGCATTCGGTGACAAGGACCCGCTCCTCGCCGTCGATGCGGCCGGGTCCCTGCCTTACTTCTCGAGGTTCCGTTCGCTGGACATGCTCGGTCTCAACGACCGCTATCTCGCCACCCATCCGCCAGCGCTGACCGGTTCGGAAGGCATCGGTCACGAGCTCGGAGATGGGGACTACGTGCTCGAGCGGAGACCGGACTTGGTCGTCTTCCATCTGCCGTACGGTGCTGAGAAGCCGATGTTCCGTTCCGGCAAGGAGATGGTGAAGTTGCCGGCGTGGCGCCAGGAGTATCAGCTCTTCTACTACCGCACGCCCCAGGAAGCCGTCGAAGGCGTGGCGCACTTGCGCCACCAGGATGGTCCCCTCGCGCTGCGCTGGGAGGGCAACCGCTTGCGTCTGCCCCTCTGGTTGCTCGCCACTTCGAAGACCGTCCGGGCCACGCTCGACGAGGACGGGGCCATGCAGCTCGCCATCGCCAAGAAGGGGATTGCCACGTATCGCGCGTTGAAGCTCGAGCCGTCCAGCTGCTCGGTCGCAATCGAGGCGACCAAGACCGTCCTGCTGACCGTCCGTGTGGGCACCGTAGACCACGTCGTGAAGCCGGCAGTTCCCGTGTCGTTTGCGGTCACGAGCCCGGCGACGGTTTCCCTCGAGGTCAACGCAAAGGACGGCGAAGGCGTGTTGCGGCAGGTCGAGATCACCTGTGACGAGGCACCCGCCTCGCCGTAGGAGGCCCGAACCCGCCAGAAACCACAGAGGACGCAGAAGGCACAGAAGGGGTGGGGGTTGGTGCGGAGGTTGCCAAGGGGTGCGCGGCACCGCCGCGCCCAAGTCCAAAGTACGTCTTAGCCCAAGCGCCAACGCGCCGGTACAACTCCGCCACCGATAGGGGTAGGGACACCTGGTTAGTCACTTCCCAGGCGCCCCTCCCTCCGAA
>CAZAWR010000225.1:0-5189 GCA_964488865.1 uncultured Polyangiaceae bacterium | reverse complement strand
GACGTGACCCGCAGCTTGTCTTGACTTGCGAAAGGCGTTCGGTTTTCCTATCGGCTGCCCGACGATCGATCGTCGATTGAGAGGGAGCTCGTACGCCTCGCGGACGAGGAGGTGGCGGATCTGATTATGACGGTAGGAGGCACGGGGTTGAGTCCTCGGGACGTCACGCCGGAAGCGACGCGGGCGGTGATGGATCGGGAGGTGCCGGGGATCGCGGAGGCGATTCGGTGGCAGGGGATGAAGCACACGCCGCGGGCGATGCTGTCCCGGGGGATTTCCGGGCAGCGGGGGCAGACGCTGATCATCAACCTGTCGGGGAGTCCGCGAGCGGTCAAGGAGCAGTTCGAGGCCCTGCAGCCGGTGCTCGAGCATGCGCTGCAGATGGCCACGGGGATACCGTCGAAGTGTGGGTAGGTGCACCCTTCGCGGCACAATGCACTCCCCGCGCACCCCCGCGCACCTTGCGCCTTCGCGCGAGCTGGGGGATGATGCCTATCATGACCCGACGTGTGCTCATGGTCCTGACGGCCATTTGGGGGGCGGCATCCTGTGCGCCGGAGACGACGGAGGTTGGGCCCGTTTCCGGTGCCGTGGAGCAGGCTGTCCAATCCGAGGCATCGGGCCATGTCTTCGCGGACCCGGCCTCGCGCTGGCGCTTGATCGCCCCCAAGGGCACCCATGTGCGGACCACACGCTTCGACCCGTCGACGCCCGCGAACAAGGTCAAGGAACGCTTCGAAGTCAGGGAAGAGGGACGCCTGCTGGTGCGCGTGGACATATGGGCCAATCCCGCGGCGCTGGACCCCTTGGCCTGGATCCATACCCACGCAAACTACTTGCAGGAAGGCAGCGACCGGATCGAGGAGCGCACCGTGAGCAAGCATCGCGTGAGGGGCAATCGTCGTCGAGCAGCCCCCTTCGTGCCAGGCGCCGAGTCTTCATTCGGCGGTTTTTTCGCTTGAAGAGCACATGGTCGCCGTCACGTGCGCCGATGCGGAGGACGATGCCGCCCGCCGGGCTTTCGAAACGGTTCTCGGCTCCTTCGGGATGGAGGAAGGGCGATGAAGCGAACCGTCCTACTCTCACTCGCTCTCGCCTCCACCCTCTTCGCTGCCCCTGCCCACGCGGTCTACCAGTGCGGGCCCGTCACGGATGATTGCATCTGCGGCGCCAACAACCCGTTTCCTTGTTGCGACAACGGTGGCAACTGCACCTGGTACGCATGGCATGCGGCGTGCTGCCATTGGGGCGTGTCCGTGCCGATGCTCGGCAACGCCAACACCTGGGCCGGCGTCGCTGCCAACGATCCTCTCTACGAAGTGCTCGACTACCCCGTTGCGAACAGCATCGCCTGCAGGAAATCAGGCACCTACGGACACGTGGCCTGGGTGACCGCCGTGAGCGGATCGAGCATCACAGTCGACGAGATGAACTGCTGGGGAAACTACGGTGTAAGAACATGGACCTACGAAGCGTCGTACTTCGATGGTGGTTACATCGTATTGAAGAGCAGCCTCTGCGATTGTTCGTCCGGTGAAGAGCAATCCCAGAGTTGTGGGGATTGTGGCACCCAGACACGGCACTGCGGTGGGGATTGCAAGTGGGATTCCTGGGGCGCCTGCGCTGGGCCAGATCCCGGGGGTGAATGTGACACCGGCTTGCCCGGCGCTTGTGGTTCCGGTGAGCTCCGCTGCGTCGACGGCACCACCCAGTGTGCGGAGGCGGTGAGCCCGTCACCGGAGGTTTGCGACGGTATGGACAACGACTGTGACGGGGAGGTCGACGAGGGCGACGTGTGTGTGGAGGCGGGATCGTCGGGGTCGGGGGGCGGAGGAAGCGGCGGCGCCGGCGGGAGTGGTGGACGTGGCGGCAGCGGCGGTAGCGACGCCGGGAGTGGAGGCATGGGTGGTAGTCCGGGCACGGATGCAGGTTCTTCGGACGGGGGCGTTGCCTTCTTCGAGAGTGGCGATCCGGAGGGTTGTGCTTGCGAGGTCGTGGGCGTGCGCTCAGCCAACACTGGGGCCTTGGGTTGCGGCTTTCTGTTGGTTGGGCTCGGATGGGCGATTCGGCGTGAACGGCGGCTCCGACGCTACGGCAAGATGGGATAGGTGACCCCGCCGTGGGGATAAACGAGCACCTGCGCCCGTCGCGGAGCGTAGCGTCGCGCCGCCGCCATCATCTCGTCCACATCGTCGAATTGACGGAAGATTCCGAGCTTTTTGCCGGTGTCCGGGGGCAGCTTCTTCGAGTAGACGTAGATCTCGTTCTTGCGCACCACCTGCATGGAGAAGTGGGCGAGGAAGCGCTCCTCCACCCCTGCGTTGCGCTTCACCTTGTCGATGAACCACAGCACCCGGTGCCGTCCGAGGAGTCGCAAGATGACTCGCATCACGCGCATGGGCAGCGCTTTCGGCGGCACCGTCAGATCTCCAATCCCGTTGTTGCAGTCGAGGAAGGCGATCACGAGTCCGTTCTCCCTCACACTCTGCTCGATGTTGCCAATGGACTTCATGCCCTGGCGCAAGTCCGCGTTCATGGGTGAGGATGCCACGATGGCCACGTCCGCATGCCGAGGGATCGGCCGGGCGTTGATGCCTCGTACGGTTGCGATGCCTTCTCGATGGGCCGCGATGGGATCTCCGCACACGAACCGGCATACTTCGAGCCGTTCGTTCATGATGGCGTTCACGATGAAGTAGGGCTTGCCGACCTTCTGGGCGGCCTCCTCCAGATCGAGACGCATGTCGCTGATGTCCGCACCGACGTAATTGAACCTGTCCGCGGTCACGCCCTGCATGTGTACCTATCCGCCGGACAGTACCCCGATGTCGCTTGAAATTTGCGCGGATGGGGGAGCGGGAAGTCGCCACCTCGGCGCGCCGCGCGACCGCTTCACCGCGCATTCCGCGCAAGTCATTGCCATTCGCGTGCTGGCCTCGCCGGACCGCGGGATGACCCGCGTCGGCGTGCCGAAGCCGTACCGCGTGCGTCCCCTTCACTTGGGCCCGGGCTCAACCCAACTCGCTCACATGCCGTCGGCAGTCGCGGTCACGCGCGGCCTTCCACGCGCCGGGCAGCATCTCCGGGAACTCGTCTGCAGTGAAGGTTCCCCTCGCCAGCCGGGGCAGCAAGTCCGCCAGGTACTCGACCGGGTTGACGTCGGCGAGCGCGCAGCTCGCGAGCACCGAGTACGCAATCGCAGTTCGTTCGCCCGCGACGTGCGAGCCCGCAAACAAGAAGTTCCGGCGTCCCACCGCTGGCCTTCGATGCAGGCGTTCCACGATCCCGTTGTCGATCGGCAACCCGCCGTCGTCCAGGAACCGGGTGAGGGCCACCCGCTGGTTGACCAGATACTGTACCGCCGCTCCGAGCATCGACTTCGGTGGCTCGAGGGATTGGTATGTTTGGCACCACTGCAGAAGCTCGTCGTACACGGGCTTGGATCTGCGCTGCCTCTCGCGTAGCCGCATCTCGGGGGTCATGCCAGCGCAGTCCGCTTCGACGTCGTACAGCGCCTTGAAGGCGGCGATGGGGACCGAAGCGCGCAGGTCACCAGCATCCAGCGCCTTCACGAAGCCTCGCCTCGCGTGCATGTTGCACCCTACCTCGATGCGGTCAGGCGACTTGAACGTCACGTCGAACAGGTTCGAGGCATCCGCCACGACGTAGCCCTTGCGCGCTTCGAGAAAGTCCTCGGGCCCAATCTCGCCCTCGAGCTGTCCGAGCTTCTTGCCCGTCGAGGTGTACAGGTACACCGCGTAGTCCTGGTCGCCGACGTATCCCCACAACGCACCGCTCACGATACCCTTGGCGCTGTCCTTGTCCTTGACGGGCAGCGAGGTCGAGTCCACGTGCAGCACGTCAGCTCCGAGCACGGCCACGATGAGGCGTTGCCAGATCGGTCGCAACAACTCGGTGGCCCAGGTGATCTGGTCGGACATCGAGGAGCTCGGCATCGACAAGCCCAGACGCTCGAGTTGCTCGTTCTTGCGATTCAGCGGCTGGCCATCCCAGTACTTGCTGACCACCAAATCGGCCACCAGCCTCGAGCCATAGACACCACCGGCCACGACCTTGTCGCCCATCGGCGCGCGCACCAACTCCGCGTCGCACACCCTGCACCCCAGGATCTCGCGGACGTCCAGTCGCACGATGACTTCGGCCGGGATGAAGTCGATGACCTCGGTGGTCTCGTGCATGATGCACTCGCGGTCCGCGAGGCAGTTCGGGCAGGGCCGCTCTTGCTCGGGCACATCAATCGGGTTGAGGACGCGTCGCAGCCCGGGTGGTGGCGGCCGGCGCACGGGTGGCTGCTTGGGAGGCTTGGGCTGTTCGGTGCGCCCACCGTTGGCGTGGACGATCTTCTCGAGCTCGGCGTTCGCCTGCCTCAGAGCCTCAGGGTTCTGGTCTTCAGGCTGGCTTTTGAGCGCTTCGAGCATCGCCGCGAGCTTGGCCCCGGCGATCTGCTCCTTTCGGTTCTTGCTACCACGCATCTTGGCGACCAACACTTCAAGCTCGTGGTTGCGCTCCAGCAGCTTGGCGACGATCGAAAGAACCTGCTCGTCATGGCCGGTGCTGAGCAGTTCGCGCACCACGTCGATCACCGATCCTCTCAGTTCGGTCGCTCGCTGTAGGGTTCGACGCTTGTTGCTCACGACGGTCTCGATATCCATGTCGCGAGCCGCGCGCTAGCCTAAATCGCGTATGATCACATAGGATCATAGCTGGTCATACGATGGCATGGGAGGCGTGTTGGTCGCTGCCCGCGAGGGGCGGGCGACACTGCCGCGGCAGGGGTGCTACGGCCAGGGGGAGGCGGCAGACGCAGATGCCCCGAGCCGCTCCAAAGTCCGCGTCGTCTGCGTGCGACGGGGGCCCGGGCTCCACCGCTTCGCGCTCGGTCGGGGGGCGAGTTGCAGACCTTCGAGAAGCATCGCCAGCTCGTGTGCTTCAATTCGCACACTCGCTGCGTCCGCGGTCACCCGATCCGGGAACGTGAAGCACCCGCGCTCGAGGCGCCGGTGCACGATGGTGAACCCACCTCGCATCCACACGAGCATCTTGACCTGGTTGCGCCTGCGGTTGAGGAAAATGAAGACGTGGCCGGACAGAGGGTATGTGGCGCGGCACATACCCGCTGTTATGTATCGAGGCTGAATATGCAGCGGGTGGTCCCGCGCAGGCAGCCA
>CAZAWR010000224.1:0-5321 GCA_964488865.1 uncultured Polyangiaceae bacterium | reverse complement strand
GGGGGGGGGGGGGGGGGGGGGGGGGTGGGGGGGGGGGGGGGGGGGGGGGGGGGGTGGGGGGGGGGGGGTTGGGGGGGGTTGGGGACGTCCGGGCGTTTGCCGGTCTCGAGAAGCCTGAAGCACATGTCCTCGGCGTCCGACGCCGGCAGCGGGAGGAGAGGCAGCTCCTGCACACGCTGCTTCATGCGAGCGAGGCGGAGAAAGCGAAGAACCAGGGCATTCGGAGATCGAACGGCGACGACGACCTTCCACTTGGCCATCCTTCCGACACGGCCACCGAGCTGCTCCGCCAGCTGCTGCAAGAGGGCATCATCCGACGGTTCGTCGACGAGGAGCAGTGTGTCTCGCTCGGGAGCGATGGCGCGGAACCACGATCCGGTCGCGGCCATGCTTTGGACGTTCGCCCAGAAGACCTGCCACTGACCTTCGCCCGCGATCTCGTCGCCCGCGTCCACGAGCAACCGTGTCTTCCCCGTTCCCCCCGCCCCATGGACCACAAGGAAAAGTCTGTTCGACGCGAGGAAGTCGCGGATCGTCCCCTTCTCCTCTTCCCTGCCGCAGAACGGCCCTAGCTCCTCTCGGCGCAGAAAGGGCTCTTGGCTGGGCAGTCGTGGACCGAGCCACGGCAACACGGGACTCTTCCGTCGAAATTCCGCCGCCCGGCCTTTCGGCCAGTAACAGAACCCCCCTTCCCCCTTGCCTTCCCGACTCGGGTCGATCTACGTCTTCTGCCCTCCCAACCCAAGGAGGGGCAAGCATGCCGTCATCGGATCTCAACAACCTATTCAACCTCTACGAACTACCCGCCGGCCGCCGCGTTCACGCCCTGCGAAGACTCCACGCCATCGTGAAGGACGACCCGAACCTGGCGGACCTCGCCGCCCAGGTCGTCAGCGCCATGGACACCAGCACCAACGCCCTCGACCTGCGCACACGCTGGGCAGAGTCGAAGAACGAGAAGACGACCTACCCGGCCGAGGTGCTCGTGCTCAACCAGGAGCACGACCAGATCTTCGCAAGCCTCGAGAGGATCTGCACCGGCATGGCGCAAGGCATGCTCCCGGCGTCGCCCCAAGCCATGGCCGCCACGAGAATCCTCTCCTCCGTGTACGCCCTGGGCCTCTCCCCGTTGACCCAGAAGGACTTCGTCGAGCAGCGCGAAACCACCAACGTCTGGCTCAAGCGCTTCGACAACGAGTTCTCCCAGGACGTCGCCACCCTCGGTGTCGTTCCCATGATCTCCCGCCTGCGCACCGTCAACGACAGCATGGGCAAGCTCATCGACCAGTCCCGCGCCAAGTCGGGGGTGTCCTGGGACACCGTGCAGCAGTCCGACACCGCGGGCCAGCAGCAGCTCCTGCAAGTGGTGGCCACCATCGTCGGCCACTTCAGCGGTCGCCACCCAGGCGACAACGACAAGCGCGCCGCCTTGCTCGAACCTGTCCTCGAACAGAACGCGAAGGTGGCGGACATGTACCGCAAGCGCAGCCGCGTGACGGACGTGGACCCGGAGACCGGCAAGGAAACGGAACCTGTGGTGGGGTGATCAACCGCTCCCCTACCGCTCCAACACCTCCGTGATCTGCTCGACCTTCGACTCGGCCGGCGCGGTCGAGTAGTCCTTGTCCCACACCTCCAAGAATCGCTTGAAGACGATGAGCGGGAAGGCGAGCTCCTGCTGGGTCATGCGCGTGCTCCTGGCCGCTCCTCCCGGGGAAGGACGTACTTCTGCTGGGGATGGTTCGGCATTTCAGGGTGCAGGTAGACGAGCTGGCCGGCGTCCTTCATCGGACGGAGGTGGAGATTCACGAGGTTCTTGGCGTCCCGGTTGCCAAGCAGTTGCGCCAGTTCCGCGGCAGACCAGGCAGCCACGGCGCAGAGCTCGAGGATGAGCCCCCGGAGCACCGCTTCCCTTGGACGCTTGCCGAGAGCACCAAGCCGTCCGCGCAGGTCGTCCGGAAGGGACTGGGTTAGATCCGCACCGGACTGGGTTAGATCCGCACCGGACTGGGTTAGATCCGCACCGGACTGGGTTAGATCCGCACCGGACTGGGTCGGGACCTCAGGAGGCGGAAGGTGCGGGCTTCCAACCGTTTCCAGACTACGGTAGCGGATGGGCCGGCATCAAGGACCGAGCCACGGCAACACCGCGGGCCAGCAACTGCTGCTCCAAGTGGTGGCGGCCATCGTCGGCCGCTTCAGCGGACGCCATCCGACCACGAAAAACGCGCCGCCTTGCTCGAATCGATCCTCGAACAGAACGAGAATGTGGGGGAGATGTACCGCAAGCGCAGCCGCGTGACGGACATCGATCCGGAGACCGGCAAGGAGACGGAACCCGTGGAGGGGTGATCAACCGCTCCCCTACCGGTCCAACACCGCCGTGATCTGCTCGACCTTGTTCTCCCCCTGCAGAAACTCGACAAGCTCCCCCTTCTCCGTGAGGAAGTACATCCCCGGTACGAGCACCGTCGGCTTCAGCTGCGTGTACTTGCGCGCCAAGCTCCCCTGCGTGTCGCGGTACACGCGCATCACCCGGACGTCCCGCCCCTTCACGGCCGTCTGCAGCTCGTCCCAAGTCTTGTTGATCCCCTTCTTCGCGATCGGGCAGATCTCCTCCTGATCGAGGAACACAACCTGCGCAACCCTCGTCTCGGATTCCCTCGACGCCTTGGAACACCCCGACGCCGGCAGGGCGAGGGCCGCGAGCAAGGACAGACCGAACATCCAATCGAATCGCATGTGCACACCTTCGGGATCGTCGGAAGGATACAACGCAACCCCCGACGATCAACCCACCCGACACAGAATGGCCGACGAGGAACCAACCGGAACGGGTGCACCGACCACGGGGCTCGTGTTCGTACCGGCCGATCCGGGCAGGCACGCCTCGCGTGAATCGGTACGCATTTGTGTCTGCGTCCGGCGTGACGCATTCCATTCCTGGTTCTCTGTTCCGTGTTCCGTGTTCTCAGCTCCTAGTTGATGTCCTTCATCCGTCCATTGTCGGCGCATTGTCGGAGGCTCAGTCCTTCTCGAGCGCGGCAAGCAGCGCGGCCACCCCGTCGAGCATCGAATTCGTCGTCGGGGCAGCCTCCTCCTTCACGTCGACATACTCGAGCAAGGCTTCCGGAATGCTCTTCAGGAACCGGCTTGGCACCCGCCGCGACGGCTTGCCGTGAAGCGCCCTGTACTTCGCGCGGCAAAGGTAGAGGCGCAACCGCGCACGCGTCACCGCCACGTAGAACAGCCGGCGCTCTTCCTCCACGTCCTGGGGCGCCACGTCCGTGGACTTGCCGTCGATGGTCCGCGCGTGCGGGAGAAGCCCCTCCTCCACGCCCACCACGAACACGGTGTGGAACTCGAGCCCCTTGGCCCCGTGCATCGTGGTCAGCGTGACCGCGTTGCCCGTCGCCTCGTCCGCGTCGGTCTTGAGCGTCAAGAGTTGCAGGAACTGGGAAAGGGCTTCGCCACCGGGTTCCGCGTTCTTGTCGAAGCGCGCAAGGGTCCCGAGAAACGCGTCGAGGTTCGCCCTACGTCGCGCCGCCGCCTCCGTCGATCCGGACCCCGCCATGATGTCCGCCACCATGTTCACGTCCGCCACGAGCTTGCGAGCGACTTCCGAAGAGGGTTCCCCCTTCTCGATCGCATGCGCCGCCCATCCCAGGATCCCGGCCAGGTCATCGCACCCCGCCACCGCGGCCGGCGGCAACCCCTCGATCGAGCCCGCCCTCGTCACCGCCGCCCACAGCGTCATGTCGTGCGCCAGCGCATGCGCGGCCAGTCGCTCCACGCTGGTCTGACCAATGCTCCGCGCCGGGTAGTTGATGATGCGCCGCAACGACAGCTCGTCCCGCGGCTGCAGAGCCACACGCAGGAACGCAACGAGGTCCTTTACCTCCTTGCGCTCGTAGAACTGCGTGCCCCCCACCACGCGGTAGGGGATCTGCCGCTGGCGAAGCGCAGTCTCGATGGGCTCGCTCTGCTGGTTCGAACGGTACAGCACGGCCAGGTCCCGCGGGGCCAACCCCTCCCCGAGCCGCCGAGAAATCTCGTCCCCCACGAACGACGCCTCCAGGTCGGAATCCGCCGCCACCACCATGCGAACCTTGTCCCCACCCGGGCGCGTCGCGATGAGCCGCTTCTCGTGCCGCCGCGCCGTGGACGCGTGAATCACCGCGTTCGCGGTGGATAGGATCGCTTCCGTCGATCGGTAGTTGTTCTGCAGCTTGACGACCTTGGCCCCCTCGAAGTGCTGCTCGAAGTCGAGGATGTTGCGCACGTCCGCACCACGCCAGGCGTAGATCGACTGGTCGTCGTCACCCACGACGCACACATTGCGGTGCTCGCGTCCGAGCCGGAGGACAAGCTCGAGCTGCGCATGGTTGGTGTCCTGGTACTCGTCCACCATGACGAACCAGTACTTGGACTGCCACCGCTCGAGGACGTCGGGGCGGGTGCGGAAGATCCGCCCCACCTCGCACACCAGGTCATCGAAGTCGAACGCGTGAAAGGTCCGCAAGGCCTCGACGTACCGGGGGTAGACCCACGCGGTCACCTCGTCGTACGGGTCGGCGAAGCGCGGTTCGTAGTCCGCTGGCTCGGTGAACGCGTTCTTGGCGGCTGAGATGCGCGCCAGGATCGCGTGCACGTCCCAGCGACGGTCCCCCCGTCTTCCTCGCAAGATCTCGCGGATCGTGCTCGTCTGGTCGGCCTGGTCGAAGATCGCGAAACGACCGTCACGGAAGCCCAGGGACCGAGCCTCGGCACGCAGCACCCGCAAGCCGAAGGAATGGAAGGTGGAGATGGTGGTCTCGTGCGCTCGCTTGCCGACCAGTTTCTCGACGCGGTCGGCCATCTCTTCGGCGGCCTTGTTGGTGAAGGTCATGGCGAGGATGGCGCGTGGCGGGGTGCCGTCCTGAATGAGGCGCGCGATGCGCCGGGTCACGACCATGGTCTTGCCGGAGCCGGCGCCGGCCAAGACCAGCATGGGCCCGCGGTCGTGCTCGACGGCAGACTTCTGGGAAGGGTTGAGATCGTTCGCCATGACGGGGTCCACGCCCCTACCTCAGATCGGGCGGCGCGGGGAGACCCAGTGCTGCCGCGTGCCTGAAGTCCGTAGCGGGGTTGAGGGGGTGCATTGCGCAAGTCCGGGTTCTGATCCCCTGCCCCTACCCCTGCCCTTTCCCCTGCCCGACGTGCCGAGAAGTTGGCCCGCCGAAATGACGAGGCACCGCCATGAAGCGACCGAATGCCGCAGGTAGCGTTTGGGTGCGGCTCCATCCGAACGGTGCTGATCGAGCCGAATCGTAGGGATCTGG
>CAZAWR010000223.1:0-5336 GCA_964488865.1 uncultured Polyangiaceae bacterium | reverse complement strand
GCCCGGCCCGAGCGAGTCGAGCCGGAAGCGAAGGATGCGAACCGTCAAGTCGGTGAGCTGGCCTCCGTCCACTCCGGATCGCCTTCCGTGTTCTCAGCTCCTAGTTGATGTCTGTCATCCGTCCATTGTCGGCGCTCCGCCTCAACCCGGTAGGGACTTCGGGCGCGCAGCTCCAGTTCGCCCCGTTCAGACCTCGATGGGCCTTGCCGTTGACACCCTCGCCCCCCGGGGCTAGCCCGAACCCGCCATGAGGGTCACGCTCATCCGCCCAAGCTTCGGACATGCCCATGGGCGGACGTACGACTCCCCGGCTCGCATGGAGCCCCTGGCCCTCGGCATCCTCGCCGCACTCACGCCCCGCGCCATCGCCGTCACCGCCATCGACGAGCGCGTCGAGCCAATCCGCTTCGACGCGCCGACCGACCTCGTCGCCCTGAGCGTGTGCTCGTTCTCCGCCAAACGCGCCTACGAGATCGCGGCCCGTTATCGCGCTCGCGGCATCCCCGTCGTCATGGGCGGGTTCCACCCCACCCTCGTGCCCGACGAGGTCGCCGAGCACGCCGACTCCGTAGCCATGGGCGACGCCGAGGTCGTCTGGCCCTCCCTCCTCGCCGACTTCTCGCGAGGCAAGCTCCAGGCTCGCTACGACGGCACCGGCACCACCGACGTCCCCGCCGTGGCGCCCAACCGCTCGGTATTCCGTCGCAAGGGATACCTTCCTATCCGTCTCGTGCAGTTCAGCCGCGGCTGCCATCGTGCGTGTGAGTTCTGCTCGATCCGCGCGTTCTATGGCGGCAAGCACGTCTGCCGTCCTGTGAGCGACGTGGTCGAGGAGCTTCGCTCCCTCGGTTCGCGCCGCGTGTTCTTCGTGGACGACAACCTGCTCGCGAGCCGGGCCCGCTTGCGCAGCTTGCTCGAGGCCATTGTCCCCTTGCGGTTGCGGTGGTCCAGCCAGATCGATCTGGCCGTCGCGGACGATCCCGAGCTGGTACGGCTGCTGACGCGAAGCGGTTGCCAGTCGCTCACGATCGGGTTCGAGTCCCTCCGCACCCGCAACCTCCAGCAGATGGCCAAAGCCTGGAACGCGGCCGCGAGCTACGGCCGCCGGCTCGACACCCTGCGTCGCGCGGGCGTCATGATCTACGGCACCTTCGTGTTCGGCTACGACGAAGACGACGCGAGCGCCTTCGACGAGGCGGTCGACTTCGCGATCCGCGAGGGCATGATGATCGCGAACTTCAACCCGCTGCAGCCGCTGCCGGGAACACCGCTGTACCGTCGAATGGAGGCGGAGGGGCGACTGGTGTTCGACCGCTGGTGGCTGAGCGAGGGGTACCAGTGGCACATGGCCTTGTTGAAGCCGCGGGGCATGACCCCTGAACAACTCTCCGAGGGGTGTCGCAAGGCGCGGGAGCGGTTCAACGGTCTGCGATCGGCTTGGTCGCGATTCCTTGCCTCTCCGGCGCACCGTCGCTCCGCCGACAACGCTGCCATCTACTGGGCTTCCAACCTGGTCTCGGCCCGTGACATCCGCGCCAAGTCCGGACTCCGTCTGGGGAAAAGCACGCCATGAGGATCCTCTTCGTCAAGCCCAACATGGGCCTGGTCGACGGCAAGCCCTATCTCGACCGTGGCCGGATGGAGCCGCTGACGTTCGCGGTGCTGGCGGGCTTCACGCCACCCGGCCACGAAGTGGCGTTGTGCGACGATCGGTTCGAGCCGGTGCCCTATGACGAGCCTTGGGACGTGGTGGGCATCAACACCGAGGTGTACACGGCGCGGCGTGCGTACGAGATCGCGGACCGGTTTCGCGAAAAGGGCGTGAAGGTGGTGCTGGGGGGCTATCACACCACGATGGCGCCCGAGGAGTCGATGCTTCACGCCGACGTGGCGGCGGTAGGGGACACGGACCGGCAGTGGCCCGAAATCCTCGAGGACCTTGCGCAGGGTCGCGCCAAGGCGGTCTATCACGCGCCCCCCTGCGCGAACCCCATCGAAGGCTTCGACACGCGCTGGGGCATCTTTTCCGGCAAGAAGTACCTACCCGTGGCGCTCACCCAGTTCTCTCGCGGCTGCTCGGGTCGGTGCGAGTACTGCGCGACGGGCAACATCTACAAGGGCCGGTACGCGTACCGTGACCCGAAGGAGGTGGCGCGAGAGCTCGAGCGCGACGGGCGCAGGTTCGTGTTCTTCGTGGACGACAACCTGATCGCGTCGCCGGAGCGGGCGAAGGCGCTGTTGCGGGAACTGGTCCCCTTGAAGCTGCGGTGGACGGCGCAGGCCAGTCTGCAGTTCGTGGCCGACAAGGAGATGATGGCTCTGATGCGCAAGAGCGGCTGCGCGGGGCTCGTGGTCGGCTTCGAGACGCGGGACGCGGCCAACCTGGCGGCGATGAACAAGTCGACGAACCTCGCGTGCGGGGCATACGACGAGGTCGTGGAGCGGATTCGGGACGCGGGGTTGCTGATCTGGGCGGCGTTCCTGCTCGGCTACGACCACGAGACGGTGAGCTCGGTCCGGGAAACGGTGGACTGGGCGCTGTCCAAACGGTTCGCGTTCGCGGCCTTCAACATCCTCACGCCGTACCCCGGGACTGCCTTCTACGCGCGGATGAAGGAGGAAGACAGGCTGCTGTACGATGGTGCGTGGTGGCTGCACGACGACTACCGCTTTGGCTACGGGGCATTCCGACCCAAGCGCATGACGGCGGATCAGCTCGCGGAGGAGGGGCTGCGGGCGCGACTCCAGCATAGTGCGGTGTCGCAGATCTTGCGTCGGGCGGGGGACCGCAAGACGAACAGCAAGGACGTGTGGAGCCTGCTCACGTACTTCGCGTACAACCCGCTGTTTCGGGACGAGATGCTCAAGAAGCACGGCATGATGCTGGGGTATCGAGGATACGAACGGGAGGCTTCGGGGATTCGGGCGGTCCGGGCTGGGCGATGGGGCGACCTGAAGAGCGTTGCCCTGGCCGGTTCGCGTGCCGCGATGACCCGCGCGGCGGACCTCGTGCAGCGACGCGGGAGCGCTTCGTGACGGATCGAAACGACGATCGGCGTTGCACCCGGTGCGTCCTTCCGGCCACCTGCGCCAACATCGACTTCGACAGCGAGGGAGTCTGCAACTTCTGCCGCGCGCACGACCGGTACGGCCAGAGCCTCCGCAACCACACCCTCTTGCCCCTGCTTAGCCAACGGCTCGACCGCGTACGCGGCAAGCACAAGTACGACTGCCTTGTCGGCCTGTCCGGCGGGAAGGACAGCTCCTACGTGGCCTACCGCATGACGCGGCACCATGGCCTGCGCGCCTTGCTCGTCACCTACGACAACGGCTTTCTCACGGACTACGCCCGCGAGAACATCAAGACCATGGTCGAGCGGCTCGGCCAGGACCACGTCTTCCTCTCCCCTCCTCCCGCTTTCCATCGATCCATTTACCGCGCGTGCATGAACAAGTTCGGCATCCCGTGCATCGGCTGCACCTTCCCCGGCATGCTCATGTGCATCAAGCTCGCCGTCGAGCAGGACATCCCCTTGCTCGTGCACGGCCGGTCCCCCGCCCAGATGTTCAAGGAGGTCACGGACGGCACCCACGACCCTTTCCTGCAGGTCATCTGGGGCAACCTCCGTCCGTACGACGCCGAGGCAAACAAGCGTCTCGTGCTCGCTGTGGCCCGGCGCATGATGCGCCTGCTCCGGTCCTTCCTGCCCGACCGCGCGCTGCGCCAGGAGAGCAAGGGGGTGTTCCACCCCGACCTCGCAGCCATCAAGGCGTCCGAGCACGCCCCGGAGTTCCTCGGGCTGTTCCTGTACGAGCCGTACGACGAGCTCCGCATCATGGACGAGATGGAGCGTGAGCTGGGCTGGCGAAGGCCGGCCACCGCATCGATCCTGACCCACGAGGACTGCCGCGTTCACCACGCCGCGGCGTATTGCTACAACCATGTCTGCGGGCTGCCGATCGTCTGCCAGGAGCTCAGCACGATGGTGCGTCGCGGCGAACTCGGTCGAGACCAGGCCCTGCAACGCCTCGAACGTGACCAAGCCTCGGTTCTCTCCGCGTATCCTGCGGACCAGGCGTCGGTCCTCACGACCATGGCGGGCATGTCCGACGACGAGCTCCGCGAGGCCTTGCGCAAGGGGCGCAGGAACATGAACGTGTTCAAAGCGCTGCTGCGGGTGCGCAACACCGTTCTCCCTCGCAAGCGTCTGCCGCTGTGACCTCCTCGAGACCCACCAGCCGCGCACACGTGTCCCAGAGCCCCTGCGAGTCCGAATCCTTGCCGCGCGTCCACGGCACGACGTGCTTACGGCGCGTCGCACGGTCGAACCACAGGCAGCCGTTGTGGCGCAACGCTTCGGGGCTCGTCGCGAGCCACACGGCCGTGTCCGCCCCTTGCTCGTCACTCCGCAACAGAGGCGCCAGCACCTTGTGAAACGAAGGCAAGGACCTTCGTACGCCGGGGGTGTCCGCCCACCCGGGGTGCATCGCGTGCACGTGGACTCCCTCGGGTCCAAAACGCCGAGCGAACCCCTCCGTGAGCATCACCTGCGCTCGCTTGCACCGGGCATAGGCCTTGACCCCATCGAACGGCTCCCGTCGCGACTGCAGGTCGCCCAGGTCGAGCGCCGTGGTGTACATGCCCCCCGAGGTCACCCAAATGACGCGCGATGGCTGTGACCGCACGAGCATGCCGCGCAGCAGGTGCGTCAACGCAAAGGGACCGAGCACATGCGTCGCGAACGTCGTCTCGACTCCGTCCGAAGTCTCCGAGCGCTCGTGCAGCAGCACACCCGCGTTGTGCACGAGCACGTCGAGCCGTTCGTGACAGGAGGACAAGCGCGCTGCGAAGTCTCGCACGGACGACATGTCGGATACGTCGAGCGCTTCGACAGCGACCCTCTCGTTGCGGGTTTCCGTCACGATGCGCTGCCTGGCGAGGTTTCCTCGCTCGAGGTTGCGGCACGCCATCACGACGGTGGCGCCGCTGGATGCGAGAGCTCGCGCGGTGGCGAAGCCGATGCCGGAGTTTGCTCCCGTGACCACGGCGACCTTGCCCTCCATCGACGGGGTCACCTCTCCTTCCCACAAGGGCTTTCGCAAGGCGTGACCGATGGAGGTGTAGGAGAGCACGACGGTGGCGTCGGCCATCTTGTCGGCGATTTTTCGCAGGGTGTGCATGGTGGGTTGGATGCCTGAGAGAGGGGAAGGATCCCTCCGCGACGGCGTGCCCGAAGTCGCTACCGGGTTGAGGCGGAACGCCGACAATGGACGGATGAAAGACATCAACTAGGAGCTGAGAACACGGAACACGGAACAGAGAACCAGGAATGGGC
>CAZAWR010000222.1:0-5359 GCA_964488865.1 uncultured Polyangiaceae bacterium | reverse complement strand
GGAAAGGGCAGGGGTAGGGGCAGGGGATCAGAACCCGGACTTGCGCAATGCACCCGTCTCCGTCCGGCTCGCCAGACGAGCCCGCCCGATCCATGGTACCTTCCTCGCAACACGCCGCGCTCAGCAGCACCAAGATGCCCGTCGTCCACCACGCCACGAAAGAGATCCAGCTCAAGATCGTCTACTACGGTCCAGGTTTGGGCGGAAAAACCACCAACCTCAAGTACCTGCACGCCGCCAGCCGTCCGGACCTGCGCGGCAAGCTCTTGTCCTTCACCACCGAGTCGGACCGCACGTACTTCTTCGATCTGCTGCCCGTCGAGCTGGGGCTCTTCCACGGCTACCAGATCCGCCTGCACCTGTGCACCGTCCCCGGACAGATCGCCCTCGACTCCACGCGAAGGCTGGTCCTGCGCCACGTCGACGGCGTGGTGTTCGTGGTGGACAGCCAGATCGAGGCTCTGAACGCCAACATCGAGAGCATACGAAACCTCGAGACGAACCTGCGCCTCCAGGGCGACGATCCCGACCGCATTCCCCTGGTCGTTCAGTACAACAAGCGTGACCTCCCGAGCGTGATCCCGACCGACGAGCTAGGCGTCGCCCTCAAGGTCCCCCTGGAGGTGCGGGAGGTCGAGGCCTGCGCTCGCTCCGGACTTGGGGTCGGGGCCACCCTCAAGGCCATCGTGAAGGAATGCCTGCGCCTCGTCCCGAACCCGCGACGTGCAAAGGAAGGACGAACACCGTCCATTCTTCCCGGCGTGCGGGCGTCCATGTATCCAGATGCGCTGCCTGCCTCGTTCGAGATCCCTCGCTTTCCTGCGCCCCCCAAGGTCCCCCTGGTGCTCGACGACGAGCCGACGCTGCCGCGGCGTCGTGACGATCGGTCCGACTGAGGGGCATCGGCGTCAGGAGACGGCGAGTTGTTCCGACGCTTCGCTTCACGATTGCGGGTGGTTCCGTCGATGCTCGGTGCTAGCCTCCCATGGCCGTGAGGCTCTGCGCGTGGTTGGCTACGGCAACCGCGCTCGCGGCTTGCGGCTGCGACGAGCCGATCGCCCCCAAGGAGAAGAGCATCATGCGACAAGGTTGGTTCGTGGTCTCCCTGATCTTCGCCTCCTTGGGAGCTTCCGCTTGCAGTAGCCATGAGACCGACGAGGAGCCCTACGTTCCCGAGCCGCTTCCGAACCCCGAAACGTTCCGGGCCGGTGTGGCCCAGCTCGAGATGCCGGTCCCCTTGGGCGTCGGCACCATGGGGTTCGGTGGCATCGGCAAGGACCCTTCGATCACGCCTTTCGCGGATTCCTACCCCGGAACAACGCGACAGCACATGGCCCTCGACTGCCGGGCGGTCGCACTCACCCGCGGGCCGAAGTACACGCTGGTGCTGGTCAAGTGCGATACGGTCGGAATCTTCCAGCACCTGCGCGAGGCCGTGCTCGACGCCGTGGAAGCCCGAATCGGACAGGATCTGGACGACGCACTGGTGCTGGCGGGCAACCACACTCACTCCGGTCCCGGACGCCTCATCATGCCACGAGGCATCTACGAGATGCTGTCCGACTCCTTCTTCCCAGAACTCTACGATCGTGTGGTCGATTCCCTCGCAGACCTCGTCGTGCGATCGATGCAAGACCTTGCGCCCGCGGAAATCGGCTCCGCGCTGGTCCTCGCCCCCGACGCTCACATCGACCGTCGCTGCGAAAACGACATGCTCGATCAGATCCAACAGCGCGATGACTTGCCCATCGTGGCTGTCAAGCGCAACGGCAGGGTCGATGCGGTCGTGGCGAGCTACGCGTATCACGGGACGATTCTCGACATTGATGACTTGACGCTGTCCGGCGACGTGGGCGGCGTGGTGGAGGCGAAGATCGAGGAACGGTTCGATCATCCGGTGGCCGTGCTGTTCTTCAACTCCTGGGGCGGGGACACCGGCCCTGGACCGGGGGTGTTCGATCCTTCCACCACGGGCGCACCGCAACCGGACAAGTACGACCGTCTGGAATCCCTCGGCGCACGGATCGCCGACGTGGTCGTGCCAGCGGTCGAATCCCTGACCTACGCGAGCGATCCACAGATTCGGTCGGAAACCTACCGTGTGCCGATCGGCCGCGAGGCCATCGGCTACCCCGACGACGTCTTCAACTACCCGAACGGGGGAGTCTACTGCGGCTTCGGTGCGGACGGCAGTTGTACGGAGATCCGACCGAACGAGAGGTTGGATCAGTTCTGTCTCGCCTTCGCGGCGGAGAGCCCCGCACCCAAACAGACGTTGTTCACGGTGGGACGGATGGGGGACTTGGTCTTCACGACGGCACCGGGCGAGTGGAGCACGTTCCTCGCGGATCAGTTGGTCGATCATGTCAGCACGGAAGCAGGCGGGGCGGACGTGATGTTTCTCGGCTACGCAAACGACTACACGGGGTACGCCCTCGCAGAGCAGGATTGGTGGCAAGGAGGCTACGAAGCGGCCGGCGGGATGTGGGGGCCGCAGCAGGGCGACTACCTCCTTCGGCGGGGAAAGGAGATCTTCACACACTACCATCGCCGCAACGCGCCCCTGCCATTCAACCAGCCCGCGCCCGTGGAGCCCTTCGAGGGGTATTCTGTCGTTCCCTACTCACCGGAGAAGGGCTCATCGATGGGCGAGGTGAGAGCGGACGTTCCAGCCGAGGTATCTTCCCTGCAGGTGGTGACCTTCATGGTGCTTGGCGGGGATCCTTGGCTGGGAACACCGGTCGCCGTGTTGGAGGAGCAAGCAGGTGGGACCTTCCAACCGGTGCTTCGCCGAACAGGCCAGCCCGTGGATAGCGGCAGCTACGAGCTTTGGGTGGAGCTTGCCACCGATCCGACGTACGAAGAGAGGATGCCCGCGGTAGAGCGGGAGTTCATGTGGACATTCCACTTCCCGGTGAGCCATCGTGTTCCGGCGAGCTTCGAGCCCCTCGAAGGAACCTATCGATTCGCGGTGACCTTGCCGACGGACGCCATCGGGGGGACGCAGTTGGCTCACACGGGAACGTTCACGGTGAGGCCATAGGGAGCCACATGGTTCGCGGTGGCGCGCGTCAACGGACAAGGCCGTAGTACCGGGCCATCCAATAGGGAAGGAGCCAGAACGTACCGGACGATTCCTGGTGGCCGTCACCACGTTGGCTGAATGCGTAAGGGTTTTCCGCCCAGCGCATCGCCTGTCGCTCGCGGTAGGGGAACACGAAGGCGTTTTGAGGGTTCCCGAACCGGTCCTTCTTGGGATCGGGCTGTGCGTCCCAGCGGTGCTCCTGGTCCAACCCCCACAGGATCAGGTCGAGAGGCAGCTCGCGGAGGGTCTCGAGCGTGGTCTCGTGATCCGAAGCTTGTGCACGGGACAGCACGGCGTAGATAGCGTTGAACTCGGGATTGCGCTCCGGCCGCTGTACCTGCCACAACCCTTCGAGCCCCTCGCGCCACAGCTCCATCAACGCAGGGTCATCCTCGTAGCGCATCAGGGTGTACAGCGCGAGGAACGACATCTCCTCGCTGTCATGGTTCGTGTGAAACGCAAGGTTGATCTCCTCGATGCGCCGCACGTAGTCCGCGTAGTTCTCCTTTCGGGCGAGGGCGTCGAACGCGTTGCGAAAGAGAGGATCGCCCGTCATGTGGTGAGCCGCATGGATCGCCCCGAGGATCATCGCCGAATTCAGACCCGCGTCTCCGAATTGCGCAACCAGATTGTTGTGCATCCAGTCCGGATCGAAGTTGCCGTGCGATGTCACGGCTCCGTCGACGTCCAGAAGTCGGAATCCGTTTCTCACGATCCCGTCCATGAGCGTGCCGAATGTGGCAGCGATGAGATTCTTCTCCTGCTCGCTGGCCGCCAAGTCGTGGAACACCGCCAGTCCGAAGACGTGGCCCACGAACTCATCGGAAGAAGTGTCTCCCTTCCAGCACCATTGCCCATCCTCGGATACGTGCCACTCTCCCCCCGCCTGCTGCCGCTGTGGACACTCGTCGGCCGGAACCACGGACCGCGCGAAAAAACCGTCCAACCCGTCGACTTCCTCGAGCCGCAGCAACGCCATGGCGGCTCCGAGGGCGTTGGACCGGGCTTCCTCTTCTCCCGTGACCGCATAGCGAAAGCTCTGCGACGCCAAGTACATGCCGGTCCACTGACCATCGTTGTCGTCGTCGGCGTTGGTGGAGGTCGTGACGTCGCCCGCGACTGTCAAGCGATTCTCCGTGGAGGTATATCCGAGACGGACGTGACGATCCCGCGTGATGTCGTCGAAGTGCTTCGCCTTTTCCGCAAGCGTCATGGATCGCTGCTCGACTTGGGACAGACCGCTCGAAGTGGCGAGGTACATGGTTCCGTCCGCCGCGCGAGCAGCACCCAAGACGTGATTGTCTGCAAGCCACAACCGGCCGAAGTAGTATCGGCGAGACCCGTCCGGATGGTACCGGCTCGCACCCAGGGTCGTCGAAACGAGCAGAACGCCGCTCCCGTCCACGGCCATGTGGACGGTGTCGCCGTAGTGCAAGCCGTGCGCACCGATGAAGGGTGAGAAGGTCCCTTCGCTTCCGGTCCTGTGTGCGATCCCCGCACCGGTCCCGACCCACACCGTGCCATCGTCGAGGACCACCACCGCGCGAACGTCGTTGGATGGCAGCCCGTCATCCGTGGTCGCGCTTTCTCCGGCAACGGACAACCCAGTCGAAGTGGCAGCGTACCACGTCCCATCCGGCGCGTCGGCGAGGCCCCGCACCTCGCTTCCGCTCTGTTCAACGAGGGACGTGTAGGCCCCGTCCCAGAACCCCGCCTCCCCCTCACCCGCAATCCACCAGCCACCTGCTCTGCGAGGGGCGATGAACGCGGGCTCGGCGTGCCCGGGAAGATCCACCGCCACACCCTCGATCCAAGCGCCCGACGGCCCTATCGTGGCAAGCTGTCCGCCAGCAGAGGCAACGCCTGTCGACGAGCGATCGGGCGCGACCCCGAGCTCCCCCCACGACGAACCGGTCCACCGCATCACCCCGTGGGCGGTGGCCACACACGGAACGTCCTCTTCATCGAGTGCGACCGCGCGCGTTCCCGTGAGGGCGTGCATGTGCGCCACTTCTTGTGGGAAGGGAATGTCTTCCTCAGCATAGGCAGGTGACCAAGGCTCGTCGAGGAGGGGCGGGTGGACTGACGGTGCTGAGTCCAGACGGGTCTCCCCACATCCACAGGAGCATGCGAGGACAATCACCGGAAGGAGGTGGGGGTACCGCATGGTTGCAAGGGTAGCCGGGGCACGAATGGGGACGCAACCCGTGGGTGCGGCCTGGGTGCATTGCGCCGGCCCGGGTTTCTGACCCTTGCCCTTTCCCCTGCCCCTTC
>CAZAWR010000221.1:0-5518 GCA_964488865.1 uncultured Polyangiaceae bacterium | reverse complement strand
CGAAGCTCCGAAGAATCAAGTGAAGACTGCCCCGTTCAAAGGGAGCCGCACCCGTTGCCTATGGCGAGTTGGCCGCTGGGAATCAGCCGACCGCTCTCCACGTCCTCGAGTCCGATGCTGAACGTCGACTCATAGAAGCACACCCGAGGAGCCGACGTCGTGGAAGGGGAGCCCTCACAGCTTTCCTTGATGCCTTCCGGACAAACCTGCATGCACCTGCGCCGGAACCGGCTGCGAAGCTCGGGCCCAACGCGCTCGTGGCACACGGCCTGTGCGACGACCTGGTTCACGTCCGTGTACTCCCAACTGGAAGGCTCAGCTCCTCCTGAGCTTTGCACCGCTACGCGTTCCACCTGGGCTGCGGACACGAGCAGACCCGGCCACGCATCCGGGCCTGCGTCGGGACCCGTATCAAGCACAACGTCCACCGTCGACGGCAGGATCTCGACCCGGTACCGTTCCCCCTGATCCGCGAAGAAACCAAGGGAGACACGAGCCCAGGAACCAGGAACTCCCTCGGCCCTGGCCACCTCCACGTCGTCTCTTTCCCGCACAATCCGTGCGGCTGCCTGATTGCCGCCCGAATACGGCGCTGCCGAAGCAGCCTCGCTGATGTACAAGGACAGTTGATAGGCCCCCGCATCCAGCGTGGGCAGACGCTGTGCCAACGCGCCCGCCGCGCGCTCCCCGAACCCATCCGGGCACGAAATCTCCGGATCACCGGGAACCCCAGGGGAGCCAGATTGGCAGGGTCGATTGCCGACCAGATAGGCCAACGCGCCCTCGGGCAGTGGCTAATTCAGGACGCCCCCGTCAGAGACCACAGGTTCCGGTGCGGGAACGGGCGTCGCCACAACACATCCCGCCCATTCGAAGGGCTCAGTGCCCCCATCCTCCGGCGCTGGAGGCTGCTCACACCCATGCACGAACCACCCGCGCGTTTGGTCCTCGACGAAGTCCGTGTCCCGCCTGTCAAACTCCGTTGAGAAGTAGAGAAGGTTGACCGAAGGGCGCACGCACGAGGCCGTCAATCGATAGATGTCCTCCGCGAGGGACAGCACGGCGGTATCGTCGCCGTCCTTGAGCGGAAAGTCGAAGGGATAGCTCGCGACGAAGTCCTCCAACTGGGAAACGTAGTCCCCGATGAACTCGTCGGCGAAGTGGTCGCCCGGAGGAACTTCGCTGCCAAACTCGAACTGCGTCTGGTCGCCCGTTCCGTTGCGGATCGCCGCGTAGTCGATCCCTTTCATGGTGCACACGTCCGCGGCCCACTCCTTGGGCGGGTCGACCAGAACCATGTCTTCTCCCATGGTTGCCATGTCCACCCCGAAGCGAAGCTCGATCGCTCGTTTCGCGATGAAGGCCAGACGCCGGGCTCTCGCAAGGGCTTCCTCGTAGCGGAGCAGGTTCGTGTTGTAGGTCCGACGCATGACGGTATTCACGTGCACCGGCTGGCCGTTGACGAAGTCCTGAAACGTAATCCGTGCAGCCGCTTGGTCCGCCTTGAGCCGGGTTTGTTCCAGACTCGCCGACGCATTGATGAGGTCATTGATGTGAGTGCTGAGCGCCCGGGAGGAATCCTTTGCTTGGGAGACCTCCCCCAGCGCTGAACCGACGACGTGCAGTCGTTGCTGTTCGAGACCTTCCTTCGTGGACTTCAAGCCGGCGGAAATCGCCAGCAGAGACTGTGTCAGACCCTGCTGCGCTGCCTCAAAGGCCGCGGCCCCCATAGCCGCTTTCGCGGGAGCCGCTGGTGAACCATCGATGGACTGGGCCATGATTTGGATACTCGAGGCCATCGTTTGGAACGACTCGGCGAGCTTCGAGGCGTGAGCCTTCTCCTCTTCGGCTTGTTCTAGGCGATCGAGGGACTCCAACTCCTTCAACAGCAGCGAGAGCCGGACGTACCGGTCCCCCACATGATCGAAGTCCATCGCAATCGACGAGAGCGCTGCGTGTTGCGCCACCATGGCTTCCAGGTACGAGCCGCCGATTCCGGTCATCCCATCGAGCGGAGCGTTGCTCTGCGCCGACTGCACTACCTCTTTCGGCAGGGGCCCTACGATGGTCTTGCCGGCCACTTCCTTCATCCAGTTGCCGTAGCAAGCAATGAGCGACGACATCTCGGACAAGCTCAGCTGGGTCGCCGCCGGCGATTTGGGGTCGAACGTCTTGCAGTCCATCGATGACGCGCGGCGCACGCTCGACGCATGGCAGGCAAGCTCCATCGCATCGACGATGTTCCAGGCAGTAACCGGGTACTGGAACGGCGGACGCTCGGCCGCCATCACCGACCGGCTGCTCTGGTCGTAGAGGTGCTGGCTGAAGTGAAGCTGCTCTTGCGACGCCCAGATCCACTTGGCAAGCGTTGCCCCGTCGAGGAACTGGACGTTCCCTTCGTGTGTCAGCTCACCTCGGGTCAGCAGCGCCTCTTGGTCCGTAATGAGCGCGTGCCGGGGTGGAGAGCAGAACGCGCGCCAGATGGCAGATTTCAGCGGAACCTCGCCGCCCGCTGTCCCATTGCACAGGGAGGCGTCCGGCGGATGCCACATCTCGCTCAAGGCAGCGCGATACTCCGCCTGCGGTGACCGGAACTCGCACGGCCAGGTGAGCGTTGAGCCAATGAACCCGCTGCTCCGCCCATCCCAGACCTCTTCCTGATTCACCCAGGTCGACGCGTCAGCACCCGCGCCCGGTCCCGGCGCGCCGCAGTACACGAACTGTGGGTCGATGCCGGCCGGATACGGCAGCGCGGACTTGGCTGGGTCGGCCGCGGGGTGCATGGGGAAGCTCCAGTTCGTTTCGTCGGGTATGGCGTTCCGAAGGAATCCGCTCCGGTTGACCGGATGCCCGAGCCTCCGAGCGACGGACAGGTCCTCGAAATCGCTGCGGTTCGCTAGCACGCAGTGGGCCTTGGGCCCCTCGCCGTCCTCCCACGGGTCGCACACGCGAACCCAAACAGGAAGCAGGCCGTCGGGGTCCACAGGGCAGGTGCCTTTGAGCTTGTGGTGCACAGGACCAAGGTAGGCGGTGGGTGGACTGCCTTTCCAGCCCTGGCGCACGGCCTGGTTGAGCCTCGCCAGGTGCATCATTCCGTCCAATTCCCCAGAGATTACCCCCAACGTCGCAACTGACCGCCTCAGGTGACCGAACCCCCACCGCCACCGCGCCCGCAACGCGTCTTCTTCCGTGTCCATGCTAAACTGCATCAACGTGGGGTTCCCCGGGCAGCCGTCCTTTCCCACGCTGTCGTCGCTGCAGTCGTCCCCCGACACGAAGCAGTCCACCTCACTCTCCCAGAACGCCGCCCCCGTACGGTCTTCCTCCGAGATAGGCACGCACGGAGGCGCCTGATCTTCATTAAGAGATGGGCGCGATTTTCGCTTGGTATCGAACACCACCCGGTCGCCGAAGCGAAGCACGTAGTTGTCGAGGATGTGCTCCTCGTACACCATGAGTCGCGCGATATCCGCCACGCGCTGATCGGTCCACGCGGGAGCAAGCTCGTGGACGATGAAGGCAACCCGCTCCTCGTGCGACGCGAAATCGTCGCGCCGGAGCTTGTCGAACGCTTCGCAGGCTCCTGGCGGCGGGAACTCGTGGCTCTTGGCAAACCCCAAGGTTGCCAGGACCGGGATCGGCACGACCGTGGCGCCGTTCACCTCACCGTAGCGAGCCATTTGTTCCCCAAGCAAGGCCTCGCACCTCGTCCCCAAGCTTGCGGCTGAATCGTAATGCTCCCCCGCTGGCAGCTGGATTGGACACAGCACAGGGCACACACCGTTGACGGGTTGCACAGGACACGCGCACCGGACCCCGTCCACATCCCAGAGACATGCCTGGCGGTCTCCGAGGGTGGCAAACGGCTCCATCTCACCCGAAACGTTCCCGCAGGCGTCTCCCCCCGAAGCGCTTGCTCCACACAACTCCACCATCGCGGCTTCAGCCTGCTCCGCCCTCTCATCGAGCATGAGTCCGGAGTGCAGCAATTCGAGGCCTCGCCGATCCGCCTCGTCGGCGGCAGCGCGGGCCATTTGCAGGTAATGAACGTAGGACTGCTCGTAGCCCCGGTCCGTAGGTTGCCCGTTGATCTCCGACTCGAGAGGCGGCCACAAGTTGGCAGACAGACCCGCACACATGCGCTCAGGCTTCGAGCAATCGTTCGTGCTTGCGGTCGCAATTTCAGCCAGCGCCGCTTTCAGTGAGCCGCCGGCCGGCTCCAGCACGACCCGGGTCCAATTCCCCTCCACAAGCTGCGCGCCGGGGGTCGGAAGGACACCTCCCATCACCTTGCGCTCTTCCCCTCGCGTCCTGACCACGTAGATCGCCTCCCGGTCCACGATGGGGTCCGTCACGGCCCCGCCGGGAAAACGGGCGGCAGTCTGCACGGTTTGCGTGATGGTCTCACCGGACAGGTCGAGCATCTCCGGCCCGAGCGGGGTGCGCGGTGCGTTCAGCGGAATCATGTAGTCTTCCGCATCGCAGCGGGCGCCGTCGACGCTTCCTGTAAGCACGCACTTGAGCGCGCCCATCCCATGTACTGCAACGAACTGTTCGTCTACCTGCGCGCCATGGACTTGGATGCGCACGGACCCAACCTGGCCCGCGCCCGGGTCGGAGTATTGGCTCACCCGATACTCCAGCCGCTGGGTCCCGACCTGGGCTCGCAGCATCCGCCCCGCGTCTTCGAGGGACGCAAGCAGCTTGGGTTGCAGATGGCTGTCGACACCCGGCGTCCCGAGCAGTTTTGCGCTCTGGTGCTTCATCCGATCGAGTGCGCGGATCGCGCCGCCTTCTGCGTATTTTTCGTGCTCCAAAGACACGGCTGTGCCAGTATCCATGGCGCCGAGGAAGTGGGTCGCAATCGCCTCGGGCGGAGGCTGCAGAATCGGGGCACCGACCCCGTCGAAGCGCTCGACGCCGTGGACCAATCCTGCGGGCGTGAACGTCTTCCCGAAGGTCGATGCCTCCGCGCACAGGTAGTTCTTCGCGAGCGATACGTCCGCTTTCGTGATCCCGAGCTGATTGAACACCTGGGACGGGGTCAGGCCGCGGGGAGCCCCGGACATCGGGGTCATCTGCGCGATGTCCGCGATATAGGCCTCAACGATGTCTTCGTCGAGCGTGTCGGAGTCCGGCGAGATGCGCAGGTCACGAATGGCGTCTACGGCGTTGCGAAGCCCTGCCTTCGTTCCCAACGCCGGGCAAACAGGCATGACGTCGAATCGAAGCTTGGAAGCGAGATCACGAGCGCCATGGCAGGTGGGTATCGGCGCATCGTACGCCAGTTGGGCGGGACGGAGCGCGCCATAGCCGAGAAGCCGCGCGGCCGCGGCCACCGAGTCGTGCTCACCGTTCCATTGCGTGGAGATTTGCTGTGGAATCTGGCCCTTGCCCGAAAGATAGCTATCGCCTGCACTGCGCGTAGCCTCCACGGCCCGAGCCAGGTTGGACGAAAACTCGAAGGGTGCGGCTCCATCCGAACGGTGCTGATCGAGCCGAATCGTAGGGATCTGGC
>CAZAWR010000220.1:0-5587 GCA_964488865.1 uncultured Polyangiaceae bacterium | reverse complement strand
GAAGGGGCAGGGGAAAGGGCAAGGGTCAGAAACCCGGGCCGGCGCAATGCACCCGGAGAGTTGCGCATCACTGACGGGGACGGGGACGGGGGTTCTGCGGGAACGGGTGGGGGTTCGACAGGCACGCTCGCGCGCCCCTACACCGTGGAGATGTTCATCGAGACGGCGAACCTGACGCTGCTGAGCGTGGAGATGAAAGATCCGGAGGTCATGAGCACCCCGGCGCCTGACGGAGACCCGGCCTTGTTGTGGATGATCAAGGATTCGGCGGGCAATGTCGTGGATGCAGGGATCGTGGCCGACCCGCGCGTGACGCATGCGGAGCCCATGGTGGAGGGGGAGCCTTCGATCCAGGATCGGGTCCCGTCGGCGTTGTTGCGAGTCGACACGCAGGTCAACACGGGAACGTTGACGGTGCTGGAGCAGTCGCCCACGGGCATGTCGTTCCGGTCGAACGGGTGCGAGGGGGGCAACGAGGTCGGGAGCGTGGACTTGAGTGGGGCGGGCGGGTCGGGGGCCGCGGGGTCCACGGGCACGAACCCGGAGGCCGCGAAGATCCCGGGGCTGCGCAAGATCATCGACCATGGGGAGTGCGCGTACAACGTGAACCTCCTCATCATCCCCGACGGGTTCACCAGCACGCAGATGGCGCAGTTCCGCCAGCAGGCCCAGACGTTTGCGAACAAGCTCAAGACCTTCGGCGGGTTCCAGGACGGCTGGGAGCAGGTCAACGTGTGGACGCTCGAGGTGGCCTCGAAGGACTCGGGGATCTCGGACCCGGACAAGAACATCACGAAGAGCACGGCCTTTGGCGTGTCGTTCGGCACCGGGGCGAATCGTCGCTGCGTGTTCCCCCGCAACATCACGTCGGCGGCGGCGTCGCTGCGTAGCAAGGCCGAGCGCGCCGTGCATGCGAACTCGACGGTGATCATTGCCAACAGCACGGAGCACGGGGGGTGCGCCTCGGGCCCGCTGTCGGCCACGACCATCGGCTCGCATGGACCGTACGTCTTCGCGCACGAACTTGGGCATTCGCTGTTCAACCTCGGGGACGAGTACACCGAGCAGTGGCGGTGCAAGATCGGCCGGGCGGGCAACCGCATCAACACCACGAAGAACCGGACGAACCCGCCGTGGAAGTCGCTGGTGAACTCGGTGGTCGAGGGCGCGGAGTACTGCGAGAAGGGCGTGTACCGTGCGCAGAGCACGTGCCTGATGCGGTCGCTGACCTCGAACTTCTGCACGGTGTGCCGCGACGGGGGCAAGCGGTGGTTCGAGAACCGCAAGCTGACGCACCCGGACGCGCAGTGTTCGCAGGCGACGCCGCCCGAGGTCAACTGCATGGGCGGAGAGCCCTGTGCCAGCGGGACCGTGTGCTCGTGGAACGGCGAGGAGATCGGGTACTGCTGTCGTGCGCCGTTCGAGGGGACGGAGACGTGCTACACGGACGAAGAATGCGACAACGGCCAGGTGTGCGCGTTCGGCGGACCGCCCAACAACTACTTCTATTGCACGAAGCCCGACCAGGGCGCCTGCGTGGAGTAGACCGCGTCGGCGGGGTGAGGCGGTCGGTTGGCCGCAGATTCCGCCGATGGCCGCAGATGGCTCTGGGTTGTGTTGACGGATACGCAAACCCTCGCGGAATCGCCGCTGCAGGTGGGTGGGTGATGCGGCCTCGCGGGGCTCCACTCTTCACGGGTACAAGTCGCAGGCCTCGAGCACCAGGTCGCGGAACTCCTCCCGATCCGCCAACCCGCCCGACGTCTCTTGCGCAATGGACAGGATGTCGTCGAACCTCGCGCCGGTGGAGTGCTTACTGAGGCGTAGAACCTCGGCGTATTCGGTCACGGCCGCGGCGAAGCGAAACGCCTGGCTCGCCTGGCCGAAGGACGGCACGGCATCGTCCAGCAAGAAGTCTCGCTCGATGAACTGGCTCGTCTCCCCCGCAGGCTCCTTGTAACGAATCCGCACGGTCGCCGCGCGGCCCTGGCTCACCTGCTCCACCGTCTCGATCTCGTAGAACTGGTTCACGGGTTGGAGTCGGACTTGGGGACGGCATCGGCGCAGCAGCGGACGCCCTGGACAACGTTGGCGCTATTAATGGATGCGACCCCGTAGTTGGAGTCGCAGGGCAACGCTTCCTTGTACCATCGGCCCCCGTGGGATACGCACCCGTCTGTGAAACAGATATTGAGCCACTGTTGGATACCGCCGCTCATGTTGTACACAGCATCATACGGCGAATTCGTTCCGTGACACGTGTTGGCAGCTGCATCGCGAACCGCAAGGGCGCTGTCTTGGCCCTCGGCGTCGATTTTGGTTTGGTCGATACAAGTTCCCGGCTCGTAGGCGTCACCGTAAGGGTACTTGGTCGTGCCACCTTGGCTGCAGACGTTGAACCACTCGCTGTTCAGGACAGCGGCGTTCGGCGCATCGTCGCGCGAACGCAACGTCAGTTTCCCGGGGTCAGCTCCCTGTACGCCGCACAAGCGCTTTCCCGCCCACGCGCAATACGCCCAAGCATCGCAGAAGTCCATGCAGTTGGCGGCACGGTCGGGCTCGGTGTCGATGAGCCAGACGCTGCATTGCGGGATCTCGTGGGCGGGGTCGTCCCAACCCGGAACGAAGCTGTCATTCCAGGCGCACTCCGGCGGTTGGCCGCTGAAGTCCTCGCCCTTCGCGTCGAGGAATTGCTTGTACTCCGCGTACACTGCCTCCCGCTCGTCAATGCAATAGGCCGAGCCGTCGGGCCAGGGGATGAGGACCATCTTGGCGCCGGACACGCCCTGGGGGCAGGTCCACTCCGTGGGCAAGGCTGCGCTGTCGTGGGTCTTCGGATCGCTCGCATCCGGGGTCACTGACGGATCGGGCTTCACCTCCTCGTCCGTTCGGGAGCACCCCGCCAAACCCACGGTTGTCGTCGCGGTGGCGGCCCAGAGGAGACCTTGCAGACTTCGCTTCGCGTTCATCTTCCACATCCTTTCTACAGCACGATGGACCGCTGGCTGCCGATGGTTCGAGAGTAGACCGTGGTGTAGCCGGACTCGCTGGTCATCCACTGGATCGTCATCGTGTCCGGGTGGACAAGCATGATCTCGGGCTTCCCGTCCAACGTCATGTCCGCTACCGCGAAGACGCGTTGACGTGCCCGATTCCCGTACTGGTAGGACACGGAGCTCGTGCTCCCGGTGCAACCGTTCGGGGACGAGGGCGTGGCGTTCTTGAAGTAGAACCAGCCAGGGTCGGACCAGGTTTGGCCGCGATAGGTCACCATGTCCGTGTAGACGTCATCGTTTCTGTCTATCCCTGGCACAGGTGCGTCGACGCCGCCGAGTCCCCAGGCGCAGGTGTCCGTGGTGGTCGAGTTGAGCGGGTCCCACATCGTCGTCCAGGTCCCGTCATGGGGGAACCAGAGCGAGAAGACCCGTCGCGGGTAGGTGACGCAATACGGGTTGCAGATCATTCGCGGGCGGTTCATTCCGGAGAGGGGGATCGCCCCCGATCGTGCCTGCGAGGTACCGGAATTGAGCGGGATGAACTTGCTGTATTCTCCGGGCGGCGGGTTGCCGAACGGCCGGGTGATCGGAGAGGCCCAGCCCAGCTCGGAGCGCAGCAGCTTGAAGGTGGCGGAGCCGGGTTCATAGACGGCGATGTCCGTGAGAAAGTCGCCGTCGTAGTCCCCGGGGAGCGGGACAGCACCGGGACCCCCGAGAGTCTTGGTCGTCGTGGTTCCTCCCCCCACCGCACGCCATGACCACGTTCCGAGCGAGGGTCGAAAGGTAGCGAGGACGCGCGTGGTTCCCCCAGCGAAGTTGAGGCCAGGGAGAGGAACGCTCTCCCGGACCCCCCTCGTCGCCGCGGGCGATGCCGCGGTGGAGGAGCAGAAGCAAGCCGAGGTGGCCCGCATCGCTACCCGCCTCGACGTCACCGCCTGGAAGGACGAGGTCAACGCCCTTCGCCTCTCCGTCTACGCCCAGCTTCTCAGCATCGCGTCCAAGACCGGGCGCAAGCGCTCCTGGGCCGAAGCCTTCTTCCCGTCGCAAGCGGGTCGCGCCGTTTCATCGGGAGAGGAGCCCGAGGACGGGCCGTCGCCAACGGACACCGACCCCATCGACGAGGGAGATCCTCCCCCGGTGGAAGGTTGATGCCCCGACATCCGGCTCAGCAGCCCGCCTGACGACCCCTCACCTATCCCCGGTCCAGCTCGAACCTCACCCTGACGACGGTTTCACAACGCGCCCATCGTCCCCACGGCTCCCAAGGCAAGCGCTCGCCGAGGCGTGTGCTTCCCCCGACGTGGGCAAGGTGAGACCTCACCACGCCACCCTGCGAGCCGGATGTCCGGTAGGTGAGGGTTTCCGAAAGCTCTCGCGGCGCCGCTCGATCCCTTGGAACCCAGTGTGGTCGCCGCGTCGTCGATGCTTCACGCACCCCATGCTCCCCCGGCAGGGGAACCCGGGCTAACAAAATGCATCCCTTCTCCCTCCCGCGCCCTATACTTCCCTCCGGGGATCATGTCGGAGCTTCGTCTCAACGTCGTCACGAAGGAGTGGGTCATCATCGCGCCCGAGCGTGCGTCGCGGCCCAACGACCACGGTCCGCCTTCGAAGCCGAGGCTCCCGCCGTTCAGCACGAGTTGCCCGTTCTGTCCGGGCCACGAGTCGATGACAGCGGCCGAGGTGATGCGCGTGGACGATCCGAACGGAGCCTGGCGGACCCGGGCGGTGCAGAACCTGTATCCCGTTCTCACGAACGCGACCCGACCGCCGGTCCACATGCACGCGGGGTTGATGCACACGGTCGAGGGCTTCGGGGTTCACGAGGTCATCATCGAGACGCCGCGGCACGACATGGGGTTGGCCGTGCTCGGGCGGGCGCAGATGGAGGCGATCATCCGCACGTACCGGGACCGATACAACGCGTGCCGCCACGACCCGCGCATCGCCCACGTGGTGCTGTTCAAGAACCACGGCACCGGGGCGGGGACCTCACTCGTGCACCCGCACGCGCAGATCGTAGGGACCCCTGTGATTTCCTATCAGGTTCGGGATCGCATCCGCACCCTGGAGGAGCACCTCGCGTTGTACGGCGAGTGTGTGCTGTGCCGGATGATCGGGGAAGAGATCGCCCAGGGTGTTCGCATCCTGCACCTGTCGAAGTCCTTCGTGGCGCTCATCCCCTACGCTGCGCTGTCTCGGTTCCACATCTGGATCTTTCCGCGCAGGCACATGGCGCGATTCGGGGACGTGGCGGACGACGAGATCCCGGACCTGGCGAACACGCTGCGCACGGTGCTGCGTCAGCTTCACTTCGGTCTCGGGGATCCGGACTTCAACTTCCTCATAAGGTCTGCGCCTCGCACGTGCACGAACGAGGAGTTTCATTGGTACCTGTCGATCGTCCCGCGCATCGGGCAGGCGGCGGGCTTCGAGCTGGGGTCCGGCATCTACGTCAACACGTCGTTTCCCGAGGACAGCGCGGCGTTCTTGCGGTCGGTGGACACGTCAGACGACGATTGACGCCCACCTTGCGGGGTGCATTGCGCCGGCCCGGGTTCTGGTCCCCTGCCCCTACCCTTGCCCTTTCC
>CAZAWR010000219.1:0-5606 GCA_964488865.1 uncultured Polyangiaceae bacterium | reverse complement strand
GAAAGGGCAGGGGTAGGGGCAGGGGATCAGAACCCGGACTTGCGCAATGCACCCTCGATGGAGGTGCTGCGAGCGCGCGTCTTGAGAGGTTTTGCGCGATGCGGCTGTGCGCCCGCGCGGTGGCGAACAGAAGGATCAGATCCCGGCACGCGCAATGCGCCCCCCGCCTGCCCCCGCCTGCGGAGCGCTTGACGGGGTGGAGGCGTTCGCCCTACCTTCGCGACCGTCCTTGCGAAGGGGAATCCGATGAACCCTAAGGCAATACTGCGGAGCGCCAGCGTGGTGCTTGCCGCGTACCTCGTGGCCGGAGCAGCCAGCGCACAACACACGACGTCAGATTCCTCTGGGGAGCCGCCAAGCGACCGAGCAAATCCTCACGCGGAGACCGCTTGGAAGTCCCAGTCGTCGAGCAAGCCCATCGTTGTTGCAACGCTCGCAACGTTGGGAGCCGCGTCCTGGGGCGCTGCCACTTACTTCTGGTACGATTCCTACTCCAAGGGTCAGGACGCCGACGACATCTGGGGCTCCCGGCCGAGCAACTTCTGTAGGCCAGGCGAGACCTGGGAGAACTGCCACAGCGCTCAAGTGGCCTTCCAAGCCAAGCAGAACGACCAGGACGCAGCCGCAGACAGGGCATGGCGATTCTACGGCGCGGGACTGCTGCTCGTCGTGGGAGCGGTAGCCACAGAGATCCTCTGGAACGATGCTCCTTCCAGCAAGCAGAGCCACGAGAAGCAATCCCGCGAGCCATCTGCCCAACTCGGCATAGGGCTCACGCAGAGCGGAGCAATACTGGGGGTGAGCCATGCGTTCTGAGGTTCTTCGGTGGGTGTCTATCCTTGGATTTGCAGGCGTCGCGTCTGCTTGCACGTCGGACAGCGACAACTGTGTCGCCACTCGAACCTGCGAACTGGATGATGCCGGGGTGGCCGGATCGGGTGGAAGTGGGGGTTCTGGCGGCACCGGAGCAACTGGCGGGTCGGCCGGTGCGGTAGGAGGCCAAGGGGGAACATCGGGCACGGGTGGCGTCGGTGGCGGAGATGCCGGGGATGCCGGAGACGCGGACGCTGGGGCAGCAGGTGTTGGCGCGGCTGGAGCTGGGGGTGCAGATGCCGGAGATGCGGAAGCAGAGCCGTTCTGCGACCCAACTTCGTTGCCGAGCGAGGACCCCTGCGTCATTCACGATGATCATGGGATCTTCGTGTCGCCTGGCGGCAGCAACGACGCGGGGTGTGGAGCCATGGCCAACCCTTGCGCCACGCTGATGGGAGCGATGGCGCGAGCGAAGGCTGATGGGAAGCGTGTGTATGCCTGTGGCGATGGTGGGAACTACGCCGAGTCTGTGACGGTCGATTCGTCGTTGGACGGGTTGGTGCTGTACGGAGGCTTTCGATGCTCCGACTGGAGCTACGCGCCGTCCGCGGTCCGCTCGCGCGCCATTGCCGACAGTGTCACTTGGACGGTCGTTGGGCTTGCTCAGGGCTTCGAGGCAAACGACTTCGCTATCGAGTCACGTGATGCGTCCACTCCCGGGGCAAGCAGCGTTGCTGCGATCGTCCGAAACTCGGTGAACGTCGTGTTCCGCAACACTGTGTTTGTGGCGGGTGACGGAGCATCGGGCACCTCCGGAAGCTCCGGTGCCGAAGGTTCCGCCGGGGCCATCCCCGACGATCCGCAGAATGGTGGGAACGCGTCATGCTCCAGTGGCGCGACCGTCCAGAACGGCGGCAGTTGGCCTGGACCGAGTGCTTGTGGTTCGGAAGGTGGTGCAGGAGGTCCAGCTGTTCGAAATGCGAACGGTTCGGACGGGGGCGGGGGGACGCCAAGCACCAACGTGACCCCTGCGAACGTCGACAACTTTGGCGTCGGGAGTAGTGCTCTCGGCCAGACGGGTGGGGAGGGGGGCATCGGATCCCCTGGCAACGCGGGCGCTAATGGTGCCGCGGCGTCGCAAGGTACCTTCACAACGTCGGGCTACACCGCTGCCGATGGCCACAACGGAACCAACGGCTACACGGGCCAAGCAGGTGGCGGCGGTGGTGCGAGCAAGGCAGCGACCAACTGCATTGGTGCATCCGGCGGTGCGGGTGGCATGGGCGGTTGCGGGGGCACGTTCGGTAGCGGCGGGAAGGGAGGCGGAGCATCGGTGGCGTTGATCGTTTGGGACAGCGCTCTGACTCTCGAAGCCTGTGACGTTAGTTCAGGCACTGGCGGCGGCGGAGGCAAGGGCGGAAACGGGGGGCCTGGCGGCGCAGGAGCAGAAGGGGGCTTCGGAGGTCTGCCGGCCAGCGGGATGGGAGGCGGAGGTCGAGGGGGCAAGGGAGGTGGGGGTGGTCCCGGTGGCTCCGGCTCCGGGGGCACAGCGGGGCCCTCCTATGGCATCGTCTACCACGGCAGCGTTCCTGTGGAGACCAACGGCACGATCGTCGCTCCCGGCAACGGAGGCGCTGTTGGGGTTGGTGGCACGGCACAAGGTGGAAGCAAGGCTCCTGACGGCGCTGTTGGCGAGAGTGCAGCACGGCACAACGTGCCGTAGCTACCGCTACCGTGTTCGCTGAGCTACGCCACGAAGGCGGTGAGCGAGTCGGCTTGGACCATCTCCTCCCTCGACGCCACCGGCACCGTCGGCCAACGCACGTCCCTCTCGATCGATGGCAGCGGCGAGGTTCACCTGAGCTACTACGACACCAGCAACACGCGCCTCAAGTACCTCGTGCGGGGCACGGGCGGGCTTTGGAGTCTGCCGGCCTTCGTGGACGTCGCGAGGTCCGGGGTGTACTCGTCGATCGACGCGACCGGGGGAACACCGCGGGTGGTCTACCTCAGGGAGAACCTCGCCGGGACGGTCCTCGTGCCCGAGGTCATGTTCGCGGAGTCGTCAGGGGGAGTTGGTCGATCGAGCCAGTCGACGCCGTGGGGATCGGACAGAACGAGACGTCCAAGGGAGACTCCTCGCTCGTCTTCGAGACGCGCAAGAAGATCACTCTTCGTCAGCATCGGTCGCTCCCCACCCGAGCTCAGCGATGGCTGTGGCGTTCGACAGCATCTCGACGCGTCCCTCGGTCTTGCCTTCGTGGAACACGACCCCACCACCAGCGGAGACGCCGAGAGCCTTCGTCACGAACGGTGGGAGCCGCACGAGGCCCTCTGCCGTCACGTAGGACACAGGTGCAGACCCCCCCCATGGCGGCTGGAGCGCCTGCCCTGTGAACTGTGCAGCGTCCGTCGGTGGCCTCCAATCGACTTCTGGAGCTCCGTCCCTCGACCTCACCGCGATGAAGTCGTGCGCGCCACCGAATTGCGGCGAGTGACTCGTGATGAACATCTGGCTCGGCCCAAGTCCCTCGCCAACGATTTCGTGAAGTGCGTCGCGCAGTCGAGCATGCAAACCGAACGACAACGACGCCTCGGGCTCCTCCGCAGCGATCACATCGGCCCCACTGACGAACAAGCGGGCCAGGATCGCGAGCACTTGTTGGACGCCGCTGCCAAGCAGGTGCGCGGGCAGACGGCCAGCCTCGGACTGAAGAAACAGAGCGGCGTGCCCCGCGCTTCGGTCGTACGTCACCACCGGGACACCGTTGCCAAGCACGTCCGAAAACACGCTGCACGCCCTGACGAAAGCTTCCCATCGCCGGTAGCGCTCAGGGTCGGCCGATTCCTTTGCGTCATATAGGGCCAGCGCGAGACCGTCGGGAATGAGCGCGCGCGGGCGAGGCGCTTCTTCGCCGTGGAGGGCCCGGTTCAGTCGCACGAGAAGGAATCGCCGATGGATGACCCGACGTGCGAACCACAGTGCGAACGTCTCGCGCCGCACCACCTCGGGGTCGTCTGGAGCAGCCCCGTCCGTCGTCGGAAGTGTCACGACGTCGACGTCGCCGAACCTGTATTCGTTGATCTGCCACTCGGGGCCGGACACCCCGAGTTCTACGCGGATGCCGATGCGCACGCGTCGACAAGAATAGACCTCTTGTACACCCTGCCGCTCCAGCTCTCCCGGCGTGAAGGTGACCGTAACCGTGATGGTGATCGGCGTCGGAGCGCCGAGCGTGAACCAGTCGTTGAGGTCGGCACCCTCCAGGTCGAGTCGGGTCGGTTGCCGGAACGGGAGCTTGGTGTCCTTGGCCCCCATCAGCAGGAAGGGCAACTGAATGGCCTCGAGGATGTTCGTCTTGCCAACGTTGTTGAGGCCGTGAAGGACGACGACGCTTCGTGCCCCCAGTTGGTCGACCTTCACGCGCCGCGTGATGTTCTTGTAGCCCGCGATCTCGATCGACTCGATCTTCATGGCTGCTGCCTCCGTACCGACTTCGTGTACAGGACGCGGCCAGCTGGGACAAGCTTGGCGCGGTGCCCTACGGCACGGGCACCGGATCGACGTCCCCGTCCGCCACGGTCCTGCCGGGCCTCCGCGACGACGGTCGAACCCGGCGCGCCAGCTCGCCCTCCCCCGCGATCTCCAACAAGGCGCTCGCGAGGGTGGCGATGCGCGAGAAGGTCCGGTCGTACTCGGCCACGGCTTTGTCCTTCGCCGTCTGGGTGGCCTCGGACTCACGAACCTCGGCCGCGAACGCAGCGCGGGCCTTGCCCAGGGGCTCCACGTGCGCCTGCAGGCGGGTCTTCCAGGGGGCTGGATCGAAGCTGAACCCTGGCACCGCGTACGTGGGCGTCGCAAGCTTCCCAAGGTTCTCAATCACCGTGAGCGCAAGCCGCTCCAAGGCCACGCCGTCATCGGGCGTGCTGCCGGCGAAGCCCAGCGTGCGGACCGCTCCCTCGCCCAGAACACCCGCCACCGCCCCCCGAAGACCTACGAGGTCCGCGCGAAGGTCTCCGACCCGGGCGTCGAACGTTTCCCTCGCGGTCACGTCCTCACCCCGCTCACGGAGGTTCTGGTCGTCGGCTTGCACCATGGCTCCCGCCACGGTGGCGAGCCGCGCCGCGGACGTCGCGACGATCTTCTCGACGCCGGGGACGAGGGCGGGATCCCCCAAGGTTTCTGCGATTCCCCGGGCCATCGCACCGCTGTGCGTGTTGAGGGCTGCGCGAACGCTCTCGGCGGACTTCTGTCGATCGGTGACCATTTTTGAAGGCATCACGTTCTCCTTCTCCGGGTAAGCGGGAGCACGCAGGTGTCGTACCCCCTCCTGAAGTGAGAGAGAAATGCCACACCAGGGGCTTCGTTGGCAATCACGCACAATCGGCGAGGTTCACGAGTTAACAAATGGAACGAAGTTCGGTTTGTGAACCCCTATCGGTTCAAGAAGTTAACCCGGCTCGGAGCTGAGGTTGGCGGTGGTCGAAGGGCGACCTCAAATTGTGCAGAATTCGAATGTGATTATGGCTCTGTCCGGCGATCGATGGACTGGCTCGAACCATGCAGAGAGAAATGTTGGAGGTCGTTCCCATGAAAGTCAAGTCCCTGCTCGCTGCATGTGCCATCACCGCCGGAACCCTGCTGGCCCCCGCCGTCGCCCAAGCCCAGAGCAGCTTCGTATCCTGCTTCGTCGTCGTGCACGGATGGGACTACAACCGGGCCGTCTACGACGAAGCAAGCGCCAAGGCCACATGGGACAGCTCGGCTCAGACCTCCTTCGCAAGGGACGGGG
>CAZAWR010000218.1:0-5660 GCA_964488865.1 uncultured Polyangiaceae bacterium | reverse complement strand
AAGGGGCAGGGGAAAGGGCAAGGGTCAGAAACCCGGGCCGGCGCAATGCACCCCCTTGCCGGCGCGTCGGGAAAGGGAAGGGGCAGGGGAAAGGGCAAGGGTCAGAAACCCGGGCCGGCGCAATGCACCCCCTTGCCGGCGCGTCGGGAAAGGGAAGGGGCAGGGGAAAGGGCAAGGGTCAGAAACCCGGGCCGGCGCAATGCACCCGAACATAGCTAGCTACCTCTACCACGACGAGGGGAAAGGAGGGGAACGCCCGTGTTGCAGATGCGACCCACCGGGCTCCGCCCGACGCGCGAAGGAGTTCTCGAGGAGACAAGCGGTGGTCGTGCGCGTGCGCGAAACCCCGGTCGATCGAGCCAGCCCGTGCTGGCGACACCTGACCAGGCGACCAGATCGAGCACGAGCACCGCGCTTCGCGCTGAGCACGAGCACGAGCACGATGCAGCCATCGATTCGAATGAAACGATGCCCTAACTACGCCCGCTCTGCCGCGGAGGCGGACCCACGTACTCCACAGCCTCCGCCGGAAGCTCTCGTAGTAGAGGGCACGCCTGCTCGGCTCCCTCGACCGCGTTCGCCATGAACGTGGGAACCACGTAGTACCAAATCAGCGAACCAATCTGCCTCGGCGCAAACCCACAGTCCAGCAGCGCCGCGGCCGAAGCTGACGCCACATTGCGGGGCAGCGCCCTGTCCCGAGCCAGGATGGCTTCCACGGCAAGGGAACACCTCCAATGAAGGCCCGCCTCTCGGTTCTCCTCCCGCACGATCGTGTCCACCACCTTGACCCGCTCGTCGAAACGACGGAACGGAACCCCGTAGCCCGGGACTCGCTCCCCACGCTCGAGCCGTCGCCTCAACTCCTGCTCCAGCGGGCTGCCCTCCCAAGGTTCAGCATAGATGGCCGCGAAGGAAGCCAGCACCTCAGCGGCTTCGCGCGCGGCGCTAGGCCCCACCCTCGCGCCTTCGAGAAACACGTTCGCCCCACAGAACGCGGGGATGGCGTGACCGTAGGAAGACAACACGCGCGCTATCTTCATAGGCCAGATGCGGGGATCGGCCACGAAGTGGCACCCCGCGAGGCGTCGAACCAGAGGCAAGTGCGCGAAGGACTCCGGCCCGGCCCCGATCGACAGCAAGATGCCCCGCCAGAAAGCGTCCTCATCCACGAAGGCGGTTTCGACGCGGTAGCCGAAGAACTCGTTGCCCCCCGCCACCGCGCGAGCCACCCGGGTGGGCAGAGTCCAGCGTGGAGCGTCACCCATCCTTGCCTCCCGTGTATTCGAAGTGCGGCAAGTCCGTGGGGTACCCGCGGAAGTCGCCGGGGATCGCGGCGAACGCCTCGGCGGCCACGACCGGCAAGCGCGCCACCATGAACACCGTCGTCCACTGCCCATGGGTGGTAAGCCCCGATGCGAACAGGGCGCAGAAAAGGGCGCAGAGTAGCGTCGGGTCCTGGTCGAGCCCCGGCACGGTCCCTGCCCCAGGTCCCAGGGCGAGCCGAAAGCGATCGACCGCCGCGCGCTCCTCCGGGGTGTCTGCGACGTGCGCCCCCGGGAACACACCGCTCGTGTCGGCCAGCCACGCCCGAACCTCCTCGAGACCACGGGCCAGGAACCCGGCTTGCTCGGCCAGACCGATCGCACCGACCTGCAGCACGCCTTCCGCCTTCGCCACGCACAAGCGCGCGAGCACCGCGGCGTGGGTGGGCGCCTCCGCGACCGAGCAGGGCGAGAGGAATACGAGGGCGACCCCGAACCGATGGGAATCCTCGGGGGTCGGGAGCCTCCCCGTGAGCGCGAGGTAGACGGTGTCCGAGAAGCTGTAGTGCCTGGCGATGTCCTCCTGCACGTCGTACCCGTGGAGGCGTGGTGCCTTTCCCGGCATGACTACGTGCGCTGCAATGCGCGTCGGCCACGGGAAGGACTCGACGGGACCTTCTCTCGTTTCTGTTTCGTTCATCGTTCGATCTACCCTTTGAAGCCGGCGATGGTCTTCGCCCGATCCGCAAGAGGTGGGGCGATTCTCTCGTCGACCCGCACCTCGATGAGCGCAGGACCGCGCTCGCGCAGCGCCTCGGCGAACACCTCCTGGATTTGGCCGGGACGCTCGACGGTCCACGACTTGAGCCCCATCGCCCGGGCCATGGAGGCGATCTGGATGGGTCGACGGTACACGATGGATTGCATCGGCCGGCCGGATCCCACGAGCTGGCTGCCATGCCAGGTGATGCCGTGCATCTGGTTGTTCTCGACGATCCAGATCACCGGGATCTCGTATTCCGCCGCGGTGAGCAGCTCCATGCCGTTCATCGTGAAGCACGCGTCGCCGACGATGGCGATGACGGGGGTGGAGGGACGCGCGAGGGCAGCGCCGATAGGAGCGGCGACGCCGTGGCCCATGGAGCCGAACCCGAGGTTGATGAAGAACTTCTGCCTCTGGCCCACGCGAAGGTGATGGAGGTTGAAGAGCATGTGGCCGCCGATGTCGGAGAAGAGGATGGCATCCGCGGGGAGAACCTCCTGCAGGTCCACACGCCATCGCTGCGGCGTGAGCGGGAACGCGTCGGAAGCGCGGAGGTCCGGGTCGAGGTAGCGGTCGCGGCCGCGGTCGAGCGGCACTTCGGGCCAGGAGGACATCGGCACGTTGGACTCCCGCATCATGCGATGGACCTGGTAGATGAGCTCGATGAGAATCGTCTGGGCGTCACCCACGAGGGGGACGTCGACGGGGTAGTTCCGCCCGACCCGATCGGCCTCGATATCGAGCTGGATCAAGGTCCGCGAAGGTCGCAGCCCTTCGTTCCAATTGAAGGTCGTGGTCTCGTTGAGGGAAGCTCCCACTGTGAAGAGGACATCCACCTCGCTGCCAAGTAGCAGGTCGCGGGCGTGGCGGTGCCCGGCAAACCCGAAGACCCCCAGAGAGAGGGGGTGGTCCTCGGGGAACAATCCCTTGCCTCGGGGGGTCGTCACAACACGTGCGGGAAGAAGCTCGGCCAGAGAGAGCACGTGCTCTTCCGCCCCCGACGCTCCCACGCCCGAGCCGACCAACAAGGCCGGCTGGTGTGCTGACAGCAACTCCTCGGCGGCACGGCGAACCGCGTTGCGGTCGAAAACGTGGGTGGAAGGACGGTAGGTGGACGGGTCGAACCAGCGCTCGTCGACGGCAGAGCCCCAGAGGTCGACGGGAACGTTGAGGTGGACAGGACCTGGCCGGCCGGTGAGCGCCAGGCGCAGCGCACGGCGAAGGTGGTGGCTGAGCATCTCCGGCGACGTGATCATGGTCGAGTACTTGGTCACCGGCTTGAACATGCCGACCACGTCCATGTCCTCGGGGGGCGTCTCCTGGGCAGCCCCCTTGCCGAGCGCCCGCGACGGGACCTGACCCGTCACCACAAGCATGGGAATGCCGTCGGCAAACGCGCACGAGACCCCAGTCAAGAGGTTGGTGGAGCCAGGGCCCGACGTGCCCGCGCAGACGGCGAGCCTCCGGCCGGCTCGCGCGAAACCGTCCGCCATGAACGCCGCGCCTTCCTCGTGCCGTGTCACGACGAGGCGCAAGTCCGCATCGTTTTCCACCGCCTCGAAGAACGGGTGCAGCAACCCGCCGGGGATTCCGAAGACGACCGTCGCCCCCTCCGCCTTGATGTACTTCAGAAACACGTCGACGAAGGTCGAACCCGTTCGAGACAGCAGCAGCGTCAATTGGCCTCCCGGACCTTGATCACCCGACGGATCAACTCCTCCATGGGCACGGAGTCCGTCGCTCGTTCGTGGCCTTCCGCGTTGGGTGGCTCCACGGGCAAGTACAGCCAGAAGGTCGTGCCATGCCCTGCGCGAGACATGACCTCCAGGCGACCGTGCAGGTGCGCCAACGTGCGAACCACAACGGAGAGGCCAAGCCCGAGACTGGTCCCCACTCCCGGCGCGGAATCCGGCGTGGTTCCCTCGAAGACCTGGTGCAACCGTTCGGGGGGGATGCCCCGCCCCGTGTCGGAAATGCGTATGCAGAGCTGGCCAGGTACGCCATCAAGCTCGACGAGGATGCTCCCGCGATCCGTGTACTTCGCCGCATTCGTCAGCAAGTTGTCCAGGACGCGATCGAGCAGGACCGAATCCAAGCGCACCTGCTTCGGCGCTTCCCGGGTCTGGAAGACCGTCGGGCGAATGCCTCGCCCAAAGACGAGCGCTCTCAACCGCCTGCGTACCGTGTCGGCGAGGGCCGACACGTCGACATCTTCGCGCCGGCTCGGGCCAGCCACCGACTCCGTGGTGGTCACGCTGGCGAGGTCCTCGAGGAGCGTCTCGATGCGGCGAGACGCTTCGTCAAGCCCCTCGAGCAGTCCCTTCGCCTCGTCCGGGATAGGGCCCAACTCGAGGCGGAGCAAGTCCCCGGACGACTTCACCACCGTGAGCGGATTGCGGATGTCGTGCGACAGCGAGCGAACCCGTGCGGTCTGCTGCTGCTTGAGCCCGCGAAGCTGCTGCACGACGCTCTCGAGCGTGGACGTCCGGGCCGCGACGAGGTGCTCGAGCTCTTGGTTCCAGACCTGCTGGCGCCGGTGCAGCGCCATGAGCTCTCGCGTTGCCTCGTGGTGCGCGTCGGTCATGGCCAACAGCGCGGCGCTCGTGTCCTCAGCGACCTTCTGATTCTCTCGCACCACCCGCTTCTGCTCGTGGCGCCAGGTCAGCGCGAGCGCCAGCAACCCGAACAGCGGAATGCCCCACCCACTCATGCCGGCCAGCGTCGCAACGCCGCCCAAGGCGACGCCGCCCAGGGCGCCCGCGGCAGGGCGCGTCCAGCGCACGGGCTCCTTCCACGAAAGATCGTAGCGACAGACGGGATCTCCCCAGGCGATACACTCATGCTCCACGATCGTCGGCGGCGGGACGCCCCACCACATGGCCGGCACGGCTTGGTTCTGCGATTGTCGCGACAAGCACATCAGGCGGCTCTCGGGACAGTCGGAGGCGTAGCAAATCTGGACGTGTCCGCGACCTAGGTCCGTGACATCGAATCGGCTGACCCTCGACACCACGTGGGAGGTCGACGCCATCAGGCGGTACACCTGTTTGATGCTCGACATGCGTACGAGGAGGGCCAGCGGCCCGTAGGACTCCTTGAGCTTGTAGGCGCAAGCCCGGCAGAACTCCTGATCGGTCTCTACACGGCCCCGCACCCCTTCGAGCACGGCTTCGAACACGGAATGGGAGACCCACCCGAAGGGAGGCGCGAACGTCGATGGCGTGCCTCCCGCGTCCCGGATGAGCTGCTCGACTCTCGCATCACCAAATTCGTCACGCACGTACAGCAGAGCGCAGGCGAGGATGCGGGCGTTCAACTGTTCGTCGGTGTCGGCCGCGACTTCGCGCGCCGGCGTGCCCGTCGCCTCGGTCGCGACGGGATCGCTCGAGCCCGGGGGCACGGGTTCCCGGAAGGCTCCCCGTCCCACCGGTGAGGTGTTCGAGCGCGACGCTGCTTCCGGGGCCGTGGCGACGGGGCGATGAAGGGCCAAAGTAGTGAGATGGTACACTCAGCGCCACGGGGCGCAATGGCGACGGGTGCATTGGGGTGCATTGCGCCGGCCCGGGTTCTGGTCCCCTGCCCTTTCCCCTGCCCCTTCCCTTTCCCGACATGGGCTACTCGCTCGGGTTGCG
>CAZAWR010000217.1:0-5823 GCA_964488865.1 uncultured Polyangiaceae bacterium | reverse complement strand
CGAGCCCACCCCTTCGTCGCGCACGCGCTCCGGACCCACAACTGGACTTCGACCCGGTGCTGTCCGTGGCGTAGCTGCTGGTCGCGGAGGGCACCAGGGTGTTCGCTGCGGGCAAGCGCGGCGACGCATCGGTGCGTCTTGCGATCGCGCTCACACCATCCATACGCCCTGATTCCGTCGTGACTGCCTTCACGCCGACATGACGACGTGACCCGGAGCTTGTGTTGACTTGCGAAAGGCGTTCGATTTACTTACCGGCCCGCGATCACTTCATCAAGGCGACTGGGCAAGAAGCCCACGGGTGGCTGCGCGACGTGGACGGGCTGGAGCTGATGCCCAATGGCACGTTGAGGGCCGACCCACTGACGTACATGACGTCCGTTGCTGGAGTATTCGCTGCGGGGGATTGCGTGCTTCGCGCCAAGGAAGTGGTCAATGCGGTTCGTGAGGGCAAGTCGGCCGCGCTTGCCATCGATGGGTGGCTGATGAACGGGCGGCCGAGGTTGTTGTAGGGCAGTCCTCGCCAAGGCTGCACTACCTGGGGCTGGACGATTTCAGTCCAGACAACACCGGAATCCGAGTCCCGGATACTTGGTCAATCGAGAACCCGTCTCCGTCGCGTCACACGAATATCCGGCAGGTTCGGGTGGAAGGTAGAACTTGCCGCGATACTGGCAGTACTCATACTTACTCCCCTCCGCCACCTCACAAGCGTTCGTCCATTCAGCTATGTTGCCGCTCATGTCAAACAGTTGGTCGAAAGGAGGTTCGGTCCCATGGCATTCTGGCCTTTGGCCTACCTCGTCTGCCAAGGCGACGGACTCGCGCGCGCACTTCTCTTCATCATACGCGTCGCCGTAAGGATAGGGGAGGGTGCCACCCTGCGAGCACGCGTTGTACCATTCGCTCACGTTGGCGTTGGATTGTTGCTCCCAGGCAATCGGACCCCCACCCATCGCGCCGCACAGTCGCTTTCCGGCCCACGCGCAGTACATGTACGCGTCGCACCAGTCGACACATCCGACCGGGAAGTCTGGGTGTGTGCCCATTGGATCGAACGCCTCGTGCGTCCACCGGCAATTCGGGGGTTCATCATCCGGACGTGCCGAAACGTACCGCGCATTGAGCTCACAGCCTGCCGGCTGCCCACTCATGTCGTCGGGATTGTCGATCATCGACCCGCCCTTCGCTTCGAGAAACTCGGCATACTGCCCCTGCGTGACTTCCGTGGTGTCGATACAGTAGGTCGAACCGTTTGGAGCAGGGACGGCGACCATTTTCGGCCCCTTCAGTCCGGCAGCTCGCTTGCACTCGAAGGAGACGGCGCCGTCGGGCTGCGCGGCATCCCTGGGACTCGTCTGATCCACGGCGGCATCGCGCTCGGTTTGCCCTCCGCTACCCGGCTCCGGCTGGATCGTTTCCTTGGCTCCGTCCGTACAGCCTGCGACCAAGAGGAACAAGGCGGTGATCGGGAGGCCAAGTTCGCTGACCCATTCGTGTGTCATTGCATAGGAACGTAGCATTTGAGCACCTTCGCCTCTTCAGAGAATGAACGACCACTGATTGCGACCGACCGCGACCGGCGAAAACGCCGTTGGCGCGGCGTAGTCCGGTTCCGACGCAAGGATGGACGCCGCCATGGTGTTGGTGTCCACCATCCAGATCTCCGGCAGCTTGTCCCCCGTCATGTCGCGAACGCCAACCACCAGGGTGCTTGGACCCACCGACGTCACGCCACGATTCCAAGCGCTCCCGCATGGGGATGATCGGAATCGCAGAATGCCGGTGGCTGACCAAGTCTGGGCCAGTAGTGTGGTATGGCGACTGCGGATTTCCGAAGGCTGACTGGACCACGGGGACCCGATACCGCCCAGCGGCGTTTCCCCCGAGCTCCCAAGGGAGCAGTAGCTCGGCTCGGCATAGGCTCCGGTTGGACTCCAATTCGTAGCCCACATGCCGCTGTTGGGACTCCAAACCGAGAGCGCAAGCCTCGGAACGTGAACTGTCGACCACAAAGACACCAACCTATGGCGGAGCATGCCGCGGATGGGAACGCACGACGCGCGCGTAAGGTTTGACGCGCCAACGGCGTCCGAGCCCACACAATCGTTGGGAACAGGTTGGAGCCCGACCTGGGCGTAGCCATTGCTGGAGAGGAGCAGCGCGAAGATCGCCGAGCCCGGATAGTACACGGCCAGGTCGGTCTTGTTGTCCAAGTCATAGAGCCCAGGCAGGGGTACCGCTCCGTCGCCGGGCAACGGTCCGGTGTGGGAGCTGGATTCCACTGTCGGGTAGAAGCGCCGCCACACGAAGCCTGCCGATGGTCGGAACACAGCAAGCTCCACAGTGTTCGCTGAGCCGTCAAAGTCCAGCCCCGGGAGGGGAACATCCTGGCGCGTGCCAAATGGCATCGGTGGTAACTGCGAGGCGCAGTTAGTGTTGTTGCACGCATACCAGTAGCTCTGGTCCGACCCTGAGAACCCATTGCTCGGGCGGTAGACTGCGAGATCGGTCAGTCCATCGCCGTTGTAGTCTGCTGGAACGGGCACGTCGCCGAGCTCTCCGAAGCCAGTGACAGTGATTTTCTGCGTTGGATCGAACGGCGGGCTGGTGTTGCTACGAAGCACAACCCACTCGCTGTCGTTGAAGGCGCTCGGTGGCGTCCACCATGCGATGTCGCGCTTTCCATCTCCGTCGAAGTCCAACACGTCCGCGAGGTGACGCTGAGTGTATTCGCCAAGGCGCGTCCTTCCCCCGATGCACGCATCGGTGCTCGTGCAGCCGAAGTCCGCTTCTCCCCATACGAGCGACGTCTCGTACCGAAGGAACTTACGGACGATTTCGACCTGGGAGTCGCTGAAAGAAAATCGCTGCTGAAAGCCTGGATCCATGAGGTAGCCCATGACGTTTCTGGCTTCCCCGGTCGCGGATTGGCGCGCCAGGCCTTTCAACGCGCTGTCCGGGTAGGTCCTCGGGTCTTGCGCGTATCCCGGCTCGCCGACTGTGCACGTGAGGGGGGCAACCTGATCGGCGCAGTTGATCTGGGAGTGAGCAGTACGATTGTAGCGTTGGATGTTCAGCAACGCAGAACCCGCGTTCTCCGCAGCCTTAGCGGATGCTCGGCTGGTGAAGAATTGATACGAACCGCTCGTGGGCCGGCCGTATACGAGGTCCCACGATCCGGCGGAGCCAAACGCTTCACCGGTCGAAGGGTCGCGAATGTGGTCATCGGCGAATATCTGCGTATCAAAGCTCTCATAAAGGCCGAAGTAGTGGCCTATTTCGTGCCCCAATTGATGGAAGTCACCGAGGTTTGCCTGCCCGGGCGCGCCAGCGATCATGTGCAGACCTCGACCCGACCATGGAAAGGTCGACCAGTTGCTGGTAGCATTTTGATGGATCCACACGACGAGCTGGCTCTCTTTCGCGTAGTGTGTAGCCGCAAACCTGAGCCACCAGGTCTTCGCCTTTGGCTGGGTCCATGGCGGCTCGGACGGAGCTTCGATAGCCGTAGGCATGCTCTCGAATGCGCACGTCAGCTCGTCATCCACTGCATCGTACGATACGGGCCCGTCGTTCGCGACGTTGGCGAAGGTGCCGTCTCCGTGGCAATCTTTGACAACGGCCGGGTAGAACTGCACGTGGGCAGCTTTGAACATGACGTTGGCTGACCAGACGCTCCCCAGCATCGACTGCCAAAGGTCGTTGTCGTTGGGCACCCCGTCGTACAACTTGAAGAACGCCAGCGGGATCGTTCGCTCGATCCCCGCGTTGGTCATCAGTGCATCCATCTTTGCAGACGTCGGTTCCTCACGCGACACAGGAGCATGCGCTTGGGAGCACGCGCCAAAGAGGCATGCCAAAGCCATGCACATTAGGTACCCACGCATGGATGCTGGCGCAGGAGCGGCTGTCTGGGTGATACCCGAGTGCACGCGGCGAAAAATCACGGGAGTACTCTCCTCGCTGGGCGGCGACGTTGTCGCTGTCAGTCATCTTGCGTCCAAGGCAGTGCGAATCGCGCGTTTACGACAAGCCTGTTCACTGGATGTGTCAAGCCCATTCCACTGTCTGGCGGATAGATACGCACAGGAGTGATCCCGTCCGCGGGGCATGAACTCGCCGTCCAGGAGCCCGAAGCGTTGGCGGAAGGCCGGTTCTCGGCCCAAGAGCCGCTCCCGACCCCTTGATCAGCTGACCCAAGGCTCGATCACCTGAAAAAATGCGTTGCTGAGCAGGCCCCAGGCTCGATCTGCCAAGAAGCCGCCCCGATCAAGCCTCCAATCCCTCGATCCGCCGTTGATCAAGCTCCCCCACCGCTGATCAACCGACTTTTCCCGCTGATCTAGCTTCGCAGGGGCGGATCACGACCGGCCTTCGTCTGATCGGGCTTGACCCCGCCCCCCAGAAAGGTGAAACCACCCGCGTCAAGCCCCGAATGGGGGGAAAGGGTACCCATGGCAGGAAGAATGTTCACTCGCGTACAAATCGAACGAATGCTTAGCCGGGGACGCAAGGTCCTCCATGCCCTGAGCAGGAAGCCCGAAATCCGGCTCATCGCCGACCAGGCCGGCTACAACCAGCACGAGCACGAAGTGGGCTGGAGCCTCTGGCTCTACCTCATGGGATACAAGCAGCCCACATCAGCGCCCGCTCCCGTTTCCCCTGCCAACGCCGCCTACGACGAGGCTGTAGCCAAGCTCGACCTTTGGGACGGTCCGGCCTTCGAACGCACCCGCGCCGCCCTCGATCGGCTCTTCCCTGACCAGGCAGCTTACGTCTTCCACAACCTGCGCGCGGGCAAAGGGGCCGAGTCCGTCGGCGCGGTCAACACCTACCTCCAGCGCGTGGTGGCCCTGCGAGAGGGAACCGACGCCACCCGGTCGGCCACCCGCGCCGCGGACAAGGCGGCAGCCGACATCCTGGTGACACGCAACATCCTCACCGCCGAGGTCGAGACCTACCTGCGCGGACTGCTGGAGATCGCCACCAAGAGCCAGCCTCCGCAAGCCGCTCCCGTCCCCGTCGACTCCGACGACCCCGAGTACCAGGCCAAGGCCGCCGCGTTCGACGCCTGGCTCACGGACTGGCGGCGAACCTTGCGCAACACCGTCACCCGCCGCGACTACCTCATTCAACTCGGGCTCGTCTCTCGTCGAACCCCGGCCGTGGACACGGCGGAGGAGGATGAGGGGGACGGGGAAGACGTGGGGTAGGTCACGAACAACGATCATTCTCGCCTACACGCAGAAGGTCCCGCGCTCCGGCGGCGTGCGCAAGTACACGTACCCGCTGAGCTACGACCCCAGCGGTTCCACCCGCGTCGAGCAGTTCGACATGGACGTGCAGGTGCGCGGCCATGACAAGAGCTTCGGCGTGCGCTCGCGCGGCTACGAGTTCGAGAGCGGTGCGGCGGAGGACGCAAAGCAGCTGACCATGCGCGCGCGGTCCTTCGTCCGTCCGGTGACGTCACCCTCGAGTACGCGATGGCGGAAGACGATCGGGAGGTGACGGCGTGGGCGTACCAGCCCGAGAGCAAGAGCGCGCCGTCGTCACCGGACCCGATGGCGAACGACGAGCCCGCGGAGGTTCGTGCAGGGGAAGACGCGTACGTGGCGATCGCGTTGCGGCCCGCGCTTCCCAGGTGGTCCGAGGGCAAGTTCCGCGACCAGGTGATCGTGGTGGATGCGAGCCGGTCGATGGTCGGAGAGCGTTTCACGCGTGCGTCGCGGTTGGCCGAGGGCGTGGTGCGGGAGATGGACCGTCGGGACCGGTTCGCCGTGCTCGCGTGTGACACCAAGTGCGTGCCGATGGACCCGTCGA
>CAZAWR010000216.1:0-5892 GCA_964488865.1 uncultured Polyangiaceae bacterium | reverse complement strand
CCTCGCCCGAAGGAGCCTTCCAGCACTTCTTGACGATGGCTCCGCCGGTTGATTCCGGCGCGGTGCTCACCTTCCGCTCGGACCCGCACTTGGCCCAGCACAACATCCTTCGCGGGCTCGAAGCCGTGCTGGAGCAGCAGCAGCGCATTGCCCAGGAGCTTCCCTTCGTGGAGATCGATCGGCTTCGCGAGCTGGTGCCGCTGAGCCACGCTGTGGTCTTCGCCGCTGTCCAAGTGAACCGCGCGCCGGAGGCCACGATGCTGCGGGACCTGATGCCCGAGGCCTACCAGCTCCGGCGCAAGCTTCTGACTTCGGCGGTGGCTCTGGCGGAGGCGGGTCTTATCCCAGAGCGGGAGGTGCGAGCCATCGAAGAGGGGCGGGGCCAGATCGACGCCGCGGGGGATCTGACGCAGCTCCCTCCCTTGTACCGTCACCACCAGGAGGCCATCGCGGGCAAGCACCCCGTGTCGACCGGGGATCTGGACCGGGCCGAGCAGCTTGGCAAGCAGCTGCTGGAGATTCTGCGGCCCGGGGCGGCGACGGGGCCCAGGAACGTGAATCCCAAGCTTGTGGCCTCCGTGGAGGCAAGGGACCGGCTGTGGACGTTGCTGGTCGGGCGCTACGAGCTGCTGTGGCGGACGGGGGCGTGGCTCTTCGGCCAGAAGGTGGACGAGAAGGTGCCGCCCCTGCAGTCTCGTCGGGTCAAGCGCAAGGACGAGAGCGGCGAGCCTGAGACTCCGGCAGGGTGAGGGGGGTCCCGGACGCCGGAAAGGACGCCTTCGTTCCCGTCGACGCGGCGCAAGACGTCCTCCCGGAATCACCGATCACGTCGGACGCCGCACCCGACGTGCTGCCGGACGCTCCCCTCCCGCCTCGGTGTGTCCTTCTGCAGGCCGACGGGCCTCCGATGCAGATCGTGTCGTTCCCCAACCAGCACGCGGACGCTCCCTCCCTCGCCGTCGTGGACCGAGGCACCCCGGGTTCGCCCGCGAACGTGGCCGTTCAGGCGTTCCGCACCGGCGGCGACGGCTTCGAGCACGCGATCTTCGCGGGCAAGCTGAGCGTGGGCGACGCGTGGCCCGACGGGGTGGAGACGACCCAGACGCCGGTCAAGGTCGGAACGGATTCCCATGGCTGGGCGGAGATGTCGATGGCGCCCGGGGGCCTGCGCGAGGTCGCGATCAGCTGGCTCGGCGACCCCGGGATGAGCAGCAGGACGATGTTCCGAAGGATCGACGCGGACTCCTGGTCCGCCCTCGACCCGGTCGATCTTTCCTACGAGGGAAGCTCCGCACTCGGGTTGGTGGCGGGCGCGGGAACGGGCGACATGGGAATCGGATATGCGGGACTCGGCTACGGGATTGTGTGGCGACGCTCGAGCCATCTCCCGGACAACCCGGTATCGCCCGTGGTGGCGGTGCTCGATCAGAATGGCTCGTTGTTGATCGGCCCGCACCGCGTCGCCGACCCCATGCAGTCCCCGGGGCGCTCGCCGTCCATCACGTGGTCCGGAAGCGCGTATCTTCTCGCCACGACCTTTCGAGAGTGCGTGCCGGGGGACGCTCTCTGCAGCCCGGACGCGATCGTGATCACGCGGGTTCGCCCCGCGAGCGGAGACGCCTGGGACGACAGCGGTGTCGACTTCGTCACCGCGATTCCCACGACCAACCCCGGGCTCGCCCCCGGGCGGGCGTCGATCGGAAGCAACGGAACCGACACGTGGGTCGCGTGGTCCGAAGGCCCCTCGGGCAATGACGAAGCCCCCAGGAGAATCGTGGCGCAACGGCTCGATTCCCAGGGAAACGTGGTGGGTTCTCCGGTTCAAGTCGACGACGGCCTGGTCAATGGAACCTATGTTGTGCACGCGAACGAAGGGTGTGCGGGGTATGACCCACCTACGGACTCCTGCTATGATCCGTACATGCAGCTTGTGCATCTGGGCACAACGGTTGTCCAAGGGTACGGCGACGCGCACTGGAAGTACGTGATTGCGCACGAGACGGGCCACATGGTGGCTCATCGCGCGATGGGCCTCTTCTATTACGACTACAACGACAGCGCCACGCAGCGACTGTGCAAGTGCAACTACGACACATCGTGGGGGAACACGGTGCACTGTCTGCAGTCGCGGGAGCAGAGCGGCGGCGCACAAGAAGAGGGATTTGGACACGCCTACGCGTCGCGGGTGTACAACGACCCGTACCAGGCGAACGGAACGTTCGTCTACTACAAGCCTTTCGAGTACCCCGCCTACAACACGACCTATCCACCTGTGCCAAAGAGCGCATTCAACGTGCAGCTCTGGTTGGAAAGCTACTGTCTGGCGACGTCCCGCGGAGTGGAGTTCGATTGGCTCACATTCGAGTACAACGTCGGCTCTTGGGATCGCAGCAACCCCACGAGCATCCCGCAGCTCTTCGACATCTACAGGATAGCGTGCACAGGCAGCTCAACGACAAAATGCAACAATCAAACCATCAATTGGTCGAACTTGTTGGCAGCCGCTGCGACCTACTATGGACCGTTCGATCCGAGGTATGAGCGGTTCCGCGTCACGGGCCAAGACTTCGGAGTAGACCACTAAATGACGCCTGCAATGCGGATTCCGTCACCGTGGCCGCTTGTCACCATCCCCCTGACGGCTTGCATGGTCCATTTCGCCTTGATTGGTTGTCATGGAAGCACCCCGTCGGGTGAACACGCGGGCGCGCCGGGAACGACAACCGACGCAGGAGAGGACGGTGTGGTTCCCGACGCGAGAGAAGCGGGCGCGGCCGACTCCGGCGGGGATGCTGGCTCCGATGCCTGCTATCGAGATCCCTACCTGCCCAACCGGTTCGAGCCTCCATGCGTTCAGCCCAAAGCCGTTCCCTCGTGCGACAAGGGGTGGTGTGTCGTCGATCCGGGCTGCTTCATCATGGGCGCGCCCTGGTGCGAGTGGGGTCGGGCCAAGTGGTCGACCGATCCCGTGCAAGTCACGCTTACGCACCGCTTCGCAATCCAGCAGAACGAGCTGACCCAAGGGGAATGGACTTCGAACGGCCTCCCAAATCCCAGTGGATTGATGCCCAACGGCACGGGAGACTGCATCGGCGTGGACTGTCCGGTTGGCAACATCACTTGGATGGAGGCGCTTGCCTACGCGAATCTTCTTTCTTCAAACGAAGGCCTGACCTCGTGCTATCAGCTCGAAAAGTGCACTGGGGCCCTGGGCGAGGGGATGGTCTGCGACGTAGCGCGCACCGTTGGACCTTCGGTATACAAGTGTCCGGGCTATCGACTCCCCACGGCCGCAGAGTGGGAATACGCGGCTCGCGCGGGCACGAAAACATCCGTATACGCAGGGGAGGTAGTCCCGCACGCCGGGCTATGTGAGTGCTACGACGATCCGGTGCTATCGCCAATTGCGTGGTATTGCGCCAACGCGGGAACCGCGACGCACCCCGTCCGGCAGAAGATCCCCAACGGATGGGGCTTGCACGACATGATAGGCAATGCGCAAGAGTGGGTCACCACCAACGGCGTGCATGGGTACGGCGACGGGCCTTACGTCGATTGGTTCGAGCGCTTCGACTTCGTGAATATTCTCTCTACCCCGGAACTCGAGCTCGTAGCCCGAGGCGGGGGTTTCAACTTGTGGCCAAACGCACTGCTCTCTTCCACCGTGCTCGGAGCATCGGGAGGAGCGAAGGGCCCGTCCGGCGGAGTCCGCCTGGCGCGCACATTGCCGGCGAAGTAGAGGGCTAGCACTGCGTGCGATCCCTCCCGTTTCGTGCTTCACTCCCACCATGGCGTCGGTCGGGAAACCAGGGCGCGACGAACTGTGGGCGCGCCTCGAGGCGCTCCCTGGTAACGTCAAAGGCGAGATCATCGACGGTGAGCTGCACACGCAACCGCGTGCACGGTTCCGCCACGCGCGGGCCACCGGGTTCCTCGGACACCACCTGGGGGGTGGGTTCGACTACGACGAGGACGGGCCTGGAGGCTGGTGGATCGTGCCGGAGCCAGGCATCGAGCTACCGGATGCCCCCGAGGTCTCCCCCGACGTGGCCGGCTGGCGGCACACCACGATGCCCCAACCCCCGCGTCCCGACGAACCCATTCGCACCGTTCCCGATTGGGTCTGCGAGGTGCTCTCCCCGTCGAACGCTCGCTACGACCTGCTCATCAAGTTTCCGTTCTACGCACGCGTGGGCGTGTCCTGGCTGTGGCGTGTCGACACGCGCGACCAGACGCTGCAGGTCATGGAGCTGGTGCAGGGCGCCTGGGTGATACGCGCCACGTGCAGCGACGAGAAGGCCGACGTGACCCGGAGATCGTCTTGACTTGCGAAAGCTGATCGATTTACCTACCCGCCACGACCAAGACGCGGGAGCCGGCGGTACAAGAAGAAGTCGTCCCGAGGTCGAAGGCGGAAGAACAAGAGCTCGTCCGAGTCGCGGCATCTGTTCTTCGGGCCATCGACGCGGGGGTCGACCATCCGCTGCGCGGTTGGCAGTGCAGGGGATGCCAGCACGCGGGGAGGTGCGGTTGAACTCGGCAGGAGGACGCCTTGGCAGCCGCGGCTACGTCACGGCGTGGATGGAGGCTTGGGAAACTCTGACTGGGGAGGCGGAGGCTGGGGTGGTCCCGGGCCGATCAGCCTGCCACAACGGCGGCCCGGCTCGTCCGGAAGCGAATTGCACGTCACTTCCGGCAACCCTTCGCTGCACTCGGAGTCCGATGTGCAAGAGCGACAGCGGTGGTCGATGCAGAGGTAGGCACCACAGCGGTCGTAGCCTCCAGGGGGCGTCGGATCACACGCTGCTCCGTAGGTGATGTTCGGCCCGGGAGCTGCACACGCGCCGCGGTCGCAGAATCCAGATGGGCACGTTGCGTCGGACGTGCACGTGCCTGTCGGGGTCCGCGCGCCGCCCCCATCGCTCCGGCAGCCGACAATCGGCAGCGCTATCGAGAGGACACCAGCCAGAGCTATCGTCTTGAGGGTGTTCATGTTGGTACCTTCTGCCCCTGCGTCCCGAGTTTGCCTAGTTGCATCCCCACGAGTCCCCCCCAGGGCCGCCGAGGTACTGGAGGTCAGGCGTGCGCTGGCGGCCTGTGTTGACTTGCGAAAGGCTCTCGGTTTACCTACCCTGGCGGCCGAGGTACAGTCGACCATCTCAACCTGCTTGGAGGGCGCGCATCATGCAAGAGAGCTTCGCTATCCGGGACCGTTTGTGCTGGGTCATTGCGGCAACGGTGGCTGCTCTGCTGGTGGGATGCTCGAGTCCAGGCGGTGAGGAAGCGGCGACTTCACGCATGGCTGCACCTCTGACCGGCCCGACAAGGGTTATTGCCGGCGTGGGAGTGTTTTCGACGAAGGATCCGGACACGGGTGTGAAAGGGATTTGTACTGGTACACGAATCGCCTGTGGTGTGGTGTTGACTGCCTACCACTGTGGAAACGCCTACGGGAGCTTCCAGGACGATTTGGGGGCCCCGTTGGTGCTGAACAAAACGGTGCCCATCGATTTGGCGTGGCCCCCGGAGGGGCAATTCGAGAGCAGCCTGGCTTCAAACATCCGGGACATCGCTCTCATGTTTGGAAACGAGGATTGTAGCAAGCTGGAGGGTCGCATCGCGAAACTGCCCGACGCCGTCGGGAGCGTGGACCTTTCGGAAGTGACCATCAGTGGACACGGGCTATTCGCTGCGAACGATGGGGTTTGCCAGTTCCCCGACGGAAAGGGCAGGAGTGTCCACACGTCTGCAGGGGCCTACGCAAACTACCTGCTGACGCCCTCCAGCACACCGACGAGCGCAGGAGACTCAGGCGGACCGCTGTTTCACGGCCATGTCCTAGCCCTACTTTCGCATGAAGGCCAACATCGAATCATTCCAGAAGCTCCTCGC
>CAZAWR010000215.1:0-6145 GCA_964488865.1 uncultured Polyangiaceae bacterium | reverse complement strand
AGTCGTTCCGCTACGACTGGCTCGGCAACACCGAGGTCACGGACGACGACGCCCAAGCGTTCTACGACCGCTCGCTCGGGGAAGTGACCAACGACGGCTACAAGCTCCAAGGTGCCAAGGTCGTCGCCGGTGACCGTCAAGGTGAGCTCGACACCGTGTACGACGCCGCGGGGAACCTGGTTCAGCTCGACGTGGATCGTCAGGGCGACATGGTGGGCGGAGCGCACTGGCCGCCTTCGGTCCACGGCCAGGAAAGGCTGGTTCAGCGTTACGCGTACGAGTGGGACGAAGTTGGCAGGCTGGTCCGAGCGAGGCGTTGGGACATGCAGAACCCAACGACGATTCCCCCGGACGATGCGGATTTCGACGCCGAGCTTTCCTTCACCTACGACGCATCGGATCAGCGCGTCCGAAAGACGTCGGGGGCACAGCACACGCTGTACGTGTTCGCATCCCTGGAGCTTCGCGGGGCCGAGTACGAGGCTGGGGACTACTCCCAGACGGAGGTCCCTTACCTGTTTGCGAACGGGGTGCGGCTTGCCCGGGTGGTGCATGGCGATTCGACCGGGGTGTATCTCGAGCTTGGGGACCACCTGGGCTCGACGAGCGTGGTTCTCGACCGCGCGACGGGCGAGCTGGTGCAGCGGGACACGGCGTATGCGTATGGGGCAGCGGAGTCGTCGTACCGGTCGGAGAAGTTCGAGGAGTTCCGGGAGGACTACCGGTTCACGGGCAAGGAAGATGATGTGGAGCTGGGCCTCGTGTACTTCGGCAAGAGGTACTACGCCCCGCTTCTTCAGCGTTGGATCTCTCCGGACCCCCTCGCCATCCACGCCGCCGGCGAAGCCGACTTGAACCTTTATGCTTACGTGCATGGGAAGGTTCTTGTGGCTGTGGACCCCGTGGGGTTGCAGTCTGCTAGCCTGGAAGCTCACTATCAGAGGAAGACCAACTCACCCAGGGCAGAAGCCGCCGACACGGAGACAGTACGTCTCACCGTCAATGCCATCAAGTACGTCTGGAACTCGATCATTGATACCGCCGAGGCTGCGGATACGGCCTTGGCGACAATACCGTCGCCGGGCGATCCACCTCTCGCGCAGAAGACACCCGAACAGCGAGCCGAGGGATGGAAGCGGCTTCGTGCTGACGTAGATCCGGACGTACAAGCGGGACTTGACGCCGCTACAACAGTATGCCAGGAGGGCGTCGCTTGTGGCGTTGTCCCGGTCGGACCTCCAAAGCCAACAAAGGTAGGTCGGCACGTTCCAAAGCCAACTTCAGCGAAGTCAGCTGGACGTGTAACGCCAGCAGATGCTGCAAGGGCGACTAGGCCAGTGGCTGCTGCACGGGGGCCCAAGTGGGGAAATCCTGCCAGTAGGCCGACCTACGGACATACGTTTAGTGACCACACTGCCAAGCTCACGCCCACGCAACTCGCCGACCGGGCGAGGGGATTGGGACATCAGGCAGGGCAGTGGACGAACGACAAAACGGCGGCTGGATTCATTGCGGACGTGGCAAAGCGCGGGCCAGGCATACACGAAGTTCCGGTTCTGCCAGGCATGGGTCGGAGCTTCCTGGCGGATGGAACCGAGTTGACGACCGACATGGCCCGTATCGTCGTGAAGCCAGACGGTGCTGTCCGAACCGCCTTCCCTTATAGCTCTGCGCACCCGAACTGAACGGAGGAAACCATGGTCGAACTGCACCCTGCAGGCGCTGCTTTGAAGCGTATTTGCGCCGATTTGGGTCTACCGCCGGGCGACGCTTATACCCAAGACTGGGCCTATGAGCTTGGTGAGGAGTATCGGACCGAGGCTTGGGTCTACAAGTGCCTCGATGCCTATCAGAATCGTGGCTATGGCAGCTCCGAACGTTGTCTGCTGGTCGAAGTCGTTCTCGATATAGTGAACGATCTGCTTCAGCAGGACGAGAGTGTCGGTCGCAAGGCGTGGGCTAGGGCGGTGGAAGTGATTCAGCGGGACTTCTCGATGCACCGAGCGCAAGTTGAGTATTGGGCGGTGGTCGGGGAAGCCCTTGAGGACGCCTTTGTTCTGACGCCACTCGCGCGTGAACTGCTTACAGCGCAAGGCGGCGGTTCTCAGTAGCGGCTCTGAACCTGCGTGGGAAACGGGGACTCACGAGGGGTCGGCGCATTGTCGTTTGAACAACCCCTGTGGGGTGCCAGCCCGCTGAAACATGCTTTCGAGTCTTATGGCGGAAGCCGAAGCTTCCCCAATCGATCGTGTCGCTGCTGGGCCCGAATTTGGACACCCGTCGATCATCAAGGCTGTGGGGACAGTGGGCAGGCTGTGGGCTGTCCAAGGTGCTGTGGGCAAGCTGTTTCCGTCTGTCCGCCTTCAACTCTTCAAACGGGTGGACGGGTGAACCTGTCAAAGTAGCGGAGTACAATGGCCAGAGGTACATTCTTGACGGGCACCACCGTGTTGAGGCCGCCAGGCGTGCGGGCATTGATGTACCGTATCAGAGCGTCCCGGCTTCGGACCTAGGACAATACGGCTATGGGAGCATTCAAGAAGTTGTGTCGGCAGCGACCGAAGCAAGACCAAACCGGCTGAGGCAGACGCATGGAAAGCATACGTGTCCTAATTCGTGACTACCAGCAAGCGGTCGAACAAGCAGTTTCCCGCCTACAGGCGAGCTTTGACGTCACCGATCTCTTGGCGGCCCGTCGTTCTGGCAAGGTGCCCAAGGAGGGCAGGGCCGATGAGATTGAATACTCATTTCATGGTCTGGGGTGCCGGGCGATACTTGACGGGATAGAAGTAGACTTCGATTTCGGACCTGGTGGGCGGACAGATGGCTTCGACGCTTGGAGGCTTTGGCTCTACACAAGACAGGTGCCTAGTAACTACGGCAGTGCCTTTAGGGCTTTCGAAGAAGTTCGGGCGGCACTTGAGGTCCTTATTGGCTCGGGGGAAGTTGAGTGTCCTCGAAGGGCTCCAAGCGAACATCTCTGCTATTGGTCACGAATTGCACCGATGAACACGTGTTCCAACGATTGAGTCGCTAAAGGGACGGCTTCCAGCACCTCGTTCTCAACCTCATCTCTTCGTCCCCGCCTCTCGTTTCCGGACGAGGAGCCGTGCGGTGTCCGTGCGTGGGGTAGAGACGGGGTGTACGGGGTGTTGACCACCCCCCCCAGAACCTCCCCCATCCCCAAGCCCACCCGTCGTATCCTCCCCCACCCATGTCCGACCCCACCCCCGAAGACGCCATCCTCGCCCTCCAGCTTTCCGTAGCGTGGGCGGGCGAAGCCGCAGGTGACCCCTCAAGGCTCGCGTGGTGGAAGTCCGACCTCGTCGACCCCGAAGGCGGGGGAGACCTCTTCGCCCGCCTCGTTCCCAAGACCGCACCCTGGGCAAGCCTCGCCCTCGTACGAGAAGCCGCAAGGCGCGTGGACCAGGCAGCCCGAAGCAAGCTCGCCAACCCCGACGCCGCCTGGACCCTCTTTCACTTCGGCTACGCCACCGACGAGCGCATCTCAGATCGGCTGGCCTGGCACCGCCAGCACCAGCATGACCCGAAGGAGGTCTTGGGTCCGCACTTCCTCGTCGGCACGTCGTGGTCGCCCCACGCCCTCGAGGCGATGCTCGCCAACCTCGGCAAGCCCAAGGTCTCCATCACGCCTGCGGGACGGAAGGTGGAGCTGCCTGACGCGCTGCCCCAGCAAGCTGCCCCCCGTCTTGCTGCCGCCCTGCTTCCCCTGGCCGCCGCGTACCCCATGCCCTTCGTCGAGGTGGCGGGGTGAGCGGTCCCGCCGAGGCCACGACCGTCCACACCTCCATCCTCCGGTGCATGCTCGCGACCGAGGATGCCTACGCGTACTGGCGTCGCGTGGACCTTGCCGTGCCCGTTTCGGAGCGGGCCAAGCTCGCGTTCGACCAGCGGTGGTTCGGGACCAAGAGCGAGGCGCGCGTCGAGGTGCTCGTGCGGACGCTCGCCGAGAGGTTCGATCCATACCCCGAGGCCCTCGCTTGCCTGCAGCGCCTGGGCACGGTGCCCTCGAGCCTTCGGCCCCTGCTTCCGCTGGCCGACGAGTAGGAGAGACCAAGGGAGGGCTGCGCATCCCCTCGAGCCGCGGGCAGGGCGAAGGGAACGCTGAAGGTCGCGATTCCAGTCGAGGCTTGAGCCGAGAAGCTCTCGCCCATGCCTTCGATTGTGCCCGGCCCTTTGGGCACCGAGATCGACTGCGCGCTCACCCCGGTCTTGTTCTCACCGGTGGGCAGGGACTTGACGGTGACGGCGGAGGGGGCCTGGGAGACCTTGGGTTTCTGCAGTTGGAGCTTGGGTCGGGATGGCGGGTCGGGGGGCTCGGGACTGGCCTCGGGAGTGGCCTCGGGTTCGCGCTCGGAGGGCGTCTCCGTGGCGGGTTGCTTGGGGGCAAGCTTGGGACTGGAGGGCGGGAGCTCGCGCGTCTCGGGCTCCGCAGGGGGTGGTTGGTCTTCGGCCCATGCCCCGCGGGGCAACAGCAGCAGACAGAAGGTCGCGAGGAGAAGCACGAAGGCTTGCGCCCATCGTGTCGCCCTTCGCTTGCCCTGGTCTTGGTTCATGGGGCGCATCAGTATGCCATCGGTGCACTGAGTCTCGCAGGTCGAACCTCTCGGCGCGAGTCCGGACGAGCACGCCGACGAGCCTTGCTCTTGGTCCCGAACCACCGCTGGTCGAAAGCGAACGCGGCCTAGGGCCGTCAGACCGGAATTGGGGGCCGGCGGCAATGAAGGCGAACAACACCTGTGCCAGCGGACGGTCACGCACTCTCGCCGCAAGGGCACGTCTTCCGCCGGGTAGCGTGATCCGGCGACCGCCAACAACAATCTGCCCAGACACTTCTCGATGAAGCTCTCGAAGCTCGAAGATACGCAACGGGTCTCACCGACATCGTGGTCTGAACACCAGACGGTGCCGACACCGGCGAGCCGTTCCCACCCTTGCCTGCGCCCCTCGGACGCTGCCGGCACCGAGGTGCTCGACGTCCTCGAGGTCCGCGAGCAGCGGCTTGGAGAGGCGAAAGAGAAGCGGTAGACTCCTCGAGTCCGTGCAGCAACCTGCTGCACAGTGGGGTGCAGGAGTATGACCGGCGCGTCGATCACAACCGGGTACCCCGAGTTGCTCGAGTCCCTCAAACAGCGTGTCCGTGCCGCCCGTGTTCGGGCAGCCCTGTCCGTCAACCGCGAGATGGTCCTTCTCTATTGGGACATCGGTCGCGACATCCTGGCCCGGCAGGCGGAGCTTGGCTGGGGGGCCAAGGTCGTGGACCAGCTCTCGCGGGACCTGCGCCACGAGTTCCCCGACATGAAGGGGTTCTCGCCCCGCAACCTTAGGTATATGCGGGCCTTCGCGGAGGCGTGGCCCGACCAGGCATTTGTGCAACAGGCTGTTGCACAAATTCCCTGGGGTCACGTCGCGCGCATCCTCGACAAGGCGGACACCCCCAGCAAGCGCAGATTCTACGTGGAGAAGGCCATCGTCGTCGCCATCGAGCTGGGGGAGCTACTTGCCGTACTCGGTCATCGCGATTCCCCGGTCCCCAGCGCCAGCCTCTCGCGGGCACGCAAGATGGCCTGGTGGAGCTGCTTTTCCAACACGTCCCTCGACGGCAGCTCGGTCATGTACTCGGACACGCGGATGCCGCTGGCTTCGAGCCGCATCAACCGCACATGCTCGCTCGACTTGCCCGCGCAGAGAATGAGCCCGAGGGGAGACTCCTCGCCGGGCTGCCGGTCATGCTGGTCCAGCCACGCCAGGTACAGTTCCATCTGCCCCTTGTCCGCAGCTTGAAAGCGCCCGATCTTCAAATCGATGGCTACGAGGCGGCGCAGCCTCCGATGGTAGAACAGCAGGTCGATGTAGTAGTCCTCACCATCGACCGTAACTCGCTTCTGCCGCGCCACGAAGGTGAAGTCCGTGCCCAATTCCAGCAGGAACCGCTCCAGCTCCCGGAGGATGGCTGCCTCCAAGTCCTTTTCGGCAAAGGTGTCGGACAGGCCCAGAAAGTCGAGCACGTAGGGGTCTCGAAACACGAGGTCAGGAGTCATCGCGTCGTGCTGGCGAAGCTCCGCCAGCTCCGCACGGATGAGCTCCTCGGGCTTCCTGCTCAGCGCGGTGCGCTCGTAGAGCA
>CAZAWR010000214.1:0-6181 GCA_964488865.1 uncultured Polyangiaceae bacterium | reverse complement strand
CTATCCGAGCCGAAGGCGAGGCGTTTTGGGGTGAGCCGCGTTGAGCGCGGCGAGGCTTTGCGAAAGCCCCCTAAGAAGAACCTAGACCCAAAGCAGCGCGAAGCGCTTGATTAGGGTCTAGCGGGGTCTCACCCTCTGGGGGGAGCGTCGACACGGTGACGGATTGCGCTCTTGCGGAGAGCCGAATGCCGAGAGCCGTGGAGGCTTGCGTGCCAGCGTCGGGCGGCGCACGATGACAAACTGCGAGTGGACTGTGACGTCCTCGCGCGACGTGGGAAACTCGATTTGCCGAACTGAAAGTCCCAGTCAATGAGAGCAATCAACGCAGCTTCAGCGGCTCTGGGGATCGCAGCGTTGCTCGTCGCGCGCACGGGCGGGGCCACCCCCACCATCGACATCATCGTGGACGACCAAGACGGCGCGCCCGGCTTCACCACGACCGGCGACGACTGGACTACCTGGGGAACGCCGGCAGCGACTGGGGATTCTGCAACCCGCCCGGGGATGAGACCATCCTGAAGGTGGAGGTAGGGAGCCTGGGCAAGACCCAGTACGACTCCGGAAGCTACGACGTGCTCGTCGAACTGTCCGCGGGTGGCGTGAGCTCGACCACCTGGCATCACACGGACTACGCCTGGGACGAGGCGGACGTTACGCCCGACAGCAACGAATGGAGCCAACGACGCGGACGTGTGGGTCGACGCTTTCCGGGTGACGGTGACGTATGAGAGCCACGGTTCGGGTTCGGGCGGGGCTGCGGGTTCGGCGGGGGCTGCCGGTTCCTCGCAGGCGGGATCTGGCGGTACTGGGGGAGCCCCTGGAGGCAGTGCAGGCTCGGCGGTCGCCGATGGTGGCGTGTCCGGCCCATCCGCCGAAGATGCCACGAACGACGGCGGGGGATGCGCATGCGGCGTCGCGGGCCGTGCCAAGGGGCTTCCGGCTGTGTTGTTCGGGATAGCTCTCCTTGCGGGGGTTGGGCGCCGCGCTCGGCAACGATGCCCAGGTCAAGACACGCCTCGGCGCACGCTGTCGCGATGAGCAGCGTTGGGTTTCAGGCCCTCACAAGGCGAAGCTCCCAAGGCACGCTCGGCACCCGGTGCGGGGTGGTGTCGGGCCGCGCGGTGTGCTCCCCGATATGAGCCATCTTGGCCTGCAACAGGGGAGGGAACAAGGGCTCCAAACTCGGCCCAGGCGCTGTCGCTGTGGTTGCATGCCGGCGTGGACCCCGCCCTCACGGCCACCTGGCTCTACCCATGGCTCGCCGCCTCGCTGGCGGCGCTCGTGGTCTTCGAGCTGATTCGCCACGCCTTCACCAAGGCGCTGCGCACCCTTCGGCACCGGTGGATCGCCCTGCGCGCCCTGCGCGGCGAGCAGCACGCGGAAGACCTGCTCGTCGATGCGGGCTACCAGATCGTGGGACGGCAGGTGGAGGGGAGCTACCTCGTGCGGCTCGACGAGGCCGCGACGCGCGTGGTGGTGCGAGCAGACCTTCTGGTGAAGGACCCGAGCGGGCGCACGCTGGTGGCGGAGGTCAAGACGGGACGCGAAGCGCCGCGCATCGAAAATTCGGCGACGCGTCGCCAACTCCTCGAGTATCGCTTGGCCTTCGAGGCGCCGGGCGTGTTGCTGGTCGACGCGGGGCAAGACACGATCCACACGGTGCGCTTCCCGATGGACGTGCCTGCGTCGACCGAGCGCGTGGTGTCCTCGTGGCTGCGGGCTGCGGTAGTCGGTTTTCTCGTGGGGGTCGCGGCCGCCATCGGGACGGCGACGTACCTGGGGCGGTTGAATTTGGGGTAGGTGCGACCCGCGGTAGGGAGGATCAGTCCGGAATGAAGTCCGTGCGCGTGGCAAGCGCCACGAAGGGCAAGCCCGCCTCGCGCAGGGCGTCCGCGCCGCCTTCGAGACGGTCCACGATCACCACCACGCCGACGGGGTCCAAGCCTGCCGTCCGCAGGGTCTCTGCCGCACGCAGGGTGGAGCCGCCGGTGGTGATGACGTCTTCGAGCAGCACGACGGGCATGCCCTTGCGCATGGACTTGTCGCCTTCGATGAGCTTCTTCATGCCGTGGTCCTTCTGGGTCTTGCGGACGTAGAAGGCGGGCATGGGCTTGCCGTGCAGGAAGCTCGTGAGGGCGACGGCGGAGGCCAGGGGGCACCCGCCGAGCTCGACGCCCGCGACGGCTTCTGCGGGGGGAAGCTCCGCGAGGGCGTGGAGCATGAGCTCACCGAGCAGGACGTGGCCTTCGGCCGTGAGGGCGACCTGCTTGCAGTCGATGAAGAAGTCGCTCTCGCGCCCGGACGCCAGGATGACGCGCTTGCGCTCGAAGGACATCTCCGTAAGCAGCTGGATGAGGCGGTGCCGCTTGGCCTTCATGAGCTCTCTCCGCGCTTGCGCACGGCGCCCTTGGACTTTTTCTTGAGGGCAGGGACGACCGGGGGAGGCGGCTGGTCGTCGGACGAGGAGGCGGGAGAGACCTCGGCGCGTGCGGCTTCCGCTACGGGTGCGGGGCGAACCCTGCCGACGCGGGGAACCGCAGGCGCGGGGGGCGGCGCCGCGGGAGCAGCAGGAGGCGCGGGGGGCGCAGCCTCCACGGCCTTGAGGGCGCGTGCGGGACGGGGTGCAGGTGCGGGTCGTTCGGGTGCGGCACGCACGGGCTGGGGCGCGGGACGCTGGGCTACCTGCGGCGTGGGACGCGCTTGCTGCGCCACCTTGCGTGCGGGGGCTGCGGCAGAAGGCTCGCCCATCTCGATCCGGCCGCGGTACAGCGCGCCCTGGTCGATGCGGATGCGCGGAGCTTGCAGGTCCCCGGCCACCCGGCATCCCTCCTCGAGCACGATCGAATCCTGCGCGTGAAGGTCTCCCGCGAGGGCGCCGCGCACCACGATGCGGTCCGCCGTCACCTCCGCCTGGATGATCGAGGTGCCCTCGAACACGACCTCACCCCGGACCTCGATCGCTCCCTCGATGCGCCCGGCGACGCTCAGGTCACCATCGCCACGGAGGTTTCCGCGAATGAACGTCCCTTGCCCGATGATCGCCTCGCTGTCGGCCATGTTTCTTCACCCACCATGTCTGGTGCGGGAACGGTCCCCGCGTGTCGCATCACCTCTCCGTGCACTTCGCGTGCAGGGGGGCTCACACATCCATGTCGACGTTGCCCTTGAAAGAGGCACCGTCCGCGATCGTGAGCCGGGCCGCCTTCACGTCGCCCACGAGCCGGCCGCCCGCTTGCAGGTCGACCCGGTCCGCAGCCTGGACGTCCCCCGTCACGCTCCCGCCCACCACGACGGAAGCGGCCGACACGTCGGCCTCGATCGTGGCTCCCGCCTCGATGATCACGGCATCCTGCGAGGTGAGCTTCCCGCGGATGGTTCCTTGCACGACGACCTCATCTTCCGCGATGACTTCGCCTTCGATGGTGATTCCTGGACCGATGACCGTACTTGCCATGGGAATTCTCCGGAGCTCGCGCGAAGCGAGCGTTGGGATCCGCTATCGTCGCCCCTGCCGCAGCTCCTCGGGCAGTTCGAAGTCCGCCGAGATCGTCGCGGAGACGACGGCGCCCTCGTCCATCGAGAAGGCCTCGCCCTTCACGTTCCCGCGCAGGGTTGCCCCCGCTCCGGCGTGAACGGGACCCACCGCGACGACGTCCCCGTCGAGGCTTCCTTCGACGGTGACGACGTTGGCTTCGACGGAGCCGTGGACCTGGGCGCCGGCGGTGACGACGAGATCGCCTTGGATGGAGATGTCGCCTTCGACGGTGCCTTCGACGGTGAGGCTGCCGTCACCCGTGATTCGACCTTGAATGGAGATGCCGCTGCCGAGCGTGGAGGCGGCATCGAGTTCGACCTTGCGCATCGACGAACGTCCTTGTGAAGCTTGCTGGGGGGCCGCACGCTAGACCATTCGGCTGGACGTGTCATCCCGGGATGATGGGGTGAGGTGCAGTTCTGGGGCTCGGCGGCGTGGGTCACCCTGTCGCTTGCTCCCTGTGCGCCCGCTCGAGCACGGGGCCTGCGTTGGGCACGGTAACTGCCAGGCCTCGCGCGTACAGCCTGCGGCGCTCCTCCTCGGGCAAGTCACCCGGGCGCCCGGCGCTGGCGTAGGCGAGCAGGATCCCCCCGCTCACGCTGACGTTGAGGCTCTCGGCAAACCCTCGCATGGGCACCCGGACGGCGTGGTCGCAGGCCTGGGAGAGCACCGGCTCGATGCCCTGGTGCTCGTTGCCCAGCACGAGGGCCAGCCGAGGGATCGTCCCCAGGTCCGCCGCCTCCAGATCCCCCTGCGGGTGCGCCCCCACCAGCACCATCCCGTCGTTCTTCAGGGCTTTCACACAAACGTCCGCGTCCGCGTGGGACCGGACCTCGACCCACTTGTGCGTCCCGCGCGCGACCCCCGCGTGCGCGAGAAACGACGCCCCCTGCTCCACCAGGTGGATCCTCGCGATGCCGAACGCCTCGCAGGTTCGCACCAGCGCGGCCCCGTTGTGCGGGTCGCAAATCGCATCCATCACCACCGTCACCGACCCAAGTCGGCCCGCGAACACCTGCTGCAACCGCTGCCTCCTGCGCTCCGTGGCGAAGGGCTCGAGCACGCGGATCACGAACTCCGCATCCACTTCCCCCTGCGCGATTCGCCGGGCAAGCCGATCCCCCCACATGCTCACCTGGATCGTTTCGATGTCTGCGCGTCGCATCGGGGCCGACCATAGGGGCCCAGACCCGGCCTGTCCACCTCGCAAGCCACCGAAAACCTCGCTCGCTTGCGCATTCCGTGTTCGCTTTCTCGCCGCCGCTTGGGTAGTGGATCGGACAACCCACCATGACTTTCCGGATCATCGAAGGGACCCACTGGTGGGCGCTGCGCACCAAGGCCAACTTCGAAAAGACCGTCGTCGAACAGCTCGAGGGACGGCACCTCGAAGCCTTCCTGCCCACCTACCGGACGTTCTCGCGACGCAAAGACCGTCGCAAGATCATCTCCCTGCCCCTGTTCCCGGGCTACGTGTTCCTGCACGCCGACCTCACGGACCACGACCGGCGCGTCAGCGTGATGCAGACGCGGGGCACCGTGCAGATCATCGGGGGGCCCGACGGCCCCGTGCCGGTTCACACCAACGAGATCGACAGCATCCGGGTGCTCTGCGACTCCGATCGCTTGCTCGAGCCGCTCACGAGGATCGAGGTGGGCAAGCCCGTACGCATCGTGGCCGGCGGGCTGGCCGGCGTCGTCGGCGTCGTGGCCGAGGTCAAGGGCAAGGGCAGGCGCATCATCTGCAACGTCAACCTGCTCGGTCGCGCCGTGGCCGCCGAGCTCCGACCCGAAGACCTCGAGCCCGTCGGACCTTACGACCCGATCGAATGAAACTAGGAACTAGGAAGAGGAACACGGAATGCGAACGCCAGCGTGTCGCGGAAGTTGATCACGAAGCCTGCAGTTTGGAATCCATTCCTGTTCCTGGTTCCCACGACCGCGGTTTCGCTACGGCGCAAGGTGATTCAGCATAGACCGTCGGGAACTTACCGCGTCGCCCGCTCGTAGTCCGACGCCGCGCGGTCGATGATCTGGTGGTCCCGCGTCGCCCGCTCCTTGTAGGCCACGAGCTCCGCCGTGAAGAGCGTGAGCCCCCAGATTCCATTGTCCGCCTCGCGGAAGGGGTAGCGCGTGCCGCGCGTGGTCTCGACCGTGGCCCGCTTGCCCACGCGCTCCACCGCAGAAATCCCGGACAAGTCCTTGCGCAAGCGCGCGTCCCACCCCTCGCGCATCGCGAGCACCACCCACAGCGCGGCCGGGTCCTTGGCGTCCCCCTCGTCGCGATACGCCGTCTCCCACTTGGTGCGCTCCGGCTCCTCGAACGTCTCTCGGACTCGGGCAAGGGCCTTCGCCCGGTACTCCCGGATGGTGAAAAGCGCGTGCTGCGCTTCGGTCTCGAGGTACGGGAACACGTCCCGCTCCTTACCCTTGCTCACGGCGAGCACGATGCGCAGGTAGGCCCCCTCGGGCGTCCGGTCGCTGGGAAATCGGAGGGCTGCGTAAGCAGACCACCCCAGGGGTACACCCACCACGACCGCACCCGCAGTCCCGAGCAGAAGAATGGCTTGCCGTCTCGTCACCCGAGCCACCCTAGTCCCAAACCAAGCACTTCGGGGTGCTGTTTGAGGGAATTTATCTGAAAAG
>CAZAWR010000213.1:0-6246 GCA_964488865.1 uncultured Polyangiaceae bacterium | reverse complement strand
GGACGACGAAGCCGAAGGCGCAGTCAACAGAGAACCAGGAACGGGCGGAGTCAGGTGCGCAACACGCACGGCCTCCCTCCGTGCCACTCTTCTGTGCCTTCTGCGTCCTCTGTGGTTTCGGGGCTCGGGCTCAAGAGCAGGGTTCCATTGTTGTAGCGCAACTTCTTAGTCCCCTACGAACGAGGTCTTTGGCTCATCTGCAAAGAAACCGCAGAGGCTCAACCTACCCTGTTTGGTTTCGGCTTGCTGGGGACGAGGGTAGCGACCAACGGGAGCGTAGGGGCGGCAGCCCCTGCACAGGCACTCGGCCCTGCCGAGTTAGGGACCGAGCAGCGCGACGAACCCATCCCACGCACCGGAGGAGGGGACCAGTCCTCCGCCGAAGTCCGTCCAGCCCTGGAAGGCGCCCGCTACCGCCACGATTCCTGTTGATCCCAGGGCCACGGCCTCCACGACCGCGCTGCTGCCTTGCGCCCCGAACACGCGGCTCCAGACGTGTCGCCCGAGGTTGTCGAGCCTTGCGACAAACCCGCTGACGGGTCCCGTGCTCATGATCGGTCCTCCGCCGAAGTCCACCGCGCGTTCGAAGGCTCCGCCGAGGACCACGTTGCCGGCCCTGTCCACCGCGATGGCGTTGACCCACTCGTTGCCCTGGGGCCCGGGAAACGCGCGCGCCCACACCGTGCGCCCCACGCGGTCCACCTTCATCACCAGAAGGTCGAAGCCGCCCCCCGATTCGAGGAGCCCGGTCCCGACGTCGACCCCTCCCTGGAACGTGAACGCGACGTAGCCCGCCCCGTCCGCGTCGACCGCGATCAGAGGCTCGCCGAACGACTTCGCGCGAGCATCCCCGATCGTCCTCACCCACGTGCGCTGGGCCTTGTCGTCGTACATGGCGAGGAAGAGTTGACGGACGGTGGCGCCCGCGCCGGGCGCGACCCGCAGACGACCTCGCCCGGTCGGTGCCGTGGGCGGGTCTTGAAATCCCCCGTGCCCGGCCACCAGAACCGTCCGGTCCGCGTGCACGGCCAGGCTGCTGGCATGCCCCTCCGGCAGCGGAACTTGTCCACGCAGGTCTCCCGAGGGGTCCACGCGAACCACCACGCCATCGGTCGCCCTCGACCCCGAGGGCGCCACGGGCAAGAGCACACCACCGAACGGGTCGGCCGCCGCAGGCACCTTGCCCTGATCACTCGTCCCGGCCCGATCGAACCGTTGAGCCCACAGGAAGGTGCCGTCCTGCTTCATCATCAACAGGAACGGGTCGAGACCGCGGCTCATCAGCTGCGGTCGGGTCGCGTCGAGCACCCCGTGGAATCGGCCGGCCACCACCAGCTCACCTCGCGCACCGAGCGTCAGGTTCGTGCCGCGCGCTTCGGAGTTGACCCCCCCGAGACGCAAGCTCCACACGGACTTGCCCTCCTCGTCCCACCGCGCCACGAACGCATCGCGCGTTCCTCCGCTCACGAGCGGCGCATCGCCAAAGGACACGCGCCCGGCGAAGGACCCGGTCGCCACCACGTGCCCGTCCCTTTCGATCACCACGCCCATGGCCCGGTCGTCGGCCTGGCACCCGAAGCGCCGAATCCACAACGGCGCACCAGGTCCCTGGACGGTCTTGTCAGGGAGATAGGGGTCCGAAGGAACATCGCACGGCGGATAGGCCGCCGGGTCGACCGCGGCAGCGCCACGGCCCCGCCCTTCGGCGCGGCAGCCGATCAACCCGAACAGCACAAGGCAACACAGTACGCGAGCGAGCACGGCCTGATGGTACCCTCCCGCGCGCCCTTGCCAAGCGAGGACATTCGAAGGCGCTTCAGAACCGCCCGGACCACGAGACGCTCGCGTGCCCGGGTCCCACGGTCGGCGTCCAACGCGTTGTCTGCACCTCACGCTCCTCGCCGCTCAGCAGCCAGACGGTAGCTCCGGCGCCGAGCGCGACGGCACCCACGGCGAACGCCACGGTGGACACGTCCGCCGCCGTTCCGGCCTCGTCGGTGAGCTCGAGCCCCTCGTCGGAACAAGCGCCACCGGGACATTGCTTGTCGGCCTGATCATTCTTGGAGAACGCGCGCAAGCCGAAGTAGGAGCCGACTCCGATTCCGACGATGCCGACGCCCGCCAAGGCGTAGGCGGGCCACGGAACGGACGAAGACGGGGCGATCCGGTCGGGCTGTGCGGGCTCGGCAGGAGCGGCTACTGGCGTAGGTTTGGGGGCGGGTGCGGCCATCAGAGCAGGGATCACCACGCGGACTTCGGAGGCTTGCCCCTGCACGACGATCTCGCTCCGCCACGGCTGGCGGCCCTGGGAGGTGGCCTCGATCGTGTGCTTTCCGGGGTCCACAGGGATGCGAGACCCCCAGGCGGCGCGCTGCACCACGGTTCCGTTGCGACGAACCTCGAAGCCTGCGAGATGGGCGCTCGAGGTCGCGTCGACGATGACGAAGGACAAGCGCGGCTCGAGGGCCTTCATTTGTTCGTAGGCGTACTGGACGCGGTCACCGCGACCGTCGCGGCGAGCCCAGGCGAGGGCTTCGTTGAACTCGGCCCAGGCGCTGGCGATGCGGCCCTGCTTCTCGAAACATGCGGCAAGGTTCAACAGGGTGCCGCCGCTCGGGTCGATGCGCTGGCTCTCGTGGAACTGGCGGCAGGCCTTGTCGATCTCGTCGTGCTCGAGAAGCTCCCTGGCCTCCTTGAAGAGCATAGCGGCAAGGGCCTTGTCCTCCGCCGTGGGGTCCGCTCGCGAGGGCGAAGCCAGCGCGCACACGACAGCTCCGAAAATCCAGGCTTGCCCGTGAGCACGGGACCACGCTCGCTTCATCAGAGCGCCATCTCGCCACGAGCGGAAGCGAGCGTCAACCCTTCGGGGCGTAGGCAGAGCGGTTTGCGGCGCAGATCCTGTCGCCGCAGGCCTCGCCGTTGTACTATCCCATGCGTCATGACTCCGCCTGAACTCCCCGCGAAGATCGCCGGACGCTACCGCACGATCCGGGTGATCGGGCGGGGAGGCATGGGCATCGTCTACGAGGTCGAGCACGTTCACACGTCCGAACGTCTCGCGCTCAAGCTGCTCGTCGCCCAATCCAATGCCAGCGGGGACACCGTCGACCGCTTCCAACGAGAGGCGCGCGCCTCCGCGCGCATCAAGAGCGAGAACGTCGTGCGCGTCACCGATGCGGGGGTCGCGGCGGATGTGAACGACGCCCCGTTCATCGTGATGGAGCTACTCGACGGGCAGGATTTGGAGCGCGCGACCCATGGGGAGCCGCAACCGCCCCTCACGGTCCTCACCTGGTTGCGGCAGGTGGCACGCGCGTTGGACAAGGCCCACCGTCTGGGCATCGTGCATCGCGACCTCAAGCCCGAGAATCTGTTCTTGACGCATCGGGAAAACGGGACGCCCCTGGTCAAGATTCTCGACTTCGGCATCGTGAAGATGCTGGCGGAAAAGAGCAGCACGACCCAAGGCGGCCAGTTGCTCGGCACCCCCATGTACATGGCTCCCGAGCAGATCAACCGAGAGTCTGGCACCATCACCGGCGCCACGGATCGCTATGCCCTCGGCCTCATCGCCCACAAGCTCCTCACGGGCCGACACTACCGCGAAGGCGAAACCCTCGTGCAGGTGGTGGCCGACGTCATGCGAGGTCGCGTCGTGGCCCCCTCGGTCCGCGATTCGATGCTCGGCAAGCCGTTCGACCGATGGTTCGTGCAGGCCTGCCATCCGAACCCGGACGAACGGTTCGGGTCCTCCGCGGAACAAATCGAGGAGCTCGCGTCGGCCCTCGGACTTCCGAAGCAGGCGCTGGAAGCCTCGGGAGACGTGTTCTTCGAGCCGGGACTCGATACGTCCACGACCGTGCAAATCGACACGGCAGGTGCGACGGGAGGGTTCGGGCCGCGAGGGTTGTGGGTCGGCGCACTGCTCGGCTTCGTCGTCCTCGTCGCCTTCGTCTCTGCGCTCCTGCTGGGACGCAGCCAGCGGAAGGTCTCGATGGCGGCCGAAGCCATCGTCACCGCGTCCGCAGCAGCCGCTCCGCTGATCTCTGCCGAGGTTCACGCGGCGACCGTGGCGTCGCAGCCCACGCCGCCTGTCGCCTCGTCGGAGCCGGATGCCGAAGCGGAAGATGCGCTGGCCGAGAGCTCTCCCAAGCCGTCAAGCCTTCCCCCGCCAGCGAAGAGAACCAACGGGGGCAAGACCGAGGGGGGCAAGAACGGCGGCACCCAAGACAAGGCGTTCTCGACGGCGCCTGTCTCTACCGATCCCCTGGCGGATCAGAAGTAGGGCCCCTCAGGGGGTGCAGGTCTGATAACGAATCCGTTCGGTTACGGCTGCGTGGACGTGAAGAACCCGTGGGGTACGGCCTGCCGCGCGGCTTGCCGCGCCCAACGCTCGACTCGACGTGTCGAGTCGCTCCGTTGGCGGATTTGTAGAGCTGCCATCTCACGATCACTGTTCGGTTTCCCGCGTTGTGATCGCTGCCAACCGACGTCCGGTCGCCCACACAGGCCACGAACCGAGGCTGTTCGGCAACGAAACTCGGGTCGCAGTTACGGGAGGAGCCGTCCGCCAAGGCAGCGAATCGCACCGATACCTTTCCGCCGCGGTAGCGACTCGGCACTGCCGAGTCGAGCGCTGTGCGCGGCACCGCCGCGCCATAGGTCCGTGGGCGTGAGCACAAACATCCGAAATTTCATGGGATCTGCACCCCCTCAGGGATCGCAGAAGTCCTTCCACGTCATCAGCGCCAGTGGCTCCCACGGCTTGCCTAGCGACATCAGCTTGCCCGTCTTCACGTCCGTGGGAAGGTTCGCCTCGATCGGATAGTACCGGTTGTGTCGGTCGATGAGGTCGTTGAGCAGCCCGAGGTCCATCTCCCGAGCCCGCTGCTGCATCGTGCTTTTCGCAGCCGCCTCGTCTCCCCCATTGTCCTCGAGCGCCTGCTGGTAGACCTCCACGAGCGCCTGACGCATCGCCTCTTCGAGATCCTCGATGCGACGCTTTCTCCGCATGTAGGCAGGCACCCCGGCTGCCGCGCGCACCCGCGCGTCGAGGGAGATCTTGAAGTTCACGGGCAACGAACCCACGCTCAGCCTCTTGCTGTCCATCGACGGTCAACGCTATCACTCCTTTCGTGAATGACCAGCCCATGCAGGCCTATCTCGCGGCGCAACACGAGCGCGGCCGTCCCACCGTCCTCGCGTTTCCCACGCTGTACCCGCGCGAAGTGGTGACCGCACTCGATGCGTGCGCCTGGGAGCGTTGGTCCACGCCCCCGTCCGACGTCGCCGGGGCCGACGCGGGCAAGCTCCAGGGCTATCTCTGCCCCACCGTACGAGGGGCGCAGTCCGTGCTCGCGTCCCTCGAACGCGTCACACCCCGCGCGCGCGCCGCCATCATCCCGCACACGTGTGACTCCATGCAGGGCCTTGCCTCCATCGCCCTTTCCACCCCCACGTGGGACATCCCCATCCTCACGTTCCGCCACCCGCGTGGCACCGCCCGCCCCGCCTCCCGCCTCTTCCTGCGCGAAGAAGTCCTGTCCTTCGTCGCATCCCTCGAGAGAGCCCTCGACCGCAAGCTCGAGCCCGAACGGCTCCGCCGCGCCCTCGTGCTTCACCGCCATGTCGAAGACCTCCTGCGTCGCCTCCTCGGTTCCTTGCCCTGCCTGAAGACGCCGGGAGCTGAGCTGTACGCCACGCTCCGAAAGCTCGAGTACCTGCACCCCGAGGACGCCATCCGACCGCTCGAACAACTCCTCGCCCAGGTCGATCCCAAGACCCGCCGCCAGGGTGTTGGGCTCGTTCTCAGCGGAATGGTCCCCGAACCCGAGGGCTTGATCGATACCCTCGAAGACGCCGGGGGCTTCGTGGCCGCCGACGACTACGCTGCCTTCGGTCGCCGTATTCCTTCCCATGCGGGGCCCGTCGGAGGCGACCCCATCGACGACGTCGTGGAGCGCTTGCTGCTCATGCCCCCCTGCCCCACGCGCGCGTCGGACGCTGGACCGCGCATCGAGCACTTGCGCACCTTGGCACGCGACAGCGGTGCCCGCGGTGTTGTCCTGCACACCGTGAAGTTCTGCGAGCCGGAGCTATTCGACGTCGCCACGCTTCGCCGTGCGCTCGAGGCCGACGGGCTCGGCGTGCTGCACGTGGAGACGGAGTTCGAAGGCCAGGTCACCGGCCAGATGGCGACACGTGTCGAGGCGTTCCTGGAGATGCTGGGCGACGGGAGGCGGGCAT
>CAZAWR010000212.1:0-6385 GCA_964488865.1 uncultured Polyangiaceae bacterium | reverse complement strand
GGGCTCTGAGCCCGCGGACAAGGAAGGCGAGGTCCGTTTCGAGGATAGAGAAGCTGCAGATCTGTTTAACTATCCCGATGTGGACTGTTTTTGGAAGTGCAGGACACCGGGATTCCTCGAGTGGATCCTGTCCGCGGGCTCAGAGCCCACGGCAAAATTGGGGAAGCCCGCCGGGGCGGGCTTCGCACGGTACGCGTTGTCGAACCCCGTGTTGTCGAGTCCTCCCACTCACCCCAAGCGAGCTCAAGTCGTGATCGCGCAAAGCCCGCCGGGGCGGGCTTCACCCGAAATTGCCGTGGGCTCTGAGCCCGCGGACAAGGAAGGCGAGGTCCGTTTCGAGGATAGAGAGGCTCAAGATCCGTTGTGATATCCCGATGTGGACTGCTTGCGGACACCGGGATTCCTCGAGTGGATCCTGTCCGTGGGCTCTGAGCCCGGACAAGGAAAGCGAGGTCCGTCTCGAGGATAGAGAAGCGCAGATCTGTTGAACTATCCCGATGTGGACTGTCGAAACTGCGCTACCCCGTCTCCACGGGCTTCGCCTCTTTCTCCAGCCGCTTGCCCATCAACGCCTCCCACATCCCCTGCTCGTCATGCGCCGCCAACACCGTCGCCAGCGACCCCAACACCATGATCAGCGCATGCCCCGGAACGTCCACCATCGTCCCCGCCGTCAACACCAACGCCAACGCTCCCACCATCGTGGCCACCTGCCGACGCATCGTCAGCGCCACGATCGCCACCACCGGGCCGAGCACCGCAACGAACCCATCGACGACCCGCGGGAACGCCGACATCGGCACGGCGACGAGCTGGTCCTGCAACCGCGCCGCAAACACGACCCACGTGGGGGCTTGCACATGAACGCCCGAGGCCGCCCACGTCACGAGCATGGAGACCACGAGCGCAGCGAAGGTCCCCACCGACACGGTGCTTCGACGCCGTGAGGCGATCCAGGAGAGGGCCACGAACAACCCAACGCCGTGAAGCACGATGGACGCTGTCGCCAAGCCGGTGGACAACGGAGCCAGCCGTGCGGCCTGGGTGAGTGAGGGGATCGCGACCAGACCCGCGCTGGTGACCCGGGCAGCCGCGCCCAGACCGAGGATGGCGAGCACCAGGCCCAACGCTCGCGACCGCGTCTCACGAATCCCCTCGATCGCTGCGATCATGGCGGCCGAGCACGTCACGGCCCCGAGAAAGAAGCACGCGAAAGCAGACAGCCGAAAGCGCGAGGCCGGCACGGCGAGCACGAGCACGATCGTGGACTGGGCCACGAGCAGCACTCGGGCCACGAGAGGAACACGCGTGTCCCTGCCCACCACCAAGAGCAGCCCGATGGACAGGGCCGACGCCGTGAGCGCGAGCAGGTGCGAGCTGACGCTCGCCACCAGATCGATGTGATCGATCGCGCGGCCGAGGGCCAACCCAGCGCTCTTGGTCGCCGGGGCAATGCCCTGGCCCAACACCATCGCCACCAGCGCCAGCACCGCGGCGGGACGCACGAACCGCCCCACCTCTGCGATCGTCACACGCAGCGGCCGGACCGACTCGGAGGGCGCTCGCTCCGGGGCTTCGCTCACGGCATGCCCTCTTGGTTCTTCGGCCGGCCGAGTTGCATCGGCTGCGCCGAACAGGAAGAAGCTGGCTCCGGTCCCCGCATGACGGGGTTCATCCTAGATGCGCTCGATCGAATTGTCGATCCTCCGCTCCATCGCCGTCACGCCTGCTGGTCACCCCTCGTGCGCCGGACGCAGGGGACGACGCATCCCGTAGCGAGGTCGGCCTTCCTGGTCAGCGGGTCCTGCGGGCGGCAGCCCTCGCTCCCGCGGGTCCGAGGGAGGTCTCGGGTCCCGCGGCGGGTTCTTCGGGGCGTCCATCGGCGGCGGCTGGCGAAGCATGTACGGGTGAGCGTTCATCGTCGAGCACGCGTAGATCGGGTTCCGGTGGAACTCCCAGTGCAAGTACACGTTGCCGTCGGTGGAGATGATCGCGGGCGGCGCCTTGCCGAACGGGCCCGAGCGCTGCACCGAGTCGAGCGCGCCCACATCGAACGCCGTGATGCCGCTGGTCTTGATCACCCCCATCTTGATCACCCGGCCCGAGTCGGGCTCCACCACGATCTCGAGCCTCGCCATGACCTTGTAGTCGTTGATCGGGTGGTCGAACGGCAAGGCGTCGAGGGACGCCAGGAACGTGTCGGCGAACACCGGATGGATGCGGTTGTGAATCTGCACAAGGTACGTGGCAAAGGGCACCCGGGCGGTGTTGAGCGCCGTCTGGTTGCCTGGCCGCACCGAGGACACGTAGTTCTCGATCGCCCCGCGCCACCGCTCGAAGTTCGTGGAGTTCCACGAGCCACGGTGCTTGCTGCGGCGACGTTCCCCATCCGCGGCGCGTTGCCGCGCTAGCTCGTCGTGACCCACCGCGGCGACCACATCGTTCATGTTCAGGTTGGTCTGCACGCCGCGTTCGTTGGGGCCCGCACCGAGCCCCAAGCGGCTCGGGACCGGACGTGGATGCACGTGGGGCCGAGTCTCTTGTGGCTTGGTCTTGCGACGCGGGTCCAGCGAGTAGCTCCCCTTGTCGGCCATGACAGGGTCCGGGCCTTCGGCGCCGGGCGGCTGCTCGGGTGGCTGGGTGGTCGGAGGCGGGGGAGGTTCCGCGCGAGCCACGCGAGGAGCTTCGGGCCCCCCGGGCGGCGGTGGGGGCGGTGCCACAGGCGTCGGCGGCTTGTCCTCGCTCCCCGGCTTCTCCTCTGCCACGTGTTCTCCCGGCGCCTTGTCAGGATCCCCCTCCCGGTCCTCGCTGTCCCCGACCCGGGTCTCGTCGGCGTTGCCAGGATTGCTCTTTTCCGCAGAATGCTGCCCCCCAGGCGTGGGGTTCGGGTCGTCCTGATCGTGCGAGGTGATCCTGGCGACGGACTCCTCCTCGACGCGATTCGCCTCGTCCCCGATGAACCGGGCGTTGGGGTTGTCCTGCTGGTTCTTGTCCTTGACGTGCTGCTTGACCGCGATGCGCTGGTCCTTCTTGGGCTCCACAGGGGGCGGCGCCTTCGGCTTCTCCGCCGCGGGAGGCGTGGGCGCGGGAAAGATCTGGATCGGGGCGTTCGGCTTCGGCTTCTCCTCGACGAGCGGTTCGGGTTCCACAGGGTCGGGCGGCTTGGGCTCCGGCGCCAGCTTCTCCGGCTCCTTCGCAACAGGCTCTTTCGGGACCTCCGGCGGGTCGTCTTTCATCTCCGGCGGCAGGTCCTCGAGCGTGATCTCGATCCCGTCCGACGCCTTCGCCACCTCCGACCGCACAGACTCGGCAAACCAGCGAACCTGGCTGAAATCCTCGACCACGCGCGCTACGCGATCCGCCCCGGCCGTCCACATCAGGTGCGCCAGGACGGCTGCGCCGACCCACGCCAAGAAGGGAATGCCGATTTCGCGCTTCATTGAAGAACGCCTTGCCGAGCCACTTGCACGGGAGAGTATGACATCAGATGCGAGATGGGTCCCGCGATGTCAAGCGAGGAGCCGCGGAAATCACCGGGGAACCGCGCTGCCACGGCGCAACCTCAGAACTCCAAGTCTCCCCGATGCCTCGGCTCCTCCGCGGCCGGAGCCCCCTCTTCGTCCCCACGACACTCCTGCGGCGCCCACTCGAACACCCGCTCCGACGGCTTCGTCCGGAAGATGCCGTCCTCCGTCACGACCCAGACGTCCCCGGCCGCTCGCACGAATACGTCCGTGGGCGATCCTGCCCCGTCGGGCAACCCAACACGCTCCCACCCATTTCTGGGAGAACCCCGCCAAACCCCCGTGGCCCCCATCTCGCCGGCCACGAGATAAAACACGCCGCCGTCCACGCCCATCGCCCGAACCACCCCCGGGAGCGCGCTCCCCTCCACCCCCCAACGGCGTCCGTCCCAGTGCGCCAGGACGAAGTCGCCACGACCCTCGTCCAGCGGGTGGCCAGTCACCCAAACGTCGTCAGGCCCCGCGGCGTGCAGCGCGATGGGTCGGTCCGGTCCAGCCCGCACGGGCAACGACTCGAACTGCTGACGCCCCCCCGACCATCGCTCCGCCACCATGGCCGAGGGCGCTGCGTCCGGGTCGTGCACGCATTCGACCGAGCCCAGCACGACCACGTCCCGACGCGAGAAGGCGAGCAAAGCGAGCGGTTCCTCCAGCCGCGTGTAGCACCCAGGGTCGTCGGGCCCGAACGGCTTGTCCTTCGCCGCCGACGGGAACAGTCGCGGGCTCGGACCGTCCAGCGCGCGAAACCGATACCCCCAGGGGGGGCCCGTCCGTCGCGGCACTTCGAGGGAGAGCGTTCCTTCGCCTGGTACCGCCGCGATCAACAACTGGTGGACGTTCACCGCGCTCACCTTCGTCCAGGCGCCGCGCTTCCACCGGTGCAGGGTCCCCACCGGCCCGCGCACCGCCCAGGGCACCCACCCCCGAGCCATCCACGCCGACTCGGGCCACCGCCCGAAAAGCAGGACGTCCTCGTTCCAACAGGACACAACGCCCCGAGCCAGAGCCGGGTCCTGCACGAGCGCTTCGCCTCGAAGCTCCGCGATCGCATGACCGTCCTGCTCCGACGTCACCAGTACGCCCGTTCCCAGACGCCACACGTGAAGTGACCTTCCCCTCGCGAAGCGGTGAAGAGGGCTTGGCGTTTCGGTGACCGTCGGCACGGTCGGGACAGCCGGTATGGGCTGCGCGACAGCCACGGGCTGCGCGCTGACGGCAGGGGGTGCCGGCGGCGGGGCAGGCGGGGCCGGCGTGCCCGCGCACGACGAGGTGAGGGTGAGAACGAAGAGCCCAGGAACGCGAACCACGGCTCGATGGTACACGTTCGACGGGGGACTCCCCCAACGGAGCGGTGCATGTGATACGGATCTCAGCATGCGTACGCTGTTTCTCCTCGCCGGACTGAATTGCCTCGTTGCGTGCGGCTCGGACGAAGACACGCCATCCCAGGGCTCGCCGGACGCGGCCGTGGGAGGAAGCGGTGGCGCAGACGCCTCGTCAGGTGGGACGGGTGGGGACGCCGCGGCAACCGGCGGGGGCGCAGGACAAGGAGGCACGTCGGGCGAAGGTGGCTCGGGTGGTGTCGGTGGTAGCGGTGGCTCGGGCGGTGTCAGTGGCACCGGTGGCTCGGGCGGCACGACCACGGACGGTGGAGCCGGCGCGGGGGGCAGCGCCTGCGTCGACTCGTGTCCCGTAGACCAAGGCGTCCCCTGGTCCTGCCAGAAGCGCTTCATGTACGGGATGAACTACGCTTGGCGAAGCTTCGCGGGGGACTTTGGCGGCGTGACCCCCTGGGACATTTCGGGCGTGTCCGCCGCGCCCGACGACTACGACGCCGACCTCGCCGACATGCGCGCCCACGGCGCCAACGTCATCCGGTGGTGGGTCTTCCCCGACTTCCGCGGCGACGGCGTCACGTTCGACGGCTCGGAAACCCCTATCGGTCTGGGCGGCACCGCGCTCGCCGACCTGCAGAAGGCCCTCGAGCTCGCCGAGCAAAACGACCTGTACCTCATGCTCTGCCTGTTCTCCTTCGACGGCTTCCGCCCGAGTGAATCTGTCGCAGGCATTTGGACCCCGGGCATCGCGCCCATCGTGCAAACCCCCGCCAAGCGTACCGCGCTGCTCGAGAACGTGGTTCGCCCCTTCGCCGCCGCAGCCGCCGCGAGCCCCCACGCGCACCGCCTGATCGCGTGGGACGTCATCAATGAGCCCGAGTGGGCCATGACCGGTCCGAGCCCCTACGGCGACCAGAACTACGACCCTTCCGCGGACCTCGATCCCATCAACCACGCGGAGATGGAGAGCTTCGTCGGCGACGTCGTGTCGGTGCTGCGAGACGAATCCCAGGCCCTCATCACCGTGGGCGGGACCGCGTTCAAGTGGGCAAACGCGTGGACCCAGACCGACGTCGACTTCTACCAGTTCCATATGTACGAGTGGATCGACCAGTGGTGGCCCTACACGGACCCGGCTTCGACCTACGGCCTGACCAAGCCCATCGTGATGGGCGAGTTCCCCATGGGGGACCTGAAGCCGGGGGCGAGCTACGATGACGTGGTGTCGTCGTGGTGGCAGCACGGGTTCGCGGGCGCACTGAGCTGGCACTACGACGAAGCCACTGCTGCAGGGCTCGATAGCGTGAAGGCGTTCGCGGACGAGCATGCGTGCGAGACGCGGTACACGGTGGGACAGGGCTCCCTACGGAAGAAGACGCTGGATCGGGTTCGGACGCCTTCGACGATTTCGGAGCGACGGTGCGGGGTGGTGTCGGGCCGCGCTGTGTGTTCCTCGATCTAGCCCCAATTCAAGCGCTGTTCGAAGAACAGTGCTTGGGTTTGGGGCTATCCGAGCCGAAGGCG
>CAZAWR010000211.1:0-6411 GCA_964488865.1 uncultured Polyangiaceae bacterium | reverse complement strand
AGATCCCTACGATTCGGCTCGATCAGCACCGTTCGGATGGAGCCGCACCCAAGTCCTATGGCTCGCCACCGGCGAGGGGTTCGTGATGACCCGTGCGAAGATTGACGTGCGCGAGCACGAGCTTCACGCGGACCTGCGCGGGCGCCGGGACGCCGCTCATCTCGTCGTCACCGAGATCAAGAGCGCCACCTATCACGGGTTGAGGCTCGCGCGGGAGCCGGACGGACGCTGGCTCGGGCGCGTCGTGCTCGACGTGTGACGCCGTGCCCTGTGGGATGACGGACGTTCGCCGATCCAGTAGGGTCCCGCCCATCGCTCTCGTCCGAACCCGCTGCGAGCGGACACTCCGAGGTCTCGACCATGCGTATCCCTTCCCTCGTTGCCGTTGGATTGCTCGTCGGTGTGGCGCTGTCGACAGGTTGCGAGCCCCCCACCCAGGGACCCCAGCCCTCCCCCTCGTCGGCTGCCTCCGCTCCCGCGCCGGTTGCTTCGTCCCCCTCCAAGCCAAAGGGCACCCCACCGGATGCCACCATGGCGCGCGCCCAGATCCCGGACGCGTACAAGTGGAAGCTCGAACCCCTCTTCGCCGACGACGCCGCCTTCGAAGCGTCGCTCGTCACGGTGGGCCAGCAGCGCGAGAAGCTCGCGACATGCCAGGGCAAGCTCTCGAAGCCGTCGGACCTTCTCGCTTGCCTGGACCTCTACTTCCAGACGCGCCTGCAGACCAACAAGCTCACCCTCTACGGCAACCTGCGCTTCGACTCGCACCAGAAGGACACCAAGGTGCAGTCGATGAACGAGAAGGCGCTCAAGGCCATGAACGAGCTCATGGCGAAGGCCTCGTTCATTCGCCAGGAGATCCTCGCGCTGGACGATGCGGCCGTGACGAAGGCTTACAAGGCCGAGCCCGACCTCGCGAAGTACAAACCCTATCTCGACGAGATCCGACGTCGCCGCGCGCACGTGCTCGGCACCGAGGCGGAAAAGGTGCTGACCCTCGCGGAGGACAACCTGTGGGCCGAGATCGACCTGAACGAGCTGCCCTCGGACCACGAGAAGACCTTCAAGGGCACGCTTTCGGACATCCCACTGCCCAAGATCAGGGACGAGAAGAACGAGCAGGTGCAGCTCACCTTGGCGAGCTTCGGCAAGTACCGGGGCTCCTCCGACCGACGGGTTCGCAAGGAGGCGGTCGAAGCCCTCTTCTCCACGCTGTCGCAGTTCAAGCACGCCCTTGCAGGGACCCTCTCCGGGCAGGTCCGCCGCAACATCTTCCTGGCCCGTTCCCGGGGCTACGACACCGCGCTCGAAGCGTACCTGCACAAGGACAACATCGACCCGGCGGTGTACCGCAACCTCATCTCGACCATCCACACGAACCTCGCGCCGCTGCACCGGTACATGGCGTTGCGCAAGAAGGTGATGGGCGTGGACGAGCTGCAGATCCACGACCTTTACACCCCGATGGTCGAGAGCGTGAAGATGGAGTTCTCCTACGATCAAGCGAAAGAAGTCCTGCCCAAGGCGCTCGCCCCCCTCGGTGAGAACTACCTGACCGTCCTGCGCCAGGGGCTCGAACCCGCCAGCGGGTGGATCGACGTCTATCCGCATCAGGACAAGGACAGCGGGGCCTTCTCCGCCAGCGTCTTCGGGCTCCATCCCTACGTGAAGATGAACTACTTCGATCAGGTCGACGACCTCTCGACCCTCGCGCACGAGTACGGTCACGCCCTTCACAGCCACCTGTCGATGACGAACCAGCCTTACGTCACCTCGAGCTACTCGATGTTCGTGGCGGAGATCGCGTCGACCCTCAACGAGAAGCTGCTCTCGGACCACCTGCTGCACAGCGCGAAGTCGGACGCCGAGAGGCTTCATCTGCTCAATGAGCTCGTGGAGACCATCCGGACCACGATCTACCGGCAGACCTTGTTCGCGGAGTTCGAGCTCCAGATCCACACCGCGGCCGAGAGCGGGACGCCGCTCACCGCCGACTTCCTCCAGCAGACCTACGAGAAGCTCGTGCGCACCTACTATGGCGAGCACTTCACCGTCGGCAAGAACGACGGGATCGAGTGGGCCTACATCCCGCACTTCTACTACAAGTACTACGTGTTCACCTACGCCACGGGGTTGTCGTCGGGCATCGCCTTGGCGGAGCGCGTTCGAACGGGCGGGCCCGAAGCGCAAGCCGCCTACCTGGGGATGCTCCGCGGCGGGTCTTCGAAACCACCGCTGGACCTGTTGCGGGACGCTGGGGTGGACCTCAGCAAGCCGGATGCGATCGCGGGCGCGGCCAAGCTGCTCGACGACACCCTCGCCACGATGGAAGAGATCATCGCGAAGCGGAAGAAGTAGCCTCGAGCGAACTCTCCTGCGCTGCCGTCATACGTGATACAGCCCCCGCTTGCGGAGCAAGTCTCGCAGGTGGTTGCGCGCGATGCCCGACTCTCTGGACGCGCGGGACAAGTTCCCACGCGTTCGGGCCATCAGCCCCTGCAGGTACGTCTCCTCGAAGTCCGCGATGGCAGCGGCCTTGGCGTCCGCGAACGTGCCCGCGATGGACGCCGCCGGTCGGTTGTCGCCCGCCAGATTCCCGTGACCGAACCCCCCCGTCCCCACGTCCTCCCGCTGAATCACGCCACCATCGCACAGCGCTGCGGCACGTAGCACGACGTTCCGGAGCTCGCGGACGTTGCCCGGCCATGGTCGAATCACGAGCTCGGCCATCGCTTCCTCCGAGATCCGGACCCGCGGCCCTGCCGTGTCCGAAGCAATCTCCAGGAAGTGCCGCGCCAGCCGTGGAACGTCCCCCGCCCGCGCGCGCAGGGGGGGCAAGTTCACCCGAACCTGCGCGATGCGAAAGTAAAGGTCGTCGCGGAACCGGCCTGCTTCCACTTCCTGGCGAAGGTCCCGGTGCGTCGTCGCCACCACCCGGACGTCCACAGACTCCGGCACCGTCGCTCCCAGGCGCACGATCTCCCTGTGCTCCAGCACGCGGAGCAGCTTGGACTGCATGCTGAGCGGCAAGTCACCGACCTCGTCGATGAGGATCGTCCCGCCGACCGCTCGTTCGAACGCCCCCAGCTGCCGTGTCTCCGCACCGGGGAAGGCCCCCTTCTCGTGGCCGAAGAGCACGGACTCGGCCAGGACGGGTGCAATGGTGGCGGCATCCAGCACCACGAAGCCGCCCGCCCGACGACTCCTCGCGTGCAGGGCGCGCGCGGCCTCTTCCTTGCCCGTTCCCGTCTCGCCTTCGAACAGCACACACAGGTTTCGGGCGGCCATGCGATCGAGCACGGCGAACAGCTCGCGCATCTCCACAGCTTGTCCGATCAACCCCTCGAACCGTTCGCCCTCGCTGACCAAAAGGGGATAGCTCTGCGGCTCGCTCTCGACCCGGAGCGTCGTCCTGCCGAGCCTCAACGTGGCCCCCGGTGCGAGCTCCGCCTCGCGGATCCGATGCTCTCCGAACCATGTCCCGTTCGTGCTGTCTGCATCGCGCACTCGCACGTGGTCCCCCGCCGTTCGGTAGACTTCGAGGTGCACCAAGGACACGGACGGATCGTCGAGCACCAAGTCGTTGGTCGGGTGCCTCCCTATCGTGTGACGAGCTCGGCTCACGATCAGCGAGGCTCCGGGTTGGGCACCCTCGGCCACTACGAAACGCGTGCTCGTTTCAGGCGTGCGCTCGAGGATGAGCTTGGTCGTTCTGCCGGACGTCTCGTTCATGAAGGACGGGGACTCTCGTTGTTCAACGTCGCGGACGCAAGTCGATCCGAGGGCGTGTGGTCTGTTGTGCTACTGCAGGATTCCACGCTTGCTGGTTGCGCTCGGAGGCCCCAGAGGGTCATGATAACTGCTAAACCAACCTGGGTGGAGAGCGGCCTATGACATCAAGATGGATGGTTCTACTGGGTTCCCTTGCCCTCGGCTTCGCGGTGGCCTCTTGCGGTGGAGGAGACGGCGAGTCTGAGCAGGGCACGGGTGGAACGGGGGGGACTGCCGGAAAGGGAGGGTCCGGCGGAGCGGGCGGCACCGGAGGCGCGACGGGTGGAACCGGAGGCGCGACGGGTGGAACCGGAGGCGCGACGGGCGGTACCGGAGGCGCGACGGGCGGTACCGGAGGCGCGACGGGCGGTACCGGAGGCGGTGCGGGTGCAGCCGGAAGTGCGGGTGCAGCCGGAAGTGCGGGGGCAGCGGGCAGTGCTGGTGAAGCCGGAAGCGCGGGGGCAGCGGGCGGTGCCGGCGCAGCCGGAAGTGCCGGGGCAGCGGGCAGTGCTGGCGCGGCAGGCAGCGCAGGTCAAGGGGGCGGCGGAGCGGCTGGAAGCGCAGGCAGCGCAGGCAGCGCGGGCAGCGCGGGTGCGGGCCCCACACCCTGTGTCGACAGCGCCGATTGCGACGACTTGGTCTTCTGCAACGGGACCGAGACCTGCGTGGGCAACTTCTGCGTGGCCGGCACGGAACCCCCCTGCGACGACACCGTTCCCTGCACGGCGGACTTCTGCAACACCACGACGGACGCTTGCGACAACGTGCCGCAGGACGCCCTCTGCTCCAACGGCGAGTTCTGCGATGGTCCCGAGCGGTGCACGGCGACAGGTTGTGTGGACGGGACTCCCCCCACCTGCAACGACGGGGTTCCCTGTACGGACGACAGCTGCGACGAGGTCAACAAGGCCTGTCTTTACGTTCCCAACCACGTGAAGTGCACCGACAACGACGTGTGCGACGGCATCGAGCAGTGCACGGCGAACGGGTGTGTAGCCGGCACTTCCCTCAACTGTGACGACGGTGTCCTGTGCACGGACGACACCTGCGACCCCTTGCTGGGCTGCTCCAACGCACCGGACGACACGTTCTGTGACGACGTCCTCTTCTGCAACGGTTCGGAGACCTGTGACCCGGACCTGGACTGTGTCGCGGGCACGACCCCTTGCTCGCCGGACGGCGTTGCGTGCACGGTCGACTGCAACGAGGCGACCAACACGTGCTCGTACTCGCCCAACCACGCGGTCTGCCCCGCGGGTCAGGTCTGTCACGCGACACAGGGCTGCATCCCGGGAACGGCGTGCACGACGGACGCGAACTGTGACGACACCCTGGCATGCAACGGCCAGGAACTCTGTGTCGGCAACATCTGCCAGGGGGGAGCTCCCCTCGACTGTAACGACTCGATCGGCTGCACCAACGATAGCTGCGACGACACCCTGGGTGCATGCGTTCACGAGCCGGTGAACGGGCTCTGTTCGGACGGAGACTTCTGCAACGGCACCGAGACGTGCCACGTGACCCTGGGCTGCCAGTCCGGGACGACGCCGAGCTGCGACGACGGCGTGGCCTGCACCATCGACCAATGCATCACGAGCCTTGGCGGTTGCTCGCACATTCCGGATCACGCTGTCTGCGACAACAACATCTTCTGTGACGGTTGGGAGGTCTGCACGTCCACCGGGTGCACCGATGGCAACGACGTCCTCTGTCCGGACGATGGCATCGCCTGCACGCTGGAGTCCTGTAGCGAAACGCAGAACGCATGTGTGACGGTGGCGGACAGCTCGCTGTGCACGGACCCGAACGAGGATTGCGTGCCAGGCACCGGTTGCATCAATACCTGCGTCGTGGCGACGTGCCAGGGCAAGGTCTACCAGTGCGGCAACTGCCTGGACGACGACGGAGACGGCCTGATCGACTCCAAGGACCCGGACTGCCTGGGCGCCTGCGACAACAACGAGACAGGATTCCAAGGCCAGATTCCCGGCCAGAACGAGGCGCCTTGCAAGCAGGACTGCTACTTCGATGCAGACTCCGGCGCCGGCAACGACGACTGCTACTGGAGCCACAAGTGCGACCCGCTGTCGATCGCGCCGGACTACCCGCCGGAGGGCAGCAAGTGCTCGTACGCACCCGGGAGCAACATCCCTGGCTTCGGCGGTACGTGCAGCGACGCGCTCGCTGGGCAATCCACGACCTGCCTCGATTACTGTCTGCCCCTCGTGCCCAACGGCTGCGACTGCTTCGGTTGCTGCTCGTTCCCCCAGTTGACCTACACGGTCTGGCTCGGCTCGGAGGTCAACGGCACCGGTAGCTGCAACCTAGGCGTGCTCAGCGACAAGACCAAGTGCAAGCCCTGCACGGTGGTGCCGTCGTGCTGGAACGACTGTGGGAACTGCGAGCTGTGCCTGGGCAAGACCACCTTGCCGCCCGAGTGCAACAACCAGCAGCAGTGCCCGACCGGCGTCCAGGCCTGCGGGCTCGCCGGACAGGACCCCTGTCCCAGCGGGTTCTACTGCATCACCGGGTGCTGCCAGCCGCTCGCCGAGTGACCGTGGGGCTCCCGCGGGAGCCCATCCAATCCCCTCACAACTTTCCGATCAAATCGGTTGAAGACCGATGGGCACCGTCCTACCC
>CAZAWR010000210.1:0-6498 GCA_964488865.1 uncultured Polyangiaceae bacterium | reverse complement strand
GCCTGACGACCCGCCCGTGCCCGACGTCCCGCCCGTGCCTGACGACCCGCCCGTGGCCGATGACCCGCCACTTCCGCTCCGCCCTGAGGACGCGAAGGGTGCATCGAAGTCGTAGGAGCAGGCTGCAAGCCACCCGGACACGCAGAGCGCCATCGATGCGAAGGTCAGGGTTGGTGTTCGGGCTCGGCGTTGCATCGTCCACCGACAGCGTAGCACGGACTCGCTCCGAGCCGGACTCAAGGTTCCTTAATGACCGAAGCTGGATCCTCGAGGACCGCGCGCGCGATCCCGAGCGATGCCGCGCAGTACAAGCCGTCGTTGATACGCTCGTCGAACGTCCATCGGATCTTGAGCCCGTCTCGCACCACGGGTCGATCGTCGTCTCCCACGAACACGGTCTTCTTCACGCGACCCACCACGCCGAACACGCTGCAGCTACCGTACTCGTAGAGATGGTGTGCGACGTCGTCGATGCCCACGGAGCCGATGTTGGCCGCGAAGAGGCTCGAGTACATTGGATCGTTCGCGATCATGGCCCCGGGCATCAGGTTCATGTCATCGAGTGACCGCAGCGCACGCACTCCCGCCTTGAGAACGAATCCGGGCAGCTTGGTGGCGAGGTTGACCTCCGTGTCCACGGCTCTGGCTTTTCCCGAGCGGCCCGCGTGCACGAACGACCGGATGCGTCCGATGCACCCGTCGAAGGGCTCGTCCTTGGGGAATACCAGCTTGATCGTCACGAACGGTGCGTCGTCACGCATTTGGCGCTTGGCCGCGAAGGAGATGCTCACCTCGTTTCGCTGGTAGATGCGTCCTCCAGAGACGAAGCGGTTGAGTCCCGGGCGAGCGTGCAGGGCGCGGGCGCAGGCCCACAGGTAGAGCTGGAAGAGGGTGGCGCGCTCCTGCTCGGGTCGATGGGCGTTGAAGGCCTTCAACCAAGGCAGCGTGCGAGAAACGTCGAGCAGCATGTCGTGGAGAATGAAGCTCTCGTTCCGGCCGCGCATGAGGTAGGGCATGATGGTGCGGACCGGCGACTGGCCTTCGACGAGCTTCCCATCGGGACGTTGGAAGAGCGGCATGCGAGACCCCTTTCCCGGCGGCGCCGGGGGCCGACCGTGCGTGGTGAGGCTACTCGATTTGGCGGCACTGGGGTAGCGAGGTTCCGCGACCTTCGGCCAAGCAGGACACGCCGAGGAGTCTGAACGGCGGCGGCAGGTGGTGCATCCTGAAGTCTGTGAAGCGCGTGTCCCTCCGGAAGCAGCGTGTCAGCGCTTCGCGTTGCCATCATGAGGTCGGTTCCCTATGGCTTGATCGTCTCGACCACCCGCCCGTCGCTGGTAAACGCCATCGCGTTGGACAGCGAGACGTTCACCATGACCGCTTCGACCACCGGTGAACGCACGCCCTGCCCGCCCACCCACTCCACGACGAAGTTAGCTCCTGCGCCGCCGCGCTTGTCGGCGAGGTCGACGACGAAGGATACCGTCTGCATCGGTGCGAGCCGAATGGGGTGGGGTGCTCTCTCCTCGAGCAGCTTCCCGCTCGTGTCGAAGTACCTGGCGCTGCGCACGAAAACAGGCTTGCTCGCGTCCGTGTTGTGGATGCTGAGCGTGGCCGTCAGGTCGATCATCCGCTTGCTGGTATGCGAGTAGATGCTCGAGTAGATCGGGACGTAGATGACCTGGCCGTGCACGGCGTCGGCAGGCAGGGGCCCGTCGACCTGTTCGAAGCTACCGATTTCTGCAGGCGGCACGGCTAGCTCGCCAGCGCCGCGCTCCTGGCCGCCGTCTTTCCCGCAGGCGGTCACGAGCACCAACGAAAGCCAGATGGTCAACCGGCGAGGGAACATGGCGCCCATAGTGACTTGTCTCGATGCGGAGCGCGAGGACGATTTGCTTGCCGACTTCATCTCGTCTTGGGATCATGCGCACGGGCTTCTGCTGGGGAAATGATGTCGCGCCGTTCAACGACCAACACACCGTGCATCGTCGCTTTGGCGACGGCGCTCGGGCTCATCTCGGCGGGGTGCTGCAAGACCGTCGCCCCCGATCCTGCCGCCGAAGCCGACGCGCAATTCCGCGAGGAGGTCATCCGGCAGGTCGCGGTCCCCGCGGCGGTGCACGCCGAATCGTGGCTCGACGCTCCCATCATTCAGCTCAAGGGCGACGAGATCTCACTGGACGGCACGCCCTGCGCGCGGCTCGGGTCAGCCATGGGGACGGACGAGTGTCGAATCATGCTCCGGAACAAGGGTGAGCTGTCGAAGCAGCTCTACCCGGGGCGTGCGTTCCCCGGCATGGTGGTGCTCGTTGCCGGGCGCGACACCCCAGGCGAAAAGGTGGACGCCATAGCAGGGGTCGCCCTCAAAGCGGGTTTTCCGAACCTGCACGTCTTGGTCCACGGGGTGAAGAAGGGCAAGCTCTCCACCACCAGCCTCGGCATCGCCCAAGTTCACCTGCTCGCTCTGACTCCAGGCGACGCGTCGGCAGAGCCGGAAGGGCTGCGCCTCGTGCTGGGCCCGGCCAACATGGCCATGATGTCCTGGGAAAAGGGCGGCCGGGAGACGGACCCCGCACCCGTCGCCATGACCGAAGAGAAGCGCGCCGATGGAACCATCCATCTGCCAGGGCTGGTCTCAGCCGTCGGCAGAAGTGCGACCGCCCACCAAGGAGACAAGCGCGTCGTGGTCATATCAGGCATCCAGCGCGCCCGGCTTGAGAAGGTAGTCGCCATTGCCGACGTGTTCAGCGATCCGAAAACGCCCTACCAGGTCTTCTGGTTGGTGGCCCCCCGTTGAGCGTCGCCCTCCGGATTCTCACTCGTCCTTGCGTCGATGATCGTCGGGTCCCCGTCGTCCTGGCTCACTTCGGCACGGCGGGAACCACCATCGTCGTGAGCTGGGCGGCGTTGCCTCCCGCGGGATAGGCGTACGACGAATAACTATCGAGCCCCCACACCACGATGCCGAAGGGGCCGTCACTGCTCGCTTCGTGACGTCCGTTCTCGCAGGCGCTGACCGGAACGGCGGCACGCAGGAGATCGACCGTCGTCACCTCGAGCTCGCCGCTCGTCCCGACGGGCTTCCAGCCGGAGATCGTTCCGATGCAGTCCACGTCCACGTCCTGGAAGCCTTGCACGGTCTTTACGCGCGTGAGAACCAAGTTGGTCGTGGGGTACGTCGGGTCCGTGAAGAAGACATAGTGTTTCAAGAACTGGGCGGGTGGCAGGAGGCTGACGAACTCTTCATCGCCGAGCATCATGTCCCACCCCGGGGCGGTCGCTCCTTCGCGGACCTCGCCCACGCCGATCCAGTAAGCGCTGTTCATCATCTGCGCAATGGCGAATGGATGATCGGCGTCCTGACTCGTGACGCGGAAAGCCTGCGTCGAAGAGAACTCCGCGACTTGACCTTGGTCAAGGACCGCCGGGGCCCCCAACACGGGAGGGTCATACGTGAGTGTTGTGCCGTCGATGACACCCACGACGCGATAGGGGATGTCCTCCGGCGCCAGGTCCGCGCGGCGCGTCTCGTAGGGAGCTGCTGCGTAGTCGTATCCCAACGAGCCCACTGCCACGTTCTGCTTGTGGGAGGCGTCGCCGCCCGGCTTCGTCTCCGGTTGCAGCCGGAAGAGCTGAGCGCCCGCGAAGACCGCAACGGGCTTGTCGCTCACGACCACGGAGCCCGACAGATCCGCGGAGCCGGCGGGCAAAATCCACTGCAAGTATTCTCCACGCGAGATCGTGAACTCCGTCGTCTGTCCGGTGGGCGCCGCGGGGAACGTCGCACCCGCGGGCAGCGCGACCGACGGGAGCAGCTGGATGGTGGTGTCGTCCTCGGACGCGAGGATCTGTCCCCACAGGCCGGGGCTTGCGTAGGTGCCCGGCGGCGTCGCGACAACTACGTAGTTATCGCCCCATGCGGAGGTCGGGTAGAGCAGCTGGGCGCTGGGTACGTGGGAGTGCGCTCCCCCGTAGGGCAGGATGTCGTAGGCGCTGATCGGTGTGTCGGATTCCACGTGGAAGGCTTCGCCGATTCCCGTGCTGCCCACCGTGGTTCCCACCTCGACGGCGGGCGCAACGGGGCAGGTGAGTGGGGCGCCGGTTTCGGGCAAGACCGAGCTCGGATCGTGCGAGAGAAAGAGTACGGCCACGCCATCTTGCGGAATGCCCGTCGCGGGTACGGTGGGCCACGCGGACTCAGGCTGGCCGTTCTGAGGAATGCGCGCGAACTGGGTGACGTCGAGCAACTCGGTGCCGCGGGTAACCGTCAGTCGCGCTGGACGCGGCCACGTGTTGGCAACGAACATGGCAAAACAAGGTGGCAATGCGGTTGCGTAGCCTTCGGGCGTGGGGACGAAGAAGTCGCAGCCCACGTTCCCCCGGCTGCCTGCTGCGGCTTGGCAAGCCTCGATGCACACGCCGTCCAGACATCCCTGATCGGAAGAACATGCCTCCACGACGTCCCCATTCGCGTCGATCACGGAGCGGAGGTCGGCGCTGCATCCGTAGTCCGGCGTCCCATCGAGCGTCGCGTCCATGGCGACGATCGTGTCGGTCCCCGCGTCCTGCACGTCGTTGGAGGCGTCCGTGCCGGCCTCCGTGCCTCCGTCGGAACCGCTGGGCGGAGATGCTGTGCCCTCCGCGTCGTCGGAGCAGGCCGGTGTGACGAGGGCGAGCAAGACGGAGGTGGACCAGACCACGGACAGAACGCGCTTCATGTGCGGCATTGAGCAACGTCTGTCCTTGGAATGCAAGTGTCACCCGGTGCTTGCAGCCGTTCTCGCGAGGATTGCCGACGACGGGCATACACCACGAAGGGATAGTCGATAAGCGCACAGGTTCTCGCGACAGCTGCCGTACGACGAGGCTGACCCAGGACCGTGCGATGGCAGTCACGATCCCTTAGCTTGTCGGTCCCATGGGGGGCCCTGATTCGAGCTGACTGCGCAGCGAACGCAGCTCGGTTGCAAGCCGTTCCAGGGTCGCCACGACCTCCGGCATCGCGACAGCACGGTTCTGAAACCCCGCCGTGCCCAACTCCTGCATCGTCGACACGATGATCCCGATGAACAGGTTGAGGATGGTGAACGTCGCGATCACGATGAAGGGGATGAAAAACGCCCAGGCCCAGGGATGGGACTCCATCACTGGGCGCACGATGCCCATCGACCAACTCTCCAGCGTCATAATCCGGAACAGCGTGTACAGGCTCTTGCCGAGAGTCCCGAACCACTGAGGATGGGTCCCCGCGAACAACGTCGTCGCGAGCACTCCCGCCGTGTAGAAGAACACGCTCATGACGGCGACTACCCCCGCCAGGCCCGGAATCGCCCGGAAGAAGGCAGCCACCACCCGCCGCAGCTGGGGCAAAACCGTCAGGAGGCGCAGCACCCGCAGCACCCGCAGCGAGCGCAACACCGCTAGCTGCTAGCCCCCCCGTCCCGGGCACCAGCGCCACACCAACGACAAGCAGGTCGAAGACGTTCCACCCGCTCCGCCAGAAACGCCAACCGTAAGCGACGAGACGCATCCCCAGCTCGGTCACGAACACCACGAGACACGCCAGGTCCACGCCGTGCAGCCATGCCCGGTGCGCCTCTCGCAAGCTCGGATGGGTCTGCAGCCCCAGCACGACCGCGTTGAGGACGATGACCGGATTCGCCTCGTGGCGGGCAAGCACCTGGCCTACGACTGGGCCTTCCAGCAACGTCACACGGTCTACGATGCGGCCGGAGACCTCCCTCCCTTCGATGCCACCGTGGTGGGAGAGGATGTGTTCTCCGAGGTGAGCACGAGCAACTACTGCGGAGTGCTGTCGTGGAACCTCGAGCACGGGTCGAGGCCCCTGCTCCGATGGTATGGCGACTCGACCCGCGGTGCGGGCAACTTCGACACCGACGGCAAGGACATGGTGTGGACCTACAGCGCAGGGCCGAAGGGGTGCGGTGTGGATGCCTCCAACCCGGAGGTCTGGACCGCACCGTACACGACCGACCCCGCTGTCCTGCAAGCGACGGCTCGGCGGGTTCGCAAGGACAAGGGAGGGATGAGCGCCTATCCGCACGCAGTGGGCTTCGGTCACGCCATGCGTACGGTTGGAACGAGCGGGCTCTTCGTCACTCGTCTGTCTGACGGTCGCGCCACCTTCCTACAGGACTTCCCAGACGGCAACAAGTTCGCCTGGGGCGATGTGCTGGGGTTCACGGAGGACGAGTTGTTCGTGACAATCTACTACGATGATGGGTTTGCTGGTGAGACCATCGCCCGCATTCCCATAGCCAACCTCCCCTTCGATCTTCCCGCCGATTGACACCGTGCCGCAGGGTCGAACCCCTGCGGCGCATGTCCCCCTCTCCGCACACGCAACGAGAGCCGGCGTGCACGGCGTCTACCTGGGCGATTGCGTGAGCGGCATCCGCGTGGAGGGCAACGTGATCTACCGGGTCTCCGGCCACGCGATCCAGCACGGTGGAGGACGCGACAACGTCATGGTCAACA
>CAZAWR010000209.1:0-6545 GCA_964488865.1 uncultured Polyangiaceae bacterium | reverse complement strand
CGAAGCTCCGAAGAATCAAGTGAAGACTGCCCCGTTCAAAGGGAGCCGCACCCAATCGAGTTTGACCCCAAAGGGAGGGGAATACCAACAACGACGACCGATATTGAGCCAGTCAACCCAGATCGGATAAGGGAAGCAACTGGTGCCAACAATGCCGATGCATTCATTGACATCGACGTTACCGGCAAACCTACGATGGAACGACGAACCAAAGCTGGTCACAAGGAAATAGTCGTCCTAGACAGTATTAGCCCCTCCGACATTGTAGGACATGGGAAGGTTCGAAGAAACAAGTTCAGTTCGGAGGACTAGCTATGTTCGACGCTAAGCAGTACATAAGAGGATACGGAGAATTCCTAGAAGGGGTTCCATTTGACGTAGTCACCCTCCATCCCCTCGCAGATGAACCCGACATCCTTGACGCCCTCTCAATGGCCCCAGAAGAGTGTTTGAGTTGCGACCTCTATTGGGCCTTCCAAAGACGAGTTGTGTTCGTCTCAGTCTTCTCGGTTGAGGAACCGGCTAGCGCGGTCTATTTTCTAAAAGAGAACGTGGATCATCCTGAGAGGTTCGTCGTCACGACAAGAGATAAGCCGCTTCGGCGCTCGTCCGTTGCTAGCGCAGTGTCGCATCTTTGTGCCTGGCTTGAGAACAACAAATCGGCGTGCGCCGCTCTCAAGCCGGGCGAGACACTGTTGGTGTCGGGAGAAGACATTGCTAAGCCCACGTGATCAGTTGCCTACCGAGGGCTCTCTGTACGTATCATCGTTGGGTCACCCCCCGTTCGCCCCCAAATCGGGCGACTGAAGAGCGACGCAGAGTCCCCAAACGCGCATCGCCCTTGTTTTCTCGACTCCCTGGAGCACCACTTCGAACACCGGAGTGGACGGAGGCTCCCCCGACAGCTCTGCCAACCCCAATCCCCTTCTGTGGTTTCTGGGCCTTCTGTGGTTCTCCCGGCTCACTCCCTCGCAAACAACTCCTTGAGCACCTTCCCCGTCGGCGTGCGCTTCTTCGCAATCACACGCGGCACGCCCTCCGCCACCAGGTGCCCCCCTCCCTCTCCCCCTTCCGGCCCCAGCTCGATCACGTGGTCGGCCGCGGCCATCACGTCCGGATGATGCTCGATCACCACCAGCGTATCCCCGCGGTCCACCAGCTGGTGCAACACCCGCACGAGCTTCTGCACGTCCGACACATGCAGCCCCGTCGTGGGCTCGTCCAGCACGTAGAGCGTCGGTCGATGCCGCACCGTGGCCGTGAGCTCGAGCGCCAGCTTGAGCCGTTGCGCCTCCCCCCCCGACAGCGTGTGAGACCCCTGCCCCAGCTGCACGTAGCCGACCCCCAGGTCCGCCAGCGTGCGCAGCGGCGCCGCGATCCGTGGGTGCGCCTCGAAGAACCCCGCCGCCTCGTTCGCCGTCATCCGCAACACGTCGCCCACCGACATGCCTCGATAGGAAACCTCCAGCGTGGCAGGCTCGAAGCGCGCCCCATGGCACGCGTCACACACCGTGATCACGTCCGGCAAGAACGACATCTCGTGGGACAGCACCCCCATGCCGTTGCACACCGAGCAGCGCCCGCCTGCGTTGCTGTTGAACGAGTACCTCGCCGACTTGAACCCCCGGACCTGGGACTCCGGCAGCGCGGCAAACAGCTTCCGAATCTCGTCCCAGACACCGAGAAACGTGGCAGGCACCGATCGCGGTGTGCGACCGATGGGCTGCTGATCCACCGCAGCTGCCCGCTCCAGATGCGTTGCCCCTTCCACTTTGTCGTGCTCGAGGGGTTCCTCCGTGGTCAAACGCAGACCCGCGCGCACCGCCGGGTATAGAATCCGTTGCACCAGCGTGCTCTTGCCCGACCCCGACACGCCCGCCACCACCGTCATCCGCCCCACGGGCAACCGTACATCGATGTCTTTCAGGTTGTGCGCCCGAGCGCCCCGTACGGTGATGAAGCGCTCCGCCGCACCCCGCACGGGAGCCTCAAGCAGGTCGCGGTGCGCAAGGGCCTGCCCCGTGGGCGAAGCCTCGTCGGCCAGCACCACGCTCGCCTTGCCCTCCGACACGATCCTTCCGCCTTGCCGTCCCCCTCCCGGCCCGAGATCGATCAGGTGGTCCGCCGCCCGGATCGTGTCCGCGTCGTGTTCCACCACGACCACCGTCGATCCCGTGGCGACCAGAGCCTTCAGGTTCTTGAGCAGCCTCCCCGTGTCGTAAGGATGCAATCCAATCGTCGGCTCGTCGAGCACGTAGAGAGCGCCGGTGAGCCCCGCCCCCAGCTGCGCCGAGAGCCGGAGGCGCTGCATCTCCCCACCGGAGAGCGTCGACGCGTCGCGGTCCAACCCCAGGTAACCAAGGCCGACCTCGGCAAGGAAGTCGATGCGACGCGTGAGCTCACGCAGGGCCTGGTCGGCCAACAGCGCCTGGGTTCCCTCGAAGGACCAGCTTCGGATTTCCTTCCGAGCCCCCTGCACAGCCTGTCCGACCACTTCGTGATAGCGACGGCCCTGCACACGCACCGCGCGGGGAATCGGCGCCAGGCGCGAACCCTCGCATTCCTCGCAAGGCTCCGTCGAGCCCGACCAGCGCAACCCCGTTCCCTCGCAGCTCTCACAGCGCCCCTGCTGCGTGTTGAACGAGAACCACCGCGGGTCCATGTCCGGGATTCCCTTCCCGCAGGTCGGGCACGCCCGGCGCGTGGAAAGCCATCGCTCCGTCCCGCGCGCGGGAACCACCCGCACTACCCCCCTCGTCCAGGATAGCGCCTTGTCCACCGCCTCCCGCGGCACCTCCCGAAGCTTGCCCTCCCAGATGAGCAGATCAATGTCGTGCTCCTTGGTCTTGCGCAGCTTCGGCGGCTGATCGGTACTCACCAGCTCCCCGTCCACCCGCGCACGCTCGATCCCCGCACGGTGCGCCGACGTGAGCAGATCCAGGTACACGCCCTTGCGCGCCTGCACCACCGGAGCGAACAGCGTCCCCGCTCCCTTCTCGCGACGAATCGCGTCCAGAAGCGCATCCATCGTGAGCGCGGAGATGGGAACGTTGCAGTCCGGGCAGTGCGGCACTCCTACCTTCGCGAACAGCAGTCGAAGGTAATGGGCCACCTCCGTCACCGTGGCCACGGTGGAGTTGCCTCCGGTCCTCGACCGGCGCTGCTCCAGGGCAATCGAAGGGGGCAGTCCCGACACCGCGTCCACGTCCGGTCTGGGCAGCGTGGGGAGGAATTGCCGCGCATAGGGCGTGAGCGTCTCGAGGAAGCGACGCTGTCCTTCCGCGAACATCACATCGAAGACCAGTGAGCTCTTGCCGGACCCGCTCGGCCCCGTCACCACGACCAGGGCATCCCGGGGGATGTCGCAGGACACGTTGCGCAGGTTGTGCTCGCGTGCGTTTCGCAAGGAGATGGTGCGACCGTTGGTTCGGGCTGACGCGAGGTGCGACGACCGGGCTTCGGGCGGGGCGTACTGCCCCTGGAAGGCGAGGGCCGTCCGGTGCGTCCCTCGCTCGATGTGTTCCGGCGTGCCTTGATCCACGATCTGTCCGCCGTGGCGTCCCGCAGCCGGTCCCAGATCGATAATCCAGTCTGCCGCGCGAAGGACGTCGAGGTCGTGGTCCACCACGAGGACGCTGGCACCTCGGTCCACGAGGTTACCCATCGCCTCGATCAAGCGGCGCACGTCGGCCGGGTGCAGGCCCGCGCTGGGCTCGTCGAGGATGAACAGCTGGCGGTCCACCTGACCCCGCAACGCACGCGCGAGCTTGAGCCGCTGCGCCTCTCCGCCCGACAGCGTGGAGAGCGGCTGCCCGAGTGGCAGGTACCCCAGCCCCAGCTGCTGCAGGGGTCGCAGGGCACGTCCAATCGCGGGGTCGTGAGCCGCCCACGCCACCACCTCGTCCACCGTCATGTCGAGCACGTCCGCGACCGTCTTTCCGCGGTGCATCACGCCCAGCACCTCGGCCTTGAACCGCTTGCCCCGGCAGACGGGACACAGCAGCGACACGTCCGCCAGAAACTGCATCTCCACCGTCTCGAAACCTTCGCCCCCACAGGCGTCGCAGCGACCGGCGGCGACGTTGAACGAGAAGTGCGATGGGGAAAAGCCCAGGTGCTCGGCCGCGGGTTCGGAGGCGAAGAGCGCACGGATGCGGTCCCACGCTTTGGTGTACGTGGCGGGGTTGCCGCGAGACGTCCTGCCCAGCGGGTTCTGGTCGACCAGAACCACACCCGCAAGCTGCTCGGCCCCGTCGATGGAATCGTGCTCCCCGGCAGGGTCCACGTCCGCGACGCCAAAGGCACGGGCGAGGCCGCGGTAGAGGATATCCTCGGCCAGCGTGCTCTTGCCCGAACCGCTCGGACCGCTGAGACCGCAGACGATGCCGAGGGGAATCTCCACAAACACATCCCTGAGGTTGTTCGCCCTTGCTCCCGTCACGCTCAACTTGCCCCGCGCTTCTCGACGCATCGGCGCCACCGCGGCACGCCCTTCCGCGAGCGCACGCCCCGTCGGCAGGTCGTGCCGCGCGCGAAGCGCCTCCGGGGTTCCGTCGAACAGCAGTCTCCCTCCTTCTGCGCCAGCCCCGGGCCCCAGCTCGAGGACCCGATCCGTGGCACCGATCACCAGCGGGTCGTGCTCCACCACGACAACCGCGTTGTCGTGGTCCGCGAGCGAGCGCATGCAAGCCACCAGGGGAGCGACGTCGCTCGGGTGCAACCCCACCGTGGGCTCGTCGAGGACGATGAGCGCGCCGGAGAGCGACGCACCCAACGCTGCCGTGAGCGACACGCGCTGGGCTTCCCCTCCTGAAAGTGTCCGGGCTTGCCGGTCGAGCGTCAGGTACCCGAGACCGACGTCGCACAGGAAGCCGAGGCGGGACACGAGCTCCTTGCGAACCAGCTCGCCTTGCGCGTGGGAAGCCTTCCACGTGGTCAATCGGTCGCGAGCTTCCTCGAGCTCGAGCGCGTGCCACCCCGCAAGGTCGAGGTCACCCACGCAGTACGAGAGAGCCGTCGGGTTGAGCCGTTTGCCCTGGCAGGCAGGACACGGGTCGTACGCACGGTAGCGTGACAGCATCACGCGGACGTGCATCTTGTACGCCCTCGACTCGAGGTACTGGAACCACTTGAGGATGCCGGGGTACTTGCCGCCGCTCCAGGTGCCGTCGCCACGGATGACGGCCTGCCGCTGCTGCTCGGAGAGCTCGCCCCAGGGCAGGGTCATGTCGATGTCGAGGCGCGCGCAGAATTTCTTCAGGGTCCGTCGCTCCCAGGTGCTCGACTTGCCGGACCAGGGTCGGATGGCGCCCTTGGCGAGCGACTTCGATGGATCGGGAAACACCTTCTGAAAGTCGATGCCGATGACGCGACCGAACCCGCGGCACTGCTCGCACGCGCCGACCGGCGATTGATAGGAGAAGAGGCCGGGACGAGGCGGGTCGAACCCACGGGCGCACGAAGGACAGACGAGCCCCCGCCGGACGTTGCGTCGCTCCGTTCCTTCCACCACGATGGCAGCGGTTCCCTGTGTGATTCCCCAGGCCTGCTCGAGCGCCTCCTGCAGTCGGCCCGCGGAGCTGTCGCCCAGCTTGATCCGGTCGATGACCACGTCCACGCGCGATCCTTCCGCCAGGATCTCGCTCGGCTTCACGGTGTCGATGTCGCGCACCGAGTCCGCGACCCACAAGCGTCGAAGCCCAGCAGAAAGAAGCTTCTCGCGCGCGTCGAGGTACGCCGCTGTGCCTTCGGCCCGGCTCGGCGCCAGCACGATCGCTCGCTTGCCTTCTCGCTCTTTCGACACAGCCCGCGCGGCCACCCCCGCATCGGTCCACGTCGCGGCCACACCGCACGTGGGACACACAGGCCGCGCCTCCCGCAAGAACAGCGCCGACAGGTAAGGTTCGACGTCGGCCATCGTGGCCACGGTCGACCGGGAGCTCTTGACCGGTGCGTGACGGTCGACCGCCACGGCTGCGGGCACGGGGTCGAGGCTGTCGATGGGCGGTCGCTCATGCCGCTCGAGGAACTGCCTGGCGTAGGGGCTGAAGCTCTCGACGAAGCGTCGCTGCCCCTCGGCGTAGAGTGTGTCGAGGCACAGGGAGGATTTTCCTGAGCCGGAGACGCCGGTGACGGCGACGAGCTGACCGGGGTCGAGCTCCAGAGAGACAGATTGAAGGTTGTGTGTCCGCGCGTTGCGGAGAACGGTGCGATTCATGAAGGGGGAGAGATGTCATAGCGTCATTTCTTCAGACCGCCAGGGGGAGAATCTGCTTGCACTTGGCAACCCCGGGGCGGAGCCTCCCGGGCGATGACGCCCGCCATCGATCAAGCCAGGAAGGTCGGAATCTCCTTTCGCGTGCACGAGTACGTCCACGACCCGCGGGCGGAGGAGTACGGGATGGAGGCCGCACAAGCGCTGAGGCTGGACCCCAAGCGGGTGTTCAAGACGCTGCTCGTGACGCTCGAGGGTGATCGCAAGAAGCTGGCAGTTGGCATCGTGCCGGTGGAGCAGTTGTTGAACCTCAAACAGATCGCGAAGGCGC
>CAZAWR010000208.1:0-6590 GCA_964488865.1 uncultured Polyangiaceae bacterium | reverse complement strand
TGACCGTGCCGATGCCCAGCACCGACGCGAAGGAGGTCATGGGGTAGAAGCGCCGGTTGAAGCGGAAGGCGTACTCGTTCAAGTACGCCTGGAGGTGCTGCGGGGAGACCCCGTGGTGGGTGCCGCGGAGCCACGTCTTGAGGTTGGAGAAGACGATGTGGATGAGGGGGAGGTGGGCCTCGGTGATGCTGTGGTCCCCGTCGACCACCATCGGCGCGTGGCCGTAGCCCATCTTCACGAGGTTGTTGTAGCCGTCCCAGCCGTCGGTCAGGACCATGGTCCCGGGCGTGATGTTCTCGCGTACGAAGGGCTCCAACTCCTCTTGCGCGCGGCTGACGATCTGCTTGAGCCGGAGTCGACCGGCGTACACCTGGCGCCGCCCCTTCTTGGGGGACACCCGCTCGCGCACCTCCACCGCGGCGACCACCAACGGGGCATCGGTCACCCCGCGGCCCTTGCCCTTCGTCTTGCCGCCCACGAAGGCTTCGTCTACCTCCACAGGCCACTCCCCACCGATGGTGTCCCGCTCGGGCCTCACCATGCCCGCGCGGAGCTTGTGGAAGAGCTGGAAGGCTGTCTCGTAGCGGGTGAATCCGAGCTGGCGCTGGAACTGGAGCGCCGACATTCCGGGGGTCTGTGTGCTGACAAGGTAGGCGGCCCAGAACCAGACCTGAAGGGGCTGCTTGGTGCGGTGCATCACGGTCCCGGAGGTCAGGGAGACCTTGTGACGGCACGCGCGGCACTGGAGTAGCTCAGGGGTGGCCGTGAAGCGGTAGGGCTCGCCCGCGGCACCGCACGTCCCGCAGACGAACCCATCGGGCCAGCGCACCCGCTCCAGGTAGTCCGCGCACGCGGCCTCGGTGGAGAACATCTGCTGGAAGTCGAGGAGGCTACGGGGCTGCTCCGCAGGGCGGCGCGGGGCCCTCTTCACCGGGGCAGTGTTCCGCCTCGTGCGGGCCTTCGGGGCCTTGCGCGCGGCTCGCTTTGGGCGGGCAGCGGGGGGCTTTGCCGCGGGCCGGGTGGGCGCCTTGCGGGGCTTCTTGGGGGCCGCTGGGGCGGGAGCCTTGCGGGAGGCCCGCTTGGGACTGGAGGGCTTGGCGCGCGGTGCGGCGGCGGGGGCTGTGCGCTTCGGGCGACGGGAGGGGGTGGGCATCGCAGAATTCTATCAGTCGGCGACCACGGGTCAAGCAACCGTTGCTCCGACGCTATCCGGCGGGGTCGTTGGGGTCCAGCGTCACGGCCTTCACCAGTTCGGCCACGTCGACCCCGAGGCCGTCACAGAGCCGGGCGAGGTTGGGCCGCCCGACCCGATCCGCTGCGCGTTGAGCACTCTACGACGTGGTGCCGAAGTCCATGAACGTCTGGCGGAGGTGCTCGGCGCTCTGGACGCCCAGGAGCTTCTCGCGCACCTTTGGCTTGCGGAGGTCGAGTCGCCGGATGATGCCGCTGTCATCTCGAATGACGATCTCGATGCGGCCGAACGCCTTCCCGGCCTTGCTGTCGGCAAACCGGGCCATCCCGGCGGCCTTCGGTGGTGCGTCGGTCAGCTTGTGCAGGTGCGGGTCGAGGATGTCCACCACGAGGTCATTTCCCACGGCCCGCACGACCAGGAAGTCAGGGTAGAATCCGCGCGTCTCACCCTTGGAGTCCACATACGAGATGCAGAACGACCAAGGCTTGCGAGGCTCGTTCCGTAGCCAACCGACCACCGCTTGGCGGTCGATCTCTGCCTTGATCACGGCTTCCTCCCACCCATTCAGCGTGGCGGGGTACTTGCCTGCGGCGTCGGCGTAGAGGTGTCTGTCCCAGAGTTTGCCGTCCTTTGGGACCTCGATCTCGTCGGGGAACGTGAGCGTTGTCAGCCCAGGATTCGGGGCTGATTGTTGGATCTCGTCGTACGCTTGGCGTTGCGCCTCCGGGAGCTTTTTGACCGCGGACCTGTGCGTGTCGAGCCACTCCTCTGCCACGGCATTCGCCGCCGCGTGGACGGTCTCGACGACGGTGGCGTCGTTTGCCAGCAGGAACGCCTCGATCTTGGCCGTCACGCGGAGCGTGTCGTCAGCAGCAACGCGACGCTTCATGTACGCCATGTGGAGCCCCTCACCCAACCGGCGCCCTGCCGCAAGGAAGAGGTCGTCGATGTTCTCGCGTGAGACGGTGAACTGAGCGGTCGTCTCGCTTGTGACACCGCGCGAGACGACCGCGTTGTTCTCGATGTACGCCCACGTCACTCCACGCACGTCGAGCACAACCTTCTCATCGAGCACTGCCTGAGCGGCGCCCGATGCCGCGAGGCGGGCGTATTCCTTGTCCATGGTGTCGAGCAGCGTGGTGCGCGCGGCGTCCAGTGCCGCAGGGTCAAGCTTGTTATGGGCCAGCAAGCGCGCGAGCCCCATGAGGCGCTTGGCCCCGGCCACCCGGCGGCGCGCCGGGATGATGCACGACGGGATCTCCGCGAGGGCAGCGAAGGCGTCCGCGCTGCCCGGCGCCCTACCGAGAGTCACGAGGCTCTCGCCCCGCTTGACCTGGAGAGCCGGGACTATCTCGGCATCCCCATATTCGAGCTTGGAGATGATGCGCCCCAGCCCCTCCTCGTCGTAGTGCGGGAGGTAGAGCGCCACGGTGTTGAGGTGGTCGTCGGAATCAACACGCCGCGCCAACGGTGTGCGGACCATGCGGCCCACGAGTTGGGCGATGTAGGTGGGGTCCTCGGCCACCCGGAAGGACATCATCACCTCAGCCCGTGGGCAGTCCCACCCGGTGCTCAGGCTGGTCTTGAAGAAGACCACGCGGGCGTCCGGGTCGCCCTCAATGTCGGGCGGCGAGAGGTAGCGCAGCGGCGTGCTCCCTGCCATGACTGTGCCCTTGATGTCGAAGGCGTGCGCGAACGCGGCGTCGGGGAGGTTGATGCCCTCGGCGGCTACTTCCTCGCGAACCGCCGTGACGACGGCGGCGAGGTCGGTGGCCGAGACAACCTTGCCCTTGCCGTCCTGGACCTGCACCGCGAACAACGGATGCACCGCCTTCTCGTGCGCTCCCTCACAATAGGCGGCCCATCGCCTGGAGTAGTCGAGCCACGTTCGGGCCGCCGCGCGAAGCATGGTCATGTCGGCCGCCTGAGTCTCGGTCGGGTGCCATAGGATGACGGCCTCCTTGATGAGTCCGGAGTCCCGCACGTCTCGGGCCTCCACGCTGACCCGGCGCACCGTCCGGGCTGTTGGCGTGGCGGAGATCAGTTTATCAAACTTCTCCGGAGTGGCCGAGATGCCGACGATGAACGGCATCATGCCCAACCCGAACGCATCGTCACCCTTGATGAAACGCTGGACGATGGTCGCGGCCTCCTCGCGCGCCTTGGGGCTCTCGTTCATCCCGCGATGGGCCTCGTCGATGAACACAACGAGTTTGCCTTGCCGCTCGCGCGCGGTGTTGGCGATGGTCTGCCAGAGGGTGTACCGCCGTTCGTCGCTGGGCAGCACGAGGCTACTGGTCTTTGCGAGTTTCTGGGTGTTGAGGAAGTAGACCCGTCCAGGAGTGAACGTTTCGGCCTGGAAATCTGTGTCGATCACGACAAGACGTGTGGCGTCCAGGGTCGCAGAGTGCTGCGCCATCTTCCGCCTAGTTTGCTCGTTCAGGTCAGGCTGGTCCGTGATCCACAGAAAGGTCATCTGCGGGTCGGGTGGGTGGTCGGCGTCACCGTCAAGGAGACGCTCGATGGCAGCAGCAGCCATGACCGTCTTCCCAGAGCCAGTTGGGGCCGTCAGAACCACGGCCTGGGGCCACTTGCTCAGTTCGTTGGCGGCAGCATGGAGGATGTCAAGGAACTCGGCGACCTTGTCGGTCTGGAAGGGCTTTAACAGGGTTTTCACAGCGCACGCTCCGTGTCAGTGCGGAAGCTCCGCAGATAGTCCTCGTACAGCATCAGCACCCGGAGACCGCTCGGGAGCCGGGAGTGCATCCACGCGAAGGCGTCGGGGGAGTCGGTGACGAGCCAGACGTGGGTCACGTCGGTCCGTGCCGTGAGGGCGTCCTGAAACTCCGCGAAACGGGACTCGTCGAGGAGCACCCCAAAGGGCGCCCCGGTGGGCAGCAGGTACGCATCACCGGGGGCGCGTTGGCCGCGGTCGCCCCGCCCTCCAGCCCTCAGCCAGAGCAGCGGCAGGATGGCCGCGAACTGCCGGTCGAGCCCGACGTCGTCGGGGTCGAGGTAGTCGAGCCGGAAGAACTCAACGTTCTCCGCGAAACCTTCGGCAAGTTCGCGCCCGTCAAGATAGGCGCCAGGAATCGCGTCGCCATTCGCCCTGGTGCCGTTGACCGCCGCGGCGATTCGCGGACGGGTCACCGACTCAAACACGCCAGCAGCCTCGAACTCTGGATCGCCAGAGAAGCAGTCTTTCGCAGCCAGTCTTGCGGCGGTCTCGGCCTTGACCTCGTTGTTGGTCACCAGGACGCAGCGCCGATTCCCGCCGTCCTCGGCGTTCAGCAAGAAGGTTGCGTGGAGCGTGGTACCGGAACCGGCGAAGAAGTCGACGATCAGCGCATCAAGTCGATCGCCTACTGCGGCGTCCAGCGCGTCCCTGACCGCATACACCGACTTCGGGTAGGAAAACACACCACCCGCGCCCAGGAGCGCCCCCAGCATGCCCGTTCCCCCGGACGCACCGGCCGCATGACGCACCCGGTGCCAGATCGTCTTGGGAACGACACGCCCGTGCTTCTGGGGCAGGATCACGCCGCCATACTGGTCGTATCCTTGGACCTCGACCTCACCTGCTTCGACCGCTTGGCGGGCGGCTTCGAGTAGATAGCGGATCGACCACGTTCCGCGCGCGGGCTTGGTGGCGACGATGTGTCCCTTCGGGTACATCTCCAGGACGCGCTTGGCTTCCATGCTCCAAATTCCGAGGCGACCGTCCGTCCGAACGGGCCATGCGAGTTGGTGCTTGCCGTCCCGGAGCGGCCGGGCATCGTCCGGGCCCTTCAGCGGCACGCCGACACCTGCGATCCGGCCGTTGGCGTCGATCTTGATCGGGTAACAGAGGTTCTCTCGCGCGGCGCGCAGCCAGGAGGGGCCACTCCGAATGAACTCGTGCCACCACCGCGCGCGGCTCTTGTCCTCGGGACCGAAGAAGTCCTCGAATGTCGGGTTGGGCTGGGCTCCGCCGAAAAATACGAAGTAGGCGTACTCGTCGACGCGCGAGAAGCCCTCGCCGTCGGTTCCCGAAGGGTTGATCGCGATGGTGACCATCTGCACGAGCGCCTCGGGGAACATCTGTTCGAGCAACATCCCGAGGTGGTGGACCTCGTGCTCGTCGATCGTGACGATGAGAACGCCGTCGGGCTTCAGGAGCCGCTGGGCGAGCACGATGCGGCGGTGCATGAACGACAACCACTTGCTGTGCCGGAAGGCGTCCTTGTCGTCGATATAGCGGTTGTTGTAGGTCCAGTCCTTCGCGCCCGTGTTGTACGGGGGGTCGATGTAGATGCAGTCCACCTGGCCCGCGTGGGTGTGGCCGAGCAGTCGGAGCGCGTGGAGGTTCTCGCCGTTGATGACCGCGTGGTGGGGGCGCTCCGCGGAGCCGCGGCGGACCACGCCGACCGGCGTCAGCGCCGGGTAGATCGGCTCCCCGAACGACTTGACCACCAGCAGTTCGCTCGCACTCACGTCGCCGGGCTCGCTCTTGCCGTCGGTGGGCACGATGGTCGCCCTTCCCGCGGTGAGGCCCTTCACGCGGTAGACCGCGCCGGTCATGTCGTCCCGCCGCAGCACCATGGAACCAACGCGAGCTGTGACCCGCGGCAGGACTGTGATCTCTGGGATGTGGCGCTCGAACACCAGTCCGAAACGCTCACGCTTCAACTCCCGGATCTCGTCCTCGATCTGCCGACGCAGCGCGGCGCCCGGAATTGCCGCGACTAGGTTGTCGATGTGGGCCATTGGAATTCGCGAATTCTAGGCTGGCGTGGCTTCGCGCGGCAACATTTTCCATCGACAGGGGACACTATTCCCCGAATAGGCGAATATCCATGTCATGCGTCGTACATGGTACGGGCTGTCCGCCGCGGGCTCCGGGGCCTCGCAGCGGGCCGAGCGGGTGTAGGGCCTCACCGCCATCCGTACGGCCTGGAGGTAGTCGTGGCCCATCACCCCTCCTCCCCCGTGCCCTCTGGCGCCGCCTTGCGGGGCCTCCCCCGCTTGCGAGGCGTGAGGGGTGCCGCGGGCTTCAGCAGCTCCTCCACGGGCGCCCCCAGCCCGTCACAGAGCCGGGCCAGCACGGTCCCCGTGAAGTTGGCCCGCCCGCTCTCCACCGTCTGGAGCATGTACACCGCCATCTCGCAGGCTTCGGCCGCTTGGGCCTGGGTCCACTGCCGTTCGTGCCGCAGACGCCGGACGTTCGCGGCGAGCCGGGCCACGAGGTCGAGGTACGTCTTGCGCTCGTACAGGGCTGCGTTCGCGGGCGGCGGCACGCCCGAGGGGGTGCCCCAGGGAGGGGTTGCGTAAAACCAGAGATCGCTGGTAATCAGTCTCCGCGCCCGGCGGGTGGCCGGGCCTGGAGGTACGCGATGGAGACGATTCGACGGTGGGCGAT
>CAZAWR010000207.1:0-6598 GCA_964488865.1 uncultured Polyangiaceae bacterium | reverse complement strand
GCTGCGCATCCCCGCGAGCCGCGGGTAGGGCAAAGGGCACGCTGAAGGTCGCGATTCCAGTCGAGGCTTGAGCCGAGAAGCTCTCGCCCATGCCTTCGATCGTGCCGGGCCCCTTGGGCACCGAGATCGACTGCGCGCTCACCCCGGTCTTGTTCTCACCGGTGGGCAGGGACTTGACGGTGACGGCGGAGGGGGCCTGGGAGACCTTGGGTCTCTGCACTTCGAGCTTGGGTCGAGATGGTGGGTCCGATGGCTCGGGACTGACCTCGGGTTCGCGCTCGGACGGCGTCTCCGTGGCGTGCTGCTTGGGGGCGAGCTTGGGGCTGGAGGGCGGGAGCTCGCGGGTCTCGGGCTCGGCAGGGGGGGCTTGGGAGGACTCGTCGGCCCATGCCCCGCGGGGCAACAGCAGCAGACAGAAGGTCACGAGGAGAAGCACGAAGGCTTGCGCCCCTCGTGTCGCCCTTCGCTTGCCCTGGTCTTGGTTCATGGGGCGCATCAGTATGCCATCGGGATTCGGAGGACCGGGGTGGGAATCAGCTCGAGAACCACGTCTCCGTGCGGCGCTTGCGTGCCGAAGTTCGTCGCGGTCAGGTCGGTCCACGCCGCGACGAGCGCGCCAGTGGGCCAGTACGGGACGGAAACGAGGGCGGGAAGCACCTGATCCCCGGGCGTGTGCCAGACGTACCTTGGCAAGGAGAGAGGCTCGGCGGACGTGTCCAACTCCACGCCGTCCCAGCCGAGGCGCTGCAGCCAGAGCTCATCGAACGCGGGGTCCCAGGTGTCTCCAGCGTCCGGGGCCATGGCCGGCTCCCACCAGGCCAGGTACACGCCATCGATCGTCTTCGCGAGTGCGGGCCTCCCTCGGGGACACCCCAGCACCGTGGGTTCCCCAAGGGCGGCGCCTGACCCATCGAACGTTGTGGCGACCACCTGCCCTTGGCCATCGGCGTAGACAGCCAGCATCGTGGAATCATCGAGATCGATCAGCGCCAGCGACTCGCCGGAGGCGGCGGGATCGAACGGATCCGTCACAAACGCTCCGCCGCCAGGCAGCTTTACGTGGTAGTTCGACGACTCTTCCTCATCGACACGGAACGAGGTGACGACTTGGCCCTGCAACGTGGCAAGGGAGACCCGGCTCGCGGGGAGGGCAAGCGCGGTGCAACTCTCGCCCCCCGCGGGCAGAAGCTGCGCGTCGAACCGCCTCGTACACACCCGGCGCGGGATCGTGCTCTCGTCTTCCCAACCGACCACCAAGTGGTTTCCCGTCCACAGCACGTCAGCAGACCGTTGACTGAACAGCTTCGTTCCGTTCGCCGCCCCCACTTGCGTGATCACGCTTCCATCGCTGGACACGCGCACCAGCGAGATGCCCAGTCCGTCACCGTCGGCGTCGAAGGCGGTGTACGCCACGGCGTAGTCACCATCGGGCAAGGAAGCCACGACCGGATCTGCATCGAGCGGAACCGGTCCCCACGAGCTCTGTCCCAACCTCACCCCGACAGGCGAGAACGCGGTCAAGGCCACGTGCGCCTCGTCTCCCGCCTCACCTGTCATTTGCACTGTTACCACTGCATGCCCGTGGAGGCCTCCGGCTACGGGGTGCCGGCCGATGCCCAACCGACGCTCCCGGACATCGATGCTGTGGCTGGCAAGCCTGTCCACCACAAGGCACGTCGAGGTGCAAGCACGGTCTTCGACGCTCGAAGGGTCGAGCCCATCGTCGCACTCTTCGACAAGCGGGTCGCGCCACCCGTCGCCGCAGATGTTGGGGCCGGTGGGGCCGTCGGGGGGGGCGTCCGCGGTGGTGTCCCCGGGGGCGTCGGGGACGTCCGGGGCTGCGTCCCACGCTCCTCCATCAGCGTCAGCACCCGATGCGTCCTGAACGACCTCGCCTACATCCGCGCCGCCTGCGTCCGAAGGAGAATCCGGGGCATCGCTGGCATTGGTTGCCGTGTCCGGCGGGACAACAGCGCCAACGTCGGCGGCCGCATCCGCTCCCGGGCTCTCAGCCGGGCCGTCAGGGCCACAGCCAGATGCAAGCGACAAACAAAGCGCGCAAGACAAGAACGAAAGGCTCGATGGACCGCCACGATACAGCATTGTCGGACCTCCTCGCTGACCGCAACCGGTCTCAATTACCGAACCGCGTCCAGTAGTGATACTTCCACACCAACTGGATGTCCTGCAGGCGCTCCCATCGAAGCGTAGGACTCTCCCAAATCCGAATCGTGTACGAGCCCTGGATGGGTCGACCCTTCAGCTCCCCTTTCATGTACGAATCCAGAGAAGCCAAGTCAGCCGACGAGGGTGGATTCGTGATGGTGCGCTCGTTGGCGAGCGCCTTGCCGTGCTCGATGTACGCCTGATCCAGCTTCACCGGGAGGGAGCCACCTTCCCAGTTGCGGATTTGCGTGTCGCCCGCGTGGGTCAGGGTGTACTCGGTGAAGCCGTTGCCATAACAGGATACGCCCGATACATCGTCACACGAAGTGATCCCCGTGCCGACGAGGTTCACACCGGCGAGATTGTGACGGAAGTTGAAGTTCCCAATCGCGATCTGTCCGCTGGGAATGATCTCCCCTCTCTCGATCTGATCGAGTGCCAGTGAGAAAGAGGCTTCGTAGTAGCAAACCGTCGGTACGGTAGACGGATCCACCCCTGGGCAATCGGACTTGATGCCGTTGGGACAGACGTACGCGCATTTTCGCTCGAACTGTTGACGGAGTTGTGCCCCGACGTATTCGTGGCACACAGGGTCCTCCGCAACGCGTTCGAGATTCGTCCGCTCCCACTTCGAGGGGGGGTCCAGTTCGCCCCCTCCGTCTTGACCGACAGCCTCGACCTGCGCGGCAGCCACAAGCATCCCGGGCCAATCATCCTCTCCGCTGCCCGATGAGAGATCAAGCTCCACAGGATCGGCGGACGGCTCGAGCACGATGTAGTACACCTCGCCGGGCGCGGCCATAAACGGCACCTCTGCGCGAATCCAGTGATCGTCTGGCAACGCCACCTGCGAGGCCACTGTGTTGTTTCCTTCCGTTACAATCCGCACGCGGGCGGGATACGTTGCAGCCTTCGGATCTGCATGAATGTAGACGGAAGCCACATGGGGCCCCGACGTCACGGCCCAAAGACGCTGGCCTACGAATCCACCTGCGAGGTGCTGATCAACCAGCGGGCAGGCGTAACCGTTATCGGCAAGGCACGGCCGATTGCCCACACGGTAAGGTACCGCGCCCTCCGGCAGTCCGCTCAGGTTGATCTCGTGGTCGGCGGTAGGCTGGCCCCCTTGCTCATGTTCGTCGTCACGATCCGCCGTCGTCGTAGCCTTCTCGACCTCCACACACCCTCTCCAGGGTTCTTGGACCAAGTCGACCGGTTGGTTTGGCGTGTCCGGGCACCCTCCCACGAACCATCCCCGCATCTCGTCGTGCAGCTGCTCGCTGTCCCCCTTGTCGAAATCGGTCGAGAAGTACAGCAGGTTCCGAGACGGAACCACGCATGTCGCCCGAAGCCCCCAGATATCTTCGGCCAGCGACAGCACCGCGACGTCGTCGCCATCCTTGAGAGGGTAGTCGAAGGGATAGCTGGTGACGAAGTCCTCGAGCTTCGATACGTAATCGCCGACGAAGGCCCCAGCAAAGTGGTCGCCGTCGGGTGGGGTGCCGCCGAAGGAAAACTCCACGTCCTCACCGCTGTCCTTCGCCCGCCGAATCTGGTCGTAGTCGATCCCCGACATCGTGCATACGTCCGGTGCCCAGGACTGCGGCGGTTCCACCAGCGTCATCGGAGCGGTCATGTAGTCCATGTCCACGCCGAACCTCAGTTCGATGGCCCGCCGCGCGATGAACGCGAGCTTGCGCGCCCGCTCCAGCGCGTTTTCGTAACGGATGAGGTTTGTATTGTAGGTCCTGCGCATGACCGTGTTGACGTACACGGGCTGCCCGTTCACGAAGTCTTGGTGGTTCATGACAGCTTTCGCGCGATCCGCCTGCGCCCGAACCTGCTCGAGGTCTGCCGCAGCATCGACGAGCTTGTTCATCTCCGAGCTGATCAGCTTCGCCTCGTCTCGTGCCTGAGCCAGCTCACTCACCATCATGCCCTTCACATGAAGGGCTTTCTGGTTCAACTGCTCGTCAGCCGCTTGGTTCTCGAAGTTAATCGTGGCGACGTCAGCAGCAGCAGCAGCCAGCTGCGCCTTCGCGGCCGACAGTGCAGTTGCCGCGGCGCCAGCGCCAGATGCAGCTTTGCCGGGGTCCGCAGACACATACCCTTGAGCACTGGCGATCGAGCTGAGTGCGGCAGCAACGCCGTGCAGTGTGGCAGACAATACACGCGCAGCCGCCGCCTTGTCCAACCAGGCGTCCTCTCGCCCAATCGATGCAATCTCCTCGGCGTGAAGTGCGAACATCCGAAAGTGATCGCTCATGTGATCGAAGCTGAGCATGATGGCGAGCAAGGCATCGTATTGGGCGACGAGCGCGTCCAGGTACGCCCCACCCAAACCGGTTGTGCCGCTCAAAGGCGTGCTCGTTTGCACTGCCTCGACAACTTCCGCAGGCAGCGGCCCCACGATGACGCTGCCCGCGACGGTGCGCATCCAGTCCCGGTAGCACTGCAGCAACCCCACCATCTGTTCCGGCGAAAAAGACGCATCGACAATCTCCTCTGGGGTTACCATCCTGCAATCCATCGCGACCTGCCTGCGAACGCTGCTCGCATGGCACGCAAGCTCCATGGCATCGAACACATTGCGCGCGCTGACCGGATACTGGAACGGCCGATGCCCATCCGCCGCGACTGACATTTCGGTCTGGTCGAACAAGTATTGGGACCAATACACGTTGCCGCTATCGCCCCACGTGTGCTTCAGCCAGCTGCCGACCGTCGCTCGATCGAAAAAGACCTCGTTCTGGTCGCTTTTTTCGTTCGGCACGATCCCCTTCGTCATGAACCCTTGATCGCCTTCATTGAAGTCCCGCGGAGCAATGCAGAACGAGCGCCATACCGCATGTTTCGTTCTGTCATCGGGCGGATTCGAGCACAAGTCGCTGGGCGGACTCTCCCACATCTTGTCACGACTCTCGTTGTAGGCAGGCTCGAACTTGAGGACGACCGGCCCCGGTCTGGATGCTCCAATGTTGCCCGTTGATGCGCCGTTCCAGATGGGCTTGCCATCGTAGGCGCAGGACGAGCCGCCACTTGCGTCTTGGGCTTCGAAGTCGACCACATTCAGGCCGTACGCACACCCTCTGTCGCCAGGCTGGGGCATATGACAAAACAGGAATTGCGGATCAACGCCAAAAGGTGGGAAGGGAGTGTCGGTGCCTCCCGAGACAGGCGGAGCTGCGGGCAATGCCCAGTACGCGCTGGAGTCGGAGACGTAGGGGATCCGATCCGGAATGTACCCGTTGTGATTCACCGGGCGGCCGATCAATCGAGGGAGTTCGTGTTCACCGTATGCAGAGCGGTTCAGCCAAACGCACTTCGTCTTCGGATAGTCCGAGCGATTCCATGGGTCGCACTCCGCGACCCATGCAGGAACTTCGTCGTCGTTCACAATCTGTCGACAGTCCCCCCGCAGCTTGTGTGGGACAACCACCTGACTGTCGTATCCGAGCTTGTCGGCTTGCGAAGGGTAGTGTATCCGCGAAAGCTCCATCGTGCCGGACATCTCTCCGCTGATGACCCCAAGGGTGGCGACCGACCTTCGAAGGTGGCCAAACCCCCAGGCCCAGCGAGCTCGGAGTGCTTCCGGCTCCGTGTCCATGCTCAGGTCTTTCGTTCCTGGCGATGCAAGCACACAGCCGTCCGCGCCGACGTTGGGGTCGTTGGCCGTGGTACAGTCGGACTTGAAGCAATCCACCTCCCGCTGCCAGAATAGGGAGCCCGTCCTCTCGTCTTCCCCTGCTGCATTGCAGGGAGGCGGAACCAGAGCATTGTCACACGGGCGGTAGGGACGCGACGTGCTGAACACGGGCTTTCCGTCGTAGTCTAGCTCGTAGTTGTCCAAGAAGTGCTCACGGTACACGATGAGTGAGGCAATGCGTCTGATCTCGTCCTTGTTCCACATCGGCGCAAGCTCGTCGTGAATAATCCGGTCCCGTTCTTTTTCCGACAGGTTGGTCCGCCGCAACTTGGTGAACACGTCGCACTTGTTCTCCGTGTTCATGTCTTGGCTCTCGCCAAGGTTGAGCGTATGAAGCACCGGAATCCAGCTGATGCCGGTGACGAGGTTAACATCATAGCTATTAGCGACCGCCTGCAACGCCTTTAGGCACATGTCCTGCAAGTCACCGACGTTCGTGGCCGTTATGGGAGGCGTTCCTGCCGGCACTTGGATGGGACACTGGATTGGGCACGGATCAACGGTGTCCAAGGGACATGCGCACATCTCCCCGTTGACCTTCCACAAGCATCCTTGCCGGTCGCCCAGCGTGGTCCATGGGATGGATCCCTCAAGTTCGCAACCGGTTTCGCCGTTCGCGTCTGGGCCGCACAGGGCCACAAGCTCCTTGTTGGCTTCCTCCGTCCTCGTGTTGTCGTCAACGTTCCCAACCCGCGGCATTCTGGGGATTGCCGCCTGATGGTGATC
>CAZAWR010000206.1:0-6632 GCA_964488865.1 uncultured Polyangiaceae bacterium | reverse complement strand
CGGGCGGCACGGGCGGCACGGGCGGCACGGGCGGCACGGGCGGCACGGGCGGCACGGGCGGCACCGGCGCAACGGGCGGCACGGGCGGCACGGGCGGCACCGGCGCAACGGGCGGCACCGGCGGAACGACCGGTCCCGAGGATTGCACCAACGGCTCCGACGACAACGGAGATGGGCTCGTCGACTGCGCCGACCCGCAATGCCAGCCAGACCACGAGTGCGTCCCTGCTCCGCCCTTCGGCTGGAGCCTGGTGGGGTATCTCGCCCTGCGAGACCCCTCTTCGTCCGCGCCCGACTGCGGCGACATGACCCCGTCGGGGCTCTCCCTCTTCGATCAATTCGAGGCGCCCTCGGACGGCTGCCAGTGCTCCTGCGGGACGCCGGCCAACGGCGTGTGCGGCATGTCCGCCACGCTCTGGAACCAGGCCACGTGCACGGGAGGGTCGAATGTCGTGACGTCTGGATGCTACGACTTCGCGAATAACTTCCGGGTCTCCGGCGTGGCCACCGGCGTCAGCGAGGTGACGACCCCGGGCACCTGCACGCCTGGTGTCTCTGGTATGCCGGCCCCCCCTTCGTGGGGACAAGCCGCAGACCTCTGCTTCGTCGATGACGTGGGGGATGGCTGCGGCGTGGATGAGGTGTGCGCCCCCAAGCCTGACGCCCCCCTCGTCCCGGTGCCCTGCATCGAGCAAGAAGGCGCTGTGGATTGCCCGACATCGTTCCCGGACCGCAGCGTCTTCCACGAGGGTTATTCGGACACGCGCTCCTGCGCCTCGACGGGGTGCACGTGTGGCCTGGCCGCGGGGCAGGTCTGCGAGACCCAGGTCGTCCTTTACGGCACGGATGATTGCAGCGGCCAGGCCGAAGGCGCCTACCCGCTCGACGGGGCCTGCCATCCCACGGGGTTTGCGGTGGGCCAGGTGCACTCGGGGCGGTTCGTCGGGGGACCGGCGGGCGGAAGCTGTCCGATGGGCGGGTCGCCGACCATCGTCGGGCAAGCCACCGCGCTGAACCCTCGCACGGTGTGCTGCGCACCGTAGTCGGTCATGGGTGCACGGCGAAGAGCAGCCATGCCCAAGCCCATCAGAGCCAACCAGCCCCAAGAGCCCTGCCCGCCGCGCGTCGGCGCCATGCTGCACCCCGCGGTCGCCACCTCTTCGTCATCGATCGCCTGATCGTAGAGGAAATCGATCGCGGCGACGTCGGACGGGGCCAGCATGCGCTTGTTGGTTTCGCACTTGGACGTCTTGAAGAACATAGCAGCATGAACGTCTTCCCTGTCCTCGCCGAGTCCGAAGAAGTGTCCCGCCTCGTGGGTCACAATGCTTCGTAGGTCGTAGCCACCGCAGGACGAGTCTGCGTCGACATCGAACTTGTGGCGCGTATTGATGATGACGTCGGCTTCCAGGATGGCGCCCGATGAGTCGATATAGCTGATGGTGATGGCGAGGTCGCCTTCGTGTCCCGCGAGGGTGATGGGGGCGGCAAGGATACGGTTCACACCGTCGCGTTTGGCTTGGCCGTGCTTCGTCGTATCGCTTTCGAAAGCGAGAGAGGGCGTCCGCGCGTCGGTCTCGATCCATGTGGCGAAAGCGAACCGGACAGCGTCCTTGGCGCCGGGACCGAGCTTGTCGAGGGAAGGGTCGAGGGTGACCTCCGCGGAAGGAGCGTGCCAGCGGGTGGGGTTACCGGATTCGGACATCTTGATTTCCGGGGCGGCAACGCTTCGCTGGGAGGGCTCGCTGGGGGCAAAGCCCATCAGGGCGGCCGACAAGGATGAGACCAGAAGCACGGCGAGAGCGGAGGTTCGAGCGACGGTGTTGCGGACCGGCTCCGAGGCACGAACTGGCTCCGGAGGGGAAGGGACCGGAGGCGTCGTCGAGTTTGGGAGAACGGAAGCAGAGACGGGTGCGAGGCTGTCGCACTGGGTGGTGGGAGGGGGAGGCTGATGCATATTGGGTTCCTGGGAGGAGACCACAGCAACACGCATGCCATCGTCCGCGGGGACAGAACCCACGAACGCTCGAGAGCTGTCCGCCAAGCCGGCCCCTGACACGCCGGAGCAGCACGCCAATCTGGCGCGCCGAATCTCTGTGAACAGAGTTTTGGAGACCGATCGGTCTCCCGAAGGTCTGTTCACGAGCTTGGGGAAGGCCGGGAGGTCTGAGAAAACACTGTGGACAAGGGTGGAGGAGACCTGGAGGTCTCAAGCGACCGGAACGGGGGTCGCCGGGTCGACCGGAGGCAGATCCGGCGCGTCCCCCGTGGCCGGCGTGCGACGAACCGCCCGAGCACGAACCACGTCGATCGCCTTGAGGGCCTTGCGCGCAGCCGCCGCCGTCTCCGGTTCGTCCGGTTCCACCGTGGCCAGGACCTTCACGCAATAGTCGGTGATGGCTTCCGCGACCGCCTGAAGCGGAGCGCGAACGAGCACGGCTTCGACTTCCCCCGCTCCCTGCATGATCTTCTCGACGGCCTTGCCGTAGGCCAGGTGAGCCTCTCGCAGCTCCGTGACGACGTCGGCTCCGACCAGCTTCTCCAGGTCCGGAGCGAGGCCTTCGTTGTCGATCCGGTCGAGACGCTTCTGGCTTTCGGCCCATTCGGCCGGGTAGGGCAAGGTCAGGAAGGCTTTGCCGTCGAAGAAGAGGCTGTCACGAACCTTCGCGGCGAGCGCGAAGCGCTCGGACGCGGCCGCGGGAAGGGAAGCGAGCGCGTCGACGATGCCGAAGGCGGCGCCCCACGCGGTATCCACGCGCAAGTCGGCCGTGCGGGGGTCGAGCGGCTCGCTCTCGGCGCGCTGCTTGTCGCGCTGGGCCCAGGCCGTCTGCAGGCCCAGAACCGAGGTGCGAAGGCGGGTGCGGGACTTGGTGATGGAAGGGGTGACTTGCGGGGCAGGCGCCGCGAGCAACGCGATCCCCACGGCGACCGCGGTGGGGACGTCCATGCGCGGTGGCCGGGCGTAGGTGGAGAGATCAAGGGTATCGGTCATACATCCATCTCCGTTGTGTGGGGTTGTGCGGCTTTCATCCGTGAATCGGGCGGGGGCGTCAAGCGGAAAGTGACAGCCGCGGGATCCGGGGCAGCGCCTACGCCCGCTTCGACCTTCGGGCCCGTGGGGGCTCTGATGCCACCGCCAGATTCTCGACGAAGTCATGCAGCCCTGTCAGAAGCGACCGTTGGGTCGGTGGGTTCTGCTTCTGAGCGAGTTCCACGAAAATGGCCTTCACATCGACGTCCACGGGCTTCAACCCTTCGAGCTTGGCGCCCACGTCGCTCCGGGCGCGCTCCTTGTAGGCATGGGCGAGCTCGAGCGCCTGTTCTGCCGTCTCGACCGGGCGGAGCCGCACGGGAGCCCAACGCGTGGCGAGAGAAGGATACCTCTCTCCGATGACGTCGAAGGCGTTCGGCGCCCCCGCGAGAAGGACGTACAGACCGTCCCAGTCGAACGCGTTGAGGACCGTCTTCAGAATCTGCGCATACTCCGTCTGCGCCTGCCTCGGCAGGGCCTGAACATCCTCGAATTCGTCGATGAGAAGGACCATTCGTTCGAGAATCTTGGCTTTCGACAACATGTCGACGAGGGCGCGAACGTAGGGCACGGAGATAGCTGGCGGAAGCCGCTGCTCAGCCTCGATTTGGTAGATCTTTCGCTCGGACTTCGACGTCCGTGCGCCCGTCAACCAACGGATGAGAAACGCGGCGGAATCAGCGTGATCAAAGTCGGGACGGGACCAGAATCGTCCGAAATCGGACGCCGCAAGAGGCGCGGGGACCACCTTGGACGTCGTCCCCAGCAGGTCTTCGATCCTCGTCGCCCCGATCGCAGTCACCATGCCTTCGACGAGACGACTGGGGGTGAGGTGCGACCCATCCAACATCGACCAGGCCGTCCGTTGGATCGTCCCTTCCGCTTCCCCACGGACGAGCTCTTGCTGAACGACATGCAGGAAGTTGCTCTTCCCGACGCCGTGTTCGCCAAGCACGGCCCAGACCTTTCCGCGGCCATTGCCTTGGAGGAAACGGAAGAAGTCGGTTTGGACCGGCTCCAACTCCGGCCGGGGGACGAACACCGCTTCGGGCCTTCCTGCGACAGCGATGCTGACCCTTCCCTGATTTGGGAACGGGTTGGTGAGGTACCCGAGAGCCTCGTAACGGTTCTGCGCGGGGCCTCGGGAGAATTGCCCAAGGACGAAGGTGCTCATCTCTCCACCTCGAGCGGCGTGGCGACCGCGCAGGGGGTTCCCGGCAGCAAAAAGTCCCCGTACCCGAGATCGATGGTTCGGGTCTCCACCCGTGATGGTCGAGCCCGCACAAGCACACGGACCCTCACTCCACTGTTCTCTGGGGAGGAACCCCCGAAGGTCGCCCACCCACGCGCGCGGATTCGCAGGAGGGCGCGCCGGAAGACCGGAATCGACATTGGGCGACGGGAATCCAGAAACGAAGTGAACGTGCGGGCGACGCTCGCGGTGCCGGCCGGTGACTTGGCAACCATTCGCCGGATGGCTTCAACCACGGCTTCCGCCGCCGCGTCGTCCTCCCACACACCCGCGGGCCATGTCTTTCCTCCCAAACGGATCGCAGCGCCGAAGGCGCTCGCCAGGCCCAGCTGCGCCTGGACCGTACGCACGGAGTACTTGGTGGATGCCGCGATCACCTCATCTGTCGCCCCTGGCTTCTCCTGCACATGACGCAAGCTCCCTTGAAGCGCCGGAATCCCCCGAACGTCGCTCGCCGCGTCGTACATCCAGTCGACCCATCCGTCGGCGTTCGCGTCATCGAGGCTCATCCACGCTTCCGCAAGCGCGCCCCCGCGTTGGGTGAGAGCTCCCCCGGCATCGGTCCAGCCAGCCGCCCGCACGTAGGCATCCACGGTCGACGAATCGATCGCGGCAGGGGGGGCGTCGCGCGATTCGAACACGGCGATGAGGCGATTCATCAAGGCAAGGGCTGGTGGCGCCTTCTTTGGAGCCAACTCTCCAGCCGCGGAGCCAGCAGGGATCGAGCGGGCTACTCCATCCCGAAATGGTTCGACCTTCCAGATCACGTCGTACCCTGGCTCGCCCAACGCCGCGAGCGCGCGCCACCGCTTCTTCTTCTTGTCCAAAGGGATGCTCCCCACGGCGCGCTTCCCTTCGCCTTCCTTGTGGAGCGTAACCACGCCGCTCGACCACACGATCTCTTCGAGGAGATCGCCCACTGGGATGTGGTGCAAACGGAGCGTGAGCGGGTCGAACACAGGTGACGTAAGTATTGGGGGCTGCAACCGATCAGCAAGCCACCCGAATCCCACCGACAGTCCCTCCATGTCGGCCTGCTCGGCCAACAACGCGTCGCTCGTCAGCAACCACGTAGGGACACCGGGTAGCTCAGCCATTTGTTGGAACGCTGCTTCGAGGACCAGTCGATCGCGCACCAAGTTGGACGCGACTGCGCTTCCCTCTGAAGCTCCGCCTTCCTCATCCCCGTCCGCCTGCGCAGCGCCCGCGCTTCCTCCAAGGTACCGCACTTTCGCGTCTGGAGGTCGCGCGACGTGAACCAGATAGCCATCGTCTCGCACTCGCCGGAGGGCTCGCCTCGCCCCCGTGAGGTGACCACACCGATCGGATGCTCGGCCCCACTGCTCCATGAGGCTGGCGTTCGAAGCGATGGGGATGGCGCCCGACGCGGAGCCCCGTGAATCATGCGCTCCCTCTCTTTGCCGGTGGACCTCCATGTACGCCTGATCGGCAACCGCCACGTGTACCGCACGGCCTTCCCGAGCCCGCAACGTTTGCGCAAGAAGCCCATTGCGAAGCGCGTTCGTGTCGGCAACCAACGCCATGCGTTTCGAATCCCTAATGGCGGCAGCGAATCCCGACGCCAGACGGACGGGAAGCAGCCCAAGCCGACTGGCCACGCGGATGAAGAACAACTCCACCTGCGGCACGTCTCGGAGGATCCTCAGCTCCCATTGCCCGGGCCGTGCATCAGGGTCCTCCTCCGCCGGGCAGACCGCCAGCGACCCCAGCTGCACATCCTTCAACGCCCCGTCACACAGCAACCGGCTCCCCAGCGCGAACGAGCCCCGTAGCGAATTCACATCGCAAGAGGCCCCGTTGGCTTGGAACGTGAGGGATTCACTCGGCTGCTTGTTCTTCGCCATGATCTACGCGCCGCCGATCTCGATCTCACCGTCCAATCCGAGGTCGTGTAGATCTCGGACGAGGATCAAGATCGGCCATGTGACGTCTACGTCCAACGCCACGTCGTCCGTTGCGTGCCAAGGAACGGACTGGGTGGCACGGAAGGTCGGATCGAGCTGAGGTAGCTTCTCGAGAGCCTGCCGAAGCACCGCGATAGGGAAGCGGCCCGCCCAAGTCTTCGCGTTGAGGACGGTTTGCAGGGAACTAGGCACCAGCAACTGCGACTGGCCTTCGAGCGCGACGAGTGCCTGGCGATCGGGGATGGCACCCGTTCGCGACGGTTCCGACGGATAGTACCGGATGCGAATCCTTGACGGTGCCATGCCAGCGCGCTCCACCTTGAAAGAACTACACCAAGCTCCCACGCGAATCCACTTCGCGGAACATAGCGGGTGCATTGCGCCGGCCCGGGTTTCTGGTCCCCTGCCCCTACCCTTGCCCTTT
>CAZAWR010000205.1:3323-6777 GCA_964488865.1 uncultured Polyangiaceae bacterium | reverse complement strand
TTCTGCATTCCGTGTTCGCGTTCCTGTTCCTAGTTCCTAGTTCACATCCCATGCCCTTACATCGGCCACGCAAGCAACCGGTTGCCAAGAAAATGCATCGCGTTCGGTCTGTGACCCCATACACGCCTCGCCCCACCAGCGCGAGACACGGGGCTACTTCGTCAGCTTCGCCGAGAACCCGCCCTTCACCGCGTTCTTCGCGTCCTTGACGTCAATCACCCCCGTGATGCCCTCGGGGTCCGACGCCGTCACCTGGATCGTGCCCGCGGGCTTGTCGAACCGGTGCTTCGTCTCCTTGCCCCCCTCGAACACCGTGATTTCGACCCAGTCGACCTTGCTGAACTTGTCCACATCGCAGCGATAGTCTCCCTTGGCAGGCGCGACACGCTCCTTGCCGCCGGCCTCGGTCCCGTCGCTCCCCACAAGCCCGAACGAAACACGCATTTGCCCGTCGGCCGTAAGGGCCGAGGACAGCGAGATGACCCCGCGCGACGGGTCCAGCTCGAAGTTCGCAAGGTACAGCGAGTGGCTGGCGGCCTTCGCCGTCTTGAAGCCACCGCTGCCGTCCGGCCAGGAGAAGGTCTTGGTCGTCGCGTAGGCCCACCCGGCACTCACGTCCATCGCCTTGTCTTTGGCGCCGTCGTAGGTGAGCTGCAGCCCGGAGGAGGACTTGCAGCAACTCGAGGCGAGCCCGCCCACGGCAACCGCACAGAGAGCAAAAAGGAAGGTCTTTCGAAGCATGACGTTCGAGCTCCTGGTCACGAAGGACGGGTCCAACGCAGGTCTACTTGACCTTCTTGGCGATGGCGCAAGCGAAACGATCCCCCATGGTGCAGGCTCTTTGTAGCTCGGTCTTGCCCATCGGGTTCGCAGCCGACTGAGCCAGGGTGAGGATACCGCTCAAGCCACAACTTCGGGCGTCGCCCCCCTGACAACTCTTGCGCAGGGATTGTGCATTCGCGACATTGGGGATCACCGGCCGGGAGTCGCCATAAGCGACCTTGAGAGCAGCGCACGCGAGCTCCGACCGGAACATGCAACCGCGTTCGAAGGACCGCTTGGCAGCCGCTTCGTCCCCAGCGCCGGGGCCTCCCAGCTGCATGCGCCCCTGGTTCATGCACGCATCGCCACCGCCACGGATGCAACCACGCTGGTAGAGCATCGAAGCGAAGATCGGGTCTTTGCGAACCGACTTGCCCGCCTCGTGCATCTCGCCGAGCGTGTTGCAGCTCGCGCCGTGTCCCCCATCGCACGCTCGCTTGAAAAGGTCCGCCGCGGCCGCGGGGTCCGTCGCGACGAGAGCACTTGCGGCTTCCGCGCAACCGGCGACATACCCTCCTTGGCAAGCTTGCTGGAACAGCGTTGCTGCACGCGCTGGGTCCTGCGACGTTCCCTCGCCGTCTGCCACCAAACGGGCCAGCATCCCACACCCCGCGGCGTCTCCGTCCTTGCACGCGCGATCGAACAGCGTTGCCGCAGCCGATGCGTCCTTGGCCGTGCCTCTCCCCTCCAGCGTGAGTGAACCGAGCGCCGTGCACCCGCGGCTTTCACCGCCGTCGCAGGCCTTGCGCAGCGACTCCACGGCCTTTCCTTCGTCCTTGGCCGCTCCCTGACCTGTCGCGAGCATCACCCCGATCGACGCGCAGCTACCCGCATGACCTCGATCGCACTGCGCCTTGCAGTCGTCCGCGTCGCCTGCCTTGCACTGATAGGCAGCGGCACCCGCCGGATCCGTGCACTTACCGTCCGCGAACACCAGTCCCTTCGGGCACGCCGACTCCACCACGGCCATCGACGAAGTAGCCTCGACGGGCTTCTCCACCTCGGGCGGAGCGGTCGCAGCGATCGCTTGAAGCACCAGCCGTATCGGCGCTCCGCACTGCGAAGGCGGCTTCGGAGAGTCCGGCGACGCATTCTTGCAGTCCGAAGGATCTCCGTCCTGGTTGCGGTTGCTCTCGGAGCTCGACGAGCTCGTGGATGCACCCATGCCGAGAATCTCCGCCGCCGCTCTCACCTTCGCCTGGCTCCCGCGGTCCATCGCGAAGGCACCCACAAGGGCACCGCGAACGTAGTGGGTCGCCCCCTCGCACGATCCCTTCAGGTCCTCACGCGTTGGCTGATCCAGCGTGGTGCGCGTCTTGCCGACCAACACCATGGCGATGTCCAGGGTCGTCCCGCGCCCCACTTCTCCCCCCACGGAACCTCCGCTCAGCGGCAGGTTCGCGCGCACCTCGTCTGCGTTCTCCAGACGAACCACCTGCTCGCGACGGGTCATGCCCAGGAAGCCGTACTGACCGTCGATGTGACAGTCCTTCAAGAGGCGGATCCCGTCGCAGGAGTAGGCCACGACCGCCACGCCCTCTTTCATGGCCAGCTCGAGGTCCGCTCGTTGCTCCGTCTTCCAGTCGACCACGAGGGGCTCGCCTTGCGCTGCGACTTCGTGACACGGAGCCTCTCCCAAAGCATCCGCGGCGGTCGGGGCGTCCGACTTCACGGCTTGCGCCGCACCTCCCGCCCCGCACGCCACACAAGTGAACGAGATCGACGCCAGCCAGCCCCAGTGAGTGTTCGTCATGGCCGTGGAGGCTATCCTTGTTGGCAACGCGTCTGCAAGCGGGTTCCTCTGGGCCCCTGAGCGGTCGCAGCAAGCGCCCTTGTCAGTCGCAGGCGGGTGCGGCAGCAACCTCCTGGCTCAACGCGTCGTCGCACGGAGTCAGCCCCGTCTCTTGCTCGAATCGCTCGTCTTCGAAGAGGGAGCCAAGCACGAGCACCTCGACCGAACCGTCGACTTGACGCGAGTAACACTGCTCCACCGCGTAAGCGAGGCAAACGGTCGTGCATACCGTTTCCGGCGTGGCCTCGAGAAGACACTTTGCATCGGTATCGTAGCGGCTCGCCGCATGGGCGTAGCAGCCATTGCACTCGGGCACCGACGGGTCCGGTGCGGGAGAGCAGGACCCGTTCGTCAGCGCCTCGCAAACCACGGAGGGACCGTCCGCAGGGTCACCGCCCTCGTCACGCTGCACATCGATGACCGGCGCCCCGTCGCTCGGTTCCACGTCGGGCGCGGCGTCGAGAGTCGCATCCTGCCCGGCGTCCGCAACGGCGGTCTCGGAGGTCGAATCGGTGCATGCCACGCCAACTGCAAGGGCAAGGAGGGGGAACGAACGGAGGAGCCCATGACGTCGTCGTTGTTTCGTGTTCATCGCGCTGTACCTCCGTCCACGTCTCCTGCGCGGCGCCGGATTGAGGGCCCGATCCCAGGCAGAGAAACGGTGAAGGGCATGACCTCAGTCCAGGCAACATCGGAAGCCCGTGCTGTAATCCCGTACCATGATCCCGTTGAAAAACTCGCAATCGCACGCGGTCCGTTCGGCCTTGCTGAGATCGCCGATGTAGCAGCCGCCGCGAATCTGGCAGACCTTGCCGGCGGGATCCCGCACTTCGCACGCAT
>CAZAWR010000205.1:0-3223 GCA_964488865.1 uncultured Polyangiaceae bacterium | reverse complement strand
ATCGGGCGCGATCGATGGCTCGTTGTCGGTGCATCCCGCGGCATGAAGGGCAAAGACGACGGTGACCGCGACGGCCAAGGATCGGGTGAATGGGGATGAAGTTGCGTGGGAGATGATTCGTTCCAGGTTCATTGTGCCCTCCCTATCTCAGAGGATGATCGCGTTCTGATTGCCCAAGGTGCCCAGCACGTAAGCCGTCAAGTACCCGCTGTCGGACGTCACGTATCTCGCATACATGGTGTCGGGACTGACCATCAGGATTTCCGGCTTCCCGTCGCCCGAAGGCGCACCGGGCGTGCGCATGTCGGCCACCGTGAACACCATGGTCTTCGGGCTGCCCCAATAGTAGTAGATGGACGTATCCTGAGCCGGACAGTTGGTCTCCGCCGAGGGTCGAGAATAGAGATAGCCCAGCGAGGACTGGGGCGGAGCGGAGTAGACGGAGAGCCGGCTGAAAGCCGTGCCCGAGATGCCGTTGCGATGATCGAGCCCCAACCCGGCCAAGGGAATGTCGTTGCTTCCCCACGCCTGGCACCAGATCCGGTCGGAGGTCGAGACGGGCGACCACATCGTCTGCCACATGCCGTCGTAGGGCGACCAGACGGACAGCGCCAGCCTGGGCTCGTACCATTTGCACAGGAAGCCCCCGCACGCCACGACTGTCCCGGTCCACACGCGCTTGTACATGCCCCGCACGGGAATGGCGCCCGAACGCTGCGCCGCCGTTGAACCCGAAGGGTCGTGGGCGATCAGGTCGCTGGGCGAGGTCTGAGGGAACTGGCGATCGACCGTCGTGTTCCACGTGGAGCTCGACAGGCGCATCTGGAACAGCGCCGAATCCGGGTAGTACACGACAAGGTCCGCCTTCTTGTCCGTGTCGTAGAGGCCGGGCAACGGCACCGCACGCTCGTTGCCCATGTACCGGACCTCGTCGGTGTTGGGGTTCCAATCCGCCGGAGGGCCCCACACCCACACGCTCGGGTTGCCCGGACGGTAAATCGCTAGATGACCGGTGGTCGCATTGCCGTCGAAGTCGAGCCCGGGCAGTGGAACGTCTCTCCGCGTGCCGAACTGCGCCGTCGTGGACGTGTTGCACATCGTGGTCGTTGGCGGGTTGGCATCCGCGCACCATCTCCAGTAGCTCTGGCTGTTGTTGAATGGGTCGTTGTTGATGCCACCGCCGGGCTGGTACACGGCGAGGTTCGTGATCCCGTTGCCGTCGTAGTCGGCCGGCACGGGCACGTCCCCGAGGGACCCGAACGCCACGTTGAGAGCCGGTGCCGCATAGCCGTTCGTGCTGCGCAGGATGCTGAAAGTCCCAGTGCCCGCCGCCGTTGTAGGCGGCGTCCACCACGCGATGTCGCGCAGGCCGTCACCGTCGAAGTCCAGCTTGAAGGCAGGCTCCCGGTTGACGTATCGCCCGAGCTGCGTGCGCCCGCCATCGTCGGACGGCCAGCCGGGCTCCGACGGGATGCTCGTCTCGTATCGCAGGAACTTGCGCAAGGCCCGCACCTGGGAATTCGAGAGCATGTAACGGTCCGCCACCCCACTGTGATACGACATCAAGTTCGTGCCGTTGCCCGTGCCCGTGGTGAAGCCCAAGCCCTTGAGCGCCCCCTTCGGATCATTGTCCGGATAGCGCCACGTTTCGCTCACGCCAGCGCTGGACCACGTACACTCGATTCGGTACGTACCGTCAACCGTGCAGTTGTCGCCGCCGGAGTCGCGCTGGTTGATGGTCCACAGCGGCGATGCGCTCTGCGCCTCGGTGGCGCTGGCGAAGAACGTGTGCTCTTCCCACGGGTAGGTCGCCGGCTTGTAGAACAGGTCCCAGAAGTCCCATGAGTTGAACATGGCTCCAGTCGAAGGATCGGGTGCGTCGTTCACGACCTCGAACGTGTGCTTCAAGCCGAGGCTGTGACCGAGCTCGTGGCTGAGCTTGTGGGGTTGCATAAACGCGTGCATATGCACGCCTCGGCCGAGCCAGGGCGCGCGGGCGTAGTGGCCGGCGCTCCACGTGGCGCACGTTCCATCGAGGCCGTCGTCCGCCCCGTTGTACTGGTGGAGCAGGACGGGGATCTCCCAGGGACGATTCCCGGCCATGATGAAGTAGTGCATCCACCACCTCTCGGGGGACTGCTGACCCTGAAGAGGATCGGTGGCAGACAGAGACGGGTAGAGACAGAGCATGTCGTCGCGGGCTTCGGAATACCCGATGATCCTGTCGCCGTCCGCGCACAGCGGCACCGGCGTTCTGATGTCCGCATACGTACCCCGCCAGCTCGCCCCTCGCACGTCCGGGCAGTTGACGAGGCCCGCGTTGTAGAACTGGATACCGGCGGCCTTGTACGCATTGTTCGCCACGTCGATCGACTCTCGGATGCTCTCGAACAGATCGGCATCGGTGAGGCCGCCGGCCTGCGTCTCGTACATCTTGTAGAAACGCAGCGGGATGGCGCGCTCGACCCCGGCGATGGTCATGGGCTCCTCGACAGCGCCGACGGACTCAGCTGGCAGGGGATCGCGGTCGCCATGGCTGCATGCCAAGCCGGCGAGCGTCACGAATCCTATCGCGACTGTCTTCGCGCGCTCACGTGGGCGCGCTCTGCGTCTTGTGCAAGTTCCCATCCTCACACCTCCGTTCTCATTTCCAAACGGAAGGTTCGTCCATTCTAGAAACGAAGTCAACAAGACACAGTTTAACAAATGCACACCACGCAAACAATCCGGGCGAGGCGGATACCACTTATTTCTTGACACATTCGCGCCTTTCGCGCAACCCGTCTGCACCACAAACCGCAGGTCTTTCTGGCTCGTCTCCACCTCGCAGCATGCCACCAGGCACGGTTGCCCGCCCCCAAGAGCCTTGGACGCGGGTCACCCGCCAGAAACCCACAAAATCAAGAACTCCGCACGCGGTTAACCCGCCTCAAGCACCCCTCCCCCATCGATCCCACGCGGGTGACCCGCGTCTTCAACCCCGGAAAGTCCGCAATGGGGGCGGGCGACCCGCCCGTCACCGCGCCAACACGCCCAGAAGTGCGGGTTACCCGCTGCACAGTGGGCGTATTCAGCGTGGACGGACCATACGAGCCAACCACCGAATTGAAGGACGATTTCGTTTGCACCTTTATTCCGCCTGCACTAACCAAACCGCCTCCAGAATAATCCAGGAGAGAATTATGCCCCCCACACCCGAAGTTCCGCCCATCCGCGACATGGA
>CAZAWR010000204.1:0-7007 GCA_964488865.1 uncultured Polyangiaceae bacterium | reverse complement strand
AGCGTCGTTGCCAGCGTCGTTGCCAGCGTCGTTGCCAGCGTCGTTGCCAGCGTCGGTCCCCGCGTCGTTGCCAGCGTCGGTCCCCGCGTCGTTGCCAGCGTCGTTGCCAGCGTCGGTCCCCGCGTCGGCCCCCGGGCCGTCCACCTTCTTCGCGGTGTAGTTGCCCTCGAAGAGATAGGCGTCAGCTTCTCCGTCGTTGTCGAGGTCGAGCTCGGGAACCGCCTGGACGAGCCGCAAGAGACCGTCCAGGGTCAGCCCGGACAGCTTGATGCGCTTGGTGTCCTCGGTGCGCAAGGCGCCGACGAGTCGGCCGCGATCGACGGTGTCTCCGCTGGGAGAGAATCGCCCCGTGATCCAGAGGTTGACCACGGGGAGCGGTTCGCTCAGGTCCGCCAAACCGAACGCGAGGGACGACAGTTCCGTGGACTCGAAACTCGCGCCCTCCATCGAGCACACGATGCGCGAGCCAGATTCCTCGAGGAGATAGTCCTTCTCCGCTTCGCGGTAGATGGCGCCGCTGGCGCGCATCTCCAGGGCCTCGTCCGGCGTGAACTCCTTGACCTGGAGCATGACGTTCAGCGTGTTGGCCTCGATTCCGTCGGTGAAGAAGTCATTCAGCGCCGCGGCGTTGTCACCCGCGATCGGTGCGGTGGCTTCGAGGCTCGTGAACCGGTAGGTGAACCCGAGGATGTCCTCGTTCAACACGCCGGGGCCGGCGTCGTCCTCGCCGCCACCCGTGCAGTTGCAGACACATTCGGGCTCGACCTCGAGGGATCGCTCACCCATGCCCGTGTAGTGCTCCTCGCAGCCACCCAGGATGATGACCGCCGTCGTCAGCAGCGCCAACTGTCGAGAAACGAGGCTCGGAATGAGCGAATCCATCGCATTCGTATCCTTCGCTGCCGCATTGTACAAGCGCATGGTTCCTCCCGTTACCCCGCCCGCCAAGCCTGCTCCGGCGTGCTGCCATGTTGCTCCCACAGCGCCTCGTCGATCTCGCGTGTCGCCGCGATCCTGCGGAACACGTCAGCACTCGGTCGCGGCCTGCGAGCCTGTGAGGCGAAGTCCACCTCCACCAGGCCGAACCGCGGGCCGTAGCCTTCCGCCCACTCGAAGTTGTCGAGCAGCGTCCAGTGGAAGTACCCACGAACATCCACGCCGTCGCCGAGTGCGTCGGCCACCTGGGCCAGGTGCCGGACGAGAAAGCTCGCACGCTGGACGTCCCTCGCATCAGCGATTCCGTTCTCGGTCACGTACACGGGGCGGCCGGACAGGCGCGCCCACGTGCGCAGGAAGTGGCCGAACCCTTCCGGGAGAACCTCCCACCCAAGGTCCGACACCTCTGCGCCCGGCGTGGCCTCGAGCAACACGAACGAGCCGTCCTGCGCCTTGCGGTTGGAGCGTACCCGGAATCGCCCGTAGTAGTTGAGCCCGAAGAAGTCGTGGGTGTCGCGGGCTTCTCGGCGCTTGGTCCCCGTGAGAGCGAGCAGAGCCCGCTCCGTGCGGGAGGGGGGCAGGCCGCACAGAGCGCCAGGAAATGCGTTGTTGAAGACGCACTCGAACAGATGGCTGCCCAGTCGGTCCGCCGGACTGCTCCTGTTCCAGGGCTCCACCACGCGGAGATGATGGGCCACACCAGCCTCCACGGACCACCCGCGACGCCCCGCGATCGCGTGGATCGAACGGTACGCGCGCACGTGGGCGTCGAGCAGCGCCTCCTGGGCTCGCCACGCCTGCAGGGCGTCCCGACGCCCCGGCGGAAAGATCCCCACGAGGTAGCCGAGACTCGCGCCGACGTTCGGCTCGTTGATCGTGACCCACCGGGGGACCAGATCCCCGAGATGCTCGACGGCGACTTGGACGAACCGGTCGAAGGCCTCCGCGAAGGAAGGGCTGAGCAATCCCCCTCGCTGGGCCACCCACCGCGGAAGCGTGAAGTGCAGGAGGGTGACCATCGGTTCGATGGATGCGTCGCGGAGGGCGCCGATCATTTCTCGGTAGCGGTCGAGGGCACCGTGATCGATTTGCCCCGGCGCCGGTTCGATGCGCGCCCACTCGAGGGACATCCTGTGGGCGTTGCACGAAAGGTCCCGCTGCAGGGCGATGTCTTGCTCGAATCGATGCCAGGCGTCGCAGGCCGGGTGGGGCAGGTCCCCATTCTTCACGCGGCCAGGCTGCGTCGCGAAGTGCCACCAATCACTCGTGGTGCAGTGCCCCTCGATCTGCGTCGCCGCAGTCGCCGTGCCGAACAGGAAGGAAGGGGGAAACACGCGCTTCATGGTGTCACTCACACCGGGCTCCCGAGGAGCCGGCACCTCCGGTTGAACTTCGCGCCGCGTTGGTGGAGATGCAAACAGAATCGAGCCGCGGCTGCGACGAGGTTCTCGAAGGTCTCGCCGAGTGAGTGCCCTTCGACCCGGCACACAAGCTCACAGAATCGGAACGGACCGACTCGCGTTCAGGAAGGTGGATCCCAGCAGCAGCGGAATCCGATGTAGTCCACCCGGCTGTCGCGCGTGACCGCTTGATCCGCCCCGCAGGAGGCGCTCTCGGAGGTCTCCTTGAAGGATCCTCCCCGCACGCGGCACTTGTCCCCGGAGCCCACGCTCCCGTTGCAGGCGTCCTCCCACTCGGCGACATTCCCACTCAGGTCGTAGACACCGAGATACCCGCTCTGCGTGGACTGGCATGTTGGATAGCCGAGCGTCTTGGAGGGCTGGGCCTGGGGCGTGCCCAAGGCGTGACACTGGCTCGTCGCGAAGGTGTCGCCGTACGGGTAGGGGTAGCGTCCCCCCGAAGAGCAGACGTTCATCCACTGGCTCTCCGCTGGGTCGAGGTACTCCGCCAAACCTAGGCCCTCGCCGCCGATCTTGCCGCACAGACGCTTCCCCTGGGCCTTGCAGAATGCTTGGGCGTCGCACCAGTCGACGCATACGACGGGGTATTGCGGACCGTCGAGGCCGAGGGGCGCCGCGCACCCCATGCCCGCGCCGGGCTTGGGGTCGGTGTTCCACGTGCACTCGGGTGACTGCGAGGTGGCGAAGTCCGGGTCCTGCGAGGCAGTGAGCGCCCACGTCCCGTAGTCGCCCCAGGTCACCTCCGTCGCATCCATGCAATACCCGCCACGGACGGGGACCATCGTCGGTCCCGAAGGTCCGTTGCAGTCCGCCGGAGGAGGAGGCAGCTCCGGCAGGCTTCCGCCACTGCCACCTTGCCCGCCGAGGTTGTCGTCTACGGTGTACTCCGGCAACAGACACCCACCAAAGGCGGTTGCCAGAACCAACATGATCGTCTTGGTTGCCGCGCGCATCAGAACGTGCCCTCCACGCCGGCAGAGCCGACTCCCACCCAAGGTCGAACGCCCGCCGTCTCCCGCGGCTGCGGGTCGGGTGCGGTCAGCAAGAGCGTCAGTCCCGCCCCGACCCCGACGATCCCCACCCCGAACCCGAGGGTCGAAATCATCCGCATCTGGTTGTAGCTGTCCACGTCTCCCTGCTGCGCGGGCGGGCACTTGCCGTCGACGCAGGTGTCGTCGAGGGAGCCGCGCTTGCCCATGGCGAGAAACCCGGTGGCTCCGCCGACGGCGAGACCGGCGGCCCCGACCCCGAGCGTGATCCAGCCCCACGTGGGCTGGCTGGAGGGAGGCTCCACCGAACCCTGGACGGGCGTTGGGCCTGGCTGAGGCTGGGGGGCGGGCCCGACGGGGGGAGTTGCCGGCTCGGGTTCGCCCGGCGGCAACGTCAACACGAGACTCTTGGTCTCCTTCTCCCCGATCGACACCGTCTCGCGGACCTTGCGGTTGCCCTTGACCACTTCGATGATCCGGTCTCCGGGATCGATGGGGAAGGTCGCGCCGACCAGCGCAGAGGGGATCTGCCGGCCGTCTACCAGCACCTTCACGCCATCGAGGTCCTCCCCTTCGATCTTGAGCTCGAGCATGGACAGGCGTTCGCGCAACGCCGCGACACGCTCCAGAGCGCTCGCCACCGCACGTTTGAACGCGTCAGGGGCACCCGCCTCGAGCCGCGCGCGGCTCACCGCCATGTAGATTTCCGAAGCCTCCACGATGCGTCCGAGCTTCTCCAGACACTCGGCCTGGCGGATCGCGATCGTCGGCGCGTTCACGAGCCCGTGCGCGCGCGTGAAGCGATCGAGCGCTCCCGCGTAGTCCTCTTGCGTCCAGAGCTTGTCACCCTCCTCCACGAGCGCGCGAGCGGCAGCGCGCGCCTGGGGATCGATCTCCTGAGCGACCGCGCCCGACGGCACCACCATCGTGCACGCGACCGCGACGAGCATCCACCGAAAGCGTCTCATGCCCGACGCAGTAGCACGGTCCGGCCCCGACGAGGAAGCTCAGAAGCCGTAGTCAGGTCCGGTGGGCTTCGCGGTAGGGGTGGCCGTCGCCGTGGGGGCCGCGGTGGTCGTGGCTGGCGCCGTAGGCCGGGCTGTCGTCGTCGGCCGAGCCGTCGCCGTGGGACGCGGCTCAGCGGTCCCACCCGTGCCTGCCGAAGCATCTTCGTCCATCGGTTCGATCAAGCGCCCGGCATCCGCAGCAGCCGCCGTCTGCGTGGTCGCCGCCGTCTGCGTGGGCGCTGCCTCCGCGTCCGTCATGACCGCGTCCCGCACCAGCCCGGACGAACCCGTCTCCTGCGCGGACCGACCCGAAAGGAACGCACCGACCGCCACCACCACGACCACAACCGCGATCCCAATCCCGACGAACAGCGTCGTGTTGGGCTTGGTCGGAAGGTCCGTGGCCCCGTCGGTGCGCGCAAGGCCCGGAGCGCTCTGCTGATAGGCGGTGGAAGCGGCCTTCGTGCTCCCTTCCGAAGCGACCAGGCCGGCGCTCGACGTGGCACCCTCTCCCGCAATGACCTCCCGCAGCGCCTCCACCATCTCCTTCGCGCTCTGGAAACGATCGTCGGGCTTTCGCGCGCAAGCCTTGGTGAACCACGCATCGAACCCGGCAGGGACGGGACCGCGCTCCGACGGTACCGGCGCATCCTCCGTGCAGATCAGGATGAGCAGGTCACCCAGGGCCTCGCTCTCGAACGGGCGGGAACCGACCAGACACTCGAACGCGATGACCCCCAAAGCCCACAGGTCCGCCCTGTGGTCGACGTCCTTCGTGTGCCGAACCTGCTCCGGGCTCATGTAGTAAGGAGACCCGACGAGCGCTCCGGTTCGCGTGTGGCTCGAGGCGGCGCCTGCCAGGTCCTGCGTCTTCGCCTTCGCCACGCCGAAGTCGAGGATCTTGCCGAGGAACTCACCCTCTTCGCCCTTGGTCAGGAAGATGTTGTCCGGCTTAATGTCGCGGTGGACGATGCCCGCCTCGTGCGCCCGGTCGAGCGCGAACCCGGCATGCGTCAGCACGCGCAACGTCTCCTTTGGACTCAGCGTTCCCGTGCGATCCAGACGGTCCCCGAGAGACTCGCCGTCGAGCAGCTCCATCGCGATGTACGGCGTCCCATTGTCGACGCCGTAGTCGAAGATCTGCACCACGTGTGCGCTGGCCAGGGCCGCCGCGGCTTTGGCCTCACGCTTGAACCGGCCGAGAGCGTCCGACGACTCGGCGATGCCGGCGTCGATCAGCTTGATGGCGACCTTGGACCCGAGCTCCACGTGCTCGGCGCGCCACACGGTTCCCATGCCCCCTTGGCCCAGGGGCTCGATCAAGCGGTAGCGCTCGGCCAACACGCGTTCAGGTTCGGTCATCGATTCGGTTCCGGTCCAGGCTCCGCATTGTATCGGACAAGGGGAGCATAGCGCACGTCGGGGAAGCGGGAAATCAAGCGGGCGTTCGGAGCTTGTCCTGGGTCAGAAGCTCGGTGGGGCCAGCGCGAACAGGCCGCGCAGCGTGATCGGCTTTGACAAGGTGTACCTTTCACTACACACTCCAGCCATGGGGTCGGGTGTCGCGTCGGGGGCGGCGCGCCATCCGAACGACTCTTGGTTCGAAAGGGGGAGCCATGAAGACCATCGTTGCCGCCATCGATTTCTCCGACCTCACGCCGGCTGTCATCGACACCGCTGTGGACCTCGCCGAGGCCCTCGACGCAGAGCTTGTGCTGTTCCACGCTTCCCCACCCACCGAGCCGTGGGTGATGGCCGGCGTCGACGGCCGCGTCGCCGTCGGCATGGTCCAGCCCATCAACTGGGAGCGTCAACAAGAGGAAGACCGCCTCGCTCGCCTCGAAGCGCTCCGCGCAAGGCTCTCTGAAGAAGGCGTGAACGCGCGGACTCACATGACCAACGCGGTGCAGCGCAAAGCGATCTGTCGGGCTCTCGACGAGCTCAACCCCACGTTCATCGTGATCGGCTCCCATCGCCACGGGGCGCTTTACGACCTGCTGGGGCCCGGAATCTGCTCACGCATCGTACGGCGTGCGAGCTGTCCCGTCGTCGTGGTTCATCCGCAAGACCGGCCGCAGTCCACGCGACCCCCGGCCCCGCGACCGGACGTGATCGCAAGAGCCTAAGTAGCTGCGCAACAACAATGGAACCCTCTTTTTCAGCCCGAGCCCGAGCCCGATCGGGGATGGAGTCACTCGTTTCTGCGCAGTTGCTAAGCGGTTGGTTCAGACAGTTTCGCCCAGGATCCTGCGAACGCCCCGATCCACATCGACGAGCGCATTCTGGCAACGGGACTCGTCGCCTATGGCGCCCACGACCAGCGTTCGTCCGCGGACCGCGACGTGGCGGAAGTAGATGGGAATGCCTAGCTGATGGGCGAGAGACTCTCCCTCCGGGTCGCGTGTCGCGAGCTTGGGCGCCATCGCGGCGAGCTCTTCGATCTCGGGGAGCGACTGGCTCGTCGCCACGAGCCTTCCTCGGTCATCGGACACCATCAACGCCGCCAGGCGCTGCTGTCGTGCCCGCTCGTGCAGGAACAGATGCAAGGCCATGTCCGGAGCGTCACTGCGCGTGCTTCGTCGTTCCATGCAGTGCCCCATCCTAAGGAACGCGAGGGGAGAGGCAAGTTATCGACAGGGCCCAGCTCCCTCAGG
>CAZAWR010000203.1:0-7013 GCA_964488865.1 uncultured Polyangiaceae bacterium | reverse complement strand
GTTCCGCTACGACTGGCTCGGCAACACCGAGGTCACGGACGACGACGCCCACGCGCTCTACGACCGGTCCTTGGGCACGGTGACCAACGACGGGTACAAGCTCGCGTCGGCATCGAACCAGCCGTCGAGTCCGCGGCACGGAAGCTTGCATGCCACCTACGACGCGGGGGGCCATCTTCAGAACCTCGCGGTGTCGAGAAACGGGGCGTGCGTGCCCGCGAACAAGTGCGAGCTCCAGCACTTCGCCTACGAATGGGACGAGGTGGGAAGGCTGGTGCGGGCGCGTCGCTGGGACATGTCCAACCCGGACACCGTGCCTCCGGACGCGGAGCTTGTGTTCACGTACGACGCGTCGGACCAGCGGGTGCGAAAGACGTCGGGGGTGCGGCACACGCTGTACGTGTTCGCATCCCTGGAGCTTCGCGGGGCCGAGTACGAGGCTGGGGACTACTCCCAAGCGGAAGTTCCTTACTTGTTTGCGAACGGGGTGCGCCTTGCGCGGGTGGTGCAAGGCGACTCGACCGGGGTGTATCTCGAGCTTGGGGACCACCTGGGCTCGACGAGCGTGGTGCTCGACCGCGCGACCGGCGAGCTGGTGCAGCGGGACACGGCTTATGCGTATGGGGCCGCGGAGTCGTCGTACCGGCCGGCGAAGTTCGACGAGTTCCGGGAGGACTATCGATTTACGTGCAAGGAGGATGATGTCGAGGTTGGGCTGATTTACTTTGGGAAGCGGTACTACGCGTTGCTTCTGGGGAGGTGGATATCGGCGGACCCTCTTGCGGTGCATGCTCCGGGCGAGGCGGACCTGAACCTTTATGCTTATGTGCATGGGAAGGTTCTTGTTGCTGTGGATCCGGTGGGGTTGTGCAGCAGCGACGAATGCCAGCCGACTGCCGGAGCTCCCAGTGCCGACAATCAGAACGAACCCAATGCTGCTCAGCTTGCACAGGAGGGACAGGCTCGGGACGATGCCGTAGCAACTGGAGCGCATAACGCCGATGTTGATGCAAGAGCAGTCGCAGAGTCCCGTGATGCCTTCATCGCACACATGAGGCACGGCAAGGGGACGTTTGAGGAGCGAAAAGCTGCCTACGTCTCTGCTGTCGAGAGAATTCTGTCGAATGCAGAGAGGAGTCGTCTTCCAGTTCCTGCCGACGGCGATCTCCGTGAACTCTACAACGCGGGGTACGCAGCGAACCTGTACCTTGCAGCTCGAAGCCATGGCGTAGTTGCGATGGCGATGGCCTCGGTGCCGATACCGGGAAAGGGGAAAGCCTACTCCGGCCGTGGCACCAATTCGATCGGAGGCCGTCCCGGGAACGCAACCAATGCGACTTCGTCTGGCCCGACGAATAGTGGCAGGGGTACAACACCAATCAACGATCTCGGAAGGGCGACACCAGCTGCAGCTCTCCCGCTCAACCCCCAGAAGCAGGCCGGCCACGTCGCAGGCACCAAACAACACGCACTTCGCGTCTCTCAGGGGAAGACCACGTCAACGTTCATCAATCCTGGGGAGGTGAATTCCCTGGTTCAGGAGGCGTGGGTCAAAGGAACGCCGCTTGGCAAGCAGGGAAACTTGCGGGTCTTTGACTTCGGGCGACCTGTCGGGCATGGAGCACACGGAGGCTACCAGACGCAGGTCAGGGTATCTATGGACGCCAAAGGCCACATACATGGGACTCCGTACGGCCCAGTCTTCGAAGGACCGCTTGCACCGTGAGGGGGTCTACAATGATACAAGGAATCGTTCAGGCCGTGATCAGTCGCTACGGCTCGCTCAATAGCCCGGACTTCGCTTTCGCCGCAAAACTGCTCGCCGAAGGCGCGTGGGAACCTCTAGTTTGCGAACTCCAAGCGCGCTTGGAGATGGAGGAGACAACAGATCTGAATAGCGACGTCAGCAGGGTGTTCGTTGTCAAAGTTGGAGGCGAGCGAGTGGCGACATTGCAGCTCTCACTGGTCGGCCCGTACGGTGTCTACTTTCGGCATGCCGGTGATGTCTGGAAAGAGATATTCCTCGACGCTGCAGACGACGCTCGAACGAGCGAGGAAGCTTTCGTCTTCCAGCGTTGTGTGGCGAACGGCGTGACGTTGCTTGGCCTGGACACGCTGCGCTGGCCCGTGCGACTTAGGCTGTTTGACACAGACCCCGAAAGGGTGCGGCTATACCAGGCACTGTTTTCTGATGTTGATTACATACCGGGCGAATTCCACGAAGCGCATCCGACATAGGGATGCCCGGGTGGGGGCGGGCGGGTGGTCCACCAGTGGACCCGAACCGAACCAACCCACTGTAGCGACCTTCGGCTGTCGCAATGCCCCACAGTTGCCCACCCACTGTGCTGGTCCACCGGTCTTCGGCGGCCGAAATGCCCCACATTTTCCCACTCTCAAATCAACTGATTCACTGCTTGAGGATCGGCGAATCCAGCAGGTGTGCTGGTCCCTCCCCGCGAGCCGGGTCTCCCTTGCCACGTTGCAGAGCCAAGTCATCACCTCGTTCCGCGTCGATGATGAAGAGACGTCGAACTACCACATAAAGCTGACTGGTGGCGGAGCGTTTATGATGGACCCGTTCGAGCCCGCCGCCTCCGGCGAGTCGCTGGCGCTGATCGATCTCGATGATTCCACGATGCTGGCGGTCTACGTCGATGGCCAAGGGCAAATGGTCGCCACGACGTTCGATGGGTCGAGCGCGGCACTTGGGGAACCCGCGGTGCTGGGGTGTCCCCGAGGGAGGCCCACACTCGCGAAGACGATCGACGGCGTGTACCTGGCCTGGTGGGAGCCGACCATGGCCCCGGCCCCTGGAGGCACATGGGACCCGGCGTTCGATGAACTCTGGCTGCAGCGACTCGGCTGGGACGGCGTGGAGTTGGACACGTCCGCCGAGCCTCTCTCCTTGCCGAGATACGTCTGGCACACGCCAGGCCGACCAGTGCAATACCGCTGGCGAGGTCGCGTTGGAAGGCGGGGAGATTATTGAATGGACCAACGCTTCGGGTCACTACAGGCCCGCTGCTTCGCTTGCCGGAAACGCAGGACTTCCAATGGAAACTTCCGGTGGTTCTCCACTCTTCCGACCAGTGCAGTTCCCGGCCATGGTGGGGCCGCACAGGAACTTGAAGCACAGGTGTTGGAGACCGAGGATACGACATGGATACGGTTGGTGGTCTTCCAATCGAAACGACCTCTGCGTGGAGCACGAAGGGGGCAGCAGGAGAGACAACTTGGCGAAGGGTGGTCATGGAGATCGACACGAGGTTCAATGGAGTTGATCCAGAAGACGCATCGGCGTGTTATGACGCCGTGACTTGGTGGCCCGAAGGGTGGGACTTCTGGGGGGAGCAACGCCGGAGGTGTTGAACCAAAGCATTGTTCTCGGGACGCTCGATAGACAAGCTGAGGGAATTCCACAGGAATCGAAATCGGTACTGCGAGAGGAGTGACGAGAATCCCGCCCATTCCCACCTCCCGCTTGTCAGGTCCCAAGTACCTCTACCAGTAAATCCCAAGTTAGGCTCCCAGTTGAACCCCCCGTTTTCCCTGTACCGGGCCAATCCCTTCGGGCCGAGACAGCCTCATGTGGATGCCCGTCGAAAGCAACGCTCCAACCGACCTCCGCCGAGCAACCAAGTCCCGGAGTAACATGGCCTTTTCCCATGGGCTTTCCGCGTTCTCGGGAGGGTGCGTCGACGGAGATTCTCTTGAAGTCACCACCGAACTTCTCACGCACCCGGTGGATGACGTCTCGGTATTCCGCCACCGTCGCGATTTTGCCCACCGCGATGCCATTCGCCTCAAGGTACGCTTTCATGTTCCTGTCGAGGGCGACAAAGCCGTCCGGGCGGAACCAGAACATTCCCATCGTGAGTTTCGCGAGAGCCACACGGTTGATCGCCAGCCCACGAACGAACAGCTCTGCGTCCAAGCCCTCCGCCCCATCACGCCGCGTGGAGGCGGCGATGTCCCAGAGCGTGGGGACGTCGGTTGGTTTGCGGTCCTTTTGGTAGGCGATGAACCACGACGCCTGGTTGTTGACGGTTGGTATCCCGGTGAAGTCGGTCGGGAGACTACGGGTGAGCCCGAACTCTCGTTTCAGCGCGCTAAGAATGGCACGACGATTGTCGTCGGTGACGCCCCGGTTGAAGTTGGAGAAGAACGTGAATGGGTCGATCTCCTTCATCACGCCGGTCGTGCCATCCGCGAACTGGTCACCGCTGGCGTTGACGGGCAGCCCGTCGGCGCGAAGGCGCTCGAGCAGACCGATCAGCTCAGCCTGTCGCTCCCGATACTCCAAGACCTTGTCGGCAAGCTCTGCGTAGATGGGGACCCAGGTGAATTCAGCCAAGACGCCCTCCTTGTGGTCGTCCTAGCAAGGTCCCCCCGAGGAGCCAATCGTCGTATCGCCATTCGATGAAATCGATGAGAACAGCCTGGGTTCGTTCTGCGGGGAGAAGTGCGGAGAGCCACACGAAGGCCGGTCGGAGAGTCGACCATTCGAAAAGAGTTCGTGGCCACATCCGTCACGCGCCGGGAGACGTCAACCGACGCAGTGCTCACCCGCCAACTCGGATTGGGAGACCGCTGGCGATCAACCTCCCCGGATCGTCAGGGAAGTGGTCGACGATCACTTCGTTGGCTCGCCGAGGTCGTCCACGCTTGCTGCCTCCCACGGTCAACTGCCGGACGTTGCGTTGCATGGCGAAGCACCAAGGGCAAATAGCTACCGAACGGAACGCCAGATCACCCTCTGCTGAACCTCGTCGCCACCGCGTTGAGCTTCAGTGCCCGTCGAGAAGCTCTCGCGCCCACCCGCAGGCCTGCGGGTACTCGTCGGCGTCCAGCACGAACTCCTGGCCCCTGGACACGGTCTGGAGGAGTACGTGCTTGCCATCACGAGTCCAGCGTTCGGGATCGGAGTGGTAACCCAGCGGCCGACGCCCACGTGGAAGAAACCAACCCGGCAGCCGCCATACGGAACGCGACCTTCCCGGAGCCGTGAGCCTATGCTGGTCGTCCCACCGTCGAAAGACGCCAGCGCCAGGCATGCCAAGGGGTTCGCCTCCGATCTGCAGCTGTCGCGCTCCCAGGTACAGTGCGTTTCTGCTTCGGGGAGTGCCGTCCAAGTGCGGATGATCGGCTGCCCACGTCGGCACCGCGCGGGTCCTCGTGAGGTCCCAGAACCGATCGACCTGAAGCCACCCCCACAGCACATGGACATCTTCCGCGCCGTGGACGAATCGGTAGCGTTCGCCGACAACCTCGGCGCGACGAAACCATCCGAAGAACAAGAAGAGATCTCCCGGTCCCACGCCGCTCCGCTCGAGCAAGGTCTGCTCGCCGTCGGCCTGTCCGAAAAGGGGTCGCCAGCCTCGAGAACGCTTGCGTGCACCGGCCATGAGGTCCGGGTCGAGGTGGGCACCATGATCAGCGGTCAACGGAACCCAACTACCCTTGCTCTTTCTCCTGGCACCGAGGATGGGACTGGGAATGCCGCCGGCTGCGGAGTCGAACCCTTTGCGGCTCAGGATGATCTTCATGATGTCGTCAGCCAACGCGGCGACGGGAACGAGGGCTCGGCGAGCGTACCCTTGGGCTGCCGAGCGAACCAGCGTTCAACCTTGCGAACCTCATCCGGGTCGAAGCGGCACTTGTGCCCGCGCCCGACGGCCAGGAACGAGAGAGAGCTTGGCAGCTTTGGCCCGCCCTCGCCGAAGTACACGAAGTCCCGGGCGACCAGCACGCTTCGCCCTCCGAGGTCGTGCCGCTTGGCTGCCTCGTCTTCATCACCCCCGCGCTTCGAATGGCAGGATGGGTGCTGCCTGAACCCGCGCTTGGTGGGCTCGTAGATGTTGTCGCCTACGGCGTCCCGATGGACACCACGCCGCGGACGTTTGCAGCGGAAGCGCTCATCCCCCCAGTACTGCGCGAACGTGAGCACCTCTGCGACGCACATCGCGTAGATGATCCGCTCCGACCCGGACGACAGACCGATGATGATGTCACCAACCGCGCCGGACCGACGTATCGACGGCTTGCAGCAGGCCAAGGTGCAGCTGCCGTGAAAGGGGTTGGGCGCGAAACCGCTATCGACTCGAACGACGTAGGAGAAGACGCGTCCCGCCGTCGCAGGGTCCCGTCGGATGCCCCGCGCCGGCTTGCCTCTTGCGGGACGGTCTGGTGTGACGCGGCAGCAAGCCATCGCGTCGAGACTACCTGATATGCTCGCCGTCGCGGGAGAGCATCATGCCCGGACTCGACTACACAGCAGGCTGCGTCAACTTCCGCGACGTGGGAGAGTGGGTCGAGCTCATCGCTGGATCCATGGTCTTGCCGCACCGTCACCTCTTGCGCGGCGGCAAGCTCGATCACGTCGCCGACGCGTCGCTCATCGGCAACCCGAGGACCATCCTCAACGTTCGTCGGGGGCCGGACAAGCCAAAGCCCGATTGGGCGTGCCGTTGGGAGCACATCCCATTGGACAAGCTCCCATCCGACAGGGACTGCTACGACGCCTCCAACCCCGCAGTCCGTCTGTGGTTGCACCAAGTCGTCGAGCTGTTCGCGCGCCCCACCCTGGCCTATCCGGTCTTCGTTCATTGCACGTCCGGCAAGGATCGCACCGGGATGGCCATTGGCGTCCTGTTGCGCATCGCGGATGTCCCTCTCCGAGTGGTCGAGGAAGAATACGCGCTGAGCGACGGAGGGGTGGACGTCGCGGGACTTCGAGCCCTGCTCGCAAGCATCGGTGACCCGGCCCACTACTTTCCGCGCATCGACTTGGCAGCCGTTGCTCGCGGACTGATGGACGTCGACCCATCTCGCCGCCGATGAGTGGCCCCCGCCGATCGTGAAGTCGGAATCCTCCCCAAGTCCGTCCCGATTTTGGCAGGAGGTACGAGCGGTGGCACCATCGTCTGCCCGAGGCGACCACCGAGACGAGGCACAAGACATCCGACAGCAAGCAACGTCTGAAGGACCAGGTCGCGCGCGACCGCGCCGAG
>CAZAWR010000202.1:0-7139 GCA_964488865.1 uncultured Polyangiaceae bacterium | reverse complement strand
CAGATCCCTACGATTCGGCTCGATCAGCACCGTTCGGATGGAGCCGCACCCAAAACCATCAGTGTCGACGGCGATCGGCTGGCCGTGTACAGGGCGCCGAATGGCACCCTGCACGCCTGCTCCGCGACCTGCACACACCTTGGCTGCGTGGTGAAGTTCAACGAGGCCGAGACCAGCTGGGACTGCCCGTGTCACGGCTCACGCTTCACCGTCAACGGCGAGGTGCTCGACGGGCCGGCGACCAAGAACCTGACGCCGCGGTCTCTCGACGACGCGAGCTACTTGGAAGAAAGGATGCTCGGCGCGAGCAGGTAGCGAAGTGGCTTGTGAGCCCACGCGCCTGCGTAGTCTACTCCCACGCGCGCTCCAACCTGGATCGTCCGGCGTCGCCCGTCGCCCTCAGCAAGAAAAAGCTCGGAGGGTGCGCACAGATCCCAGCCGTAGAAGCGTTTGTCGAGGCCAAGCGCTCGCGTGAGGCGACCGGGACCAGAGATGCCCTGCACGCCGCGAATGAGCACTCCTGCGCCGCCGCCCGTCGTGACGTTGAGGCACCAGTGCATGCCGTAGACCAGATAGAGATACGCGTGCCCGGGCTCGCCGAACATGACCTCCGTGCGCGGCGTGCGCCCCTTGGCTGAGTGGCAGGCGAGGTCGTGCGGGCCGAGGTAAGCCTCGGTCTCGCTGATGATGAAGGCGCCGCCGCTGCGCACGAGCAGACAGCCAAGGAGGGCACGTGCCACGCGATCGGCGCGGCGCGCAAAAAACTCCCGGGCTAGCGGGGCTCCACCCGGTGCTCCGCAGCCCACGGACAGGACCCTCTCGACAGATGTCACGACGCGCCGCCAAGCGCATGCTGCAGATCGAGAGCAAACCGCTCGGCGGAAGGGCGCTGCGCCGGCTTCTTGGACAGGGCCTCGAGCAAGACCGTCTCCACGGCGGCGGGGACGTCGGGCAAGGGTGGAACCGGATCGTAAGCGTGCTTGCGCAGCAGCGTCGGAACCTCGTCCGCCTCGAAGGGGCGTCGCCCGGCAAGCATCTCGTACGTCATGACACCGAGCGCGTAGACGTCCGTCGCCGGAGAGACAGGCTGTCCCTTGGCGCGCTCCGGCGCCATGTACTGCGGGGTTCCGAACAGAGTGGAACGCAACGTGACCAGCCGGGCGAGAGCCATGGGGAGCTTGGCCATCCCGAAGTCCACCACCTTCACAAGGTCACGGTCGGGACCACACAGCAGGACGTTTTCGGGCTTCAGATCGCGGTGAATCACCCCCATGGCGTGAGCCGCCGACATCGCGGACGCCACATTGGTGACCACGTTCAAGACGACCGAAGCCTGGGGCTGCCGTCGCCTTTGCAGGTACTGACGAAGGCTGACGTTGTCGAGCCACTCGAGCACGATGTACGGGGCGCCACCGTCCTCGGCGGTCCCTGCCCCGAGCACACGCACGACGTTCGGGTGCTGCAAGCGTCGCAGGACTTCCACTTCCTGTGCGAGGCGCTGCACGGTTTCGGGCACCATGTGGTGCACTCGCATGAGCTTGATGGCGACGTGCTCCCCGGACGTGTGATCGATCGCCTTCCAGACGGTGGCGATGGATCCGGCGCCGACCTGGGTCAGAACCTGGTATCGGTCGTCCTGGACGTGGGGAATGGAATCCATGCGGCAGGTTCCTGCGTGACACGGCTGGGGCCCACGGGCAAGCGCACGCTCTGCGGGACTGGTGGACGACAGACCTGGTGATCGGTAGCATCGCCCCATGTTCCGGGGTGTCCGCCACCGCAGGTTTCGCTGGGTGCTCAGGATGACGGTCTGGGCTGTGCTCCTGTCCACCGCCATGGCGTGCGGCGGGAAGGGCGCCGAGCCGGCGAAGACGGTGGCCTCGAACAAGCAAGACGCGGCCGTCCCCGGGATGCCGAAGAGCGGCGACGAGGGGTGGTGCGACCCGATGCCCGACCTGGGCGAAAGCTGCGCGAAGGACCTGAAGGAGTGCACGATCGTGTGCGATTACATCAGCGACACGTGCGCGGCCCTCGTGTGCATGGGCGGACTGTGGGAGTACGTCGAGCGAGGCGAAGGCGAAGGCGAGGGCACGGAGGAGTGAGCTACTCGGTCGTGATGATGGCGTGATAGGCGCCGGACAGCTCCGCGAATCGCGCCTCCAGGGCGCGCCGTTGAGGCTCGGAGACATTCGCGTGCAGGTCGGGATGAACGGACGAAGCAAGTCGTCGGAACGCGCGACGAACTTCCTGGCGTGTCGCACCGGGGCTCAGGCCCAGCCTCTCGTATGCCTCGTGGAGCGCGTGCCGGGCAGGAGCGACAGGGGTCGCATCCCGCGCCCGGCGCCGGCCGTGCAAGAAGTCGACGGGGGTCAGCGGGCTTTCGGGGGACGGCCGAGCCAGGGGATGAAAGCGAAGGTCGGCGTCCCGCAGGGCGAAGAGGGCGTCCAAGCGCAGACGGGTCTGGCGCCCCAACCCACTGCTGACCTGTTGTCGTGAGGCATATCCCTGGTGCACGAGCAGCTCCCCAGCCATCACGGTCCGCTGGCGATGGAGCTGAAGAACGAAACGTTGGTGCTGTTCGGCGGAGAGGTCCCCTTGTCGAAGGAGCACCTCGCCGAGGGGCGGGACGGGCAGAGGTGTTCGTACATCGCACACCAATCCGTCACGCAAGACGATCCGGTGCTGGCTTCCCCGGTACGGGGCATCGTTCCCGATGAGCTCCAGCTCGCCACAGGCCTTCGCCCGGTGCAACCGACCGAGGACGTCGCCGAGCGTCGTGGACCGCAAGCGACCGGGAAGGATCATGGCAAACGGATACCCGGCCCCCCGCGGGCGGGCCAAGTTCACCCCGTCCCGACCGGCCCCAGCCTCAGGATCCGACGTGACTTGAGACCGAGCACCCAAACCAAAGTTGTCGGAAGGCCCGGCTTGCCCTAGCCTGCGTTCGGTAGAAGTCACACATGCCTTCCGCGAAGAAGACGAGCAACGTTCCCATCGGAACGACCCTCGACGGGAAGTATCGTGTAACGCGCGAGATCGGGCGCGGAGGGATGGCTTCGATCTACGAGGCCGTGAACGTCGACATCGGAAAAAAGGTCGCGGTCAAGGTTCTCAATCCCGAGCTGACGCATTCCACGGTGGTGGTGGAGCGCTTCCTGCGCGAGGCGCGGGCCGCGGCGGCCGTCAAGAGTCCGTATATCTGCGACGTGTACGACGCTGGGCGGCTCGATGACGGGCGGCCCTTCCTGGTGCTGGAGTTGCTCGAGGGCGAGAGCTTGTACGAGCGCATGGTCAAGGTGCGGCGCTTCGAGCCGGACTTCGTGGCCCGCGCGTTCACCCAGGTAGCGCGCGGACTGACCAAGGCGCACGAAGGCAGCATCATCCACCGGGACCTCAAGCCCGAGAACATCTTCATCACCAAGGGCGACGACGGCGAGGTACTGGCGAAGATCGTCGACTTCGGCTTGGCGAAGTTCTACGCGCCGATCGACGGGGACGCGGCGCAACAGCGCTTGACGCGAGAGGGCGCCGTGTTTGGGACGCCCGCGTACATGAGCCCTGAACAGGTGAAGGGCCAAGGGCAGGTCGACCATCGCGCGGACCTCTGGGCCCTCGGGTGCATGGTGTACGAGTGCCTCATCGGCCGCACCGTCTGGGCGACCGAGCAAGGTGTGGCCATGATCTTCGCGCAGATCGCCACGGCGGAGATCCCCATCCCCTCGCAAGCGCGTCGCGATCTGCCGCCTGGGTTCGATCGCTGGTTCGCGAAGGCGCTCGACCGGGACCCCGACAGGCGCTTCCAGTCCGCGAAGGAGCTGGCTGAAGAGCTCGTCGCGGCCCTCGGCCAGGGTTCGCCTTCCGTCATCCTCTCGCAGGGATTCCAGGACATCGAGCAAGGTGCCCAGCAAGGACCTCCTTCGTCCCAAGCACAGGCATACGCGGCCACCGAGCGGCCTCCCCCGAACACCCCCGAGCCGGACTTCCCCGAAGACGATGGGCTCGATGACAACGCGCCAACCCGGCTGATGGCGGTGCCGAGCGAGCACCGCCAGATGCCCACCGAAAACGTGGAGGCTCGCCCGGAGCCGCCGAAGCCAAAGCCGGCCGGACATCGAGTCTGGGCAGCCCTCGCAGGAGCGCTCATCGTCGGCGGAGGCGGGTACGTCGTCTGGAGCCAGGTTCTCCAACCGCCGCCCCCGCCCGTCGTCACTACGACCACGTCAGCCAACACCACCGTGGCGCCCTCCGCGTCCCACAAGCCCCCAGAGGTGCTCGTCCCCCCACGAATCACGAAGGACCTGCCCGACTGGGCACGACGAGTCGCCTCGGGACAGGAGATGCTCGCCAAGGGCGACGTCGAGGGCGCTACCGAGGCGTTCCGTACGTCCATCGACGGCAACACGAGCGGAATCCCTCGCGTCATGCTCGAGAACGCGCGCCTGGCATCCAGTGCCCAAGGCGCGTGTGAGCTCGGCGCCTTGGGTCGCCCCCGTCCCTTCGAGCTGACCAACTCCATCCGTCGCCCCGCGGTCGCCTTCTCCTCTCATGGCGCCCTGGTCACATGGTCGGACGACCATGAGGTCCCAGGCCAGTGGCACGCCTACACCCAGCTGCTCGACGACGCCTTGCGATCGCTGGGAAGCGCCGTCGATGTCACGCCCGAAGCCGCGTCCGTGCAAACCCCAAGGCTCATCGCCATGGAGAACCAGGTCGTCCTGCTCTACAGCGATCAGCACGGCAAGAACCCTGGCGTGTACCTCCGTCGCCTCACCACCACCGGGCGAATTCTCGGCGCTCCTATCCAAGTCGCGTCCGATCGATCCGCCGTCGTTTTCCCGTCGATCACGCGCACGCCCCTTGGCGGCTTCTGGCTTGCCTACGCGGAGGACGGCGACAAGTCCGCCTCTTCGAGGGTCTTCGTCCAGGCTTTCACCCCGGACGTGAAGCTCGACGGTGACCCGCAGCTCGTGGGGGAGTACGCGGCGAGGCATGGCCTGCATCGCTCGCGAACGAATTCACCAGCTGTGGCAGCCGCGGGCAACTCGCTCTTGCTGACCTACCGGGTGGAACGGGGACGCGATCAGAGCCTGGTCTTGCACCGCATCGCGCTGGACGGTCCGAAGCTCCCGCAGGGGTTGACGGCCGAGGATCCGCCATCGCGGGACCGAACGGTCGGTGAGGTGCGCGAGCTCTCGGAGGGCAGGAGCCGCTTCTATCCGCCATCCATCCAGTGCGAGGGTTCCGGGTGTTTCGCGGTATGGCGCGAAGACCCGAGGGGCTCGAACGCTGCGTACATCGACCCGACCACCGGCACCACGATCTGGCGCAAGCGATTTGCCCATCGCGGAACCCAGATCTCCGTGGGCCTCGACGCGTCAGGCGGGGGACTGCTGACCTGGTATCAGGACGGTCGCGTGCACGTGGCTCCCATCACAAGAGATGGGATCGGCGTGGCCAGCGTGGTCGGACGGGTCACGGGGGAGCAGCCCGGCCCATCCGTGACCCGGGGCAAGGGCCACGGAGAGTGGGTCGTGGCCTGGACGGACTACGAAGCCGGTCACCTCGAGGCGTACGTCGCTTCGGTGACGTGCAAGTAGATTGGACACGACGGGTCAGTCGAAGAGAATGGGTACCGAGTATGCCTGCAGGGCCGGGTCGCGAGTCACGACCGTAAGCCCCTCCTCCCAGGCCTGCGCGACGAGAATCCGATCGAACGGGTCTCGATGATGAGGCGGCAGATCCCGAACGCGCAGGGAATGCGCCACGGTGATGGGCAACTCGTCGAAGTCGGCGCCGGAGGCCGCGCGTGCCACGTCGCGAACGTCGGCAACGAGCTTCCCTAACGAGGCTTTGATGGCGATCTCCCAGGTGCTCGCGGCGCTGAAGAACACTCGATTGGCGGGGTCTCGGATCGCAGCGGATGCGCGCAACGGGAGACGCCGCGGGCTGGCCAGGGCCCAAAGCAACACATGCGTGTCGAGGAGAAGATTCACTTCATCCCTCGAAGGCATCGAGGACATCGTCGGGTAGAGGTGCATCGAAGTCCTCTGGCACCCGGATCTTTCCCCGCAGCGCTCCAAGCTTTCGCGGTGAGCGCTTCCGCAAGGCAGGGACAAGACGAGCCACTGGCCTTCCGTTGCGCGTTATCACCACCTCTTCGCCAGCGGCCGCACGGTCGAGCAACTTGGACAGCTGTGTTTTGGCTTCGTACACGCTGATCTCCGCCATGGCCTTAGTCTGGTTTGACCAGACCAGAACGTCAAGCGCGTCGACCTGTCCTCATCGCGCCTGACGTTGGCGCCCAACCGGGGGTCAGCGTCCTGCCGCGAAGTCGGTCGCGAGCAAACCGAACTGGGCATGATCCAACCAGCGGCCCGCACAGTACTCCGCCTCCCGGGCGATCCCTTCGAAGCGAAACCCGAGACGGCCGATGACCGACAGGGAACGGTGGTTCGTGGTCGCCGCCGCCACCCGGATCCGGTGCATGTTGTACTTCTCGAAGGTCTCTCGCATGAGCGCGCCCGCCGCCTCGGTCATGTACCCACGCCCCTGGGCAGGCTCGCGAAGCCAGTAACCGATGTCGCACGAAGCGTGCAGGTGCACGCACGTCTCGAGCCCCACGACCCCCACAAAGGTCCGGGTCCCGCGCTCACGGATCACCATCCGAAGCGCACGCCCGGCGTCCCAGTCCATCGCGCACGCCTCCGCAAACCGCACCATGGATGCCTCGTCGTGCTGGTACGGAACCCAGGGCAGCCAAGGCGCAAGGTAGTTTCGGGATTCCTCCACGGCGAGCCACAGCTCATGCGCGTCGGAGGGGTCGATCGGGTAGAGCAGGAGCCGCGTGGACCCGATCGGCGATGCGCGCAGCGAGGCACGGGAGGGAAGATTGACCATCGGGGTAACCGTACGTTTACCGGAGACGCGAGGCGCGCGGAAGCCCCGTCTTCGAGCAATCGAGGGGGCATTCCAAGCCCGATCGCCCCACAACCGCAACTGTCCATCGATTCGCCAGGTGGACGGGCCACTAGACCCAAATCAAGCGCTCCGCGCTGCTTTGGGTCTAGGTTCTTCTAAGGGGGCTTTCGCAAAGCCCCCTCGCCGCGCTCACCGCGGCTCACCCCAAAACGCCTCGCCTT
>CAZAWR010000201.1:0-7182 GCA_964488865.1 uncultured Polyangiaceae bacterium | reverse complement strand
TTTTCAGATAAATTCCCTCAAACAGCACCCCGAAGTGCTTGGTTTGGGCCTAGTTTTCTGCACGGATCAATGTGATTCTGTTTAGACCGATGACAGACGTCCTCGCCCACGCGGACGCGACCGAGTTTCTTGGCGCCTTGCGCGAGCGAGAGCCGCGCGGGGTCGACCTCTGCTACGTGGACCCGCCCTTCAACGTGGGAAGCGCGTTCGCGGCGCGGAGCAAGAAAGGGGAGAGCCGCGGCAGGGCGCGCAGCGCCCACGCGAACGTCGCCTACGAGGACCAGTGGGGGGGGATCGACGGGTTCCTTGGGTTTCTCGAGCCGAGGCTCGAAGCGATGCGGGACGTGCTCGCCCCCGGCGGCATGCTCTGGCTTCACCTCGACCACAGGGCGGTCCACGAGGCCAAGGCGCTCTGCGACAAGTTGTTCGGGCGAGACGCGTCGCTGGGCGAGGTCATCTGGGTTCCCGGCAACGGGGCTCGCGGCCGTGGGCTGAGCATGACCCACCAGACCTTGCTGCTCTACGGCAAACGCGACCCCGATCACCCCTTCGTGTGGAACGACGACCACCCGCTGCTGCGCGAGCCCTACGCACGCACGAGCCTGGAAATGCACTTCCGGTCGTTGGACGAGAACGGACGACGGTATCGGGAGCGTGTCATTGCCGGGAAGCGGTATCGGTACTACGCGGACGAGGGGCGCAAGCTAGGCAGCGTGTGGACGGACATCCCCGCGATGGTCGCGAACACGCCCATCAAGAAGGAAGGCACGGGTTATCCGACGCAGAAGCCCGAGCGACTGCTCGAGCGCATCATTCGGTGGGTGACTCTGCCCGGGGCGCTCGTATGCGACCCGATGTGCGGGTCGGGGACCACGCTGGTGGTGGCGGCGAGGCTCGGACGGAGGTTCGCGGGGTCGGACCGGAGCCCGGTGGCCTTCAAGGTGGCGGCGGAGCGGCTTCAGCGTGAGGGGGTTGCTTTTGAGACGGCGGTGATGGGCGGTGCGAGGGGTGGGGACGCGAGCTGAGCCCGGCTGGGGTCGGGCGCAGCGGCCTGGCAAGCTTCGTGCCTCCGGGGTGGTCCGGACCCCAAAAATCGACACTAACCTCGTTTTGGGGTGGTCCGGACCCCGTTCGATCGACCCTGTTCTCGTTTTGGGGTGGTCCGGACCCCGTCGGAACGACCCTGGGGTTGATGTCAGGGGGTTCGGACCCTCCCCTCAGGGAGACGGTCCGCGCTTCCCCGTGGTCGGAACTCCCGGCGCGTGCTCCCCCAGGGGCCGAGGCGTGGAACGGACTACCCTGAAACTCAGCCTCACGAGCGACGGGCGGGTGACTTACCAGATCAAGTACCCAAGGGGGAGCGGGGCACATCTGCTGATGGATCCGGTGCCGTTTCTTGCACGCCTCGCCAGTCTGGTGCCGCCCCCGCGTCATCCGTTGGTTCGCTACGTGGGCGTACTGTCCGCTCGGCCCGAACCCTGTGGCGTCCTGCTGTACGGACGAGAGTGACGTCGAGCGTCTATCCAGGGGTCCCGTCGCCCGGGTTACCTGTGCGATACCTATGCGCACAGATCCTACGGCTCCTCCGCTGGCTCAACGTCGTCCCATAGCAACGCCAGCTCAAGCTCGATCGCATCGAACGGCTCCGCGCGAATCACGTCTTCCCCGCTATGCGTACCCACCAGCATCCAGTGCCCGTCCACGAGACGAAGCACTTCCAAAGTCTTGTCGATCGGGTCCACGAGCCATGCGTGCGCAACCTTCTCCCTCGCATACATAGGAAGCTTACGCACGCGATCCCAACGACGAGTGGAAGGTGACAAGACCTCGCAAATCCAATCGGGCGCCAGCGTGAAGAAGGGTGCGCGCGGCGCGCGAGGCATGCGCTCTCGACGCCACCCCGCCATATCCGGGACCACGATATCTGCCCCCAGATGAAGCTCAGGTTCATCGATGAGCACCCACCCGCCTGGACCACCACGTTTCCAACTGAACGGCGGCCCCAACGCAAATCCGAGTGCAGACCCCGCTACAGCATGGACCGATGCGGGTCGCGGCTGCACGCTCAGCTTACCGTCCACAACTTCTGCAACCGTATGCCCCGGCGCGTTCAGAACGTCTTCGTAGCCCGCTTGTTTGATTGCTGGCTCACCCATCGCGAAGCAAGTCTAGCACGACAGTGGCATCGAAGCTTCTTCCGATCCAGAGGCCTCGTTCCTGACAGAAGGGGCCACCGCAACCGGCCCGTGAGCACATCGCGCCACCCGGACGTGACGGGCTTCGTGCGCGTTGGCTACCGTGCGGGCTGCCGGTGGAGCAGACCACCGAGCCGTTCGAGCAACCGGCGGGACCGTGAACGACGACTCCTCACGTCGAAGTCCTACGCGTCCATCGGGGGCGTGGCCGGTGCACTCGCGCAGCACGCGGAAACCACGCCCTCGGTGGTTCTCGGCAACGCGATTCCGGTACTCACTTCGGGCACCCAGTATGGTTGCCCCATTCGTCACGGTGCCCTGCCGTCCTCGAACCAAGACTCCACCTGGATGCCGGAGAACCTCGAGAAGTCCCGGACGTTCCGCGTCACCAGCACCAGACCGTGAAGGGCAGCGATCACGGCGATCTGTCCGTCGACAAACGGTGGGGTCTTGCCCGCGGACGCCAACCGCGCCCGCTCACAGCCATGCCAACTCGCCGCAGCGGCATCATAGGGCAGGATGATCAAGACGTCGCCGAGTTGGTCCACGAGCCCGTCGATCGCGCGACGACGCCGCCCGGCGGGGATTCGTTCACGCCCGAACTCGATCTCGTGCCAGACGGGAGCCGCGGTGGCCGCACGCGCTCCAAGCTCCAGCAGACGGGAGATCACGCCCGGGTTCGGCGTTGGGCGCATCGGCTCGGCCAGCACGTTGGTGTCGAGAAGGTACCGAAGGCGCATGGGCTACCCGAAGGCGACGTCGCGTCCCGGCACGCGGTCCCGGACGTCCTCCCACGGGTCGGGCCCCACCAGATCGGCGGGATCGACGCGTTCCCGAAACGCGGAGATGACGTCCAACAGCGTCGCGCCAAGGGCCCGTACGTCGAAGAAGTGTTTGCACATCTGGGAGAGCCACTCTCGAAACAAGAGGGAGTTGCAGCGAATGGCCAAATATGCTAATCACGAACTCTCGGAAGGTGGCAGGTAGTGAGAATCCTACTTGGCAGGATGGGACCGATGATGGCGGCTCGCAAGAATCCGACTGTGAACCCGCACCGAGTGCCACCTGCTCAGTCGATCAGAAGGAGTGTGTTTCGTCGACGGAAGAATCGTGCTGCAGGCTGATGGGTCACCGCGTCCGGGTAGAGAGCGACGGGGCTTGCAAGCGCACTCTTGATGAGGAATGGAGCTACGTCGTGTGCGTACCTCCGCCGTGCGTGGTTGGTGCGATGGTAAGTTGCTACGAAGTCGACGGTGCCGACGAGTCTGTCGTCTACGTGAGCAACAATGAGGTCTTCAGCCCCGACGTTCCCACACCGACGCCATGTCAAGGGAGGACGGGAGCCGAGCTGTTGCAGATGCCTGAGTGCCCAGATTGAAGGTTCGCGTACGATGCTGCCGTGTCTCAACGCCCCGGCCGCGCACCAAGGGCTGGTCGCCGGGCGGAAGGAGAGACGACCTCACTTCGTCATGGCGCCCCCCCGTCGATCGCATCCTCCATGCACTTTCCGGTGGTGGGATCGACGGTGAACCCGTCGTTGCACAAGCACGTACCGTCGGGTTGGCAAGTGCCCCACAAGGCAGAGATGGCGGGGTCAGGGTTGCAGGTCTGGTCCTGGCCGTAGATGCAGACAGGGGCGGCCCCCCCGTCGATCGCGTCCACCATGCACTTTCCGGTGGTGGGATCGACGGCGAATCCGTCGTTGCACAAGCACGTCCCGTCGGGCTGGCAACTGCCCCACAAGGCAGAAATGGTGGGGTTAGGGTTGCAAGTCTGATCCTGTCCGTAGATGCAGACGGGCGCGGCCCCCCCGTCGATCGCGTCCACCACGCATTTGCCGGTGGTGGGATCGACCCTGAATCCGTCGTTGCACAAGCACGTACCGTCAGGCTGGCAAGTGCCCCACAAGGCAGAGATGGTGGGGTCCGGGTTGCAAGTCTGATCCTGGCCGTAGATGCAGACGGGCGCGGCCCCACCGTCCGTCGCTTCGGTCACGCACTTGCCCGAGGCGGGATCGACGATGAACCCGTCGTTGCACAAGCACGCACCATCGGGCTGGCAAGTGCCCCACAGGGCGGAGACGGTGGGGTCCGCGTTGCACGTCTGGTCTTCACCGACCGTGCAATCCCCGGACCCGGTCCCCCCGTCCTGTCCCTCGCCGAGGTCCAACTCCTTTGCGGGACAACCCGTCAACACCAGGCACAAGCAAGAGAATACGATCGCACGACGCATGGGTAAGTCTCCTCGATGATGATCAGGCGGGAGCGTCGCTCCCTCCACTTGGTTCTCAAGGATTGCCATGGCCGGGGTCGCTGGGTTTGATCGAAGAATCGATCGGCGACGGGTCGCCCGCGATCTCCCGCAGCCTGGGCGCCCAGGGGCCCGTCGGGTTGGCGTCGAGGGAGGCTCGAGCGCGCCGTCTCGCCTCGGCATGTTGTCCCATCGCGAGCAGCGCCTCCAAGCGGAGCATGGAGGCCTCGGGTCCGAGTTTGGCCTGCGGGAACGTCCGGTCATGGACATCGAGACGTTGCCACGCTCCTTGGCCGTCGCCGCGTGCAAGGGCTTCACGCACGGCCGCGATCGACGCCACCTCAGCGCGAAGCAGAGAGGCAGCCTCGGGGGCCGAAGACGCCGCGGGGGCGAGGGACGGAGTCAAGACGGGAGAGGACACTCGCGGAGGGGCGGCGGCGGGAACGTCCTCGGAAGAGGCAGTCTGAGGAGCGAGCGATTCCACCCGAGTGGGAGCCGGCCGCGGTTCGACCGGCGGTGCGATCTCCGTGATAGCAGCCACGGGCGCCTTTGATTTGCCAACCAATTCCGTTCCCACCGTGCCGACGCCCAGCACCGCACCGCTGCCCACGACGCCCACGAAGAACCACTTCGCGATCAGTACGGCGCCGAGCGTTCCCCCTTGGCTCGCCGCCCCGGCCGCCTTCGCCGTTGCGTGCGTGGCAATCGCCGTTCCCAGGGCGGCGGAAGCCACGGCCCCGACTCCGAGGGCCGAGAGCAGCCGTTGTTCCGCGCGCGGGTCAGGCTCCTCACGCCGGGCCGCCGCGATCAGGGATGCCTGGTACCCGTCCCGTTCAGCCAACCTCTTCGGGCCGTTCATGCTCCCCTCCGTATCCGAACGGGTTCCCGTGCTCTCTCCGCTGCCACCTCGAAGCGCTCCCTGGCCCGCCGGAGTCTGGACGCCACCGTACCCATGGGCAGGCCGAGCCACTCGGCCATCTCCGACATCTGCATCTCCTCGAGCTCGTACAGCACGAAGACCACCCGAAGATCCTCGGGCATCCCGTCGAGAATGCCGTCCAGCACCGCCAGCGCATGGCGATCCGACGCCACCTGCTCGGGAGAAGGGCACGGGTCCACACGGTCCCGACTGTCTCCTTCCACGTCTTCCCGACGGCGCCGCAGCGTCCGACGGTGGTCTGCCGCCACCCGCACCGCCGTGCCGAACAAGAAGGACCGCTCCCGGTCGGGTTGCACCTGATCGATCTTGCGCGCAGCGACCCAGAACACTTGCTGCATGGCATCGTCAGCGTCCGCCTCCGCAACCCCCAACCGTCGCAGCGACCGCCACACGAAGCGGCAATGCTCCCGGACCAAGTCGCGGATGCGACTCGCCTGTTGCTTGCTCCAGGGAGCGGAGGCCTCGGGGAGGTTGGGGACGGGTTGCACGGTCGAACCACTCGCCCGTTCATGGCCGGAACCACGCTTGGTGATCACGGAAAACGACGCCGTCAAAACGTGGCTCCCGCGCCCACACCCAGCAGCCCGTACACCAAAGGCACTTCATGAACCGTGACGTTGGGCTCGCTGAAGTGGAAACGATACTCCCAGGGCAGCACCCCGACCGTTGCCTGCGCCTCCAGCAAGAGCCATCCCGGCCGCCACTGCACGCGCACCGACCCTTGCCCAGCCAGCCAGAAGTCATCCTGCTCCCGCGGCACGTCGATGTTGCCTTCGGCCCAGACCCAGCCTGCTTCCACCCCCAGGCACGGCGCCTCCACGGAAACGGAGTCCGCCCGCCAGCGAGAGCTGCAAAGCTCGAGCGCCCCGCCCGCGTAGGTCATGTGCGCACTGCCAGCAGCCACCTCGATCTCCCCGCTCGTCGTACGGTAGCCCGTCAGGCGAAAGGACGGGGACCAACCCCCCGCTTCGGGCGCCCCCGTGGCCACGAACAAGGACGCGTCGGGCCTCCAGGACTCGGCGATGCCGCTTCGCATGCGCAGTCCGAGGCCTGCGGCCCAGAACCACGGGACGGGTTGCGGCTCGGGCGGCGGAGCCCGCTCGATCCTGGGCTCCTCAGGGGGCGGCGATTCTGGCGGAGGTGGGGCCCCCGGCGCGGTGACGAGGGGAACGTCCTGGGGCTCGTCGGAGACTGGGTCCAGTCGGGCCTTGGGGTCGAATGCCAACGCCACGATGAGCGCAACAGCCTCCACCAGCGCGGGGCATGAAGCGTCTCCGAGGACGCGTTCGCTCGTGGCACCCGACGCACGAACCACACTGATTTCCCCTTCGAAGAAACTGCTTTGCGTTTCACGGATGCGGACCCGGACCACGTCGGTGTCCGGGGAGGGGGAGTCCCCGAACGTGACTCGTGTCGTCCGCGACGCGACTTGGTCTCGAAACACGAATTCGCTCGGACACGTATCCGGAACGTCGTAGACGAGGTGAGCGGAGGACGGCGTGTCAGCCTGTGACCGGGAGGCAGCGCTCTCGATCAACGCGAGCACGGCGATCGCCAAGCACATGTTTTGTCGGGTCTTCACGGGCGCAGAGGATCTAGGTCAGTCAGCGAGAAGGACGCAAGGGAATCGCGCCATCAGTCGAGAGACCAACCATTCCCTTTCTCCAACTCGGTGGACTCGGCGGGCTCGGCGGGCTCGCCGGACTTGCATTCCACCATGTGGACCAGCGAGTACGGTCTGTCGCGCGGCTTGCCGCGCCCAACGCTCGACTCGACGTGTCGAGTCGCTCCGTTGGC
>CAZAWR010000200.1:0-7260 GCA_964488865.1 uncultured Polyangiaceae bacterium | reverse complement strand
GCATGACCTCGAGGGACTCGGGGGTGGTCATGAGAAGCTCGGCGGGATCCCGCAGGAACTCTTCCTTCTGGCTCTTGGGGGTGTCTCCGTGCCAGACGAAGCGTCGCAGGCCGACCATCTCCGTGTACTCGCCGAGGCGCACCTCCTGGTTGTTGAGAAGGGCCTTGATGGGGGCCACGTACAGGGCGCCCACGCCGGCCGGGGGCGACGTGATGAGCTCGGCGAGGATGGGGAAGATGGCGGCTTCGGTCTTGCCTCCCGCGGTGGGGGCAAGCACCACGGCGTTGTGGCCGTCGAGGATGGCTTCCCCTGCCAGCTCTTGCACGGGGCGAAGGGACGTGAACCCGAGGTTGGCGATGGCGTGCTGCAGCCTCTCGGGCAAGCGCGAGAACACGCTCATGGGGTCACATCTCCAAGGCAGCGCCGCCGAAGCCGTCGTCCGGGGGCGGGTCGTCGAGCTTGCGTCCTGCGAGGATGGCTTCTTCCTCGGCCGTGAGGGCGGCGGGATGGAACCCCAGCAGCTCGTGGGCCTCCTTGTCCGGGTTGTCGGCCAGGGTATCGAGCACGTCCACGACTTTTCGCAGGAACTGACGCGGCACCACGCCCACGTCCCCACGGAAGCCTTCGGTCACCTTGTCCACCAACTGCTCGACGACATCGCGGGGGAACCGTCGCTCCGCTTCCTCCGGGGCAAGGTCCGGGTGCAGGGAGCGCAGCTTGAGTGCCACCTTGAGCAATCGATCCCGGTCGAACGGCTTGAGGGCGAGCTGGGGGGCGCGAAGGTTGGGCACACCGCCCAGCTCTTCGTACCGGATGCGCGCGTGCAGGGCTTCCACGCCCTTCACACCTTGGCGGTCGTCGAAGAAGGTGGGGGTGCCGGTGAAGACCCAGAGCAGTCCGGGGTAAGAGCTGGCAGCGTCCACGATCTGGCGGATGGCGTTGAGGGACTTTCCGCGCACGTCGCCCCGCATGCGAAGGATGGTCTCGGCCTCGTCGATCACGATGACGAGTCCCGCGTAGCCCGCGGCCTTGATGATCTCGAGGATGCCGCGCAGGTAGGCCATGGCGTCGCTGCTGGCGATGTCTCCCTTGATGCCGGCCAGTGACTTGACCTTGGCGGCCACGTTCGAGCTGCCGGACAGCCAGGACACCAGCGAGGTGGCGTCCTGGTGGCGCTTCTGCTGCTTGAGGTCGAACACGGTGCGCACCACGCGGATCATGTCCGCGGGGGCAAGACCGCCCGTCAGGGCCACGAGCTGCTCGTCGAGCTTGGCGAGGACCTTTTCGTCGAACACGGGGTCGTCGTCGGACAGGCCGAGGTCGGTCAAACCCTCTTCGATGCCGCCGATCCATCGGTCCAGGATGTCTCCCAAAGCGCCCCGGGGGCAGGCAGGGGTGGAAAGGCCGCTGACGACCATGCGGTAGAGCTGATCAAACTTGTGAAAGTGAAGGTCGTTGGGGGACACGACCACGAAGCTCGTGACGAACTTTTGCTGCAGGGCATCGTGCACGAGCAGGTTCGCCATGAAGGTCTTTCCGCAACCGTAGCCGCCGCGCAAGAACTTCACGTCGCCCTCGCCCTTGCGGGCCTCCTCGAGCTTTCGCAGCAGTTCCTTGCGGTGCCGTTCGATGCCTACGGCAAAGGCGTCGAGACCGCGGGAGGGGACGGTGCCGTTGCGAAGGTTCTTGAAGATGTGGGGCGCATCTCGGAATGCCATCGGTCAGTCCTTTCTCGCGTAGACCTTCAGGCCGCCGACGACCGAGATCTCCACCCCGAAGGGCAGCAAGCGAAGCAGATCGTCGAACTGGCGCGAGAACGCGCGCACCTTGCGGGAGGAGCCCAAGACCTGTTCCAGCTCCTCTTCGTTGATGCTGCGCCTTTCCGCGAGGACTTCGAGGGCCTGGCGGTGTCCCGGGTCCGCGATCTGGTCGGCCCAGTCCGCGGCCGGGGGAATCACCGAAGGGTGGGGTGTGGGGATCGGATCGGCACCTGCCTCGACGGGGTCTTGTCCCTTGGGGGGCGGCTCCGTGTCTCGAAGCTTTCCCAGGCGGCGGCTTCGGGCCACGTCAAAGAAGCCTTCCACGAGCTTGGGTGTCACGTCTTCCACGCCGTCGGGGTGGAAGATCTCGACGCGCACCTTCTCGTCGGTCATGCCCTCGATCTCGAACTCGATGACGGCTTCGTCCCGGTTGGGGGGAACGAGCACCCGTCCCTCGGCCAGGGTAGCGGGAGGCCCGGCGTCGAGCAGGGTGATGGCCACGTCCAGGCGGGTTCGGACGCGCAGGGCAAGGCTGATGCTCTTGGGGGTGGCGAACCCCAGCGAGGCGTTCTCTCGGTTCTGCAGGCGCACGGCCACGCGAAGGCGCTGGCGGCCCAGGTGGGAGGGCTCGGGTCGCGCCACCACCTCGTACTTGGAGATGGTCCTTCCGCGCACCACGTGGCGTTCGACCACGAGCACGGGAATCACGCGCTCTTGCAAGCTATTGCCCCCGTGGGCGTAGGGGGCAATCTTGTCCCGGGTCTGCCACAGCGCCGTGTCGGGGCGGAATACGAGGTAGTCGTCGTCGGCAGGGGCTACGTCATAGTCGAGGGACGAGAGGCGGACCTCCAGCACGTCGGGCATGCCCGAGGGCTCGGAGAGCAGGGCGTGACGACGGTGCGGTACCCGTTTGCTCACGCCGAAGGGGATGTTCTCGGTGGTGGCGTCCTGCAAGAGGAAGCCGTGGTCCGCGGTGATGACGAACCGGTCCACGCCCGCTTGCTGCAGCAGGGACAGGGCGGACTTGATGAGGGCCAGGCTCTGGTGGAAGGTGCCGAGGTGAAGGCCGTGCTCTCCTGCGGTGTCGATCTCGCGGCTTCGCACGATGACGAGCTTGGGCTTGGCGCTCAGTCTCCTCTTGAGCTGCACGAGGCTCAGCTCCTGGAACTGCTCGAGCTCGATGTCCTCGGCAGTGGATCCGAGGCTTCGCTGGCTGATGGCGCGTACGCGATCCGCGGGGGTGCAGACCTGCACTTCCCCGGAGAAGAAGCCTTTCAGGGACCCGGCCTTGATGACGGGCCGGAGGCGTCCGGCCTGCTCCACGGGGGCAAGAACGTTCATTCCCACCACCGTGTCGGTGGGCAATTCGGCCATGCGGGGGGTGAGCTGGACGATGTACTTGTCCTTCGCAAGCTCCTGGGCCAGGCCCTGGGCCATCTCGAAACGCAGGGCGTCGACGAGGAAGTAAGCCACGTGGTTGCCTTGGTCCACGAGGGGATGGACCACGTCTTCGTACAGGGACCGCTGCCTCATGTTCCGGGACGGCAAGGGGCCACTGTTTTTGCAGAGCGTGAAGTAGCGACGGTTGGTGGCGTCGGCCCAGTCCCGCCAGGCGCGGCGCACGGCCTGGCGCACCTCGAGCAGGGCGTCGTAGTCTTCCAGGTCCGAGGCGAGCAGGGCGTGGGTGCGCTGTTCGAAGATGCGGTGGTGCCGGTCCACGGGGGCGAGCTTCTCGGCGTAGCGTTCCACCGCTTCCTCGACGGATCGGGCCGAATCCAAGGCGGTTCGGGTGGCCGCGAGGGCCTGGCCGGTGGTGGCCGCGAGGCGGATGATCTCCCAGGTGCGTTGCAAGGCCGGGGACCGCTGCACCCAGAAGCACTTGTCCTTCATGCGGTCCGAGGCGAAGTTTGAGGCCTTGTCCCATTCGTCCCGGCCAAGGGCGGCGATGGCCGCGGCCCGTACGGTGGCCTCTTCGAAGCGGAAGGTGTCGATCGCGCCGAGGGCCTGGGCGTGATGGCTGGTGCGTTCCTGTTCGAGAAGCTCCTGCAGGTCATTGGCAGTGGCTTCGTACCTGTCCGGGTCTTGTTGCCGCATGCGGGCTGCGAGGGCGCGGCAGACCTTGGTGAACGATCCGAGCTTGGTGAGGGGGACGAGTGCGGGAGTGACCGGAGGCTCCTTCAGGTCGCTGACGAACTCCACGGCCATGAGCCAGCTCGCGGTGAGGGCGGACGCGGCGGTGAAGGATAGCGCGCTGTCGCCGATGCGGAACCGTCGCCAGGCGTCGTCGAGGCCGAGGTTTTTCTGCAGGAAGGCGAGGACCGCGTCTTCCCCTTGGGGAAGGTGGGCACGCAGGCGCGGGTCTTCGGTGATGAGGCCGATGACCACGTCGTCGACGCCCAGGCTCGACAAGAGCAGGGACAGCTTGTCGGTGGGCTGGGATCGCAGGGATTCGAGCCATTCGTCGGCCTTCTGCAGGGTGAGGCCGGGGGTGCGCAGGAAGGCGTCGAGCTCATCGGGGGTGGCGATGCCCACGGCGGCTTCGCGCACGAGGGTGACGAGGTTTTTCTCGAACACCACGCCGGCCTTGTACAGCTCGTAGACGGGGGTTTCCTTGACGGACTCCTTGTTGAGGCCGGGCAGGTGGACGAGGACGTGTTCGGGGAGCAGGCCGTTGGCGTAGGGTTCGAGGGCGAGCATGAGCTCGAGGTAGCTGCCCCGCAGGCGCACGATGGGGTACGGCAGGTCGAGGGAGTCGACGAAGGGGGAGTATTGGGCTTCGGCGTCGAGCCAGACGACGAGGCCGCGTTCGCGGACCTTGGTGCGAACCTCGTTGGCGAGGGTGGCAGAGGATGCACCACGGAGGCACGGAGACGCGGAGGGGGTGGGGTCAGTCATGCGCTTGTCCGGCTACGTTGGGCATCCGCGGGTCCCGTTCTGGGCGGGCTACTCGTGCACTGGCAAGTGTCGCGAGATCCGTGATGCTTGGGGCGGGCATGGTTGCGGGAGGATACGACGAAGGAGCGAAAGGCGGGCGGAAATCACGTTCGCACCGCTGAAGTGCATCTCGGACTGGCGCCGCATCAAGTCGATGCGAATCCTTCGCCTCCGAGCGACGCCCCCGAGATGCAGTACACTCACGGATTTCCCCGGCGGCGACCGGATGACCCCGTGTCGCCGTTGATCGCCAGCTCGATGCAGATTGACAGGCGCCCGCCGGGTTTGGAGAAGGGCCCGCAGAAACCTGCTCAGGGCCAAACCGGGCAAGGCGAAGCGGACAACTCTACCAGTTCAGCCATAGTGCCCGCTACCATGCCAGCTCACGCCAGTGTCCTCGCGGACAAATGCAGCAGTCTTCTTCAGGGTGGTAGTTCGGCTGCCAGTGGTCCGCCGAGTAGAGCTTTCTGCACTCGGGACACCACCACGGACAGAGTTCGGACCACTCTGTGTACAACCATCCCCAGTCTTCGGTCTCGATGGCCCGGGCCAACCGGAGCATTGTCTCGTCAAGCTGCACGTCGACTTCGATGAAGCGGAACCCAACAGGAAGATGTCCACCCACGACGAACGCCCAACGTCCATCATTCCACCCGAAGAACCCGACACCCCCCAGCACCGCGTCGCCGGCAAGCGACACGCGTGCAACCAGGTCCTGGTACCTGCTCCAACTTGCTAACCCTCTCGCGCTGGAATTGAGATATGCCGCGAGCCGAATAACGCTGTGGGGGAATTCGGCAAGCGACTCCAGCGTGTGCGCTGTCAGCCCCCCATCTGTCGCGATACGGAGAACAACGTCACTGAGATCACCGCCAGCCTTCACCCTGGCGAGCAATGTACTCTCGTCGGCACTGCAATCAGGTACCTCTTTCGCACCGCGCTGCCGCGGCGGAGGCAACCCTCGTATGGACACCGAAGGTCGCGCCGCGACTTTGTCGACCCTGCTCCGGGCGCCGCATCGGACGACATGAGCTTGATCGTCCAGTAGTCCGACTAACGGGCCCTCGAGTCCCTGACTTCGCCGGACTAGCGCGACCCGCACCGCCGTCGCTTCGTCCTCGACGAGCACGCGAAGCACTGACTCGTCAAGGTACTTGCGCTCGGCCACGACAACTCGCACGGAACTATCTTCGTCGACGGCTAGGCGCTCCACGGCTTCGTGCGAGAGATTGTCATGAGCTGCAAGGCGCCGACGCACGCGAGCGACTGGGTGATTCACCAACTCGTCCAGTACCGCGGCTGGAGTCGCGGGGTGCCCGACGAGCTCCTCGCCCATCGCAAAGAGTCGTTCCGGAGGAAAGAGAACCATCGGGCGAGGGTCCTGCTGCTTCCCAACCATTTCAACGAGTTCCTCAACTCGCTTCATCAGCTCGCCACTGGCGTTTGCGTACTGCTTCTGGAGGACACGCAGGACAGTAGCCCGTGTGCCCACCACCTCACTGAACGCATCGCGCGGCGACATTTCCAGAAACCTGCAGCAGTAGTCGAACGCTAGTGGCCCGTCGACTGCCCGTCCTCTCTCGAAACGCGACACAAAGTCGTGCCTGCCACGACCCCAGACCTCTCCTGCCATTCGCTGTGACGAAAGCCCCTTCCCCTCGCGAAAAGCGCCGACGTACTCCTTGTCTCGGCATTTCACCTGGAAAACTGACGTAGGCATCCGTCGCAAAGACTAGCAGGGCCGGAGCGAGAGGCAAGCACCGAGGCGGGCTCCCGCGCCATGCGCACCACAACGCCGAGGGCTGCGCTCCGGCGAACGACCACGGCGGATTGCTCCCGGTAAATTACGCTTAGATTACAAGCAATTACACACCAATTACAGCCGTTCTTCGATAGGGTGGAAGTCGCCGCACCGATCCGCAACGGAATTCGCCAGATCACGTTGCAGGAAGCCGGGAGCTTTGCAGTAGCAAGGAGAATGGAAGATGAAACAGGGAAGCATGTTTGGCAGCCGAACGGGCACGAAGGATCCAACTACAACGCAGCCCTCCCTCTTCAATGCTCGTGCCGTTTCACCATCGGATTATCCCCGTACGCTTCCAACCAGAGCGATTCGGCGTGCAGTCCTACATCTGCTTACGCGGCATTTTGATATCTCCACGTTTCGAAAGGAACTCGGTGGCGAAGTAGACCCCCGCATTGTTCGAGATGCTCTCGCCACCGTTGTTGCCGGCAATCCTAAACTGGCCGATGTGGGACGAGACGCCGCCATATTGCTCGGTATCCAGCAACCTGGATCTGCGCCGTACGATCAGATCCATTCCTTGGGTCAAAGCGCCTTCGTCAGAGCGAGGCATCCGTCTGCCGCCCTTCGGCTGGCAGTCAGCCTATATGGCGATGAGTTTCGAGAAGGGCCTTTCCTCGGCCTGGGAAGCGGACCGAATGCTCGAGATGAGATCTTCCTCGCACAAACCTTGGGCATTGAAGCAACGGCGGTTGACTCATCCCCAGTGTCGTCAACGTTCCCAACCCGCGGCATTCTGGGGATTGCCGCCTGATGGTGATC
>CAZAWR010000199.1:0-7664 GCA_964488865.1 uncultured Polyangiaceae bacterium | reverse complement strand
AAGGGGCAGGGGAAAGGGCAAGGGTCAGAAACCCGGGCCGGCGCAATGCACCCCAAGCCGCCACGCCGCGGGGCATACGTGGAGACCCCTCGGAACGTTCTCGCTTGATGCCCGCTGTCCGTCGTTGCGCATGCAGGATCGCCGTGCTACCCGGGCACTTTGGTTCGCAGGAGGACCCCATGAAACCCATCCGCTTGTTCTTTCTCTCGCTCGCTTCCCTCCTCGTGGCCTGCGGCGCCACCGATGAGACGGTGGAGCCCGCCGACAAGGGGAAGCTCAGCTCTCCCCCGATCGATGGCAAGGCCGACATCAGTGACCGCGTCATCGATGGGGGCACCCTCGCTTTCGGCCCCGAGGCCGCCGTCTCCGGCGTGTTCGACGAAGACCTCCAGTTCTTCGGCTGGCACTTGCCTGTGCGCGACGGCTCCTCCGTGACCCTCGACGTCACTCAGAAGGGCTCGAGCCGCGGCCTTGACACCACGCTCTACGTCTACGGCCCGAAGACTCCCGCTGGCGGCTACGGCACCACCGCTCTCGCCTTCGACGATGACGAGGGCTGGGGCACCCTTTCCCGGTTGCGCGAGCTCGCCCTCCCCGCCGCAGGGGAATACCTTGTCGTCGTCGGCACCTACAACGGTCGCGGCCGCGGCAACTTCCGTCTCGAGGCCACGTGCCTGACCGGGGACTGCACCCCCGAGACCCAGCCCGAGCCCGTCGTTACGGACTGCCACGCGGCCATCGCGAGCGCCATCCTCGCGTGCGTCGACGACCAGACCAACGATCCCGACTACGATCCCAGCACCACGACCCGCATCGACCTCATCGAAGCTTGCGCGGACGCCGAACCGGTGGCTCCCGCATGGGATGCGCTCTGCGCCCAGAGCAACCCGCCTGCGGAGGTGTGCGGTTCTTCCTTCGAGCAGTTCGCCACTACCTATCTGCCCGCTTGCGGCCGTGAGCTCGTGGGCAAAGAGCTGGACACTACCTGCGTGTTCGGGAGCGTCTACCCTGACATCTGGAATCGGCCGGGCGCCGTCGTCGTGCTCAGCCAGCGCACGCTCACCGCTTCGGACACCCTCTCCGCTCTCGAGCAGGAGCAGATCGTTGCTGCCGTCCGAACCACCGCCTACTCCGAGATCACCACCATCGAGGAGGCGTTCGCCGCCGTCGACGAGGGGCTCGTGAACCAGGCGGAGCTCTGGGATGCCAGCAACCGCAGGGCTTTCACGAGCTACGAAGTGGGGGCGGGCGACAACTCCTTCGGGATGATCTTCGCCCACGGTACCGTCGAGCCCGCCGCGCGCATCAACGACACCGACCTGTACGACTGCAGCGTGTTCTGGGGCCCCGAGATGCGCCCCTGCGGCGAGAACGCCCACTGTGCGGAAGGACTCTCCTGCACGGGCGTGCCCGAGGCCGCTCCCCGCGGACGATGCATCGACGCCACCAAGGACGATCACCCGGCCATCGGGTCCGAGTGCTCGGCGGATGACCTTTGCCCCGCCGGATCGGGTCTGGTCTGCGCCGGAGGGTTCCTCTGCAACCCGGGGTGGATGCGAGGACGCTTCGTCAGCGAGCCCGACCTGACCATCCCTGATGCCAACGCGGCCGGCGCGGACGCGCAGGTCCTCGCCTACGGCCTGTCCACCGTCAGCACCGACGTCTCCCTCGACCTGTTCGTCATCCACGAGCGAACCAGTGACCTCGTCGTCTCCGTCATCAATCCCGCGGGGACCGAGGTCGTCGTGTTCGACAAGGGGCCTGCGAGCAGTGAGATCTACCTGCGCTCGTTCCCCGTGATCGGGTTCCCGGGAGACGAGTCGGCCAACGGTGTGTGGATGGTCCGCGCCGTCGACACGAAGACGGGCTCGGCCGGAACCATCCGCTCCTTCGCCCTCACGATCACTTCCCGCTGGGATTGACCACACCGTTTCCGTTCCAACCCCTCCCGTTGTAGGCTAGCGACATGCGAAGGTTCGCCGTCTGCGTCGTTGCCGTCCTGCTCGGCCTGCCGGTGGGGTGCGGTGGCGCTCATGTTGCTTCTCCCGCCCCTGCGGCCGCCGAAGAGCCGGCTTCCTATGCTGAGCCCCCCGCTGACGACACCGACGTCTCGTCCCTCGAGGCTTCGCTCGATCGCGAGGAGTCCGAGCTTCGATCCCTGCTCGGGGCGCAAGCCAAATCCAGCGGAATCACCCAGCCGGCCGAAGCCCAGCCGGCCGAAGCCCCGCCCGAGCCCGTGACGACGCCTACCCAGGAGGCTTCGGGGGCAGCCTTGTCGGCCGCGAGCCGTTGCGATAGGGCATGCCGGGCCTTGTCCTCCATGCAGCGATCCGCCGAAGGCATCTGCCGCATGTCAGCCGACGACGACGACCGGTGCGAGCGAGCCAAGGGGCGCTTGCAGCAATCCACCGAGCTTGTCCGGAGCGCCGGATGCACCTGCTCGTGACGCTGCCCCAGCCTACCGGCAGCGAGCGACACGCTGCTCGTGGGCGGACTTGGTCTCTGGCGTGACCCGGACGGTCACCGACCCCTCGCCGACCACCGCGGCCTGGCACGCAAGCCGTGACCCGTCGCGAAGACCATAGGCCGCCGACAGGATCGTCTCTTCGTCATCATCCATCGCGGACAGAGCTTCCGCTCCCTCTTCCACAATGACGTGACAGCCCGAGCAAGAGCACGTGCCGCCGCACGTCGAACCCACGGGGACGCCCGAGGCATGCGCCGCCTGCAAGAGGGAAGAACCCTCCTCCACTTCCACCTGGGTGTCAGGATCTACGAACCGGATTGATGCCATGTCGTCGAACGGATCTGGCGCCTTGATGCTCGAAGCGCAACCCCCCGGGGGAGCCGACTTCCCGCCCTCATCGGCGGTTGGGCTCGCTCGGGCGTGTTTTCCGGCCCTTGTCGTGGGGGCTGGGCACGCAGTGCTCACGCCATCACGACGGGCTCGTGACGCAGGTAAAACCGTCGGTCGGGCAAGAAGACATTGGCTCGCGTAGCCATCGTGGTGGGTGCGCGGCTCAGACCCGTTGGTTCAAGCGGTCACGGCTGTTCATCGTGCCTCGCGAGCTTGTGCCAAGTGGCCTGCAGCTCGGAGATGGCGGTCTGCGGGTCGGGCCGACTGCAAACGGCACGCACCACCGCAAAGTTCGCAAAGCCCACGGCGAGGACCCATGGCAAGTTCGTCGCGTCGATCCCACCGATCGCCACGCTCGTGAGCGGTGACGCCCTCGCGATACTGGCGGCGCGCTCCAGACCCAGCACCGGGTCCGGTGGCTTCTTCGTCGGCGTGGGAAAGACCGGGCCGATGCCGATGTAGCTCGGGAAGAGGGCTTCCGCGTCCCGGGCTTGCGTCTCGTCGTGCGTGGACAACCCGAAGACCTTGCCCGGGTCACGCCAGCGGCGCCTGGCGTCGCTGATGCGCGCATCGGTCTGGCCAAGGTGCACACCATCTGCGTCACACGCGATGGCAACCCCCACGTCGTCGTTCACGATGAAGCGGGTGGCGGTGCCGCGCGTGATCGCGGCGAGCCGGCGCGCGACGGCGAGCACGTCCGGCGCATGCTTCATCCTGAGCTGCACGTAGCGCACGCCCTCGGCGACCGCGGCTTCCGCGCACCTCTCGTAGCCCGCCACGGGCTCCGTGAGCACGAGATACAAGCCGAACCGCTCACCCATCGAGGTCGCTCCCGATGAGCGTGGCAGCCTTGCGTCCCGACAGGAGCATGCCCCCGAAGATGGGACCCATGCGGGCCCCTCCACTCGCGTTGTTCGCGGCCATCCCGGAAGCGTAGAGCCCCGGCCAGAGGCGCTTGGTATTCGCGACGGTCGAGGCTTCGCCTTTCTCCATCCACATGGGTCGCTCGCCCATGATGGTTCCCGTCTCGGTGTCGATTCTCACGCCCGCCTTGCGGCAGGTCATGGCGACCACCTCGGCCGGGTGTCCGGTACCGTCGAGCACCGCACGAGCGGTCACGACAAGCGGATCGACGTGCATCCCGGCCTTCTGCACCGGCGCCCAGTTCACGACGAGGCCGGCCACGCGGTCGTCGCGGAACACGATGTCCTCGACCGAAATCCCATTGAACACGACAGCACCGGCCTGAACCGCGCCCAACACGAGCCCCGCCGCAAGCTCGACGGAATCGATCGTGAAGTAGTCATGCTCGAACAGGCGGGTCCTGATCCGGAAGTCTTCGAGGATGGGCAGGACGTCGGATCGAACCACGACCTCGTTCATGAGCATGCCACCGCCCCAGACCCCTCCTCCGGGAGCCAGAGCGCGCTCGAAGACCGCCACGCGCTTGCCGGCCGTGGCGAGGTCGCGCGCGGCCACCAGGCCGGACGGTCCGGCTCCGACGATGGCGACGTCGAGCGCGAGGTGGGTCTCGAGCTTCTCGAAGTAGCGGGTGACGATGGCTCGGGTGATCGTTTCTTCCATGGTGGTCATGAGCTCCTCCGTGAGCAACGCGGGACCCGCTTGGGATCCCGTGCTCCGGAGCTTCCTGCCCCTTGCGCCACGAGGTTCCCTTCGCCGGCATGATCCGGATCAGGTTCGATGGGTATGCTCTCAGCCGCGCACCATGCGCGGCACCCCAACCTCTGCGGGTCCACCATTTCAAAGAACGAGGGGTGACTCGCACCGCTGCGGGGCGATGTAAAGGAGAAGCGTCGTCCTCTGCGCCGGTTTTCGTGGACTGCGCGGCGATCGCGATGGGTTACGTGTCCCCGGAGCCGTGCCGTGGGTATCTGGGCCAGCGGTTCGGAAAGGGCGCGAGCACGAAACAATCGGAGCTGTGGCGCCGAGAGGCAACCGCCTTGCGAGAAGAGTGTATGCGGGGGCGCTTCGGTGGTTGAGACGGTAGCGAGTCCCAGACATCTCGGTGACCGATTCGGATGCTAACGTGCCCGATTCGGACATCGGCGTGCCCGATTCGGACATCGGCGTGCCCGATTCGGACATCGGTGTGCCCGATTCGGACGCGATCCGCCGAGAACCATGGCAACGAACCCACTCATCGACGTCTGGTGAGAGCCGAAGCGATGAGCTTCGCAGGCTAGTTCACGGATGTTGGGTGAAGGACGAGGCGGATACGTCGCCCGATGACCTTTGACTCAGCGACGTCGAGGACAATGCCGGCAGAACGCAGACGACGCGCCGTACCACCACCTGGGATCCGCTCACCCCGCTCCAATTCGACCTCCAGCTCGATCGGGTCCGTCGCCTCGGCAAGCGCACGCTGGCGGTCTGGCGAAACCACCAGCACGATATCGGGAGAGTTGGCGATCTCGAGCTGTGCCTCTACCGGTTCGTCCGCCTGGGCGCGAAGCGCCTGCAAGGCGCCCCGAAAATTCGTGCTGGCTGCGAATTCGCGCAGCCAATCGGCAAGTTCAGCTGGACTTCCGAGGCTCCGCGCAGGGTCTGGGTAGATCGTCGTGGATTGCGGGGTAACGCCAAACGTAAGCATGTGAGTCCGCCATGCGGGGCGGTGAAGCGGCCAGAGAACCAAGTGGTAGCGCTTGCCATCCCCCGACTGGCGGATCTCCGCGCCTACTCCCGTCATCGATATTCCAGCCGCGAATTCGCGCCACGTCGCCATGAATTCGGACCACGGTACAGGTTGGTCGGCTTCCTCCCTCACGATTTCCGCGATCTGATCCCTGAATCGGGCTCCAGCGTCGGGGGGTAGTCCTTGTGCCATTGTGTTCGCTCCTATGAGACCTCGCCGATCACCGGAAGGTGATCGCCAAGGGCCGGGAATCCGTTCAGATCGACGATCGACTCGCCGTCTATGATGTTTTCCACCGAGCATGTCGTTCTCGCGAGTAGGCTCTCGGTAACCGCGACGAAGTCGAACGCATACCACCTTTCTTCGCCCCCGGGCGGCTGCCACCGAATCGTTCCCGATCTCCCACTCGGACGGACAACGCGAAAGCGGCTACGGGTTCGGCCATGCGAAGTGCAGCTACCGGGTTTGTCGCGGCCGAAACCAAAACACCAGCGATTCTGCACTTCGCTCGACTCCGGCTCGGCATTGAAGTCACCCATGATGATTGCGTCATCGTGCCCGCAATACGCATCGAGCAGCCACCTGAACTCCGAGACGCGACCGCCACGCGCGACGTCGTCGGTATGGTTCAAGCGATCGACCCCATGGTAGCAAGCGATCACGAGATCCTGCTGAGCGAACGTCAGGCGAGTCACGACCATACGCTCGTGCTGTACGATATCACGCAGGGCCATTGAACTGATGATGACCCGGCCAGTCTCGCCGGCGATCGAACAGGTGGGAAGCTGTCCTCGCAACCACGCTTGATCCTGTGGGCACTCTTGGAGCGCGACCACAAACGAGTCCCCCCTCGCGACGAGCCTCTTCACATGATCGCACAGCTTGTCTAGCGCGTCGAACGACACCCCAGGAGGACCGAGGTTCCAGGTCAAGAGGCGAAGCACGGGCATTGCATTTTCTTACCATCCTTCGGCGAACCCGGCAGAGGTATCGGCGTGCACGAGCATGCGAGCAGGCGTAGCACCCCTTCCTGGTCGCATTTCCGCTTGCAGCGCCCTTGCCCCTGCGATACTTGCCGTCCGGTTCACCATTCGGAGGAGCAACCCATGGCAACGAACCCACTCATCGACGTCTGGAGAGAGCAGGCCTCTGTCCTTGGACCGGTCAAGAACCCTCTCCGGGTTCCCTATACTGTCAGCCTCAAGGAGGCGGCCACGGCGGCCAAATTCATCGACGAATACTGGGAGCCCGCCGAAAGTCGTCCCGGCCTCAAGCGCCTGGCCCGCAGGCTGCCTCGGAGCACGGCACAGGAAATCGTCTCCCTCACCCGCGCCGTCACCGCGGCCAACACCGACCTTCTCCTCCTGGTCGACCCCGTCGCCGAGAGCTTCGGAGAGGAAGCTCGTGAGGTGGTCGATGCCCTCGCGTCCATCATCGAGCTGGAGCTCGATGATGGAATCGACGAGCCGGCGGACGCCCAACTGGCTGCGCTCAAGACCTTCGACGCGGACGCCGGAGAAAGCTCTCCTGCCCTCGCGCAGTCGTTGAGCAACTTTGCGGCGCTCGCGCAGGGGTTGCTCCCGCGGTTGGTCGAGCTCGACAGTGAGTTCGACCCCGCCCTCATCTCCCAAGCCAAAGAGCTATCCAAGAAGCTGTTGGAAAAGAACGCGACCCCTGTGACCGACTCCCAGGAGGCCAAGGCCGCTCGCTTGTTGCGCGACCAGCTACTGACGCTCCTGATGCAGCACGTACGCACCGTCCGCTCCGTTGCTGCCCATGTGTTCCGCAAGCACCCGGCCATCTTGCGCCAGGTCACGAGCGCCTACCAACGGCGACAGCGGGCGGAGCGTCGGGCCCAGCAGAAGGCGAAGCCAGCCGAAGGCTGACCGCCGCTCGGCCGTTCACACGACCGCCTCGGTGCCGGAGCCCCTGGCGCGCGGGCGCTTGCATGGGGAAGTCTCCGCCGCGCAAGGCCGCACGGGTGCATTGCGCCGGCCCGGGTTCTGGTCCCCTGCCCCTACCCTTGCCCTTTCCCCTGCCCGAAGTGCCGAGAACTTGGCCCGCTGAAATGACCCATGGCGATGCCCTTTGCTGGGAAGCGCAAGCACAGCGCTTGGTGTGGCCGACGCTCCAACAGCCGCGTTGGGACGCCAG
>CAZAWR010000198.1:6622-7936 GCA_964488865.1 uncultured Polyangiaceae bacterium | reverse complement strand
CCGCCTCCACCGCGTCAGGCAACGCGCAGGCCACGGGCTCGCTCAACCCGATACCGAACTGATCAATGCTGGCAGCCTCGACCCCGACGATACGCACAGCTCGGTCCGTCCGATCGGGGAACATCTGCTTCACGAGCTGAACCACCTCGGCGATGCCCAGGCTGTGCGCACACGAGGGGCACGACGCCATCGCGGCCGCCTCCGACGGGTCCAGGTGCACACAACTCCCCGGCGCTCGTCCGCTCGTCATCGCATCCACGATCACCACGCGCTCGTATTGCTCCAGCAACTCGATCAGGTCGAGCCCCAGGTTCGGTCTCACCAGCACGTCGACGCTGTCGGGCAACGCCAGTCTTCCCAGCACTCGCGCAACTCGGATGCCCACCCCGTCATCGCCGACCAACTCGTTTCCGAGGCAGACGACTGCCGTCCTCACGGGTTGCCACCGGCCCGGTCCACCGCGCTCCTGGCGCTGTCCGTCGCGCTCTGCAGCAGAGCCGGATCAGGGAGCGACGGCCCCACGCCGGCCAGGCTGTAACGCTCTCCGTGCGAGTCGAAGAGCGACCAGTACACGGTCATGTCGTGCTGGTCCACGAGCTGGACGAGTCGGATGGTCCCGATGGGGAGCATGGCCGTGGCGCGCCCGGCGAAGTCCAGGGCTACGGCGGACAGCGCGGAAAGGCTCTCCTGGTGTGCGGCGGGGCCCGCGGAGGCCAGAGGCAAGCCTGCGGAGTCGGCGAGGACCGACGCCTTCGCGCCAGCGCGCACCAGCTGAGATGCAGCCTCCTGCAGGGGGACCGACTGGGATCCCGCGGCAGCGACCGGAGCGTGGTCCGCGCCAGCAGTCGGGTCCAACGCGAACAGCCGGGCCTCGAGTGCGTCGACCCGCTTCTGCAGCACGTCCGCCTCCGCCAGCCGGACGGAGGCATGCTCCAGCTTCTGCAACAGATCGAGACGGGAGGTCGCGTCCTCGCTAAGCGCCTCGAGCTTGCGTCGCAGCACTTCGGCATCCAACCTCGCTGTGCGCAGGTCCGCTTCCAGCGCCTCCACGCGCTTCGCGTCGGCTTCGAAGGGCTCGAGCTCGCGCAGTCGGTCGCGAAGGTCCCGGGCCTGCTGACGGAGCTCGTCGGCCTCTGCGCCCCGCGCCTCGACCATCTGGGCACGCTGGCGCAATCCCTTGAGCTCTTCCTCCAGCTCTGCCTTGCCACGCAGGTCGGCGCGAAGGCGCTCGCATTCCTCGCGAATGGCCCGGCTCTCCTCGCGGTCTCGTTCCAGGTCCTCGACCCGCTTGCGGGCAGTCGCGAGCTCGAGCTT
>CAZAWR010000198.1:0-6522 GCA_964488865.1 uncultured Polyangiaceae bacterium | reverse complement strand
CGAAGCTCCGCGTCGAGCTTCTCCGCCTTCTGCGCTTGGGGCACGGACGCTCGCAATTTGGCCTCGAGCTCCTCGACCCTCGTGCGCTCCACGGACAACTCTTCCCGCGCCGCCTTCAGCTCGGCGTCCAGCTTGCCCGCACGCGTGGCGTCCGACTCGGACGCGCGCAGCTTGGACTTGATCTGCTCGAGCTCCATCGTGGCCTTGGCCAGCGACGCGGACGCCTCGCTCGTCGATGCGCTGCGAAGCTTGTCCAACGACTCCCGCGCGCTCGCGAGGTCCGCTTTCAGGCCGTCGATCTGCCGGTGCAGCTTGTCCGCTTCGACCTTCGTCTGATCTTGCCACACGCGCTTGTCTTGCTCGTGGCGTCGCTTGGCGGCCTCCAGTTGCTGGGCAAGGTCTGTGGAATCCTTCTGTTTGCGGAGCTCTGTGTCGAGCTTGCGCGCCAGCTCGTCACGATCCGTTGCGTGGGCGCGGGCCTGATCGAGCGCTTTTTGAAGGGCTTGCTGATCGTTGCCGTGCGTTCGGTGTTGATCGAGGTCGTTCTGCAGCGTGTCACGTTCGCGCTGGGCCGCTTGCAGGGACGCCTCCCGCGCGGTGAGCTGGGCCCTCATGTTCTCGGCCTGCTCGCGGAGTTGGTCCGCTTCGTGGTTGGGCTCCCGGGGCAGGCTGGGCCCCGCGGCGGGCTGCTGCGCGGGGCGTCGCATCCCGTAGGAAACCCAGCCGAGTCCGAAAAAGATCATGGCTCCGAAGGTGGACAGCAACCAGAGCGCGACCTGGGCGTTCATCGTGCACTCCTGACGGTGAGCTCCACGCGCCGGTTGTTCGCGTGTGCGGTGTCGGTTCCGGTGCCATCAGCCGGGCGGTTGGAGCCGTGGGACGCGACCTGCATCTGGTCCGGTTTCACGCCGAGGCCTTGGAGGTAGCCCCGGACGGCGCGGGCTCGCTGCAAGCTGAGCCACTCGTTGAACTGCTCGGCGCCCCGCGCGTCCGCGTGTCCATCAATGAGAACGCTCGCGCCTGGGTCCCTTTTCAGTTGCTTTGCGACGCGATGCAGGGTCTTACGATCCTTCTCGGAGAGCTCCGCGGACTGCCGGCCGAAGAGCAGGGGCTCCATGGGAGCGGCGTTCGCGAGGGGTTGCTCTGCGGCGGGTGTGACGGTCGGAGGCGGGCTTGGCACCGGGGCCTCGACGGTCGGGGCTGGCGGTGTCGCAGATTCGGCGGGCTCGGGAATGGGCGCCTCAGAGGTAGGAGGACTCGGGGGCTGCGGCGTCGATGGGGGCAAGGCCATGGCAACCGGCTCGGGGGGTGCGGCAGGGACCACGGGCGAAGCCGTGGCCGGTGGAGCCTCCTCGCTCTGCGAAGCGAGATAGGCAGGCCCCACCGCCAGGTTCAGCACCAGCCAGTCCGCCACGCCGAGCGCAGCCAGTCCGAGCCACAACACCTTGCCCCTCATCTAGCGGCCTCCATCCTCGACACGCGGCCCCGGACGGTCGCCCGGCTCACACGAGCTTGGCGATCTCCTTGGCGCGACGCTTGATCTCGATGAACACGAGCCCGAGCTTGGCTTCCTTCGTCGTGAGGACGATGAGCACCGAGTCTTCGCCGACGGCGTTGAGGATGACGTACCCCTTCTCACTGCGTACGTAGGTCTGCTCCATGGTCGAGGCCATCAGCTCGGTGGAGATTCGCTCGCCCACGCCGAGCATGGCAGCGGCCATACCGGACACCAGCTCTTCGTCGATTTCGCCTGGAAGCACCGAGGCGATGATGAAGCCGTCGATGTTGACGACGGCGCTGCCGATGATGTCCGGCGACGCCTGGCGCAGTCCGCGCAACACATCCTGCATTTGCTCAGCACGAGAAGCCATGATCCTTGTCCTTTCCCATTCAGCCGCGAGGTGAGAGCTTCATGGTGCACGTCGCTCCGACCTCGGTCATCTCGACGGTGAAGTTTCGGCCGGTGAAGGTCCCGACCAATCCGGCCCAGTACTCGTGGAAGAGGCTGCACAGCACGTGGGTGCCGACCTTTCCCCCGGCCTGGGTCACGATGCGGTGGATGCCGCACTTTCCGAATACCATGACGATGTCGTCACCGGCGAAGGTCGGTGTGAAGTCGAACGCTCCTCCAAACCGATGGCGCATGCGCTCGAGCACCTCCGGCACCGTCCCGCCTTCGTACATCTCGGGCAGGTGCGATGCGGCGAGCAGCCCCGCCTTGCGTCCCACGGCCTTCTGCCCGCGCCCCATCGTCTCCGTCACGGAGTCCGCGAGCGCTAGCAGACGGACCGACACGTCCTTGAGCGCCTCCTGCACGTCCGCCTCGGAGAGCGCCGACGACACCGGCGTCTTCTGCAGCAGTCGTTGCACCAGGTTCGCGTCGTTCTCGATACGGAAGAACGGTCGCTGCAGCGACACGTCCGTCACCTTGATGCATCGCGAAGGACAGATGTACTGGCACGAGGTGCAGCCGATGCAATCCTCGGCCTTGCTCACGACAGCCATCTCCCGCGCGTCGTCGTGGGTCAACACGTCCGTGGGGCAGACGTCGATGCACAGCGAGCAGTCCCTGCATCCCTTTTCTTCAATGACCACGTTGGGCATTGCGACCTCCTAGGACCGGCTCACGCGTCGCTCGACGCGGCCGCAACGGGTGATGGTGACGTCGAGCGGCATCCGCCCGATCTGGTGGGTGGAGCACGACAGGCACGGGTCGTAGCAGCGAATCGCGAACTCGATCCCGTTGAGCAGCTCTTCGTCCGGCTTGCCCCAGAACTGACGCGCAGCCGCCTTCACGCTGGCGTTGATGCAAGAAATGTTCTGCTGCGTGGCAACGATGAAGTTCGCCTTCTGCACGATGCCGTTGGCGTCCACGGTGTAGTCGTGAATGAGCACGCCGCGGGGCGCCTCGACGTGGGCGATGGCGGACTTCGGGGTCGCAGTGGGCTGCGTGCGGACCTCGGGCGAGGCGATCGCATCGTCGGCGACGAGGGCGACAGCCTTTTCGGCGGCGTACATCATCTCGATGAGGCGGGCCATGTGGTTGAGGACGGTGAGCTTGCAGGGGTTGCCCCACTTCTGCTTGAACTCCTGGAGCTCGGCGTTGGCCAGGGGCGTGTCGATGGACTCGGCGCAGTTGATGCGCGCGAGCGGTCCGACCCGGTACGCCGCCGGATCTCCCGCGGGGTCTTTCACGAACACCTGCTTCGAGTAGGTGTAGGGCAAGGCCTCCTCGAAGATGTGCTTGGCATAGTCCGCCGCGTCGAACTCCAGGGCGATGGAGCCGTCGTTGCGGCGCACCCGGATGGTCCCGTCGAACAGGTCGAGCTTGCCGTCCTTGACGGTCCCCATGTCGTGGACGGGCAGCGGCAGGATCTGCAGCAGGGCGTCTTGCTTGAGCAAGGCAGCCTTGCCGGCCTCGAGGGCGACCTTCGTGAGCTCGAGGGCCTCGTCGGTGAGCTTTCGCAGGTGCTCTCGCTGTTCGGCCGTGATGGGGCTGGACATGCCGCCCGCCACGCAGGTGATGGGATGGGTGCCGCGGCCGCCCACGATCTCGGCGATCTTTTGGCCGATGGATCGCAGACGCAGGGCCTTGGAGGCGAGCTCCGGCGCCGCTTCGAGCAGGCCCATGATGTTGCGCTTGGCCGCGGGGGAGCCGATCCCGAGAAGCAGGTCGGGACCCGCCAACGCGAAGAAGTGGACCCCGTGGGAGTGCAGGTAGCTGCCGCAGTTGAGCAACTCCCGGAGCATCACCGCGGACCGCGGCGGCGTGACGGAAAACACTCGATCCAGCACCTTCGACGACACCAAATGGTGGGCGTGGGGGCACGTGCCGCAGATGCGCGAGGTGAGGGTGGGCATCAGCTCCACCTGCATGCCCTCCACGATCTTCTCGAAGCCGCGGTACTCGAGCACGTGCATGTAGGCGGCGTTCACGGTCCCGTCGTCCGCCACCTCGAGATGCACCTTCGCGTGTCCCTCGATCCGTGTGACCGGGTTGATCTCGATGGTACGGCTCATCGCGCGCCTCCTTCGGGCTGGATCCACTTGCGCAGCAAAAACGTCGGCTTCTGGCGGAAGACCGGGGAGGCCATCGCGTAGGCGTAGTAGGTCTTCGAGCGACGTTCGATCTCCTTGATGATGTCGTCGCGGGGGATCTTGGTCATCTTCGCCATGCGGTCGGCGATCTCGGTACGCAGGTCGCGGTTGGGCTCGAGGATGATGTTCTCGGAAGGACCGGCGCATCCGGTGCATGGCGTGCCGCGGGTGGGGCAGGGGGCCAGGCAGCGGTCCATCGTTGCGCTTCCCATGCAGAGAATACCCTGGGAGAGGAAGCACTTCTGCGGATGGATGGCGCCTTCGTGAATGCGGCGCAGGGAAGCGACGTCCGAATGGGCCATCTTCCGATCGCACCGGAAGCAGACGTTGTGGTTGCCGAACTCGGGCTCACGCCCTTCCAACACGGAGGAGAGGGCTTCGAAGACGAAGTACGGATGGGGAGGGCACCCCGGCAGGTACATGTCGACGTTGATTTCGGAGTCGAGGGGGCGCACCCCCTCGGTGAGGAGCTTGGGCACGCCCTGGTCCGGCACGAAGGTGGTGGCCGTGGTGGGGTTCTTTCGATAAGCGGCGTCCTCGAGCTCGGTCAGGGTGTGCGCGTAGCCGCAGCCTTGCGGACCGCCGTAGACGGCGCAGATGCCGAAGGCGAGGATGAGGTCACAGCTTTCGCGCATGAGGTGCGCGCAGTGCACGTCGTGCTCGGTGCGAAGACCTCCGGTGATGATGCCGAGCTTGGCCTTGGGGTAGCCCTTGATGTCGGCGAGGATGGGGAGGCGCACGATCTCGATGGCATCCAAGATGCGCAGGAGCTTCTCGTGCATGTCGACGATCGACAGCTCGCAGCCCGAGCAACCCGAGAGCCATTCGAAGGAAACGGGGACCTTGCTCATGACTCCTCCTTCCAGACCAGCTCCTTGAGGCAGGCATTTTCTCCTGCGTGGAGGATCTCGAGGGTAGCGCGCTTGCCGGTGATCTTCTCGAAGTACCCGCAGAGCAGGCCGTGGTTCATGAGGCAGAGGGACTGTTTCTGCTCATGGCTGTAGTGGAACAGCGCGCACCGGACCATGCAGTTGCGGAACACGAGCTTCATGGCGCGCTCGTCCCCGCGGCGCTCGACGAACTCCTTGGTGCCTGCTGGCTTCCAGACCTCGAAGGGCCACTCGATGCCTTTGGCGGACATCTCCTTCTGGAGGATGTCGAGGGCCTCGATCGGGTCCGAAGACTTCCGGGCGACGTCGGAGCGAAGCCCCACCGTGCGGCCGGCGCGGAACGTGATGGTGGCGGCGCCCCTCCCCAGTACCTGTTCCATGCCGTGCGACACGGACGCCATCAGCACCATCAGCCCCTGCAGTTCCCCCTTACCGGGGTTCGTCTGTTGCATCCGTACCTCCCGTCCTAGCGGTCCTTGTCGCGCTTGCTCACCTGCTCGCGCAGCTTACGCAGGTTGCTTTCGTAACGGCGATTGCCGGGATCCATTTCGAGCGCCTTCGTCCAACAAACCAGGGTCGCGTCCAGGTCCTTGTTTCGCCAGTGCGTCAGCCCCTCGTCGAACCAGTCGCTGGCCCTCTTGTTCCGGTCCACGGGCGGGGGAAGCGTCGTTACCTCGGTGTCGGCGCTTCCGCGGATGCGCCCCACCACGACGTCCCACGCGTGAGCTGCGGGTGTCAGCTCGGGGGGCTCGGCGATCGGGGGAGCCTGCTGCGCTCTCGCCTCGTCCTCGGTCGTCTCGGAGAGCTTCTCGGCCCGCACGCGCTGGGTCAGCAGGTCCCACAGGTGGACTCCCGAGGGGGTCGCCAGGTCGTCGCTCGGGGCCTTGTGCGTCTCGGGCCGGGCAGAAACCTTGGGCCGTGCGCTCGGCACGGGAACGTCTGCTGTCGGCTTGGTGACGGTCGGAGGGGCCACGACGTCGCGTGTGGGGGCCTCTTTCGCCTTGCCGCGCGTGGTCGGCTTCGGGATGTCGATGTCGACGCGGACTGGTTGGTTTTTTCCCTTGAGGGGATCGACCTTTGCCGACATCCCCGACGTGGAGGACTTGGGCATGTCGACATCGACGAGCTCGCGTGTCGACTCTCGCGGCGCCGGTCTTTCAGGCTCGCTGCCGCGGGTGCTGGCCCTTGGCATCTCGACTTCGACGGTTGGCGGCTTGGGTGGTGTCGACTTGCTCTTGGATGGGTTGGGGTGGGCAGCGACCGAAGACGGGACCGGAGCCGTAGGCTTCGCCTGCGCGCCGTAGGTGCTGGCCCTGGGCAACTCGACCTCGACAGCAGGCGGCTTGGCTGGAGCTGATGGTGCACTCTTGGCGCTATCGGCGGAGGACGCCGAAGCGGTTGTCGTCGTCGTGGGCTTGCTATCCGCCCTGGGGGTGCTTGCCTTGGGGACCTCGACTTCGACCTCGACGGGGGCGGGCTTCGATGGCGCCTTCGTCTCCTGCTTCGGGTCGACGGTCTTGGCTGGCGGCTTGGG
>CAZAWR010000197.1:0-8219 GCA_964488865.1 uncultured Polyangiaceae bacterium | reverse complement strand
GCAAAGCCCCCTCGCCGCGCTCACCGCGGCTCACCCCAAAACGCCTCGCCTTCGAGCACGTTCTTCGAACCGTGCTTGATTTGGGTCTCGTGGGCGGAGCCCTTACGGCATGCCGCCCGAGGCGAGCTGCCGGTCGTGCCAGAGCAGCATCTCAAGCGTTCCGACCTCGATCAGCCAGGGTTGGTTGTGCGGGCCAGGGGCCACCCTGAGCTGATGATCGAGACCGCGACGCGCCAGCTGGCGTGCCAGCTCTACGTTGGCATCGTGATAGGGGTCCTCCGTGCTCGTCTCCACGTGAAAGCGGCGTGGACCGAGGCGCTGGACGATGTCGTGGAATCGCTGGGCGTACTGGGGTCCGATCCCCTTGCCGATGGCCGCTTGTACACCGCCGCAAGTGAAGAACGCCTCCGGGCGTCGCTGGAACACCTGGAACGAAATGAATCCGCCCAGCGAGCAACCGTCGAGTCCCGTCCAACGCATCCCGTCCCGCGCCGGAGTTCGAGACCGCACTTCAGGGAGGAGAACCTCCACGAGCCATGCGGCATAGTCATCGAGCGCCTGGGCCGTGTTCATCCGGAACACGTTGGGGGTGTAGGGACAGACGAGCACCATGCCCCGGAAGGGATGTAGGGCGAGCTGCCGGTGGATGGCTTCTGCCCGGGGTGCGCGCAAGAAGCTCATGCGGCGAAGGCCTCGGTCGACCGGAGGGTGCAGCAATCGCTCGTAGCTCGTCAGAAGGCCGTAGCGTTCGGCCCACGCGTAGGCCCCATCCCTCTCGTTGCCCGTCTCCCCGAGGCCGTGAAGCAACACAAGGACGGGCAGGGGCGCGCCCCGGCTGCGCTTGGGCGTGAAGACCGTGGCCCGCCTGCCGAGCTGGGCGCTGCCGGGGACCCGAAGGTCCATCAGCTCATGCTCGGGCAAGGCGAGGGCAGCTCGCGCGCGACCTGCCACACCGACGGCAGACAGACCCGCCAGAGACGCGAGCATGGCGCGGCGACCGAGCAGGGAAGGCATGCGGGCAGTCTAGCCCCACCAGGCGGGTCAGCATGGGTCGCTTCGGACGCACAACCCGTCGCCACGCAGCTACCCACATCCGCACAAGCAACGAAACCCTCTGCGGTTCTCTGCGGAATCTGCGGCCAACTCCGATGGCTCCGGATTTGGGTACCCAGCTACGTGTTGTCGCATCCGAGCCGGCCTGCTAGATTTCACGAATCAGGCGGTTCCGGGGCTGCGGCAGCTGGCGTGGAAGACCCTCCTCGTGGGGGGTTGAGCAGGGGTGGCGTTGCCTCGGAACCAAGAAGTTTCATGCGAAACGGAGGCGCGCGACATGCAGAAGCTGGCTCATTACCCGAAGACGGTTCCCATCCGCGATGGAGAGGTCGTGGTACGACCCATGACCCAGGACGACTTCGACCTCGTTCGGGTTTTCTTCCAAAGCCTTCCGCGGTCCGATCGCCTGTTCCTACGTCACGATGTGACGCGGCCCGAGGTGTTCACGCGCTGGTTCGCTGACCTGGACTACGGCAAGAAGCTGCCGCTGATGGCCCTTCATCAGGGCGAGGTCGTGGGGCACGCGCTGCTCGATGGCGAGCAGCGAAGCTGGTCGCCCCACGTGGCCGAGATCCGGGTGGTCGTGGCCGACGCGTTCAAGAAGCGTGCGGTCGGGACGGTGCTTGCGCGGGAAATCTTCGACCAAGCGATCGCCCGTGGCTACGAGAAGGCTGTAGCGAACGTGATGGACTCCCAGAAGGGGGCCCGACGGATGTTCGAGCGCATGGGGTTCCAGGTGGAAGCGGAGCTCAAGAACCACGTCAAGGACCTCGACGGCAAGACGCACAACTTGATCATCATGTCGTGCGCCCTCGAGGATGTGTGGGAGAAGATGGCCGAGCTTCTGCAAGACTTCTCCCCCTGGGTTGGCTGGCACTGACCACCCTGACCCGGGTCGCGCCGAACCAGCACGGCTGCGCTTGCGCAGCAGGCCTTCGCGACGGCGCATCCGCGCGCCTGCGACATCGATCTGCCCGTTCGATCATGGTGGCGTCGCCACGCGAAAAGTGGCACGAGTGGTTCCGGTTTCGTCCCCATGAGCCGTCGTCCCCCTCTTCGAGAACCCCGGTCGATCCTCTCCCGTACACGCCGCCGCGTGCGAGGAACTCATGGCAGTTAGCCGCAAGCGACCGTCCGGCAAGCTCGCTGGAATCGTGCTGGCCCTTCTTGGAACGGGTTTCGCGAGCAGCGCGTACCTGACGAACCTGTACGTCGACGCCACGGAGGCGCTGCAGGGCGGCGCCAAGCTCGAGAGCTTCTGCAACCTGAGCAAGGGCGTCAACTGCGAGACCGTGGCCGCGAGCGAGTACTCGGCCTTCCTGGGTATCCCCATCTCCGTGTGGGGCCTCGAGTTCTTCGGTCTTGCCATGGCGATCGTGCTCGCCTCTCACTTCCGCCTCTTGCCTCTGAAACGCTGGGACTCCCTGCTGTTCGCGCTGTCGTGCATCGGCGTGCCCGTCACCGTCGTGCTCGGGTACATCTCCGTCACGGTCATCCAGTCCGTCTGCATCATGTGCCTTGTGATCTACGCCGTGAACACGGCCATGGTCGCCGTCTTCGCCGTGCCGAACCGAAGGAGGCTTGGAGCGTTTCTGACAGAAGGACCCGCCGAGCTCTTCGCGTTGGCAACCGACGCCAATCATCGCGTGATCACGGCCCTGGCTGTGATCCTCGGCCTCTCCCAGTTCCTCTGGGTCCCGCGGATCTTCGGGCGCCCTGCCCACGCCGCGGACCCGGCCGAGACGCTCGCCGCCGTGTCCAACGCCAAGGTCGGTACCTGGCGTGGACTGCCCGCCTCGCGCAACACCCTCGGTCCCGTCAACGCCCCCATCCGTATCGAGGAGTTCACCGATTTTCAGTGCCCCTTCTGCGGCAAGGCGCACGAGGTCATGCTCGAGGTCATCACCCGCTACCCTGGCAAGATTCACCTGATCCATCGGGACTACCCCCTCGATCACAACTGCAACCCGGCCATCCAGGAACCCTTCCACCCCGACGCCTGTGCCGCGGCGTTCTTCTCCCGCTGCGCGGCGGAGCAAGACCTGTACTGGCCCTACGAAGCCCTCCTCTTCCAAAACCAACGCAAGCTCAAGAAGGCCGCCATGTTGTCCTTTGCCGAGACGGTGGGTCTCGACACCGCGAAGATGAACGCTTGCGTCATGTCCAAGACCACCCACCAAGCCGTCCTCGCGGACATCGAAGAGGGCATCAAGCGCGGGGTCGCCGGTACGCCCGCCTTCTTCGTGAATGGTGAGGCGATCGTCGGCGCACGCCCCATCGAGTTCTGGGAAGAGAAGATCCAGCAGTTGCTTCGCGAAGGCACGCCAGCAGGCTCAGCCGCGAGCGCTTCCGCATCGCCGCCCGCGAGCGCTTCCGCATCGCCGCCCGCGAGCGCCTCCGCAACCCCGCCCGCGAGCGCCTCCGCAACCCCGCCCGCGAGCGCCCCAACGGGTTCTCATCCCCGTTAGAGGGAGTCCATCCAGAACAAAGGGTCGCTCTTCGACGTGTCCGCTCGCGCGCCCGATCGGACTCCGAGGAGCGCCTACCTCGCGTCGGACCGGCGACGCCGCAGCAACCAGAGCAACGGAAGAAGTAGCCAAGGCTTGGCCCCGGACGAGGCCCTTCCCGCGGAGCAACCGTACAGGCTGGTGTCCAGCGCATCGTCGGGGCTTTCGCGGCTATCCGCCCCAGCGTCCGGTGAACCCGCGGTCCCTCCCTCCGCATCGTCGCCCGCATCGGGCGAACCTCCGGTGCCGCCGATTCCAGAGCCCCCCGCGCTTCCACCCGACCCACCCCCGTCGCCTGCATCGGAGCCGGCAGCGCCCGCCGATCCAGCTGAGCCAGCCGATCCAGCTGAGCCAGCTGAGCCAGCTGAGCCAGCTGAGCCCGCCGAGCCCGCTGAGCCCGCTGAGCCCGCTGAGCCCGCTGAGCCCGCCGAGCCTGCCTCGCCATCGGGCCCCCCATCCAACGGCTCGCATGTCCCAGCCACACACGTGCCTCCAGGACACGGCGTGTCGTCCGGTGCGCTCTCGTCCAACGGACAGTCGAGCGAGCTACCATTGCACGTCTCGGCCTCGTCACAATCCCCTTGCGACGGGCGGCAGGTCACGGACGGCCCGAGCGCCGTGCACGTGCCGTCGGCCGTGGCTCCGGAGGCTGCCGTACAAGCGGCGCAGACACCCTCGCAGGCTGTGTCGCAACAGACGGCGTCCACGCAATGCGCGCTCTGGCACGAGACGGATTCCGTGCAGGCCGTGCCGTTGGCATAGGGGGCCACCTCGAAGACGACCCCGGCGCCCTTGCCCAGCTTGTTGTGAGCGCCCCCGACGACCGTGGTGCCCGAGAGGCTCAGAGAAATGCCCAGCCCACTGGCGTTCTGATGGGCGCTGTCGGACAGATTCCACAGCGGCGTCCAGGTGCTGCCCAGGCGTCGGTACGCGAACAGGGCCCCGGGAGCACCCGTGCCGTACTGGTCCGCACCCACGACCGCAAGGTCCTGATCGATGCCGACGGAGATGCCGAAGTGGGCCGATGCGAGGTTCACGGAGGGATAGAGGGTGACCTCGTGCAGCCAGTTCAAGCCTTGCTTTCGGAACACGTACGCGCTGCCGCCCTCGTATTCCTCGTCACTGTCCGTGTAGGCGCCGATCATGACGGCCGTTTCGTCCGGTGCGATGGCGACGGCGGACCCGAAGCTGTCCGGCCCCACGCCGTTCGGGGCGAGGACTGCCGTGATCTGCCAGTCCGCCTGCTTCTCGTAGATGTAAGCGGCCCCCTCCCAGTTGTTCGTTCCGAACGCTCCCAGAACCGCCGTCGTCCCACGCAAGGCGACGTACCTTCCGGCCCGGCCACCTGCGGCGACGGAGGGGGTGAGGGTCTGCGCGTGCGTCCACACCCCCTGATCGCGGAGGTAGACGTAGGCAGCGCCACGGTTGCTCTGCGTGCCGGCAGCACCGACCAGAAGCGTGTCCCCATGGATCGCGACAGAGTAAGCGAACACGTCGGACGTCACGACACCGGCTTGGGTGATCCGCTGCTGTTGTTCCCACACGGCTCCATTGCGTACGAAGACGAAGACTTCGCTGTTCTTCGTCCCCACGGCGATGCTGTCCCCGGACACGGACACCGACACGCCGAACCCTTGGTTCTCCGAGATGGCGGTTTGGCGCACGAGCTTCACCGGGGGTTGCCACGTCGCTGCGACACGGTCGAAGGCATAGGCTGCGCCCGCGTTGGCGTGCTGGTCGGTGGCGGCCCATGCACCAAGCACGGCCGTGTTGCCGTCGAGCGAGACGCACTGCCCAAGCATGGCGCTGGCGGACACCGTGGAAACGGCCAGGTACGCCGACTCGACCTTGTCGACGACCGATTGCTGGAGGGTTCTGGTCTGCTCGCGAGGGGGCCCTGCGTCCGGTGTCGTGCACCCCAGCAGCAGAAGGACCGCGGGAAGCGTGCTGGAAGTTGTTCTCGAGATGCTCACGTTACGACCTCCCACCCCACTAGAACTGACCCATGGCGCCAGCCGACAACACCGCCACGGTCTCGTCGTAGCCTTCGGGCACGGAAGCGAATGCCGTCAGTCCGCCCCGTGCGTACAGGCCAAACCTGTCCGTCGGGTCCACGCGCAGGCCAACGGACGCATGCGCGCCCGGACGAACCCCGTCCGTCAGGAAGACGGGAACGCCCACGTGGATCGTAGGTTTGACGACACCGCCGGTGATGTACAACGAGGCGCCGGGCTGGGCACCGCGGTCGCGCCCCACCAGGGCGGTCGCCTGCAACTCGAACGCTTCGGCCAACCGGTACGTCATCCCCACCGTGGCCACCACGCCGCGGAACTTGCCGTCGATGTCCGCGCCGACGACGGCTCCCAGCCCTGTGAGCGCTTGGGGGGTCTGCGCATCGCGCGTTTCGCCGTAGGTGTCGGGGGGCGTTGTCGTGCCGGACGCAACCGGCGTGGCCGTCCCCGAGGCCGCCAAGGGCTGAAGGGGAGGAATGTTGACGGTCTGGTGCGCCTCGCCCGTCTTGACCTCGAGCCGGATTTGCACGGGGTGTGAGTTCGGCGCGCGCGCCTCGACCACGTGGCTTCCCGGGTCGACGGGCATGGCCATGCCGAGCGCGACGGCGCCTATCGGTTCGCCATCCAGGAAGACCGAGACACCGGACGATGCCTGGGGCATGACGATGGTGACGCGGGAGAGGGACGGCTCGATCCGGGAAGCGTTTTCCAGGGCTATCTTGCTTCGTTCCGCTTGGTTGCCCCGTCGGCCCGCCTCGCCGGCGGCGCGGTAGGTGGCCCACGCGCTGGCCGTGCGGCCGGTTCGTTCGTAGCAGAGCCCGAGGTAGAGCAACGTGCCCACGGCGGGATCGATCTCCTGGCTCTGCTCGAGAAGCGGGCATGCCTCTACGTTCTTCCCCGCCTCCATGAGGTCGAGTGCGTTGTTGTAGAGAGTTTCCGCCATGGCATCGCTCGCCGCTTGAGCGGACGCGCTCGGCGACCCCGTCATGGCCGCCAGCAAGAAAGGCGCGCATAGCAAGCGTCTCATCCGACTCTTTCCTCCACTCGCAGGTGCCCGTTGCGCCCATCGCAACAACCTCGTCATACACGGACGCCCACGACATGGGAAAGGGGTTCTGCCCCCGATCTTGCGTGCGATCCGGGCAACCGCTTCGGGCACCGAGTGCTAGCGTCAGTACATGGATACCTTTTCACGGCGATGGGTGGGACTCGTGGCCGCGCTCTTCCTGCCGGGTACTGTTCATTGCGGGGACCCGGAGGGAGCCCCCGGCGGTGGCGACGAGAACCTGGAGGCCGGCGTGGAGGCCGGGTCGGATGTGGAGTCCGAGGAGGCTGCGACCTGTCCCGGCCCGTGTGCCGTTCCCGACACGCTTGCCCACGACGATACGTCTGCCACGACCCTGCAGGGCGGACCGCTGCACCCCGACGGGTTCATCGGGGACCCCACCGTGGTGTTTGAGGACGGCAGATACCGGATGTGGTTCACGTCAAGCCGGCAGGACCCTTCGTGTTCGGGCGTCTGGTACGAATGTCTGGTGCAGGGATTCGCCTATGCCGAAAGCACAGACGGCGAAGCCTGGGACGACACTTGGCTGGCACCGGAGGATGCGACGGAGCGAACGAAGCTGGTATTCCAGCCCGACCCGGACGGGTGGGACCGGCCGGCATGGAGACTGCCTCCGTACTGCGCGGCCACGACGGCCAACTCCGCATGTACTACACGGGTCACATGGGGGCCCCGCAGCCTGATTTGCCTTTCTGGGACGCCATCGGAATGGCGACATCGAGCGACGGCATCACGTGGACACGACACGGGGACGGGCCGGTGTTCGCCGCGGAAGACAAGTGGGAGAAAGTTTGTTGCGACGCCACCTGCGACTGCGCGTGGGGAGGGGTGCTGGAGCCGTCCGTCCTTTACGACCCCGTCGCTGGACGGTACCACCTCTGGTACGCCGGGTTCGGGGAGTCGGATGGTGTTGCGAGCTTCAGGATCGGGCACGCGGTGTCGTCCGATGGCACGGCCTGGCAGCGAGACGGCGCGCCCGTGGTGGATCTTGGGGCGGCGGACGCGTGGGACGGGTACTGGGTGAGCCACGTCGAAGTGGTGGCTGACCCGTGCGGTGGGTTTCACATGTTCTACCACGGTGGCGGGTCTTGGTCGGAAGCTGCTTGCGAAGGCGAGCCGGGGTGTGCCGGGTTCACTCCCGGTGCCATCGGCTACGCGTGGAGCAGCGACGGGGCCGTCTGGCAGAAGCACGCGGCGCCGTTGCTCGAGCCATTGCCCGGCGCCTGGGATGGGTTCTTCCTGGGAGGGCCGGACGCGCTCTTTCGCGATGACGAACTCGAGCTCTTCTACTTCGGCAACCGGGATCTCGCGAACGCCAATCTGTTCAACAGCGAGATAGGCCACGTCCGAACGGTGTGCCGCCGCCCGTGAAGGCGGGCGCCGGCCTCGACCCACCACATCACCCAGGTCGTCGCAACACGAGCAAACGGATCTCCGTCATGTCTTCATCCCATCAGCTTGTCGCGCCTGCGCCTCACGAGCGACGGGCGAGTGGCCTACCAGATCAAGTACCCAAGGGGGAGCAGGACCCATCTGCTGATGGAGCCTCACGCCATGGCGTGGGGTTTCCCGTGCAGTTTC
>CAZAWR010000196.1:0-8318 GCA_964488865.1 uncultured Polyangiaceae bacterium | reverse complement strand
CTGTGCTTCGGGCTCCGCGGTTGGAGACGTGCACGCAAGCGTGGACGCCACGTCCGTGGTCTTGGTTGTCGACGGCGGCTGCGGCTCGCTGGGCCGTGTTTGCCAGCCCTTGTCCTGGGGTTTGGGCACGACGTGCTCACGCCATCGCGAAGCGCTCGACAGAGCCCCGAACCATAGAGAACCTCCAGCATCGCCCGATCCCGAGCCAGCAGCGGCGTGGATCCATCCAGCGCCACGGTGGACGGATCTACACCCATTTCAAGCGAGTCGAAGCAGCCGCCGATTCCCCACGGACCAAGTGCACCGCGGACGCGTCGAACGAAACGTTCACCCGCTGCCCGACCCCGAACGAACGCATCCGGTCACGGGGCACGCGCGCCACCAGACGCATGGAACCGCAGTCCAGCCCAACCCGATGCAACCCCACGTCTGGCGCCACATGCGTGATGCAGCCCTCCACCGTCACCGAGGAAGTGCCCTCGGCCTCCACGGACAGCCTCAGCACATCCCCTGCAAGACAGCAGACCACGGGACCGGTCCCGGCGTCTCCCGCCACCGAAAACGCCACACCGTTGGGCAAGGTCACCACCGTCGTGCCACGGTCCGTCGCCACGTCGCAGGGAAGAATATTGTCCATCGAAACCAGCCGTGCGACCCCTTCGTCCGCGGGCTTTCTCAGCATCTCCTCGGGGGCTGCGTCCTGTACGACCCGCCCTTCTCGAAGGACGATGGCGCGCTGGGCGAAGCTCAGCACGTCGCCGAAGTCATGCGTTACGAGCAGAACGGTGGTCCCCCGCTGCACCGCAACCTCTCGCAGCTCCTGCACCAGCGATGTCCGTGTCGGCGAATCAAGAGCCGTGAAGGGCTCGTCGAGCATCACCAGTTCAGGGTCACAGACGAGGGCTCGCGCAAGACAAACGCGCTGCGTTTCCCCTCCCGAGAGCGCGTTGGCCATGCGGCTTGCAAGGTGCTCACACCGAAACAGGCGAAGGCTCTGGCCCACCTGATCGTTCACCCGTTGCTTGGAGTGTCCCCGAAAACGCGGGCCCAGTGCGACGTTATCGAACACCGTCTCGTGAAGCAGCAGGGGATCCTGAAACACGAGGGCACACCGCTGCCGGATGTCTCGGGCCGTGCGAGGGTGAAGCTGCCTGCCTAGCACGCTCAGCATGCCGCGCTCCGCCTCGAGCAACCCATTGACGACTTGGAGCAGCGTGCTCTTTCCCGACCCGTTCTGGCCTACGATGGCGACGAGCTGACCTGCAGGAATCGTCAACTCGTCGATTTCCAAAACGGGTCGACCGCGACGCACGACGCGCAGATCCGAGAGTGTCAGAGCAGGAGACGTCATGTCACCTTCGCGCCCCTATGCTGCAGCAACGTGAGTCCCAAAAAGACGAGGTAGGCCACGACCAGCAGGATGAAGCTCAGGGCAATGGCTAGCTCGTAGTTGCCTTTGCTCACTTCCATGACCGTAGCGGTGGTAAGCACCCGAGTCTGGCCCTTGATGTTGCCGCCCACCATCATCGAGGCGCCCACCTCGGACACCACCGCGCCGAATCCCGCCATGACGGCGGCCATCAGCCCGAGCCGCGCCTCCTTGACCAGCACCCAGTTGGCCTGGATCGGCGTGGCGCCGAGGGAGAGTAGCTGGAGCCGCAGATTGGGATTCAATGCCCCGAGCGCAGCGAAGCTGAGACTGGCCACCACCGGACTGGCAATCACCGCCTGCGCCACGATCATCGCCGTCGGTGTGTACAGAATGCCAAGCCCCCCGAGTGGACCATGGCGCCATAGCAACAGGCTCACGAACAACCCCACGACGACCGGTGGCAGTCCCATCCCGAAGTTCGCCACACTCACCAGCCAGCGCTTCCCCGGAAAGTCCCGGAAGGCGAGCATCATCCCAAGCGGCAAGCCGATCAAAACGCTCAGCACCGTCGCCGTTCCCGAAACCTGCAGGGTCATCCACAGAATCCCATACACCTCCGCGTTGCCCTCGATCAGCAGAGAGGCCGCGCGGAATAGACCACTCCAAAAGCCGTCTATGACCCACCTCCGAAGGCTCCCGAGCCCGCGGCAATCCCCATCACCTCGTCACTCGGTCCCCAGGATTTCATCCTCGTTCTTTCCCCCATCCGCATGAAATAGCGGCTGACCATACTCTTTGCGCCCGTAGGACGCAATGATCGCCTGTGCCGGCTCCGATAGCAGGAAGTCTGCGAACGCTTGGCCCCCCGGACGGTTCACCTTTTGGAAGCGATCCGCGTTGACCGGCATCACGTGATAGGGATTCATCAACTCCCCATCCCCTTCCGAAAGCACTTGCACCGAGAGTCCCTTGCGATGAGCCAGGTAGGTGGCGCGATCCGAAAGCGTATACGCATCCTTCTGGTTGGCTATCACGAGCGTCTCGCCCATCCCGCTGCCCGACTCCTGATACCAACGGTCTTCAGGCTCGAGCCCCGCCCGTTGCCATAGCTGCTTCTCCAGCATGTGCGTCCCCGAATCGTCGCCGCGGGACAGGAACAACGAAGCGCTCCGGTGGATCGCCAATAGCCCCTGCACGACAGGCTTACCCTTCACCCCCGCGGGATCTGCAGTCGGCCCAAGTAGCACGTAGTCGTTGTGCATCACCAGCCGTCGCCCGGTTACCGCGCCGAGCTTCAGAATCTCACGCTCCGCACCCGGTGCGTGGGTGAGCAACACGTCCGCCTCTCCGCCCCGTCCCATCGCGATCGCGCGCCCCGACCCCACCGCGATCGTCTTCACCGTGTATCCCGTGCTCTTCGTGAAGACCGGAAGGAGCTCGTCGAGCAATCCGCTGTCACGCGTGCTGGTCGTGGTCGCAAGGATCACGTCACGCTTGCCCTCGTGTGGGCTGGGTGCAGCCGTGCTCGCCGATTCCCGATCGCGGCATCCAAGCAGCGAAGCGATCGTCACCACGATCAGAAAGAGCAACCACCGGCCCATCATGTCCCCCGATATCGTCATGGGATGATTTCTTGGCTTCTGGAGTAGTTTTCGACTGTGTGGAACGCCTCAGTTGCTGTCCTATCGGACCCGTGGCGTCGTGCTGCCCCCCTTGAAATTGAGGTCCTCCCCGGTCGCGTTCATGGGGGTCCGCGGGCGGGTAGGTTAAGTCGAACGTCGTTCGCAAGTCAAGAAGAGCCCAGCGGCAACATGGCCGTCGACATCGGCGGCGGAATCGCCGAAGTCGCCGTCATCTCCCTCGCCGGCATCGTCTACTCCCAGTCCGTTCGCGTCGGCGGCGACAAGATGGATGAGTCCATCGTCGCCTACATGAAGCGCAAGTACAACCTCGCCATCGGGGAGCAAACCGCCGAGCGCATCAAGATGACCATCGGCAACGCTTATCCCCTCGAACAGCAAGCCACGATGGAAGTCAAAGGCCGCGACATGGTCGCAGGCGTCCCCAAAACCATCGTCGTCCACTCCGACGAGATCCGGGAAGCCCTCAGCGAGCCCATCAACGCCATCGTCGAAGCCGTCCTCGTCGCCCTCGAACGCATACGAAAACGCGCGACTCAACGCCCGCGTCCGCCACCTCGAACAGCTCGAGATCAAGAACGCCCGCCTCAAAAAGCTCCTCGACCTCCGAAGCTCCCTGCCCGCCGACCTCGTCTCCGCTCACGTCGTGTCCAAGGACACCTACGGAGTCGTCGCAAGGAACGGACAGCAGGTATCGACCGCTCCGTTCGCACCAGCCATCAGATCGATCAGCGCAACCGTGGAGGCGATGGGCGCTTGCCCCGTGGCGAAGCCAATGGCGCCTCCGTAGTTGAGCCGGACGCAGGCGCGCTCCTCCGGGGTGGGGACGATCGCGGGCGACGACTTCGCGGAGGCGTTCTTTCTCATCTGGCTCGGCGCTAAGCCACCCAACGAGGGACTGAAGAAGGGGTTGCTCGGGCAGGAATAGCGCTGCGCGGACTTCTCACGCGCGCAGGTGCTTCGCGACCTCGACGGACACCAGCCTTTGGCGTTCACCGACCCCCTTGAGGGAAGCCTCGAACGCGGCCAACCGATACCCCTGTAGCACCTCGCGCACGCCCGGATGATCCGCCGTGCTCTGCGCCAACACCAGCTGCCCCGCACGCGCCTGTCCCTGCAATCGCGCCGCTACGTTCACCGTACTGCCGAAGTAGTCCAATCGATCGTTCGCCCGCACCATCAGGCACGGTCCCCTATGCACTCCCACCTTCAGTGATAGCCCGTGCTCGGCATGGTTCGCCTCGTTGGCATCGATCATCTCCAACGCAGCGCGCACCGCGTCCGGCGCGCCCGGAAATGTCGCCATCACCGCATCGCCCATCGTCTTGACCATGGCCCCACCGTGGCGCGCGATGCACTGGGTCATCAGACGGAAGTGCTCGTGCACCATCGCGAACGCACGCGCGTCCCCGACTCGCTCGTACAATGCCGTCGATCCCGTGAGGTCCGTGAACAACACCGCGAGCTCGCCCACGCGCAAGTCCACCCCTGTCGCCGGCGCCTCCGTCGCGAACAAGTCCATGAACTCCGGGAAGCTCAACAGCACCGTACCGAGCACCACATCCGCGCTCCACCCGGCGCGCTCCACCAGAAGCGTGACCGGATCCGGCTCCGACGACGTCACCTTGATCTCACCCGTCCCGTCCTCGGAATCACCGGACGCCGTCGCGCGGACGGCGTGATCACCGACGTGGATCTCCAGCGACGCGGGCGCGCGATCCCGCGACACATCCGCGGTCGAATGCCCCTGCAGCGTGCGTACGTGAAGCTCGGCCGCGAGGGGCGCACGCACGCAGAAGGTCTCCCCGGGTGCGACCGAGCGCTGAACGATCACGTGGGGCAGGAACGCCGGACTCGACGCGCAGTACACCGGTGTTTCGACCCGGCGCACGGCCGTGTTGCAATGAAATGCCGCTTCGACATGAGCCGCGAGGTCTACCTCGTAGTCGAGATTGCATGCGTCGCAGTGCGAACGAGTGGTCATGTCCGACAGCGATCCAACGCCGGCAGCGGCGACGCGGCATACGGGGCAATTGATACGCCATTGCAGGTCCACGAGCCCGGCGCGCGTTGCGTGCAAGAAGCCCCGCAGCGCTTCACGCCGATCGCAGCCCCAGGCACGGGCCAGCTCGAACGGTCGCAGCTGCGCGACCTCTTCGTCCGGCCTGTCGCGCAGGTGCGCCAACAAGAACGAAGTCGTCTTGCCATCGACCGGAGAAGCCCGCATGCGCTCGGCGCGCGCCCCGAACTCGACCGGATCCACCGGTGTGCGCGGCCCAGCCGTGGTCTCCTGGTATCGTGCGCTGTCCAGCACGCGGCGCGACCACGCCACCGCCGGCTCATCGGGTGCGCCGCGCGCCTCGCCCCGCGCTTTGGCGAGCACCTCTTCCACGGCGTCGAGGAACCGCCGCAGCGCCCGCTTCTGGCGACCGCCGAGCGCAGCCGACACAGCGCGCCCCCACGCGCGGGACGCCGTCATGTAGGCCGCCGCGCGCACGCGTGTTCCACCCGCCACGTCGTCGAGCTCCACGCGAAAGCCGCCTCGATCGATCGGTCCGCTCTCGAACAGGCGCTCGCCGTGAACCGAGACCCCCTCGACCCACTGATAGGGAGGCTCGACCCACACCAGATCGAAACCGAGCTCGCGTGCGCTGCCGACCCGCTCGCGCCGCCCCTCCCTTTCGCGCCACGCATAGCTCGCCGGCTTCAACCCGTACGCCCTGTCGAACCGGTTCGTGTCCGCCAGCAAACCCCAAACGAGAAGCCGTGGAGCGTCTACAACACGCTCGTCTCGCGCCTCTTGCGTCGTCTCGGTCATCTCTTCCTCGTTCGCTCGCTTCGCGGTATACACCAGGATAGCACCGAGCCGCTCGCTTCCTCGTGAGTTTCCTCCGCTTTGCGCCGTCGCCGTCGTGGTCGGCCCGTCGCGTCGCCGTCGCCGTTGACGTTTCCAACTGGCCGTTAACGTTGACGTTGAGAGACCCTATTGCTGTGGGTGTGTCGAAGGTTCCTGCAACATCTTCACCCAATGAGATCCGATGGGGGCCAACCACCGAAGTGATGTCAACAACTTCCTTGCGCACTCGCGTCAATCGTCCACAATGGGCGGATGAACGGCTTTCTTCGTGTGGGGGCGTTGATCGGATTGGGAGGGCTTCTCCTTGCCTGCCACCAGACGCCCGACTCGTCGCGCATCGACCGGAGTTCTTCCACTCCCAACCCCTCCACACACGAGAATCCGGGTGGACTTCTCGTCAGCTCGAAAGATGGCGGGGCCGCTTCCGACGCCGAATCGACCCCATCACTCTCGTGGGCGGTCGTTCGGGTCGGCGATCGTAACCACAATCCACGTGTGATGGCTGCTCGGATCGAAAACGGACGCATCATGAAGTCGCGAGATCCCCTGGCGGGCACCGAGGGCGTCGAGTGGAATTGCCTGGCAGACGGTAGGTATCTGGTATCGGACAAGGGAGCGGTTCTCGACGTGATAGAAGGGCGGGCGACGAAGCTCGGTGTCCAGGGCGTCAGGTGCAAAGGTAACCTGCTGGTGCGCACAGGCAGTTCCTCCGCCGAGCAGACATTCGAACGCTATGACTTCTCAACGGAACGCTGGTCGCGCGTGCAGGACGAAGCCGCCACCTCGCTGTGGACGGTGGAGGAGTCTCGACCTGCCACAACTGGGACTTCCCCAAACGGCCGGTACGAGGCGTCCATCGAAATGACGCCGGTCAAAGACAACACCTCCGCGACGAAGCGCCCAGCGCCTGGAGAGATACTCTTCTTCACCGGCGTGCTCACGCTGCGAAGCCACGACGGTTCCAAGAGGACGATAGCCACTGGGTTCTCTAGTGAGCATTCGGCGATACGCAGTCCCTATCGGTGGACGATGAATACACTCTGGCTCGATAACAGACGCATGATTGTCGAGCAGCGGAAGGGGCAGTTGCTCCTTGTCACGGTCGACGGACAGGTCACCCCGATGAATCCAGCCACCGGATCCGGCCCGTACCCGATGATCGAGACCCAGCTGTGGATGGATGGCGCGGGGGGGATCCTCTACGATCCGTCAGCAGCCTTCTACCGAGTAGACGTGGAGAAGCGCACGGTTGAGCCCACGGAGTGGTTCGGGCTTGGAGAAGGGTTCGAAGTATCGCTGCGCACGGGGAGGGTTCGGCATCGGGAACAAGAGGTTTGTGGAGGGCTTTGCGCAGGAAAATTCGACCCGAACGACAGCAGCATCTCTTATCAGGTTTGGCCCGGAGCGTTGGAACTGCGTTGCTCGGAGAACCGAACGTTGCAGGCCTGTGTCCGTGGGGAGAGCGGCTGGCAGCGTATCGACTTTGGCTTTTCGGGAAGGGTGTTAGGATGGGTCGGTGTGGGATGGGAGTAGGCCCGTAGGGTTCGACGCTTGTTGCTCACGACGGTCTCGATATCCATGTCGCGAGCTGCGCGCTAGCCTAAATCGCGTATGATCACATAGGATCACAGCTGGTCATACGATGGCATGGGAGGCGTGTTGGTCGCTGCTCCCGAGGGGCGCGCGACAGTGCCGCGGCAGGGGTGCTACGGCCAGGGGAGGCGGCAGACGCAGATGCCCCGAGCCGCTCCAAAGTCTACGTCGTCTGCGTGCGACGGGGGCCCGGGCTCCACCGTTTCGCGCTCAGTCGGGGGGCGAGTTGCAGACCTTCGAGAAGCATCGCCAGCTCGTGTGCTTCAATTCGCACACTCCCTGCCTGCGCTGCTCACCAGAAATGTACCACTTGCGCTCGAGGCGCCGGTGCACGATGGTGAACCCACCTCGCTTCCACACGAGCATGTCTCGAAGGCGCTGCACACGCCATCGCCACAGGTGTCTGGGCAAGGGCCGCAGTCCGGCTCACACGAGAGGCACGTCTCGGTGACGCCGCAGTCGCCATCGCCGCAATCGGGACAGAAACCGTAGTCCGCTGGGCAGCTCGTGCACGACTCCGAAGGGTCACACAAGGCGTCGCCGCACACGACTGGGCAGAGGCCACAATCGGCCGAACAGGTGGCGCAGCCTTCGGACACGTCACACACGCCGTCGCCGCACATGTCGGAGCAAGGGCCGCAGTCCACTGGGCACGACCCGCCGGCCCGCTGCCTCAGGCGAGCGCTCCGGATCCACAGCTGGACTTCGACCCGGTGAAGGTGAAGTCGGACGCCGCCGGGCTCCTCGCGGTCACGGTGAGCGAAGCGGGTGAGGTGGCGCCGGTCCTCGGTCCGTGAGGGACACCGCGTCAAGCGGCAAGGATGAAGGTGTCTCGACCGTGCAGCTGGCCTCACCT
>CAZAWR010000195.1:0-8362 GCA_964488865.1 uncultured Polyangiaceae bacterium | reverse complement strand
GAAGGGGCAGGGGAAAGGGCAAGGGTCAGAAACCCGGGCCGGCGCAATGCACCCATCGCGGACCTGTGGCGGAAAGGGGAAAGGGAGATCTTACCGGGCTTCTCCCCTGTGACATTCCGTCTGCAGAGCGCCATGTGTGGTTCGAGGGGATTCTGCCCGCCTGTGGCTGAGGTGTACTTCCTCCAGAACGGCGGGAACTCAGGGACAAGTTCCAACCAACCAGGGGTCGAGGGGCACCGCGGGCTTGTCTCCCGGACCCCACGGATCGTGGCAGACGAGCGTAGTGCTCGATAGGTCGGCACCTCGGAGCGTGACCTTCAAACCGGCATCGTGTGCGCTGGCGTTGAACGGCCACGAATGCCACGTCCCCCCGCAACGCGCGGACAGCATGGCGAACCCGTGCCATGTGTCGGGGACTGTGAGCGCGAGCACTCCGCCGGGGGATGAATTGATTTCGTGTCCTTGAGCATCCCAGGTGATGAGTGTCAGGCCGGCGCCGCAGGTTGATGCAAGTGCTGGAAGCGCTGTGACCAAGAGGGTGTTGTTGGAGGGTTGTGGAGCCGAGGGGGTCACGACCGTGAAGATGCCGGTCGCACCCGAAGCACCACTCGCAGATTCCGCCACGATACGTGTGGAACCGAGCGGCCAGTCGGCGAGGACTTCGAGCAGTTGGCAGCCGGTTGCGTTGAGGTTGAGGCCGGCGTAACTAAAGAGCGCCCCAGCCGACTCCACCCAGACATCGACATCGGGTGCGGGGGACGTCCAGCAAACGTTGCGGGCCACGCCAACTCCGCGTTCCACGACATCCCCGGCGCTGAAGCCGGTCACCTGAATCGTCTCCGGAGGCGGATTGGGAGGCGGAGACGAAGGTGCTGCCACCGTGAAGTAGGGCGACGCACCCTTCGCGCCGTTTGTGGATTCCGCCACGATGCGCGTGGAACCCAGCGGCCAGTCGGCGAGGACTTCGAGCAGCTGGCAGCCGGTTGCGCTGACTGCGCGGGCGGCATAGCTAAAGACGGTCCCGCCGGACTCCACCCAGACATCGACATGGGGTTCGGGAGACGTCCAGCACACGTTGCGAACGACTCCCGTGTCGCGCACCACGACCTCGCCAGCGCTGAAGCCCGTAATCGCGATTGCCGCCGGTGTCGGTGCGGTGTGGGTGGGTGGGCTGCAATCGGTGGGCGATTCCGATCTGGGTGTGGCCTCTTCGATGGCCGCGTCGCACGCGACCCAATCGCTCACGGCCCCTTCTGTGACATCACCCGATGCGGTGCCTGTCGCGTTCGCCCAATAGTCAATTCCGAGCTGCACGCGAGCGTCTCCGGTGGTTTGCACGCGGGCGACGAGGACGGCTTGGGAGAATGCGGACGCTTCTGCTCGATTTGTGCCAAAATGAAGAAGGCGATCGCCGGTGGGAACGTGATGGACGAACGTGCCGGATGGGACGTCGATAGTCTCGTGCACACCCGATCTGAACCAGGTTGTCCGATCATAGTATCCCGCCCAGGTGATAGCCGGGTTCCCAAGCTCGGAACCGGCAATTGCCACGGCGGAGCCGTCGGCCCGGATGCCGTACAGGGTCGCTTCGAGGACCGTGACCGTCGAACCTTGCTCGTCGGCCACGGCTTGCAGCCACCCCAGGGCGTAAGGCCGGTTCGAAGGTCGGTTCGCCTTCCAACGACAGACAGCGAGGTCAGCTGGTTGCTGCGTCGGACCGATCGCAATCCCGCAGTCCGCATCATCGTGCGGCGAAGCGGCGGCGTGAGCTGCTGCGCAGTCGAGATCGACCCGTGTGGCGTTGGACGCGACGCACAGGGACGAGAGGCAGTCGATAGATCCTCCGGTGACGCAGGGGGCGAACCGTGAGCACTCCGCGGCCGAGTGGCACGACGAACCCAACACCGCGTCCCGGGTTTCGGCCGCTGCGGGAGCGCCGTCGCTCTCGAGGTCGTCGAGGTTGCCGCAACCAACGAGCCCGGTCGCGATGAGCAACAAGAGGGTGAGAAGGAGGGCCGTCCGCTTCCGGCTTGGCGCATTCCCGCTCCCGCAGCCACAGGCACCAGAGGACGAAGAGTGCCTGGGGTTGGTGTCGCGAGAAACGTGTTCGGCTGAATGGTGGGACGTGTGAGCGTTCATCGCAATCTCCTTCCGAATGGAAGATGCCGATGCGACCCCCTTTGGGACGTCCATTCTCATTTTTCCACCCAGGAACTCGTGACGTGACGGTTGCGTCCAGGCTGTCAAGCCCGTACGCTGGCGAGGCTGAGAGGCCACATCGTACGCGACTACGACCACATCACTTCCGCAACCGCCGAATCCGGTAACTCGCCTCGCCAGAGCGCTCCCGAAGACCAATCATCGCGGCCGAGGTCGAACGCGATGATAGCCTCTGAGTTGGCCGAGACGGGGGCTTCCACTTCGGGCAATCGGATCTGTGCGAGTGCTTGTGCAAGTGCAGCCTGCTGCTGTTGGAGATCTTCTCCGTACAGACGGAGGATCGGTTCTGCCTGTCTGTCCCACGGCTGGCCGAGAGAGCGGTCGCCATAGGCAGAGAACAACTGGACTCTAGCATGTTCCCGGACTTCTGGAGCGGAAGACTGACGTGCGGCGCGGAGGAGGACCTTGACGATCGGTGCTGGCAGAGCCCGCATCCGCCTGGGTGGCTGATCGCGGAGCACAGAAAGAAGCGCGGTCAGGAACATGTGACCGAATTCTGAGTCGGCGGCCTGTGGCCGAGTGAAGAACGTCACGGCGACACTCAAGGGGCCCGGAGCGGTTGGGAACGCGGCAGGCCCCTGTTTCACCCACTCGATGGTACATCCCAGGACGTAGGTGAAGACGGGGTCCACGTCGGACTGCGACTCCTGGACGTTCGCGCCTGCGACGAGCCGACACGCGGCAAACGCAGGCGATGGGTCGTGAGGCATTTCGCAGCAGCGCTGCGCAAGCCAGCGCAGGTCGTCGTCCACAGCATGCTGGAGGACAGTATCGAGATCGTGTGCGGCCTCGTCGCCATCCTTCACGTGGGGGTGGAGCAAGGTCCGTAGGTCTGCCTCCGGTACGGTGTTGTGCAGAGATGCGAGCCTGCAGAACCACAGGACAGTCGTCTTGCGCTGGGCCCGCGTGACTTCTCCGTGGTCGGATTGGAGGGCGCGGAGTTCTTCTAGGGCCTGCTGCGCGTGACCGAAGCTCCGTGACCCAGCGAACCGCAACACCGCAAGCCTTGCGTGCTCAAGAGCTCTTCCAGCCCTTTGGTCGGTGGAAGCCGCCGCTGGCAGCAAGTCGAGTCCGCGCTCCGCGTACGCCAGGGTGTCGCTTCGGCTCTGCGATAGCATCGACAGACCAGCACAGACCCTGGCCGCGCGTGTCCGAACGCGCTGGTACCGGTTCTTCTCCCTCGTCGGTGCCAGTGGTTGGGGTTCGCCACGCGACAGGAATGCCTCCGCCCAAGCCAAGGACGAAACGTAGGCAGCTACGGCATCGTTGCGGTGGCCCGTGGTCCCCAAACGCAAACCGCGATGCCTCTCCAGGTCAGCCAAGTTCGCCAACAGGGAAGCGATTTGCATAGGCTTCCTAACACCAAACGCGTCGACCGCTGCGTTCCATTCTCGACATGGAATCGCTATCCTCCTTTCGTCGAACCATTCCCGGTAGCGAGCCACGACACGAGCATCGCTTGCGCTCGTGCTTTCCGTGCTCGACGTATTTAGGTCCTCCGCCACATCGCTGACGACGGGCCACAGCTTCATAAAAGCCGTGACGCGCAGGGAAGGATTTCGCATGCCAGCCGCTTCGATGGCAGAGGCCCACGCGAGGGCTGCCGCCAGATCTTCCTTGGTCCGATGGGCTGCCCCGAACAGTGCAAATAGCGTGTTCAGATGACAACCCAACCCGTCCGACACGAAAGCAGTGGCGAGCACGTCGCTTCGTGCGTCTCCATCCTGCTCCGACAATACACGGTGCATGCGGGCCCACTGTGAGGCACTGGCGTCCAGAGCCCTGAGCAGTCCGGCCTGGACGTCTGCTCCAAGCCGGTGCAATCCGGACGAAATCGCGTCGAGGCAAGCGGCATCCTGCACGGCAGTCGACAAGGCCGTGTTCACATCTCGGACCGGTGCAAGCTCCGATGCAGAGCGAGCCACCACGCTTCGGAGGCGATCAAGGTCGATCGTTACCCCAGGGTCATCTGACGGCTTCGCGTTGTCGATGCGGCTGGTGAGATAGTCGCGCAGATGATGCGGCAGCAGGATGGGCTGCCAGGGGTGGTCCGTAACTACGTCGATCGCATCCTGGACCCACTCCTCCATTGCGTGCAGGAAGCGCATCGTTTCGCCATCCGCAGGGGTCTCGACTGCGATGCGTGCTGCGTGGAAGATGTCCGCTGCGAGATCCTCGATGTCGAGGAGCAGACCTTCCGGGGCGTCAACGACACCAAGAAGTGCGAGGATGGCGGGCTCCAGGCTCGCGCGCTGTTCGGCGAGAGAGAGCAAGTGCTGACCAAACGCATCGGTATCCGGCGCGCCAGTTTCGATTTCGAAACCTTCCTCGAAGCTGACGAGACCGAGCGACGCGTCGATCGCTTCCACCAGGTTTCGATCCCACCCTTTCGTGGCGGAAGGCGGAAGCGGAACGCGAACGCGCTCCAGCACAGTTGCCATGGTCGGTGCGTAGCACCCCGTTGGGCACGTTGCCCATTCGCGAATCTCTCCCGCTTCGAACAAGAACCTCCACCACGTCGGAATCTGTTCGAGCTGTGCGATGAGCCTTGCTGGCGGAACATCATCCAAGTCCAGTGCGAGTCGTAGTGCACTGGGTAGGTCGTACGCCACACCTGCGAGTGCGGAGTCGATACTGCGCGCGGCGCCCTTTGCCCATTGGAACGCGCCCGGCGGGTTGGCGAACAAGTCCTCGAGAGCGACAAAGCACTCGATGCGGTGGCGGAGACAGGCGACCCGGCGGATCGTCTCCCTGTCTCCTTCCGTCAACTTTGCGGGAAGCAGGGGGACGCGAGCGTGGGCTGCGTGCTCGGCATCGCGCGCGATCGTGGTCCAAGCGGCGGCGACATCTTGCTCTGAGGGCGGGGGACATCGGCTTTCCGGCGCAGCTACGCCGTACGGCAGGCACCGAAGCAGGCGCTGCGCGGCGCCAACCAACACCAATCTGTCGAGGGGATTACTCGCGCGGCTAGCATTCTGCCATGCCGCAAGGACGGCTCGCAGTGCCGGGTGGGGTTCCATGTCGCTGGTCATCCGTTACCAATGTTTGAATAGAAGAATTCTGATCTCAAGATGCCGCACGGACGCGCTTTCGGACAGAGCACGCCTTTTTTTTTTCACGGGCGGCAGAACGACCGCGATGACGGATAGCAACTCGGAGGACAGAGGCCGGAGAAGCGCCCGCGAATTCCCTCCACCACCAGGACGAATTCAAACTCGCGCTCGCCGCTGCTTCCGGGCGCCAATTCGCAGAAGGGCCCTTCCCTGGGGGGAGGGCCTTGCTCCGAGCTGCGGCCGCATTCTCTCGCCGTTCCCTCCTGCCAACACCCTCTCGACCGGTTCGCATTGCTTGATGAGGGGCATGGGTAGATGAGGAAGTGGGTGGCCCGTTCGTGCAGTGCCGCGATCCTGTCGAGCATCCCGGCGAAGGTGCCGCAACTTCGAGGCTGGTTCACGAAGACGGACACCGCGACGGCGGCGCGCGGCGGTACCAAACCGACTATCCCGTGCGTGAGCTTGATGTGCTGCTGCTCCGCGGCGGGCTCTTGCCCCGGCGCGTCGGTGGGGATGTGCTCATTGATTTTCTGGTGGAATCCACCGAAGTGCACGATGTACCTCTCCGCATCGGGTAGTGAACGACGCCACCTTTTCGGAAGGGCTCCGGCATCGGCCGCGACATAGGGCGTTTCGTGCCCTCCGAATCTGCTCCCCATGGCCTTCCTGGCATCACGCGCGACTTCATTCAACAAACTCAGGAACGCCTCCGACTTCTCGATCGGAACATACGTCAACCTCCACGACCCCGCGTTGGGATCGGACGCCCTCTGTTGGAAGGCTGCCAGAAGGTTCCCGGTTCCGGCACCGACGTCGATCACGCAGGTGTCTCCAGTGAGAATGCCGAGGGATTCCCAGCGCTCCACCATGGCCGCGAACGCTCTGCGTCTGGCAACGCCTTGTTTGGGCAGGACATGGTAGACCGCCGCCAACTGCTCTTCGGTTCGGTTGATGCGCTGGAGTTGCTTTGTCCGGGCTTCACCGTAGGCCGTTGCGATCCCCGTGAGGTTCTGCACAGTGGGGTCGTTTTTGCCGAGTTCACCCCAGAGATTGTCAACACCCGCGCCTGCTGGGCAAGGGCCGGGGAAGAACCGGGACCAGATCCAGTTCGCGGCCCTACTCATGGCCCAACCCGCCTTTCCATCGGGCCAACCGCTTCTGAAGGGCGTCCCTGTTCGTGCCCAATTCTTTCGCGAGTTCATCCCACGTCCATCCCATCGCCCGCAGGACGAGGATGTTGGCGATGTCAGGAGGGGCTCGATCCAGGACCTCGCGGAGAACAGCCATATCATGGGCAGAATGGTGTGCCTCTGCGCTGGGTTCGTGAGACTTCGCACCGATCATCGTGGCTCGCCGCTTCTGACCTCGCCAGTGCATGCGCAATCGGTTCATGACTGCCTCTCGCACGAAGGCCTCGGGGTTCTCTGGCGGCGATACGGCGTTCCAACGACGAATCCAGTACGAGATTTGGTCCTGCGCGACGTCCTCGGCGTCGGATTCCTTGACACCCTGGGAGACCGCAACGTCGATGATGTACGCGCGCAGGGCTTCGAAACCACATTCGGCAATGCGGCCATTGAAGGCTTTCGCCAGCTCATCCTTCGCGAGGTCTGACCACTTCATCGCCGACCGGCTTCGGTTTGGGGTATCTGGGCCGGCATGGCACGGTTGCGGTGACGCCGATGCTCATCGACTCCCCGGGCTTTGCCAAATCCGCCGACTACGGAGTTCGTGGCGGCAGACGAAACGCTCGAGCAAAAACGTGTATGGCTCGATAGCCTACCGGTTCGACGCATGTAGTGTTGACGACTCACTGGTCCCAAACCCCTGCCACCGCCCCGAAACCCCTGCCACCGACCCCAACCCGCGGCTCAGACCCCAAACCGCCAGTCATCGACCCCAAACCGCGGCTCACCGACCCCAAACCGCCAGTCACCGACCCCAAACCGCCGGTCACCGACCCCAAACCGCCGGTCACCGACCCCAAACCGCCGGTCATCGACATCAAACCGCCGGTCACCAGGGTCGAACCGGCGCCCAGCGGCACCGGTCGACTCCGTCCTCTCGACAAACGACGACGTCGTCCTACTTCTCGGGCAGCACCGGACCGGTCGGATCGCCGTCGCCAGGGTCGCCCGACCCCGCCTTCCGGCCACCCTTCACCTCGGAAATCCCGAGCCGGATCCGCATGTGGTAGTCGAGGCTCTGTCGCAGAACCCCGGCCCACAGCGCGTACCACTTCTGCAGGCGCAGGAACGCGGCCAGCTGCTTCTCGTCGGCCACCTGCAGGTCCGCTTCGGACACCAAGGGCGCTGGCGCAGCGCCCGCGTCCATTCGGGCCGCGTCCACCTTCGCACGCATGTCCGCGATCCCGGCTTCCGTGAATCCCATCTCTGCCAAGGCCTCGACCAGCGCCTCCTTCCCCTGCACCCCGGGAAGCGCCAGGAAACCCGCCCACCGGGTGAGCAGCAGGTCCACCGAGTCCACGACCTTCGGACCCAGCGGCTGTTGGGTCAGGTTCATGAAGATCGCCGCCTCGACCTCCTTGGCCTTCTCCTCTGGCTGGATGAAGAACCCGATGGCCGACCGCAGGCGCGGCATCCAGAGGTTCTCGAAGTCGTCGATCGCCCGGTAGCGCTCCGCGGTCCCGGGGCTGCTTGCGACAGCCACCAGCTGCTGCGCGTCGCTCAGCACGTGCGCGAACGGCCGGTCGATCCCGCTGGCCGCCCTGTGCAAGGCGGCTCCCTCTTGCAGCGCCTTTTCGGTGAGTCCTGCCTTGGCCGCCCTCGGGGCGATGTCGGGTTCGCGAACCTTGATGAGAAGCCGCCCAGCTTGCGCGACTTCGTCGTTCTGCTCGCTCGATAGGGGCGAGCCCAGCGGTCGTTTCGTGCTCACGGTGTGCCCTCCTTGCTTGATCTTATCCGAGCCAGACGAGAGCGAGTTACCATGGCCAAAGTGGAGAGGAAAGGAGGATCGAAGTTCAGCCGATAAGTAAATCGAACGCCCTTCGCATGTCAACACACCCTCCGGGTCACGGGTGCATTGCGCCGGCCCGGGTTTCTGACCCTTGCCCTTTCCCCTGCCCCTTC
>CAZAWR010000194.1:0-8610 GCA_964488865.1 uncultured Polyangiaceae bacterium | reverse complement strand
CTCGCGGGTCGCCTTGCTGGTCACCACCTGGAATACCATCGGCTGCTGGTGCCCGACGCCGTGCGGACGGGGAGGATAGGGCTCCTCCGACGTTCCGCGCTTGGGCTCGCTCCATACCAGGCCGACGCCCACGGGGGTTGAACAGAACGTCGAACACGCGCCCTCCCTGCGCGTCGAGTCCCACGACGAACCCTGCTCGCGTGGCGGACCACGAAGCGCTGGCGAAGCTGACGTCCCCGGTCAGGTGCCCCGCCACGACCATCCCGCCCGAAGTGGAAATCGCCACTGCGGGGACGTGGAGGTCGCCAGTACCCGATGACTTCGCGCTCCAGAGGCATCCGCCCGCCGCGTCGAGCTTGGTGACGACGAATCTACCCGCATCCGGCGCTCCACACCCGAGATCCAAGTAGGGGTCAGTACGTCCGCTCAGGAAGACGTTACCGTCTGCATCGACGGCGGGAGGTAGAAGCCAGGGTGATGGCGATGCAACGGACGGGTAGAGGATCTCCCGGCTCGAGAGGTACTCACCTTGCGGACTCATTCTCAAGATGTGCAGTGTCGTTTCGTAGGGGCTGCCCGCAGGTCCGCCGCCCAGGTCGATGATCTCGCCAACGTTGATGATGAGGACCAGCAGATTCCCTTCCGGATCCAAGGCTTGGCCGAGAGCGCGCTGAGACATCTTCCCACCGAACCGCCTGCCCCAGACGAGCTCGCCCGACGGATCGAGCTTCGCCACCAAGGCGTCTTCCGCTCCGTTGGCGGGAAGAACCCCGCCTCCGAGATTGATGGGACCCACGGTGAAGCCTGCTAGATAGACGTTCTCTTCTGCATCCACGACAGGACGCAACTCGCCTTCTGATTGCCCGGACGCAGCCCAACACTTGCTCCACATCGCGTTGCCGAAGGGATCCAGCTTCGTGACGAAAGGCGTCAAGTTGCCGTCGAACGAGAGAGGGCCCGAACCGAAGTCAATCGTGCCCCGAAACACGCCGCTGACTATCACGTTGTCGTGGTCGTCCACCGCCAGGTATCGGCCTTCTTGAACGTCGTCCTCGTCACCGAACAGCATACTCCAGCCCGTTCCATCCGACGCTCTGGAGTGCGGGACATCCGACGGCGCTTCCCCACCGCAGTTGGAAGCGACCCCAAGTCCCAATGCAGCGAGAAAAATGGCCGTGTTGGCTCTGTGCATCGATAGCCCTTTCACCACGCAACCGCTCGCGCAGGTGAGCCAGTCCGTGTCCTTCCCGCATTGCGGTCGTGCCCTGCCACCCGGCGGGGTCTTGATCGCTAGCCGTTCGTCGGAGGCTCGACCGGCGCCACCGGGGAGCTAGACCGAACGCCTTTCGCAAGTCAAGACAAGCCGCGGGTCACGTCGCGGGGTCGGCGTGACGCCCGCGCCTCAGTGAAGACGGCTTGGTGGCCGTCACTTCGGTTCACACCGTCGAGCACGAGCAGGTGAGCAAGGGGGTTGAAATGACCTTTGCCCCTGGGGTTGCCATCAAGGCCTTGGCGAGAAAGAGGCACCCCCGAAGCGGAAGGCCTGAATAGGGCTCTCCGGCACTTGCCGACGCTCAATCCATCCTATCGAAGCTCGGTTTCGACCTCGGCCCGGCGGGGGATCGCACGGTCTGCGCCCACGGGGGCCGGGGCGGCGCCTTTCCCTGCTCGAGCTTCTCGCGCCATGCCTCGTCGGTCATCATCTCGTTGGATTCGAAGCTGTGGAAGGAGGACACCGCGCCTCTTGCAAGGATGACCCGCTTTGCCTATCCGGACAACGCGTGGGCCACATCGGAAACCATTGACGCCTTGAAATTGGCCTTCAAAGCCCTCCCCGATGGCCGAATGGCCTATGTCGGTGATCTGAGTCTACCTTGGGGTGGCCCGCTGTCGCCGCACAAGAGCCACCAGAGTGGGCGTTCCCAGGAGTCCAAGGCCAAGAAGATGCCCCGTGATGAACTCGCCCGACTTCTTGATTGCCTTGTCGATGTTCTTGTGGGCGGGGATGAGCCTATCGTTGAACGCGTCGGGGAAGGCAGCCCTCGTATACCGCTTGGCCAGCCACCCGGCGATCATGTCCACGTCGTCGGCGTCGATGCTGCGCAGCGTGCAGGGGCCACGCTCGGACAGCGCATCCCGCGACACCCGCACCTTGTCGTGCACGCTGAACGCCAGACGCACGCTGTCTTCCCCGGCGTGGCCGACGAGGTGAAGAAGCCGGGGATTGCGGCCGTGCATCTTCACAGCGTCGACCTGGGCGATGGGACGGCCGATGACCAGCTCGACGAAGGGTTCGGCGTCGTAGGAGCCGTGCACCAGGTCGCAGTCCTGCGACACCACGACGACCCATGCCTGCTCGAGACCTTCAGGGGACACGTTCTGCGCGGCCACGTGGTCGGCGATAGCAATGACCACCTCGGCGGGCAGCACCGAGCCTTGCTGCCACCCAAGGGTCTTGATGTTCGCGGCTTCGCCCACCGTTCACCTCACCGTGCGGGCCGACGGAACCTGGTCTCGTGCTCGATGGCTCGGCGTTGCTGCCGCTCTGGACGGGCGGAGAAGCCGTGGGCCTTCGCGACATCGGCTGCACTGAGAGGTTGCTCGGTCGGGGCCGATTGCGTGAGCAGTGTCACGGCACGCACTACCGCTGCGGCGTCAATCGTCGTGCCGGATAGCAGCTCGAAAAGGGACCGACCTGCAACGACAGGTTGACGCAAGCGTCGTCCAACGGGTTCGGCAGACCGTTCCCGCCAGAAACCGGCGAGCTTGTACACGGCGGCGATCCTCTGCCGATGCTCCTGCGACGGGAACGCCCTGCCGCTCGTCCACGCATAGATGGTCGGACGCTGGACTTGGAGCACACGGGCCGCGTCGGCGACGTTCAGGGACAGCCACGTGCGGACGAGCATGACCTGTTCGGATGGCGACGTCGCCGCGATTTCGCCTTCGGCTTCGAGTGCGCCGGTCGGCCACTCCATCGCCGGTGATGAAGACTTCGTCTGCGCCATCGCCAGCGCTGGCGTCACGTAGCCACCGGTGCCAACGGACAGGGTGAGGACGATCAGCGCGCGAGCAGCACCCGATGGCGATGTGCCCGCCAGGGGTGAATCGAGGGTGTACGACGGGGCCGTGCGCACGCCGTCTGAGGGGCCACTGGGGGCGTCCGGAGCGAGGGGTATGTGCAGGGTCATCGGACCTCCTCAGCCTTCCACACCTTCATGGCCTCCGGGGTCACCGCCGCCCGGAACGCGCCGTCGAGGGTGTCGTGCAGGTGCCGCATGGTGTCCAGGACGCTGGCGGCATCGAACTCCCTCGGGGACTCGGTGTAGTGGTCGAGGTCGAGCACGGTGACGAGCTCATCGGGCGGCACCGTGATGGTGCTGAAGTCGAGCGTTGCGGGCCACAGGTCTGGCGGCAGGGGGGCGGCCTGCATGGTCTGCACGCAGCGCACGATGAGCCTGCCGATGGCGGTGTCGCCCACGGTCTCGCTACGCAGCATCGCCTTCTTCACACCGAGTTCCTCTGCCGACAGGCCGTGAAGACCGGACTTGAGGTACTTGGTGCAGCTTTCTCCCTTGCGTGGACGGATGAGGTCGACGTAACGAAGGCCGAGGCGCTCGATCAAACTGGGCTGAACCACCTCGCCGACGATGCGGATGGCGCGCTCGAGCTCGGCCTCGAACTGCTCGTACGTGTCGTACTGGTTCGTCTGCACAACGAGCGCGGTGCGGGTGAGGATGATGCCAGTGCGCCTGTCCTTTGCTTGGAAGTCCCATCGTGGGTGAGCCTCCACCTGCGGTCCGGTCATCGGGTCGAACAGGATCTCCTGCACCTTCCCCTCGACGAAGCGCGGATACCCTTCACGGCGCAGGCGGTCCTGCACCTCGGGGACGAAGACCGCCATCTTCAGCACCGGTGTGATGCGGGCCTGCGCGAGCACGTACACGAGCGGGGACTGATGCAGCTTCAGGGCTGGCCTCGAGCGCCTCATGCTTTGACTTCACACATGACTTTACACATGGGCAACCCGACTCGCGAGCGGGCCCGGCGTGCTCGGCAATTCCAACGGGAAAGACGGCAAGAGAACAATGGGGGAACCCTCCCACCGCCTGGCGGGATGAGCATGAATCCGACATGATTCCGTCTCGACTGCCTTCACGCCGCCCCCGCGACGTGACCCGGAGTTTGTCTTGACTTGCGAAAGCTGATCGATTTGCCTATCGGCCTGCGCTTCGGGCTCCGCGGTGGAAGGGCCCGCGAGCGTAAGCGCCACGTCCGTGGTCTTGGTCACGGACGGCGGTTGTGGCTCGCTCGGACGTTCTTGCCGGCGGCGCTTGCATTGCGGTTTTTTCGCGCAGCATATACATTGGTGTTTCGATTCAGCCTGAGCCCTGCCAGCGATTTCACGTGAAACTCGAGAGCTCCCTACGCCGACGTCTCTTTGCGTTCATCATCACGGTTTATGTGGTGACCGGTGCACTTGCGGTCGGCGCCTCCTACCTGGGGACCGAGCGGGCTTTGCGGCCCCTGGCGAAGAGCCAAGCGTCTCAGCGTGCGGAGCTCGAAGAGCGGCACATTGCCGCGTTGCTGGACCGGGAGGTCGCGCTCGCGACCAAGCTCGCCGACGACCCGGCCATCATTCGCTGGGCGATGTGCGGAAACGAAGGACCGAAGGCCGACGCCGCCCTCGAACAGCTAGAGAGCTACCGTGGTGCATTTCGCGACCGAAGCTACTTCATCGCGCTTGCGAACGACCTGTCCTACCGCGTCCACGACGAGAAGCGCGGCATGCGCCGCCGCGACGACCTTCGTCGCGACGATCCCTCCGACCGCTGGTTCTTCCGCACCCTCGACGAGGTAGACCTGGTCGCACTCAACGTCGATTACAACACCACGCTTGGCAGGACCAAGGTCTGGATCAACGCGATCATCAAGGGACCGAAGGGGCGAAAGCTCGGTGTCACGGGCACCGGCATCGACATCAGTGACTTCCTTCGTGAAATCACGAGCGCAAACGAGGCCGGAATTCAGTCCATTCTCGTCGACCGCAACGGGGCCATCACCGCGCACGAGAATGCGGCACACGTTCGACACAATGCGACAGTTCGGAAGGACGCGGAGAAGATGACGGTGTACTCGCTCATCGACGATCCGGATCAGTCCGAGCGGTTGTCTCGGCTGATCGCCCGACTGGACGGTGGAAACGAACGCGATGCCACGCTGGCGTTGGATGTGGAAGGGAAGCGCTACCTCGCTGCAGTCCGGAGGCTCGAAGGGGTAGGTTGGTTCAACATCGTGCTCTTCGACACGTCGAAGCTGGTGTCGGTGGGGGACTTTCTGACGCCCCTGGTCATCTTCGTCGTTTCGTTGGTCGCGTTGCTACTGATGATGAGGGTACTGCTCGACCGCATGGTGTTTGCCCCGTTGACGCGGTTGACGGAGGCCTCCAGGGCATTCGCGTCCGGGCGGCGGCGTGTGCCGCTGAAGACCACCAGGCGTGACGAGATCGGCTCGCTTACAGAGGCGTTCAATCGGATGACGAGCGCGATTGCCGACCATACGGACAACCTCGAACGAAAGGTCGAGGCGCGTACCTCAGAGTTGGCACGGACGAACGCCGATCTGCAGCGCTCCCGCGGGCAAATCCTCGAGAGCATCGAGTACGCGCAGCTGATACAAGTCTCGCTCCTGCCGCACGACGAGCAGTTGGACGATTTCTTCGAAGCTTGGTTCGTCTTGAATCGGCCCCGGGACATCGTCGGGGGCGACATGTACTGGTTTCGCCGCCTTGGGCCCGATCTGGCCGCAATCGCCCTAATCGATTGTGTCGGACACGGGGTGCCTGGCGCGTTGATGACGATGATGGTCAAGGCCGTGCTCGACCAGGTCGTCAGCGAGAGCGGCTCGAACGACCCGGGACGAATCCTCGGAGCGTTGAACCGGCGCCTTCGCACGACGTTGGGGCAAGATGACAGCTCGTCGCGCGGGATCGACAGCGGGTTGGAGATCGGGTTGTGCATCTGCGACCGTGCAGCCCACCAGGTGCGCTTCGCGGGGGCGGGTCTGAGTCTGATGATCGTGCGACAAGGCAAGCTGGAACGGGTGGCCGGAGACCGACAGCGCGTGGGTTACCGCAGGTCTCGCGCGGATCACGGCTACGGCACGGTCAAGCTCGAAGCGGCGGCGGGCGAGCGCTACTACATGACGACCGACGGTCTTCTGGACCAGCCGGGAGGCACGTCTGGATTCGGGCTTGGTCGGAAGCGATTCAACGAGTTGCTGCTTTCGGTGCAATGTGCAAGGCTTCGGGATCAGGGCGAACGCATCTGGGCCGCGCTCGACGCGTACCGAAATGGCAAGCCGCAAGTCGATGATGTCGCCGTCCTTGGATATGCGCTACCCTCCGAGCGAGAGGATCCATGAAGACACTCGATCTGTTTCAGCTCCGCAATGACTTTGCCGAAGTCAACGTGCTGACGTGCTTCAGCGGGTCCTTCTCCCACATGATTATCCAAGAGGTCGGTGCGGCAGTCCGGCGCTACCTCGAGAGCGAGGACGTGGCCCGGGACGCCGTGCTCGACGTATTCGCGGTGTACATCGAGCTCGCCCAGAACGTGAAGAGCTACCTGGCGAAGGCTGGTTTCCAGGCGGATTGTCCGTACAGCGCGCAGAACGCCATTGTGGCGATCTTGGAGGTGGACAAGGGCTATGTGGTAGCGGCAGGCAACATTGCAACGACCCAGGATGCGGCAGCGATCGAGACTCGCGTACGAGAGCTTGGCAAGCTCGCGCCGGCAGAGCTGAAGCAGTTGAAACGCGCGCGGCTGCGACAACCGGTCGACCCGTCTTCGCAGGGAGCCGGTCTCGGCCTGATCGACGTGGCGCAGCGCGCCAAGGCGATGTCCTGCACGAGGACCCCGATAGAGGATGGTATTGAGTTTTTGAGCATCTACGTGCAGTTGTGACGGTGGATCGATGAACGACTTACATTGCGAGAGAACCAAGGACACACCGGGCATTCGCTACACACCCGATGGATCCGTGCTGGTGATCGAAGGAGAGTCCTACCCGGAGAATGCTTTCGCCTTTTACACACCCGTTCTCGAATGGCTCGACGACTACCTCGCCAGCGCTTCTTCGCTTACGCTCCGCGTGCGTATCACCTACATGAACAGCAGCAGCACGAAGTGCACCTTCGACATCTTGGATCGGTTGCAGGCTGCCTTTGGCGAGGGCAAGGAGATCAAAGTCGTATGGGAGTACGATGCAGACAATCCGCGAGCCCAGGAGCTGGCCGAGGACTTCCGGGAGGACTTCACGTTTCCCTTCGACATCGTGCAAACCAAGTGAGCGAATACCTGAGAGCCCGATTCGAGCAGCTCGAGGCCGACTACCGGCAGCTCGAAAGACGCCATCAGAAGACGTTGGTCATCGCAGACAAGTACCAAGCCGACTACCGCGAAGTATCCGAGAAGCTCATGGATACGACGGTCAAGCTACGTGAGCTGCAGGAGTCGATGCTACCGGTCTGCATGCACTGCAAGCGGGTACGGACGGAAGAGCAGATCTGGTCGAGTCTCGACAAGTTCCTCTTCGAAAAAGCGGACTTGCTCTTCACCCACGGCGTTTGCCCGACGTGCCTGGATGCGCGCTACGGCCGATTGCTGGAGAGCACCCCGCCCCCTTCTTCGAAGCGCGGTGCAGGCGTTCCGCGGGAGGACGCGACCACACAACGATTCGAAACCCTTCTGGACGAGGCGCCTCGGAGCGCCGAGCCGTGGCGCGGCTGGCTCGAAGACTTGCTCCAAGCCTACCGCAGGTTGCTCCACCGTTTCATTCGCGTGACGCAGATCAGCGATGGCTACCAACACGACCTGCGCGAGTCCAACCTCCAGCTCGCCCATGCAGTGCGAGTCGACAGGCTGACACAGCTGATGACGCGACCGGCGATGGTGGTAAAGCTGATCCTCGCGTTCGACCGCCCGGCAACGGCGAGTCTCCCGGCTCCGATCGCCCTCGTCCGACTCGATGGCCTCCGCATGGTCAACGAGGCCGCGGGAATCGTGGTCGGAGACGCGCTGATCCAACGCACCGCGAGGCGCCTGGCTTCGTCTATGCCTGGTAGCGCCGAGAGCGCGAGGTGGAGCGCCGCCGAGTTCCTCGTGTTCGTAAGTCCAGGGGCCGCTCCCCCGCTGTCGCTGTCGGACCTCGAAAGCGCGATCGATCGCGCACTCTCCGACGTTCACGTCACCCATGCCGGCAAAGCTTGGTCGCTGCAGCCCGAGGTTCACGGAACGACGGTCCGGCCGGGCGACAACCTCGACGCCGTGCTGCGACGCATCCAGCCAGCAACGTAGGCACGAAACGCGACTCTCGAGGACCGCCAATCTACAGATCCTTCCAAACCGGCGGTGCCCGTTGATGATCATGCGGGCGTCCGACTTCCGTGCCCTTGCGGCAACCATGCGTGACCAGTCGTCCTGACCGTGTCCGGCAACAGTGCGTGAAGCGTCGAACGGGCGGCCCCAGGATTCCTTCTCGAAGGAGGAATCTCTGTGCCCTTGCGGCAACCATGCGTGACCAGTCGTCCTGACCGTGTCCGGCAACAGT
>CAZAWR010000193.1:0-8647 GCA_964488865.1 uncultured Polyangiaceae bacterium | reverse complement strand
AAAGACCCTTGTTTTGTAGACAATCCTTGCCGCCACTGCGAAGGTCCCGCTAGGGGGAGACTCCGGAGGACCGGTACTGGGCCCGTCGGGCCGGGTAGTAGCCGTCATGTCCGGGGAAGCGCGGTCGATAGGTATGTCGGTGATGGCTCCGGTCTTCACCGCTAAGAACGCCGCTTTCCTTAGATCCTCCCTGAGTGGTTACTCCATCGACCCGTCGCCTGGACCGGATACGGATGGTGACGATGTAGTGGACGAACTGGACAACTGCCCCCACGATGCCAACGGAGATCAGCGCGATTTCGATCGAGACGGAGTGGGCGACGCATGCGACAACTGCGCCCCTGAGCTTGGCAGCATCTACCAAACCCAGCCCTTCGTTCCGATGTCGGAGCAGGACGCGAATGCTCTGCATAATCCGGATCAGGCCAATTGCAATGGGGAGGCGGAGCTGCAGAGGTTGCTCTTGATGGCGCCCTACTTGTTCGAGAACGGGCGCCTCAAGCATGTCGGCTCGACCGAGTATTCGGCCTATCTCAAGGGCACATCCCACTATCAAGCTTCGCGTAAGGCACACGTGCAGGGAGACGCGTGCGACCCTGTTCCCTGCGCTCGAACGGCGATTGCGATCGGTCCGCTCGACGAGAACGACTTCAGCCAGAAGATTTGCCCAGCGAGTTCGCCCGACATGGCGGGCCCCTGCTCCTTCGGCGCTCCCAACTCGGTGCGGTTCCAATCGGTGCATCCCGAGCCAGCGGGGGAAACCGGCGCGGCTGGTCTGCGGTATTGCGTATGTAACGCTCCCCATAGCGACGAAGTGGAACGACGAGACCTCTGTGGGCCAGGGACGTTCGCGAACTGCGCCATTGATGACACTGAGTACCGATCGCCGACATCGAAGTGGAAGGAGATGTCCCTGGCCAACCAAGGGCCTTCCGACGTCCTGGCGCCGCTCGCGTTTTCACCCAACCAGGGTGGGGTGGTGGCCTGGGATTCCATGGCCGACGCCGCACGCCTCACCGGGCAGGACTACCCGCCCCCGCCCTGGGCGCTTAGCGATCACTCGGTGGTCGGTGGTCCCCGCCTCGACGGTATTCTCTGGAGTCACGTGGTCACCTTCGAGGGGCAAGAGACCGGCACGATGCCGCCGACCGCGAATGATCGCCCGATCGGGTACCTGGCGAGCCACTACAAGGTGGGCGACCAGCGGATCGTCACCGGGTCCGGACAGGGAGGTAAGATCCCGAAGCAGCCGTGGCAGGTGTCCCAGCTCACCCCTTGGGACTACTGCATGAACTGCGGGTTCGATCTGGAGATGTCGGTCCTCGAGCTGGCCCAGAATCAGATCGATGTTCTGGCGCAGACCGCAGGGCGCACCGAAATCGTGACCCACCTTGTGTCACCTGGGGTTCGCGCTCTCCTGAGCTCGGACAATTTCCGGATCGCCGCTTCCGAGCCGGAGCACCGGTTGGTCGCCCACGGCGTGAACATGCGCGAGATCTTCTTGAGCCCGACCGACCTCGCGTCGGCCGGGAAGACCATTATGTTCGGTGGCACCCTGATGGCCGAGGGTGAGCGTCCCGTCGATCGCGTCATTGCGGCAAGCTTCCTGAGCTGTCCGTCCCAGGACAGCAACCTGGCGGCGATCGAAGGAGATCGCGCGCTCGCCTACTCCGCGATCCGCGACGAGCTTTACCTGCTGGTGCTGCCACGCAAGCACCATGGTGCGCGGCTCGGCATCCAGTCGTCCGCGGGCTGGCGGGAGCTCGAGCTGACGGGAGAGAAGATCCGTGCGCCTGCGGGCATGGTCTTTCACCTTGCTCACGACGCGCTCTACGTCCTGGACCAGGCACCCTCCGGCTTGTCGCCGGTACGACTGCTTCGCATCGAGCTCAGCACCGGCGTCACCACGGAGCTCGGCAAGGTGGCGCTTGGCGGCAGCATGCGCGTTTCGATCAGCGTAGACGACGGGGAAGATCTGATTGTGGCCGTCTCGCGCAAGGCGCCACGATTCACCAAGATCGTCCGGCTCCGAGTCCGAGACGACGAGGTCAAGAGAATCGGTTGGGTGGTTCGACCCGGAGAGCTGCTGTACGGCGTGGCGCGGGCCAACCGCTGGGGCGTTCACTACATGACGGAGCAGAGCGATGCCCTGCGGGTTCATTCGCTGCCTGCGTCGATGTTTGCGCCCGTGCCGCCAGCGGGGCTACTGTGCCCGTGAACTACCGCGGACTGGCGAGGCTGGCGCTGGGGAGCGCTGGCCTCGTTGGATTGGCGGGCGTAGCTCGGCTGACGGCCTGCGCCTCGTCCGACTCACATGACGGACCTCCACGACCACAGGACGCCTCGACCGGAGACGCCGACGCAAGCTCGCTCGACGGAGATACGGGCTCCGAAGGCGATGTCAGAGAGGGTGGGGAGTCCCAGCTTCCAGAAGCGAAAGTGCAACCGCCGACCGGATGGCATCAATGGCCCAATCCGCCAAAGGACTGTGCGCTTTTTGTACCCGATGATATCGCCACGGTTGACCCGCTGATTTGGGAACCCTGTCCATTTCAACCCGTAGGGTGTACGCGCGCGATTTCGCCCTGGGGAGATGAAAACGGTGGTTGGGGGTTCGCCGCAACGATTTCGGTCGCTGTCCATGACGGCTCAACCTACCTGCGTGTTGGTCGCGCCCTTGACGACTACTGGGTCGAAGCACTGATCCTCCGTGACAACGAACCCATCGCGGCTTGGCGCTACCTGCAGCCTGACAGCTACTGTTTCCCGATCACGCTTGTGGACGCGAATGGCTGGGCGGGGACGGCCGTGTACCGCCTGCGGAACAACACCGCACCTTGGGTGTTTTTGGGACCTGCGGAGACGATCATGAGTTCTCCGACACGGACCTTTGCCTACGGAAGCCCGGGCTTCGCGGACGCACCGGTCGGCTTCTTGATTTGGTCCGATGACCTGTTGGTTCTTAACAGCACAGGCCGCTTTTCGATTCGAGACCTCTCCACCGACGACTTTGAGCGTCCGTGGCCTCCAGGTATCACCGTAGGACACGGGAACTTGGAGGACCCCGTACCGGTCGGTCGAGCCGTCTACTATTGGCTGTGGACCTTCCAGCGGTCGAGCGTGTGGGTCCGCGTGCCAGGGGGCGTTCACGAACCGCTCCTGCAAGACTTTGAGGTTTCGTACGGCTGGTTCGCAACCGACGGCAAGGATGCGGTGTGGATTCGGTCGAGCGGGCAGATTGGCACCAACGAATGGGACTCCAACGAGCTGTGGACGTCGCCGCTGCCGACCGATGACCCCACGCATCTTGAGCCGAAGCTTCTGGCCGCGGACTTGGGTAACTGGGTGCCAATCACATCCGTCGGCGAGGGATGGGCCGCCGCCCACCTCGACACCAAGGACGTCCGCCTCTACCGCATCAGCGACGGACTCGAGAAGCGGCTTCCCGAAGTACCCGAGTACGGATGGTCCGAGAGCATGTACGAGGGGCTCATGATCGCTGGAGGAGCGGTCTGGGTCGTCACCCACAACTGGCCGGGCAGCAACCAGGTCCGTTACATCACGCGATTCGATATCGACTCGCTTCCAACGCTGTGAACTTCGTCCATGACCCCCATCCTGTTGATTGGAAGATCGGATGATGAATATGCGTAAACGGACTCCACCTTCGAACGTCAAGTCGACGCTGCTGCTCGCACTCCTATGCACCACGCTCGCGGCGTGCGGCCAATCGCCCGACGAAACGACGAACGGAGAGACAACGTCGCAGGCCTCTCAAGCGTGGGTTGGTTCGGGTGTCGAGACGTGGTTGCCAAGCCTATCTGGCGAACCGCCACTGCCCGAGTGGCTCAAAGCCGTACCACAGGTAACGAATCCAACGAACTGCTGCGGCGTCGTGATTCAGCGCGATGTCATACTCACTGCCGGCCATTGTGTTTGCAAGAAGAACTCAAATGTTGTCGCTGGGACCGCCTACGTCAAGTTCCCGTGGAGCGGTTTGTCGCCGACGTTCCTCCAGGCAAAGGAAATCCATCCCCGACTACCCTTCCCATACAGTTGTGGAACAGAGGGCAGCGGCGACCTCGCCATTATCGAGCTGAGTGATTCGGTCAGCTACGTAGACGTGCCAGAAGTTCTGAGCATGCGTACCGAATACACCTCCACCTCCCCGACGTTGACTTTTCCGTTCGTCCAGCCGCCTGCGCATGCCGTCGGTTGGACCGGTCCACAGGGCGCGTGGGGCTACCTCTCGCTCGCACCGGTCGGCATGCCTGCAATGATCGGGAACTCTGTGATGGTTGGGTCGCCTCCGAACTCGAACGAGGCTGATTCCGGCGGCCCTCTCGTGTACTGGGACGGTTATCAATATCGCGTCATGGGTATCCTTTCATCCAAGGTCACTGAAGATGACGGCTACACCATGAAGTTTGCTCCGACGTTTTCCTCGAACGGCTCCGATGTTGGTCAATGGATTCAAGGATTCATCGACGACGAAGACCACGACGGATTCCGCCCTCATCACGACAACTGCCCAGGTGTCCGAAACCCGGACCAGGCGGACGGCGATGGCGACACGATCGGCGATGCATGCGACAACTGCCCGCCTTCACGCTGCGAGTCCCCGCTCGACTGCGCGAACACACAGCAGCAGGACGGCGATGGAGACAGCGTTGGCGATGCATGCGACAACTGTCCCCACGTGCACAATGTCGATCAGCTCGACACCGACGGCAATGGCGTCGGCGACGCGTGCGATCCCTGCAAGAACCACGGCTGGGACTTTGACGACGATGGCATCTGCGACGACCGCGATCTGTGCAAGGGCGTCGCGTCCAGTGTCAACACCAACTCGAACGAGCTGTCGGAGACTTTCCACTCGCCGGATCGTATCTGGGGCGATGCTTGCGACCCCGTCCCCGTTCCCGCCGTGAACGTGGTGCCATCGCTACCGATGACCGAGAGTGGTTGCGTGATGGTGGGCACTGGCTCGGTAAGGTGCTTGCTGTTCGGTCGCAGGACCAACGACGAGATTGAGATCTCGCCCATCCGGTCGAACCGGCCTCCCGACGGTAGCGATTCCGTAGTCAAGTCGGACTTCCACGACGTTTCGGATGTCGAGACGCACTTCAGGTTTTGTCAAACGGCACGGCCGGGGTCGAACGATCCGTTCTGCGACACCCAGAGTGCCGTCGACGACGCTCGCTTGAACGACTCGCCGTCGGCTGCGGAGGAAGACCACACGCAACCCTACCACCGGATCACCATGCGGACGGACCCTACGCAACAGGGGACTCGCGGCGGCACGCGAGTGTATGACTACGACCGCGCGAGCGCCAACTCGCCGAACCCGCACAAGGCTCGGTGGGACTACGCGTCCGACCATCAGTTCTGGGTCGACCACGACACGCTGGCCTATCTGCCTCCTCCCGATGGCGACATCATCCAGGCGCCTTCGCCGAGCTCTGCAAGCGGGCTCGACGGCTTGCTCTGGCTGCACGCCGACACTGACGTCGGGGCGGGACTGAATATCGGCACGGGGATCCACGGAGACCAGCTCGCGAACTCACACACGCCCCTGGATCCAGAGTCTCCGTGGGTAGGCACAGGCGAGCGTTGGATACAGGTTCCCCCTCTCTCGTTTCTGCTGTGGCCGCGGAATTGGCGCGAGCCGCTCGTGAATCCCATCGACTGGTTGAGCCGATTCGAGGCCCCTCTCCTCGTGTCCAATGGCAGCGGAGGGCTGGGTGTGATGAGTCACGAAGGTCGCTTGATCGAAGTGCCTGACCGACTCGGTTCTTCGCTCGAAGCCTCGCTCACGTCATCCGCGCGGTGGGTGTCTCCCGCGGAGCCGCATTTGGATGTCGGTCTCCAGAACCGGGTTGCGGGTCTCGTCCTCTCTGCCGACGGGACCCAAGTCATCGACGCGATGAGGCTGTCGTTGGATGGAAATCGCTTGCTTGGCGCCGCCGACCCGGAAGAGCGACTCGTTGACGGCATGGAGACAACGAATGGCGGATGGGAGTCCGTCCTGAGGACCGATACGCTTGTTCCTGCCAGGAGTGAATTCATCGCGGTGTTCTCACGACACCTCAACCGACTCTTCGTTCTGGACGGCACGGATACGGCTGGAGACGCGCTCCATGACCTATGGGTCGTGTCGCCCGAAGCTGGAGCGCATCAGCTTCCTACGAGCATCGAGCTGGGGAAGGTCACTGCGGCCACCTATTCCTTCCCAGATCGAGCGCTATACGTTTTCGACGAGCTGAAGAAGGGCCACGGCCACCACGCCAGGCTGCTTCGCGTCGACGCGATGAGAGGCACGACATCGGTCATCGGCACGTGGCCCACGTTCCACTTCCTGCAACGCCAGTGGATCGTTGCCGATCGGGACGGAGGACTTCTCATCGTCGGCACGCGAAAGGCGTGGCCGAAGGCGACGACCATCGTTCGCATTGACGTGAAGACCTTGGAGGTGACCAACGTCATCATTGCATCGCTACCGCTTGCGGTCCCTCCGGTCGTGGACCGCGCAGGATACGGCTTGCTCTGGGAGAATCGAAACGGTCGCGGGGTCACCTACGAGCGCCGTGTTAGCCTGGGAGGTGCGCCCGGTACTCTTCTGGACATTAGGCGGTGTCTCTAGCCGTGCACAAGCATCGACGCTGGTTCGTTGTTCCGGCAGCCGCCCTCGCCGTGGTTGTTGGGACGCTTGTCCGCTGCGGGACGGGCGGCACCGGGCCATCCGGTGCGGCTTCGGACGCAGGCCTGCCTGACGCCAACGACGCAGAGGCTTCCGTGGCAGCGGAGGTGGGTCCCGATGTCTCCAACGACGTGGCTCCTGAATCCGAGGGCCCGTGTGTGGTGCCACCGAAGCCCTCTCATGTGCCGCCCAACTGGGTAGAGTTCACCGAGTGGAGCTGCGAGAGGCCCTTCTACATACCCACCAGCACCGACGACATGCCCGAGCCCATCCAGTGGGAACCGTGCTCGGACAAGGTCAACGCAAGCTTGTCGTGCCGCTCGATGAAGTTGACTTGGCCGCATAACGACTCGCCCATTACCTGGGCCAGGCGTGAGGATCGAGTCTGGGTCGACGAGCAGGGACACGCTCTGCTCGCCTTTGCGCGCAATTCCTACGTTCCGCCGGCCCCGGGCTGGCATATGGCGCTGATCGCAGACGTCGACGGTCCGGTTCGTTTCGCCATCATGTATCCCCAAGCGACAGCAATTGGCGCCATGCTGCGGAGCAGTGAGCTCGTCGACGGGCATTTCACCATCATGGTGCGAGGCGACGGTGAATCAAACGCCTACGAATCGACCAAGCAAGGCGTTCTCATTGGCGAGGTTGGTAAACTGCGCCCGAGGCTCCTCGCTCGGTACGATACCACCTCCGTGTTGAGTTGGACCGGCGGGCGCAAATGGGTCGAACGTCAGGTAGCCCCTCAAATCGAAAACTGGTTGCACCCCCTGGACGGAGGGGAACCCTTCCTGCTCACGTCGAGGGCCACCGACCCGGATCAGGGCAGTCCTTCACCGTCATTCTTCTTCAAGGACATCGTCACACTCGACGTCGGCAACCTTCGCTCCATTGGCGTGATGGTCTACGACGAAGCCAAGGGGCTGCGGCCCCTTGTTCGGGAGTACGGGAACCGCGAGGAGGGGGACCAGAACCTGGGAACCGACGGCAACTTCCTGGTTTGGACGCACGGGTCCGACCATCCGCCGGACAAGGAGTCGATCTACCCGACGCGCTCGATCATGGTCTCGCCGTTCACCACGGAGGCTAGCGAAGTACAGCCCCGTCGGCTCCGGTCGGATCCGAACCAAGCCTCCGACGACAACTTCGTGGTCGCTTGCGGCTTCGCCGCCAGGAATGCGGGAGGCCGCGACGGACTCCTCGTGGTTCGCCTCTCCGACGGCTGGTCGTGGCTCATCCCGAGCAACGACACGGCGGGTAACCGATGGCTCTGGTCGTACCCCATCGGCATGACGTGCGACGAAATCTTCGTGGTGTACGCCGAGACGAGGAAGATCGGCGACGCCAGCCCCCTCGTTCCCAACATCGCCCGAGTCCGGCTCGATTCTCTCGGTCCCGGCATGGCGCCGGATTGATTCACAACCATGACCTTGCGAGCCGCCGGTCCAGCTACTACTGCCCCAGGACGGAAGCATTCCCGGGTCAAGCCAAGTCGGGACTCGAGGCGATGTGCGGCTTGAGTGAAACGTCAGACGTCAGGGCAGCCTGTGCTCTGGCCTCTCCGTGGGGGTGGAGCAGCCAGGTAACTGGCCTGCGTGCCCTCGTGGCATCCCCGGAACGGTCACAGGAGCCTGTTCCTTGGCGTATCTGGGTCGCTGGGGCACGCTGGGGACCGGCCCCCTGCCGTCTCCCGCTGCCCCGAGGACGCGGTCCAGATGCTCCCCCGTGGCCCCAGCCGGATCACCTTCGTGTCCTGCCCTCCGACGTCGATCAGTGCCCCCTCCCGCCCCACCAGGTGATACGCCCCGCGCGCGTGACACGAGATCTCCGTCACCTTGCGCGTGGCGAGCGGTACCAGCTTGCGTCCGTATCCGGTGGCAACGATTGGGGCATCCTTCCCCGCGCCCACCTGGTCACGCAACGCCTCGAGCATGCGACGAGCCTGCTCCG
>CAZAWR010000192.1:2349-8718 GCA_964488865.1 uncultured Polyangiaceae bacterium | reverse complement strand
CGAAGCTCCGAAGAATCAAGTGAAGACTGCCCCGTTCAAAGGGAGCCGCACCCATTGGGGATAGCCCACCGTATGGCTGCCAGCTCCCCCAGGACATCGGGTGCAGCGAGGACAACCCCTGCACGATGGGCCTCGTCTGCGGCCTCGACGGGCTTTGCCGGATGCCATGCAACCTGTCCACCCGGTGTCCCCGCAACGAGCAGCAGTGCATCGAGGGGGCGTGCTACGGGAGTGCGGAGGATGGGTCGAGCAAGTGGGCATGCGATGGCTCTGCCACGGGGGCGTATGGCTGCAATGGGGCTACCCTCAGGGTGTGCAACTTGGGTGGTCTCGGGTGGGTTTCCATTGATACGTGTGGGAGCGACCCACTGTGCGAAGCGGGAAAGCTTACGGGCACGTGCGTGGCAGCGGCCTGCATGGCTGACGAGCTTCGCTGTGTCGGCCTGTCGCTTGAGCGATGTAAGGTGGGCCTTACGGGATGGGACGTGGAAGATTCGTGTGCTACCGAGGCCATCTGTACCCAGAGCATCTCGACAGGAAGCGTGAGCTGCGACGAACCCGTTTGTACCCATGGGGAGAGAAGCTGCTCTGGACAGGACCTCAGGAACTGCAATGCCGCAAGAAGCGGCTGGGACGTTCTGGAAACGTGTCCATATCTGTGTGCGTCCACGGGATGCTATGGCGAGTGTCTCCCAACGCAGCGGTGCTGCGACGGAAAGACACCGCACGAATGCAGCGCTCAAGGCGTGTGGCAATCGCAGACGCCGTGCCCCGACGGTTGCGCGGGCGCCGGAGTGTGCGGCGAATGCTCCGATGGGGAGACCCGGTGCCACGACAACCGTGTCCAAAGCTGCGACACCACCGCGCAATGGCAGAACGAGCCAAAGTGCCCCGACAGCGCACCGTGGTGTGAGGCGGGCGAGTGCGTCGCGTTGTCGGTTGTGTTGGACGATCCCCCGTCGCTAATCCAAATCCCTGACGGACAAGGCGGTACGTTCGGCATCGACGCAACGGAAGTCACGCGGGCGCAGTATGCGAAGTTTTACGTCGACAAGGCGGGCGACACGTCGGGTCAGATAGGCGTCTGCGCGTGGAACGCAAGCCTTGCGCCGCTGAACGAGTGGCCGCCAACAGATGAGCTGGATTACCCTGTCACCTGGGTGGACTGGTGCGACGCGTATGCATACTGCCAATGGGCGGGCAAACGGCTCTGCGGCAAGATCGGCGGTGGCTCGGTTCCGTACGTCGACTGGACGAACCCCGCAGTCGATCAATGGTTCGCGGCGTGCACGTCGGGTGGAGTGTACTCTTTCCCGTACGGCGACTCCTACGACGGGCTGGCGTGCTATTGCGACGACTACGTCGGAAACGTAGACGCATGGCCGCGTTCCGTAGGGGGGCTTGCGACTTGCCAATCCCCCCATCCGAACTACGCAGGAGTCTTTGACCTGAGCGGCAATGTTAGTGAGTGGGAAGACCAGTGCAACAGCGAAAACGGTCCCAACGACAACTGTCGCACACGCGGGGGGCAGGTCAGGGACACCGTTGCGTCGCTGCGGTGTGACGCAAACAGCGACTACAAGCGTTCCGGCAATGGTGGTTTGAATATCGGATTCCGCTGCTGTTCCAACCCCTGACCGAATACGTCCACCTTGACGATGCCACCGACCATGCGCTGTCCTTGGATGGCGATGCGTGTCTTCTCCGCCTCCCTCGAAGAGTTCCAGCGCAAGGTCATGACGAACCAGATCTTCCGAGACCTGGAGGCGGGCTTTCGGGGCGTCGTGGGGCACACGGTTGCCCCGAGCGAGGCGAGCGCATGGCGAGGCTCACTGCCGCGTCTCGAGGCGGCCCTTCGTCTGGCGGAGCTGCGTGGGGACGTCCACGTCACGCTCGAGGAAAGGATCCCGTACTTCAGCAAGCGCATCGACGCGTGCCTGTTCGGCCACGACCAAGACGGATCTCCGTACACCGTGGTGGTGGAGCTCAAGGGCTGGGCCGAGGCGGAAGCACGCGACGACGTGAGCGTCGAGACCTTCCTCGGCGGTGCCGACCGCATCGAGCCCCATCCATCAGCGCAGGTGCAGGGCTACCACCAGCACCTCGTCGACTACCGCAGGGCGTTCCACTCGCCCGGCGCTTTGTCGATCGCGTCTTGCGCGTACTGCCACAACTACCCGGGCATCGAGCCCGACGAAGGCTTGTTCCACCCACGGTTCGACGTGCTACGGGACCACAGCCCGACGTTCGGTGAGAGGGACGCCGAGCTTCTCGCGAAGTACCTGCGCGTGCGGCTCGAGCGTGGCCACGGCAGTGCGGTACTCGACGTCTACGACCGGAGGGGAGTCGGACCTTCGAAATCACTCGTGGACCACGCGGACAGGATGATCCGCGAACAGGGGGTGTTCCGTCTTCTCGACGAGCAGCTGGTCGCCAACAGCGCCATCATGCGGGCGCTCAAGACCGCGGCCCACAAGCGGCGCCGTAAGCAGGTCATCCTCGTGCGTGGAGGCCCTGGGACCGGCAAGTCCGTCATCGCGCTCAACGCCCTCGGTGAGATGCTGCGGCAAGGGCTTCACGTCTACCTGGTCAGCGGGTCGAGCGCGTTCACCCACGGCCTGCGACGCATCCTCGGCAAACGGCTGGAGGGACAGGTCCGGTTCACCGACTTCTTCTGGGACGCCGCACCCGATTCAATCGACTGCTTGGTGATCGACGAGGCCCACCGCATCCGCGCCAGGTCCCAGCCCAAGGTGATGGGACACCTTCGACCCAAGGTCAGTCAGGTGGAGGAGTTGATCCGAGCGGCGCGTGTCACCCTGTTCTTCGCGGACGAAAACCAGATCATCCAGCCGGACGAAGTCGGTGAGCCCGCCGTCATCCGGGAGACCGCCAAGCGCATGGGGGCGCAGTTCGAGGAGTTCCTGCTGTGCGGGCAGTTTCGGTGCAACGGCTCGGCGCAGTACCTCGACTGGCTCGACGACATGCTCGAGCTGGTTCCTTCCGAGGGGATCAAGCTCGTCACCCCCACGGCGTTCGACTTCAAGGTGATGGACCGTCCGCACGATCTGCTCGCCGAGGTCATGGACAGGAACGCGGCCAAGCCCAACTCGTCACGGCTACTGGCGGGCTGGTGTTGGCCGTGGAGCGACCCCCTGAGCGACGGGCTGGTGGACGACATCCAGATCGGCGACTTTCGTTTCCCGTGGGAGTCGAAGAACGGCAAGAGACCCCCTGCCGGCATTCCCGAGGCCAAGCACTGGGCGATCGATCCCGCAGGCGTGGGGCAAGCCGGCACCGTCTACTCGGTCCAGGGGTTCGAGATGCAGCACGTGGGCGTCATCGTGGGTCCTGACCTGATCGTGCGAAACGGCAGGTGGGTGGCGGACCCGCGCAAGAACTTCAGCAACGGCCTGCGCGCCAAGCCACCGGACGTGGCCCTGCCGTACCTCAAGCGCATCTACCGCACGCTCTTGTCTCGCGCGACCCAGAGCTGCAGCGTGTTCTGCGTGGACGAAGAGACCCGGGGCTACATCGCGAGCCGCATCGTTCGGCCCTGACGCCCGCGGACCCTCGAGGCAGATGTCGGCACGGAACCGTCTGTCGTGAGCCTGGGTTTGGCGGGGAGGTGGCGAGAGAACTTCCTTGACCACGTGGCGCGGCAGCGGTCACAGGTACGCCTCGCTCGCCATCGCGAGGAACGTCTTCAGCCAAGTCTGATAGAGCACGGAGGACTCGGGCTCGTGGCGCACCTGTTGCTTGCGAAGGTGCGGTCGTTCGGGAACCACGTCGGATGCAGGACGAGCCATGGCCCCGAAGCCATGGCGATGCGTGTGCCAGGTTCGGTGGTTCGTGATTTCGGCCGCTTGGGCACGCCGTTGGGTGGCGGTGGGCCAGCGGGACAGCAGCCATCAGGGGCTCGCGAGAAGCCCAAGGGCTTGGATTGCGGGGGCAGCGCTACCAAGTGGCGATGCGCCACCCGAATTTGGCGGTCACCACCCACGAGCATGGCTCCGTCGCGCACTCGCCAGGCTGCAGAGCCCCGGTGCGTTCTCACCTCGGAGGAGCGCATAACACCCCGTACACCACCCCCTCGTTGTTCCCTTCGTGGCACTCCGTCAGATACCCGTCATCGTCGACGACCACCCGCACGTCCGTACGCTCTCCCTGCGCCGTTGGGGGCGTGTCCCACGTGCACGATACCGTCTCGCACTCGCCGGGCTGCAGGGCCGTGGTCGTCTGGGCGCGTCTTCCGACCGTCCTTCTAGCTTCCTTCCTTGCGGCTTCCGCCATCAGGCATCGCAGGTCGGTCCGGCAAGGTCCGCGGACGCTCCCTTGACTTCGAAAGGCGTCCGACTTCCCCATCGACCTCTCACAATACGGTTCCTCTGAGACGGAACTCGCGGTATCATATGCAAGACTTGCGTCAGGTGCGCCGCGAGTAACCCACGAGAGGAGGGCGGCATGGCGAGCGAGCGTCAGCGGTGGTTGATCTGGATCGTCATCGGATTCGCGATGGCATGCTCGTCTTCGGGGTCCGAAGACACGACTGGATCACGGACCTGTGGAGCCTGCGTTCCGGGAGATACCAAGTCCTGCGCGTGTTTGGGCGGGGCGACGGGGGTGCAGGTCTGCCGGAACGACGGCTGCGCGTATGATCCATGTCTTTGCGGCGATGGTGGCGGGCCCGATGCATCTTGGGAGGCTGGAGATGTTGAAGTAGAAGTCATCGTCAGCGACTCAGGCGACGCGGCCGAGGACGCGACGCCGGATGGCTCCGAAACACCTGACGGGTGCACTCCATCGTACGAGATCTGCAACGGCTTGGATGACGACTGCAATGGCCAAGTCGACGACAATGCCGCTGACTGCACGGTGTTCTACGCCGACGAAGATGGCGACGGCAGAGGAGACAGCAACCTGTCGATGTGCTTGTGCGCGCCCGACTGGAGTTTCCCTACGCCGTTCGGCGGCGACTGCAATGACAATGATCCGCTCGTTAGCCCGGCTGTTGACGGGGACGGATGCAACCCCGAGGGCCCGATCGATGATGACTGCGACACCCTGGTGGACGAAGACGCGACCACGGAGTGCACCCCGTCGGTCATCGGGGGCGTTACGGTTACACCAGAGGATCTGTGGTATCCCCTCGACCACACAGTCGCAGAGAACACCTATGCGGGACACATCCACAACGCTCGCGACTTTCCAGCTCCCGTCGGAACGCCGATCTACGCGGCGAAGACCGGCAAGGTGGCGTACGCCAGTGAGCCCGACAATTGCAGGAACGCCACCGCTCCCAACAAGTGCGGAGGAGCGAACTTCTCGTGCGTATCCTCACCAACGGTAGATTGCGATTGCGGGGGAGGCTATGGCAACTACATAACCATCAGCGGCTTTGACGGATCCCTTACGAAGTACGCCCATCTTTCGCCAGGGTCCATACTTGTTCAGGTTGGGGATATCGTCTGCGCCGGCCAGCCGATTGCTGCTGTCGGCGCCTCGGGTCGAGTCTGCTCAACAAGCTCCGGCGACGGAGCCCATCTTCACTTCGAGTACCAATCTGCATCCGGGATCTGGGAGGACCCTTCCGTGGCATTCGCGGACAGGACGAGGAAGATCGGAGGAAAGGCTTTCAGTGACAACGAGTGTGACGCTCTCGACGCGCTCCAGGCCGGAGGCGTTCTTGACAAGAACTGCACGGGATACAGGCAGAACAGCACATGTGGCTTCAATCGCGCTGGCGCTGCAACCGCGCTGGGCAAACTCGTCAACGTTGACGCGGATCCGTCGTTCGGAATGTGTGACGCGTCGTGTTCTGACATGCCTTCAGGGATCTGGTACTACGATTGGCTCGAGGCAGCTACACGCCTTGAACGCCAGGACGCGACGCCTGTTTTCGAGCGTGCAAGCACATGTGTCCCCGCAGACTGGCTATGGCGCCCCAACTTTCTGAAAGCCGCGCTCGAGGCTGCCGGAATTCCCTCTGCTACCACGGGCGCCGCTGTGCCTGACATGACATCCGTCCCTGGTCCACTCAAGCCCTACGTCTACGGTGCCACGAACGCAGGTGTCCTTTCCTCAACGACAGCGCTTCAGCCGGAGTGGGTTGCGACCTACGGCTGGGTGGCGACACTGCTTGACAACATCCGGACAACCCAGGGCGCGGCTTTGGACGTTTCTCCAGAGGACATGGCACCTTGCGATAGCTGTGCTTCCGCGTGCGTCGGCCACTGCGGTTCCTACCAGGGGTGCTCGTGCTCTTCTTGCCCATCCGGCCAGACCTGCAACGCGAGCAACGTGTGCGTCACCGACTGTGCTTCCGCGTGCGTCGGCCACTGCGGTTCCTACCAGGGGTGCTCGTGCTCT
>CAZAWR010000192.1:0-2249 GCA_964488865.1 uncultured Polyangiaceae bacterium | reverse complement strand
TCTTGCCCATCCGGCCAGACCTGCAACGCGAGCAACGTGTGCGTTCCTACGGAAACCTGCAACGGCATCGACGACGACGGAAACGGCATCGTTGACGATCCCGCATCGTGTTGGCGAACGATCTATCGATTCAAGCATCCAACAAACGAAGCTCGCTGCTGGAACACCACGACGACTGCCCCCTCGACATGTGCTTCGTACCAGTACGAGCGAGAAGCGTTTCTCGTAAGAACCACGCAGGTCTCGAACACGTTCGAATTGGTGCAGTGTTCGAAGCTCACCGATCATATCCTTGTGAACAAGGCCAGTTCCGACCCGACGGAGCTGGAAGATGTGGGATACGATTGTTCTTTGAGCCTCGGCTACGTCTACACGCTTGGCACCATCCCGAACACCCCATGGCCCTACGAATGCCCGTTGTATCGATTCGCCTACCAAGCGGGCGGGAGCGGCGCGCACTTATTCGCGACGGGAAACGAGTTGTTTGGTGGGATGTCTTGCGAGCCACCCGCCCGCGCTTCGGTTCCCTCGAACCAGGAGTGTCTCAGTAGCATCCCGTCAGACTGTTGAATTACGAGCCGGTGTCTGGTTGCTTGCTAGCACCGGTCTCGACGTGACCGCCACCGACCTTGAGGCGTGCCCAACGCCTGTCGGCATCACCGCCACGAGGAACGCGGAGGTCCGTGCGCATCCTCGCAGCGCACGAGATCGGGGTGCCCAACGCCTGTCGGCATCACCGCCACGAGGAACGTGGAGCAACACGGAGTCACCCACACCGGCGGGTAGGCAAATCGATCAGCTTTCGCAAGTCAAGACAAGCTCCGGGGCACGTCGCGGGGGCGGCGTGAAGGTAGTCAAGACGGAATCATGACGGATTCATGGAGTGAGCGTGAAGGGAAGACGCACCGATGCGTCGCCGCGCTTGCCCGCAGCGAACACCCTGGTGCCCTCCGCGACCAGCAGCTACGCCACGGACAGCACCGGGTCGAAGTCCAGTTGTGGGTCCGGAGCGCGTGCGCGACGAAGGGGTGGACTCGAGGCAAGCCCAAGACTGTCGAGGATCTTGGTGATCGCCGGTGGCTCGGTGAGGGTGGCGATGAAGCGGCCACCGGGCGCGTGGGCAGAGGTTGCCCCCGCGGTCCGTCGCTTCGCTCCGGATCAGGGTTGGCGCGGCCTCCAACGGGAGGTGGGGTGAGCCGCGGTGAGGCGTACGCTGTGAAGAAGCCGGACTCCTTGCTGTCGAGCTCTTAGAAGCCAGGTGGCGGCCGCCACATTCGGGTGGCGCATCGCCACTTGGTAGCGCTGCCCCCGCAATCCAAGCCCTTGGGCTTCTCGCGAGCCCCTGATGGCTGCTGTCCCGCTGGCCCACCGCCACCCAACGGCGTGCCCAAGCGGCCGAAATCACGAACCACCGAACCTGGCACACGCATCGCCATGGCTTCGGGGCCATGGCTCGTCCTGCATCCGACGTGGTTCCCGAACGACCGCACCTTCGCAAGCGATACGCGCGCGTCACGAACCCGAGAACTCTGTGCTCTACAGAGTGGTGCAAGGATGGCTCGAGACGTTCCTCGCGATGGCGAGCGAAGCGTACCTGCGACCGCTGCCGCGCCACGTGGTCGAGGAGTTCCAGAAGTACTTGCGCTGCGGGATCTTGGCTTGGGGTTTCGCGCGTGCGTACTGCCGAAGCTGCGGGACTTCGATGCTCGTGGCCTTCTCGTGCAAGCATGATGAGATTCGGCCGACGGTCAAGTGCGTTCGTCCGGCCGGTTGGACGAAGCAGTTCCTCCCAGTTCTACTGGGGCTGGATAACAAGCCGCACAACCTCCGTCGGAACGTACGCGAAAATGACAACCGTCTCCCCTTTGGCAAGGGGAGGAACGGCAAACTCGCCAGCGTCGACCTTCGCACCGTCTTCGGCGTATGCAACGTACCGGACAGCGGACACAGGCAATCCGGTCCGACGTGTCAGTCGGCATGTGACCTTGGTCACCTCTGCGCTGCACCCCTCAATCAGGAAGTACTTCTGCCCTTCGTTGAAAGTAGAGTCGAACTCCACCTTGATCTTCCCGGTGAAGAGACCCGAACGGCTAAGGTCGCTCCCGTTCGCATCGTCGAGCCGTTGCCTCGCCTGATAGTCTTCCCACCACGGCGTGCCCACGAGGGCCACCAGCAACAAGATCACGGCTGAAAGGCCTAGCGGGACTTTCGCACTTGGCGACCAGAAACGGCACCGCATGCGCATGAAA
>CAZAWR010000191.1:0-8802 GCA_964488865.1 uncultured Polyangiaceae bacterium | reverse complement strand
GTCGAGCAGGACGACGACGACCTGGCCGTCGTGATTGCATCCGCACGCCGACCCCCCGGAGACGAGAAGGTCATTCGGGCAGGGGCACCGATCGCGTGGTGTATTCACGATTTTGCTTGCCTACATCCCACTGCTTAAGGTAATCGGTCCCGGATTGTCGCACTTTTTGACACAATAACCCCTAAGGGAGGGCTCTCCATGACAGATATCGATCGTCCCATCGGCTCGCCGCTAGACAGTGAACAGATGAGCTTCGTAGAGCGTGCCGGACGGCTCCTCGTCAAGGTCCGTGAGCCGGACATCGCTCCGCTCGCCGCGAAGCTCGGCTACACCGAGGAGGCCCAGAAGGAGGGAATCGCGCTCCACCGGGCCGCCTCCGGTATCGACCGTCCCTTCTCCCACGCGCTGAACGACGGCGAGCGCCTGGTCACGCTTGGTGTTTCCCAGGACGGCGGGGAGAGATACCGTGTGATCGACACTTTCGAGAACACATGGATGCCGCGTATGCGCAGTGCCATTCTCTACTTCATCACGCCCGAGGCCAGGGCGGAGGAAGTGGTCGCAGCCTTCTTCCTGAACCTGACTCAGCAGCCACTGGGCCCGAAGGTAGTCGACTCGGTGGACTTGTTCCTTGTCAGGCGAGAAGGACTCCTGAAGATGGAGAACCTTCCTGGGAAGAAGGCTCTCTTCGACGCGCTCGCGGCGATGGGTCTGACCGACGCGGTGGTCGCGGACATGCGCGCGAAGGTTGACGCCGCCAAGCTGGAGGTGGCCGCGTCGCCTGCGCCCTTGGTTCCTGAAGCGGAGATGCGAGCTGCCGACCGGCAACAACAGGAGGCCTTCCTGCGGCTGCAGCGGTGGTACGGACTGTGGTCTGGAGTACTTCGTCAAGGTCTCGACTACCACATGCGCATCCGTCTTGGTATTTCCGAAGCCCGAGGAGGCCGCGCGGCCGGTGCCAGCGCCGGCGGCCAAACGCCCGCATCTCCAGATGGCGGCGCCCCCCTACCGCTCGACAACGCGTAGAAATTCGCAACGGAGTTGAACTCGCCCCCGCTGGGGTGGTCGCTCGACCCGAAGCGATGCCCGATTGACGTCAGATGATGGTCGTTTGGCGTCAATCGGCGTCCACTTCGACCCGGTTGACGCAGCCCCCAACGTCGACGGACCAGCGGGGAGGGCCGAACGGCGCTGGGATTGGCCTCGGACGAGGGCACTGCCGGGTCGACGGGCTGTGCTCTTGACGTTGTGCGACGGGGTGTCCGGGGCGGCGAGCGCCTCGTCTTGCTTCCGACACGACAGGGGGGAGTGAGCACGCAGTGCCCACCGCCGACGACGAGAAGCAGGCGAACCGCGTTCGGATGCGATCCCCCGCCCCGATCCACTTGTTCAGGTTGTTCGAGTCTGCCGATGTGCGCATTGGCTTGCGAAACAGGACGCGATTTCCACGGGCTTGAGTTGCAGTGCATCGGCGTTTGTCGTAAGTTATTCCGCCTGAGTCCGCTTCTCAAAGGTCTTCGTTGTTCGAACATTTCGAGAGCCACCGTATGCAGGTTTACCGAGTTCTGTCAGTTGCGCTCACGCTACTAATCGGGGCAGCCTCCTGCAACCGCGGCGGCTGCAACAGGGGTGATGGGTGCAATTGGCGGGGACGCCAGAGCAAGTTTTCCGTCAAGTCGCGGGACAGCGCTGCGGACCCACCCGGCACCGTGTCCCTTGCAAGCCTCTTCGACGAGATCGTTGGTCTCGACCGACTGACACGACCGGATCCCACCCCCTACACCTGGCGCCTCGTATCGAGTACGAAGGTTCGAACCGATCCAAGAGACTCCCGTAGTTGGTACGGGGACGACGAAGGCCATGTGCGGGTCGAGGGCGGACAGCGTGTGATCCTCGAGTCTTCGCAGCCTGGTGCGCTCGTACGGTTCTGGACCACGAACCCGGCTGGCCGCATCCGCGTGCATATCGATGGCTCCGAGTCGCCCACGATCGACGAGGAGGTCCGTAAGCTCGTCACCGGCAAGACACAGCATTGCACGCGCCCGTTTGCCTACGTCTCCGCCGGCGGAATGAATCTGATCCATCCGATATCGTGGAGCAAGTCCGTCAAGATCACCGTGTCCAGTCCGAAGCTCTTCTATGTGATGGACATTCGCGAGTACGGCACCAACGCTGTCGTGGAGGCCTACCCAGGGGTGCCATCCCAGGCACTCGCATTTGCACGCCACCGGGCGGCCTCGATCTTGACGTCGGGGTTTCACGAGTTGGCGCCGAACGCATCCTATGTGCTTGACTCGACGGACCCCAAGTCCGCGGCGGTTCTGAGTGCGTCGGCAGATGGAAGCGTCATTCGTACCCTCCGGCTTCGGCTTCCCGATGGCGACCGATCGAAGGTCTCGCGCACCGCGCTGGAGGTGGACGTCGACGGGATTCGCACGGTGGAAGTTCCGTTGTCTGCTGCACTGGCGCCGATGTCGGACGCCGCACCGGTTGCCAGTCTCGCAATGTCTTCTTCGGGGCACGAATGGGTGTTGCGTCTCCCCATGCCTTTCGCGCGCGAAGCGCGCATCGCTCTGGCGGACCGCGGTGGCGGCAAGGTCACGGGTACGCTCGGGGTGACTGTCGAGCCGATGCAGGTGACGGAATCGACCTATCGGTTGTTTGCTGCCTACGTCGGACCGGAGACATCCAACGTTTCCACTTGGCCTGCGCAGGTCAATCTGGCGAGTATCCGTGGTTCTGGGCGGTTCATTGGTTTGACCTATGAGGTCGCGAACGACGATCCTCGTCGGCAGTGGTGGGGAGAGGGAGATCCCATCGTGGCGGTAGACGGGCGGGGGTTCCGGGGAACGGGGACGGAGGATCACTTTCTGCTCGCATTTTGCTCCACGGAGCGGTTCCGCTCTCCGTTCAGCGGTCAAACGCGTGCGAACGCAGGGGACCATGGGGGTCTGATCACCCTGTACCGGTTCCACACTTCCGACGACATCCCTTTCGACTCCAGCTTCGATCTGGACTTCGAGCTTCTTGCCTGGGGTACCCATCACGACCGAATCATCAAACTACAGACCGCCGCGGTGAGCTGGTTCTATGGAAAGCCGGACACGAAGTTCGTGGGCGCTACGGGGGATCGGAGCCCTCTCACGCCGATATCGCTCCCTGACTCGCTGGTGCAGCCAGGTAGCCACAGCGTGACCTGTGGCCCTTGAGTCCGCCTTTCGGATTCGAGGATTACCTTCGGGTGACTTCGGGACCGATCGCTCGTCCCACCGAATCGACTGTAGCTCCAGCAGATGTCGTCGCTCGATGGTTCCCGATGAACAGGCCGACGTAGGCCCGCATCGGGCCTGCCCCTTCGGGCATGGGGATTCGAACGGCGGTCCGTACGATCTCGCCGACCCTCCACTCGCGCGTTCGATAGAACCCACCAACGGGCGGGTGATCGGCGTTGACCCGAGGGTGCCCGCCAGGCCCTTCGAAGTGAACGAACACGTCATAGTCACGGAGGATTGCGTCGAGGGCCCGGAAGTAGCAGGACAGCGTGATCTCCTCACCCGTCGACGCCGCGGCGGGATCGGCCTTGCACCCGAGCAGCTCGATGACTCCGTCGAGAGTTGTCGGCCCGCCCGCCAACCCCGCGGGAGCGGCAGCGACCGTCGCACCGTGCTCGAGAACGAATCGAAGGTGCTGGACTCGTCGCTCAAGCGCTGCGCCGACGCCTTCCCCGTAGAGGGTCATTGCGAAGTAACGGGTTGGCATCTTTGCCAACGCGGCCTCGTACCGGGCAAGGACGGTCTGTGGCGACGGTCTGCGGCCGTCACGCGGCCGCACGTAGACCCAGTTGCCGTACACGGGCTCGTAGGCGTTGCGGACGGCGGGACTGCGGGCGGCGGCCCTCGCCCAAACGCCGAAGGTTTCGGTCATGACGACGTCTCGGGCGAATGCTTCCGAGACCAAGGCCTCGTCGACGTTGTGGTCCGCAATCCAGGCCTTGGACCGCACCACAGGGGGCGTGAACAACCCATCCGTGTCGAAGACCTTGGCGCTGGATAGCCAGCCCACCCGTCCTATGTCCCGCCCGACGTACCAGGTTTCCGAAAGGGGCCTCGCGTCGGATTCGAGCAAGCGATACAACTGCGTGATCATGCCGTGATCGAAGTCGTTCATTCGGTCGACATGCACGGGGCGTCGCCGCGTCAGACACGCCCACGTGTCGCCCCACCGCTCCCATGTCTTGTTCACTACCCAGACCTTGCCGCGGCCATGCGTGGCGAAGTCGAAGCGGCTGTAGCGCACGTCCGTGCGTGCGAGATTGACGGCGTGAGTGGCCACCAGCACGGTCCCCAGGACGGCGGGGATTGCAAGCTTCCCGCGCTTCCTGAACAGCTGGTCTGCAGCTGCGAGGGTGACTAGCGGGAAGAGGATCGTCAGCGGGAGAAAGTGGCGAACGTTGGGCATCCAATCGAGAACCACGACGCTGGCGAAGAAGACATTCCCGAGGGCCAACAGGAGGGGTATGAGGCGGCGCTGCGCTGCGAGCCATAGGCATGCTGTGACGCCAGCTGCCAGGACAGCGACTTCCCAAGGTGTGGCACCATCGCTGGCGAACGTCGCCAGACGGTCCATCTCGAACCCGCCCCCTTGTTTCGCGTAGTGCGTGTGAGGGAACCACAGCCCGTAGTACCAGCGCCGGCTCAGCATCAGCAGCGCCCAAGCCACCACCACGACCGTCGCGGGCCAAGCACAGCGAGCGAGTCGTCTCGCGATCGGACCGTCCTCCTGCCTGCCTAGCAGGACACCCACGCCGATCAGTGCCAAGAACAACGGCGATTCGGGTCTGCCCCAGACGAAGAGCGTGCCGGCGAGCGCCAGGGCAACGTGATGCTTCTGCCCCTCAGCCACATGCTGGGCGAGCACTGCCGTCCACATCATCAGCGCGAGATGAAGCGGTGTTTCGAGGCCGTACACCGTCCACGAGACGACGTAGCTATTGAGGACCAGAACAAGGCAACTCGCGAATGCAACCCGAGCGGACGCGCCCACGACGTCGCGGGCGAAACGGAATGTGCCGACGGTGAGCAAAGCAAATGACAGCAAGCCAAGGAACTTGGACCACCCCACGGCTCCAAGCCCCAGCAGGTTGCCGAGGGCGAGAAGGACGAGCCACAAGGGGCTCGAGAAACCTTCCACCGCTTCACCGGGGTTGTAGACGGGGCCCCACCCGGCGGCGACGTTCTCCGCGTAGCGCAGGAAGATGAACATGTCATCGACCCCCCGCGGGAAGTAGTACAGGATGTGCGTGAGGGCCACAAAGGCCAGCGCTATGACCCAAGGCCACGTCCGTGTCCAGCGTGCGGCGGGATGAGGCATCGGCGCCGGAGTGTAGAGCAACTCCTGCCGTCGCACAAATCGTCCTGCTCGACGGCTACCCGTCGGGAAGGTCCGTTCCCTCTCTTGCCAGGAAGATCAGGACCGTTTCTTCGTTCGGGCCCCGAGTCCAGAAGCCGGGCCCAGTCCAGATTCCAGAGTGGATAAGCGCGGCGCGCGCGTCGTCCGCATCACCGACGGTGTCGCAGGGAATAGAGATGCGGCACAACGAGGACCTGCAGTCGACCTCAGCTGTTCCGACATTTTTGCCGACGAGGACTGAGCCGATTCCGCTACGGAGGCCCCGCTCGCTGCTGTGGGCCCAAGCTGGGTCATGAAGTTGCCTGTCGAACTCGACCTGCAAGAACACCTTGTGATCTTCTGCGTTTGCGGAAATCGGTCCCCGATCCTGGTCGTGGACGGAACCGCCACCAACGGCATCAGAGGAATCGGGGCGGTCGTCAATGATAGTTCGCTGGTCATCGGGCGAGGGGGACGGAGCTGGACGGTGGAAGCGCGGACCGGGTGGTCCGAGCCCCGACCTGGCCAAAGCACTCTCGGACGGTTGAGCCGTGGCGCCGACCTTGCCTGGAACGTTGCCCCGAGAAAATGCCCCTCCCAGGTGCTGCACCACGGCAACGACGCCGACGAGTCCGCAAGTAAGCAGCAATCCAACAGTCAACTTGCGCATGCCCAACCTCACATTCCGCAGCCCCGGCAAACTCTTGCCCTACCGACGCCTCCGAGGCGGGAGAGCCGCTAGTTGTTGTGTACTGAGAAGACACCGCCCCTTGCCGGGTCGGCTCCAATGCTTTTCGCGACGAGGCACTCGAAGTGGAGTGTGTTTCCGGCATCGATGTAGAGGTCCGACATGTTGAGATAGGTCGAAGTGGTGCTCGATGTACTTACGGTGCTCGATGTCCAAGAGTTCTTGGCGTTGTCCGTCTCCACGGCCCAGCACGACGTCAAGTCGGATCCATTCCCCCTTGCGTACGCGGACAGGGCATGGGTCAAACCTGTCTGGTTCACCGGGACCGGTATCACCAAAAGCTTCGCGGCATCGGTGCACTTGTTGATCATAAGGTTCAAGTCCGAATTAAAGCACTGCGCGCCGTCGAACGGCCATCCCCGGCCAGCGTTGCCTCCTACATTGGACGCAAGGGACTGACCTCCCACGCAGAGACATGCAACAAAGACGAGTGCGACAGGGGCAATTCTGCGTTTGCAACAAATTACTCTGCTCATTCGATCACCTCCAGTATGAGTTCCAGTGACTTCTCTACAATACAGATTCCCAATCGAGTTGCGAGTCAATTGGCGTTCAATTTCTAGTCAAGACTTGGCCTGCCGTTTCCCGCGAACGTGTGCCTAACCTCAAGTTTCGGGAAGAGACCCGCGCCAATCAGTAGTCAGTTACCGACACCGCCTCGGGGACACCATCCTTCGTCGAGCCAGAACCCCCGTGATCTCGTGCAGCGTAGGAATGTATCCCTGCCATTCTCAGTGTTGATCTTGCGCCGAATGTTATGGACGTGTTGCTTGACGGTCCGATCGTCAACGTGGGTCCCGAGCACGTTGTCGACGATTTCTCTCGGTGACACGACCCGCGGGCAGCATCCCACGAGGTATGCCAGAATGTCATACTCGGACTTCGTCAAGCCTAGGTCTCGATGCCCAAGCAGAAACCTGAACCGCAGGCGATCCATGTGCAGGAACATCCACAGGTCGGGTTCCCCCGACCCGATCTCACCGTCGAGTTCCGCTTGGGGTCGCCGAAGCCCCTCCCCTCCGGGGTTCGTTGCTCGCTCGACCTGCTCAGGGGCTAGCGGGACTTTCGCACTTGGCGACCAGAAACGGCACCGCATGCGCATGAAAACCAGATGATTTCGGCATTCGATACCTGCATGAACAAACGAATCGCCGGTCCATTGAAGCACGAACGTCACTGGCGCCGATGTGCGCGTGTCGTTTTCGCTTCACTTGAAGGGCGAAACCCTGCCCGAGGCCAACTGTTCGTTCATCCATGCAAACTGAACGCATCTGGCTTGATTCTAAGCGCATTCGGTTCGACGCTGCGAAAGTCCCGCTAGGAGATCTGGACCGGTCTTCGTCATTTCTGAGGTACACAGTTCGGAGAGGGGCTCTCGCGAAGGATGCTCACTTGGCTTGGATTTCATTCCAAATTTCCTCCAGACGCAGCGCCAAGTGTCACATGTTGGGGTTGCTAATGCAATTCACATTCTGGCCTCGAATTGGACCCGGAACCCAAACGCAGCTGAATGTAGTGATCGGAAGATGGTGGAGTGGCAAGTTCCGCTCCTCAGCGGCAGCGCCGCGCATCGTCGCGCGCCTCTATCCAGCGGCTCAGACCTTCAACCCACGCTTGCAGAAAAGCGACGTCATTGAGTACCGCAGAGGCGCGTGATTCCGAAATCACATTCCAATCGCCCTGAACCACGCAGTCGCGGGCTGCCGCAGCGATTCGGTGAAGCTGCGTCGGCAAGTCTGCATGGCGCGCCGGGGCCGCATCGCCTGGCGACGAGATACTCCGACGTGTCTGGTGCTTGATCCACGCCGCCGGCCTCCTTCCATCCGATGCCGCCGCAAGTAACTCGAGTTGCCGTTGTCGCGGCAGTGACCGCACGGCTACGATGTGTGCGATTGAGAGATTCTCGAGTTGTACCACCTCGGGGCAGCTTCGGACGACCTCGTACGCACCAATACATCTCCACAGTGTGGTGGAACTGAATGGCAGCCTGGGGTGCTCCGCCAGCCTGCGGAGGGAGTGGTCCTTCCGTCCGCGTGCACGCAGCGTGTCCAGGTTTCCGTTGAGTAGTCGCTCAACCACGACGGCCCCGACGTCCAGAGCCAGATGAATGGTCGCCCGGCGATGGATTTCGGCAATACAGTCTACGACTTCGTCGACCAACCTGCCTTGATTCACTGTGTCGAGAGCTTCGGGGCCGTTGGAGGCACGGAGGGTGTCTCGCTTGTCACTCTCGTTCGGGTAGGTTGCCTGTTTCACCGCGAAACACTCGGGTCGACTTCGACCTCGTTGATCCTGAGAAGTCATAACCGGTCCTTTCGACGTGCTGTTGGGTGTTCGAACGGTCGTGGCGATTAGGATGGCGCATGGTGATTTAGCATCATGCGTGCCAGTTGGGGTCTCGCGACTTGGCCGCGGTTTGTTGCAGGCGACGGGTATGGTATCGGGACTACCTGGTCAGATCCGGCCAACAGGTGGTCGATTTCGACCACCGTGAGTGTTATGCGGAGCGAACCAATCAATGGTAGTTTTCATCTTTCAGTAATGTGGCATGAGCGGGTGAACGTGCAAAGTCGATAGTGCGCGAGTTCGGACGCTGCCCTGGCTTATGCGAGGTCCCGGGGACTGGGAGGCGCAAGGGCAAGTCGTGCCGCGGGACGTGGTGATTC
>CAZAWR010000190.1:0-8889 GCA_964488865.1 uncultured Polyangiaceae bacterium | reverse complement strand
TGCGCCTGGCCCGTGAGCCCGCGCCCGCACCCGCTGAGCCGGAATACGTCGAAGGTCAGCCGGCTCCTGCCGGATACGAAGTCGTCTCGCGACCCCGTCTCTGGACCCTGGTGACCGGTGCGCTGATCTTCGTCCCGACCTACGGCTTGGCCTTGCATCAAGGCACGGTCGGCGACGCGGGCGGGTACGGGAGCCATCGCGTTGGCGAGGACCCGCCATTTCACTTCGGCACGAAGCAGTACCTGCTCATCCCCGTCTTGGGCCCGCCGCTGTTCATGCACTCCTTCTGCGCGGACGCGACGGAGCATTACGAGGAATACCCGTCCTCGGACGAACCGCAGGACGCCTGTCGTTTTTCCGGATGGGTGTGGGCGGGTCTACAGGGGGTCGGGGCCGGACTCATCGCGGCCTCGTTCGCGTGGCCGTCGAAGCGTCTGGTGCGCAGCTCGCCTGGCGGGGTTGCCGTGCGGGATTGGCGCATGACCTTCGCTCGCACAGGACGCGGCACGCCGCTCTGGCTGCTGGGCGGGTCGTTCTGACCTCCGGAGAACCACAGAGGATGCAGAAGGCACAGAGGGGCGGTGCGGAGGTAGGCCGTGCGTGTTGCGCCTGGTTCTGCCCATTCCTGGTTCTCTGTTCCGTGTTCCGTGTTCTCAGCTCCTAGTTGATGTCCGCTCTCCGTCCCTTGTCGTGGCCGCGCCTCAACCCGGCAGGGACTTCGGGCACCCCTCATCCGTCCATCGTCGCCGCTGGTCCTCACCCCGGTAGCCGTACTACGGTGGTTCGGGAACATGGCCCACCCCTCGACCCCGGCGGTCCTCTGGGAAGCCGCGATGGTCTTCGCGGTTCTGGTCTTCATTCACGCGGTCACGCTCCCGTCCGCGGTGCCTTACCACGTAGACTCGGTGCGAGACCTGCTCATCGCACGTGAGCTCGCGCACGGCCCCACCTGGGACGCCATGGGGTCGCAGTCCTCGGCCCTGTTCTTCCACGGCGTGGCCTGGCCCATGTTTCTCAGCCTTTTCGCTTGGCTCGGCGCTGCGCCGGGAAGCGTCTTGGCAACCCTTGTGGTGCTTCAGTCCGCGAGTGCCGTGGCCGTTTGGTACGTCCTCCGACGCTCCGGAGCGAGCCTCCCTGTGGCTCTGATCGTGCTGTGTGCCAACCTGCACTTCGCGGCGAGGACCGAGGTCCTGGTGCCGCTGTGGAATCCGTCGCTGATCCCTTCGTTGGTCAACCTTCTGATCGTGCTGTGCTTCCTCGCCCCACGGCCCGGTGGGGAGGGGCTAGCGGCACGGTTCGCGGCGATCTTCTTGGTCGGGGTCGGGTCTCAGGTTCACCTGGAGTTTTTCTTCTTCCTTCCCGCCGTCTTTCTGCTGCCAGGACGGGGCAAGGAGCGCTGGGTGTTGGCACTCGCGGCCCTGCCCATCGTGTTGGGCACCTGGGCGGTGCTTTCCCCAGACGCTCTGAAGGCGAACGCGTCGACCTTCGCAGGGGTGCTCGCAGGAAAGGGGGCTGCCGCGATGCCACCCGATATGGGGGTCATGACGTTGCCCGGGTATGTGTGGGTCGGGGTTGCGGCGGCCATCGCCACGGCGTTCCTCCGGAGACGCGAGCAAGCCGGCGAACATCAACGCGGCTGGTACCCGCTGGTCGTCGCTTTCGGGGCGAGCTATCTGCTCTGCTACGTCGCGTCGTGGCTCGGTCATGCGGCAGACCGGCGCTACGTGGAACCGCTGATTCCCATCGCATGCGTGGTGATCGCCCCGTTGTTGTGCGAGCTCGAGGCCCGTTTCGGCCGGGGCGTCCGCATCGCGGCCTTCGCGTGCTGCGGTATCGAATTGGTTGCCTTGGTGCCACGGCATCTGGACACCTTGAAGCACCCCTCGCTGAGCCTGCCGGACATCCATCATGCGGTCCTCACCGCCGAAGGCATGGGGCTCGATGTTCACCGCGTGTACGGTTCGGTGTCCGGCGGGCAGACTTTCTTTCGAGAGTTCCTGTCAGGTCTTTGGCTCGATGCTTCCTGCGCGCGGGCAAGGCGGACGATGGGGGAGGAGGCGAGCTCCCCGCGTTTCTTGATGCTGGTCGCCCCACCCGGGAACGCGCCGGTTGTTCCCGGGTGGGAAGGTCGTTCGTTCCAGAGCCAGGGTCCCCACCACGTGATGTGGTTTGGGGAGTACGACCCCTATGTGCTCGTGGCCGCCGGACGAGCGTGCCAGGCGCAAGACTCTCCGAGTGAGGACTGCAGATCGTTGCCGATTTCCTTTCCCAACACCGGGTTCGGCAGACGCTGTTGGGAAGCGAACTGGGGGCACGACGCCGTAGGCGGTAGGGTCGGCGCGCAGGCCGCTACCGCGATCGAGTATCCGGTGAGGATCCCCGCGCACGGTCGGAAACGTACGGTGTACTTGGGGATTGCGAATCGCACCTGGGCAGAAGACGCATCCTGTCGGCCAGCGATCGTGAGCGTCCGCGGTGTCGCGTGGCAACAGGGGGAGAAACCGTGGATGGGAGAGTTGCTGCCCTCGGCGGACGAGCAAGCAGGGCACCTGCGTGCGACGTGGCCGTGGCATGACCGACGCTGCTTTGCGGAGTCCGCTCTCCAGTACCCGCTTCCCCTTCTGGAGATCGACAGCGAGCTTTTCCCGCAGGTGGCCCATCTGCTGGATTGAAGCGAAGCAGCACCGAAGCGCACGAACGGAGGTGTCCGGCCCCGCGTCGCGGCAGCAACGGCACCGCATCCCTCATCGGTCCTCTGGGCGCCCCGTAAACCCGTGCCTTTCACAAATCGACCCCCCCGATGTCGATTCTTAGCAACCACCTCACCTCCGTGTCCGAACCCCCCTGTGAGAGCAGCCACCAAGTACCCGCTGCTCCTCAACAGGGAGAACGACATGCGTACCGTCCAAGGTTCTTTCATTCGCTTCACCAGCCTTGCCCTTCTCGCCGCCGCCGGCACCGTCGCGGGGACCGCTCATAGCCAGCAGGTGTTGAGCCCGACCCCGCAGATGCAGCTGTCCATCACTTCCCCAACCCTCGCGCAATGCAGCTTGCAGCATCTGGGCTTCGTACCCGGCACGCCCAAGAACGTGACCCTGGTCGGTTCGTTCCCCGCCGGCTGCACCTCCGTGCTGACCAACGAGCTGGCGCGCCTCTCCACGACGCAGCCGCAGAAAATCCGCCCGATGTTCCGCGCCGACCCCGCCCCCTGGCCGGCCAACCTCGCCTCCACCACCAACAACAACCTCGCCCAGGGACTGCTTGACGCCTTCATCGAGAGCGACGTGGTCCTGGACGACAGCGACCTTTCCTACGCCGGTTCGATGATGAAGAAGGGCTCGGGGATCATCAAGACGCGCACCGCCCCGCAAGCCATCCAGTTCCGGGCCCACCCCGACTGGGAATCCCGCGGCGTGACGCTCGGGGACGCGAACAACGCCTGCGCCGAGTGGGTCTGGAAGGGCTACTACGAATACTCGCGCTTCGAAGACTCGGCGGCGGCGTGCGGCACCGACGACGAATGCGCCTACCAGGTAGCCTATTCCTCCAACACCACCGCGCCGGGCATCGCCTTTCGCCCCTACCTCAAGGGTCTGGACGCGAACGGGGCGTACTTCAACCCCAGGCCGTCGGTCCCGCTGGTTCGTGGCTTCCTGCCGAAGAACATGTTCTTCGGTGCCGCCACCGCGTTCCTTCTCGACCAGCAGCCAGGCCTCATCGAGGACATGCAGCGCCTCAAGTTCACGGCGCCGGCGTTGCTCGCGGGTACCTCCGTGCAGCTGCAGGCAGGCCCCAAGCTCTACGGGTGCGCGGGCAACTTCCGGTTCCAGTCCCCCACGTCCAAGTACTACGTCGACCCCTCGGACTCCGCGGCGGCCACCAAGCTCGCGACCCTCGATGCCGACCTCAAGGCGGTGCGCACCCTTCTGCAGAAAAAGGCCGGGTACCTGATCAGCCCGACCAGCGAGCAGATCGCGGCCTTCCCCCAGGCCGAGCGGTTCACCAACGAGTGGTACTTCCACAAAGCCCTGCACGACCGGCAGAAGCCGGCCGGCGGGCAGCAAGGCCAGCCGCTGTCGCGCGCCGAACGCAAGGCCATCGATGACCGCACCAAGACCCTGGCCGACCTGATGGAGCGCTACGCCGTGCTGACCTCACCGAGGGTCTGGGGGGACATGGCCCTGCCCGTCGCCGACGACAGATTCCGCAGCCCCGTCAGCGAGGCGCTCGACCAGGTCACGGTCGATCCCATCACGGGGGAGAGAGTCGTGGTCGACCCGTTCGTTCGTGACGCGGCCGTTTCCGCGATGCGCGGGGACTTGGTGGACATGCAGCGCGTCTCCGCCCTCGAGGGGCAGGGCGCCGTGGTGACCACGCAGATGGTGGTGCCGTTCAGCCTGGGTACCGGGACCTCCACCGCGACCCCGTATTCGGACACGACCACGACGTCGGTGCTCGTGGGCGTGGAGCGAGACTACGGCAAGGTCGAGACCTCGATTCCCGCGTCCACGGCGGCCAACTCGCTGTGTCCGAGCCCGAAACCAGTGGGCCCGAGCGATGCGGACCTCCTCGCCATCGCCGAGGAGGCGCGGAAGGTCCAGGAGCAGATCATGGAGCTTCTGGTCGACGAGTACCGTCGCGGAAGTCAGGGTTGTCTATCCGAGAACGGATACAACTGCGACTGGTCCCCGACCAAGTTCGCCCAGCGGTTCATGGGGAAGTTCTCCGAGAAACGCGAGGAGGCGTTCCAGTACTGCGTGGCGATGACGGGCGGCAACACCCTTGCGCACGAAGACGCGCTGTTCCACGTGCCGGTGGCGAGCCGGACGATGACCGCGTTGCCCAAGAAGCTGACCGACGTTCGCACGGCCCTCAACGAGCAGATGGAAGGCTTGCCGTTTCTGAAGGTGAGCGAGACGGACCTCCGGACCGGGGAGTCGATCTCGGGCGGCAAGAAGATCCTGGACAAGAAGTGGTTCGGCGGGTCCTACAGCTACAGCTCGCGCTGGTCCGTGGTCCCTCGATTCAAGAGCAACGCTGGCGCCGGGGATACGGCGTGTGCGTTCGAGGGCGAGATGGACGCGACCTTCACGGGCACGGCGCACGTTCTCAACAAGCCGCTCACGCTGGTGCGTGCGACGGCCCGCGGCAAGGCGCAGGAGCCGGGCAACAGCTTCGCCTTCCACCTGGAGTTCCTGGGGGAGGCCTTCAACCCCTCGGGCTCGGGGGAGAAGTTCCACTTCGTCGATGACAATCACCTGGAGTCGGGCCGCGCGTCGGCGACGGTGGTGGTGGCGGCGGTGCCGGTGACGTTCGAGGCGTGGGCCGAGCTGGACTATGGGTACACGGTGGCCGCGGACATGCATGCGACCAACGGGTGTGTGAGCGGGATGGCGCCGAGCATGGGGGTGGTGATGCAGTTCAGCCCCTACGCGAAAGCCAACGCGGTGGCGTCGGCGGCGGTGGGGGTGAGCGGGGCGCAGGCGGGGGTGCGGGGACGGATCACCCTGCTGGACGCGTCGTTGCCGACGACGGTGGGGTTGGAGGTCAAGTCCGATGCGGGGGTGATCAAGCTGTTCCCGACCGTATCCGCGGACCTGGCGTTGCGCACGCTGTCCGGGAGCATGTCGGCGTTCGCGGAGGTGGGAGTGGGCTTCGCGCGGTACACGGCGGAGAAGGAGATCTTCTCGTGGCGCGGGTTGACGGACAACCGGCCGGTGGTGGAGCCTCGGACGGACCCGGTCTACTTGGCGGCGATGACGTTGGCCAATTGGCGTGCCTGGGAGGTCAATAACAACGTCCTGCCCACCATGCCTTAGTCAGCGCAGCAACGGAACCCTATCATTTGAGCTCTGAAGGTCGGGCTGTCGTAAAGGACCGACCGGCAGTCAAGACCAGCGCCTTCCAGTGCGAAGTCGCCTCCCCGCTCCGCGCACTTCCTGCCATCCGCGGAGTCCCCACATGAGTTCACCCACTCCGAGACGTTCCCGCTGAGGTCGAACACGCCTTCAAAACCTGGGACGGAGGACTGACATCCGTCGTGCTGGACGGCGTCAGGGCCATCCAGGTCGTGATGGGCACCAACGCACAGCGTTTCGTCATAGGTGTCCCCGTAAGGGTAGGGATGGGCGCCTGCGGACGAGCATGCGTTGAACCACTCGCTCTTCGAGGCATCGCTTGCCTCACCATCCACTTCGGGACCTCCGCCTATGGCGCCGCACAACCGCTTGCCGACGCCCTGGCAGTACGCGTTGGCGTCACACCAGTCCACGCAGACCACGGGGTGGTCGCCCTTGTCTCCGGGCGGCCAGTCGCATCCCGGCGTGAAGTCGTTGTTCCAACTGCACTCCGGGGGCTGGCCCCCGGTGGGCTTGGTCGCGAGCCAGGCGGCGTACTGGGCGCGGGTCACCTCGGTGCTGTCGATCGAGAAGCCGGCGGGAAGCTGCACCATCTTGGCGGGCTGGACGTCGCCGCCTCCGGAGCCACCGTTGTCACCGTCTTCCTCGCCTCCGCAGGCGGCTGACAGGAGGAGGGGTAGGGCGAGGATCGGGAGGAGTGAGGTGGGCTTCATCACGCCTGGCGGTGTAGCAAGGTGTGGGTAGGGGTTCAAGGACCGCTGCCACGGTCTTTTGTACTCCCGCCCTGACGATTCTCGCCCCCACTCCTGGTCTCGTCGCGTTCGTCGGCCCCACCGCGTTCATGCTGGGCCCGGTCCGCACCTGGATCGAGAGTCCCACCGCCTCTGTCTCTGAGGACGGGGCTTTCCGTGTCCGATTGCCCGCCGGCGGCGTCTACACCTACGGGTTTAGCTTGGAGAGCGACCAAGTCCTCGTCGCGACGAGAAAAGGCCCTTTGGGATCCGTTCACGAGGTCCAGCTGACGCCGCCGGTGGTTGACGCTGCCGGTTGAAACCGACGGCTAGGTTCACCGGTTGGAGACATCTCAAAGCCCGCTCCGCGGGCTCTCGTGTGTCGCCGTCGCGATTGGACTGCAACCACACAACGTCCCGCCCGTTCGGCACCACGCCGCCAACCGTCTCCATCCCGGCATTCGCCGCCAACACCTGGCGAACGCACAAGGGTAGCCCGCAGGGCTTTGGGATCCGTTCACGAGGTCCAGCTAGCCGTCGGTTTCAACCGGCGGCGTCCCCCTGCTCCTCAACAGGGAGAACGACATCGTACCATCCAAGGAACTTTCATTCGCTTCACCAGCCTTGCCCTTCTCGCCGCCGCCGGCACCGTCGCGGGGACGGCTCACAGCCAGCAGGTGTTGAGCCCCACTCCCCAACAGCAGCTCAACATCACGGCGCCGACCCTGGAACAGTGCAGCAGATGGAAGGCTTGCCGTTCCTGAAGGTGAGCGAGACGGACCTCCGGACCGGGGAGTCGATCTCGGGCGGCAAGAAGATCCTGGACAAGAAGTGGTTCGGCGGGTCCTACAGCTACAGCTCGCGCTGGTCCGTGGTCCCTCGATTCAAGAGCAACGCTGGCGCCGGGGATACGGCGTGTGCGTTCGAGGGCGAGATGGACGCGACCTTCACGGGCACGGCGCACGTTCTCAACAAGCCGCTCACGCTGGTGCGTGCGACGGCCCGCGGCAAGGCGCAGGAGCCGGGCAACAGCTTCGCCTTCCACCTGGAGTTCCTGGGGGAGGCCTTCAACCCCTCGGGCTCGGGGGAGAAGTTCCACTTCGTCGATGACAATCACCTGGAGTCGGGCCGCGCGTCGGCGACGGTGGTGGTGGCGGCGGTGCCGGTGACGTTCGAGGCGTGGGCCGAGCTGGACTATGGGTACACGGTGGCCGCGGACATGCGTGCGACCAACGGGTGTGTGGTGTACCTTGAAGCGATCACGAACGCAGCGTGGAAGGCATGGACCGAGGACAACAAGGCGGAGTATCTTGGGCAGTCGTTCCAGTAGCAGCCGGCTTGGTCAGTCCCGACAGCACCTGAACCCAATGAAGCCGGTGCTCTCGTCGCGCCTCCATGCAGCCGAGCGCCCGCACTTGCCCCCCGAAGCCGACGTCCACGCCGAGTTGCTGTGCTGAACGCAACCGTCTTCCCGTCCGGCTTCGTCAGCGCAGGCGTCGACCCATTCCCCGACATTCCCGCACTGATCGAAGACCCCTCCGAACCCGGGCTCCACGGACTGGCATTGCGGAAACGAACCAGCGGGGGCAGTGCTGTCGAGCCCACGGTCAGCCACGTTGCAAGCCTGCGAATCGTAGTCGTTCCCGTACGGATACTCGTACAGTCCGCCAGAAGAGCACGCATGGTACCACTGGCTCAGAGCGGCATCGTCTTCGCCATCGATGCCGTTCGAGCCTCCACCGATCTTCCCGCACAACCGCTTGCCCACACCCTGGCAGTACGCGTTGGCATCGCACCAGTCGACGCACACCACCGGGTGATCGCCCTTGTCGCCGGGCGGCCAGTCGCAACCCGGGGTGAAGCTCGTGTTCCAACTGCACTCCGCGGGTTGGGCGCTGGGCTTGGTGGCGAGCCACGCCGCGTACTGGGCCCGGGTCACCTCGGTGCTGTCGATCCAGAAGCCGGCGGGAAGCTGGACCATCTTGGCGGGCTTGACGTCGCCGCCCCCGGAGCCACCGTTGTCACCGTCTTCGTCGCCTCCGCAGGCGGATGACAGGATGAGGGCGAGGATCGGAAGGACTGACGTGAGCTTCATCGCGCCCGGCGAGGTAGCAAGGTGTGGGTGTGGGTTCAAGGAGGAGGGGGGGGCGGGGGCCATCTAGCCCCAATTCAAGCACTGTTCGAAGAACGTGCTTGGGTTTGGGGCTATCCGAGCTGAAGGCGAGGCGTTTTGGGGTGAGCCGCGGTGAGCGCGGCGAGGGGGTGCGACTGGCATGATCAACAGACAGGAGGTGGAAGTC
>CAZAWR010000189.1:0-8893 GCA_964488865.1 uncultured Polyangiaceae bacterium | reverse complement strand
ACGTGGCTTTTCAGATAAATTCCCTCAAACAGCACCCCGAAGTGCTTGGTTTGGGGCTAGCTGCTGAGCTTGCGCTCAGGTGGCGCCCAGCGACTCTGGTACCCATGGTAATCCTTGCCGCGGCTTGTTCGGGCCCCGACGACGATTCGATGTCAGAGCCGACCGCTCAGAACCCGGCCCGGGTCATTGACGGGGTCACAGACCACCACGAGGACTTTCCATTCGTAGGTCAGTACGTGTGGGACTCCGGGTATCGATGCAGTGGTATTCTGGTCACCCCGGCTTGGATGCTCACGGCGAGCCACTGTGTCATCAGCGACAACTTCAACAAGATGAGCGACGACCTGAGCGTCAGCTTTTCGCTCCGAGGTACCGCGACCCTCGACAATGGGATCGCCGAGGACTTCGAAGGGCGGCACACCAACGCGAAGAGCGGGCCCGTGCGGGTCCGAATCATTCAGCCGGTGAAGCAGAATGACAGCTTCATTGCCAGGGACATGGCTCTGGTTCAGCTCGATCGTCGCATTCCCATGTCGGTAGTGCGCCCCTTGCACCTGCCGGGACTCGGACCTTCGCCGGGTCCTAGCTGTCTTGACATGGGAGGCGTGTCGGACTTCACCGCGACGCTGATTGGCTATGGTGGCGCCGCGGACATGCGCAACTACCTGAGCTCAGAGAACTGGTACCGGGAAAGCAAACCTGGCGGGGCGATCTATCGGAACGCATGGTTGTTGGATGGGTCGTATCCGGGTTCCTCGGAATCCGGTGATTCGGGTGGGGCGTTGGTGCGAGGTGGGGCGCTATGCGGCGTGAACAGCGGTCATAGTTCGGGCTGGAAGGGTAAGTGGGTTGGCTGGGGCCCGTTCAAGACATGGGTTTTGTATCCGGTTCACTTCAGCACTGCCGCCGCCGTGGATTCAGCAGAAGCGCAGGACTTCCTCCGCGCCATCGTCGATAAGGAAGGCGGAGGCCGCCTGATGGGAGAATGCCTCCCCACCGAGGGGCCCGCGGGCTGCGATATCGACAGCGACGGCGATCTGCTTCCCGACGCGATCGACCCCTGCCCGTATGTGGAAGACCCCCTGTATCGCTGGACGGGCGTCGCGAGCCGATTCACCGATCCACGGACCGGCGAGAAGTTCGGACCTGGCTGCTGCGCTCCGAGCTATCGGAACCGGGCCGGGTATACTCCCGCGTTGGAGCAGACCGATACCGACGGCGACACGATCCCCGATCTGTGCGACACCTGCGTGAACGAACCGAACCTCGAGCAGACGCAGGGGGCGGAGCCGGACACGGACCAGGACAGCATTCCGGACAAGTGCGACAACTGTCCGGGGGTCGCCACCGTGGTACCCGGCGTCGATCAATTCATCGCACACAACTATCCCGAAGGGGATGACGACGGCGACAAGGTCGGCAACGTCTGCGACTGGTGCACCTCCAACCATCCTGCCGACTTCGAGCACGATCAAGAGGCAGCCGACTGCAACTTCGAAGCCGAGATGGCGATGTACTATCCGGGACAGACGACCGTTCCGATCATTCGCCCCGGCCCCAACTACGGGACCGAGCTCGCAACCTACCAAGCGGCGTTTCGCATCGGAACTTGCGACGTAGCGTGCCCGAAGATTTCGCTGGGCGACGGCGTGTTCCCCCCGGGGCAGGCCCCGTCGTACCCGTGCATCACGCCGCTCCCGGGCGAGTGCGGGTTCGTGATGCGCAACGGGATCACGCACACCCCGACGCCTTCGCCGACCACTGTCAACCAGTACGCGACCACGCACACGAAGTGGTGCGATTGTCCGGAAGACGTCGAGACGGCAACCGGTCGCGTGTCATGTCAGGCATACGGCTGCGCACCGTTGAGAAATCAGTTCCCCCTTGCGCAGTGGCGCGACATTCGAACCGCTGCGCAATTCTCACCGGAAGGCATCCCGGACTGGACCGCGGCCACAACGGAGATCCGCTGGCTGCAGTTCAACGGCCAGGGCCAAGGACCGACGATCTGGGACTACCAAGCACTCGGCGCCCCCTACGTCCGAGACCCCGGCGACCCCCTGACCGCCCATGTCAATGGCGTGCTGTGGAGCAACATCCGCAACGGATTCGGGATTGCCTCCAATTCTCAGGATGAGATCCGATTGCAGGAGCGCGGCAGCTACATCGAGACGGGAGCGGCGGACGCGAAGCGCAGAACGAAGTACTACATCCTCGACTTGCCGGTCGAGATCGACCCGAACCTCACCATCCCGTGCTACGAGTGCGGTCCCGACATGCGGATGAGCGACCTCTTGGTCGTGTCGCCCGGTCCGGACGAGCTGGACCGCACCGCGCTGATCGTTACTCCCACCGGCGTCCGCGAGGCCCGAGGCGCGCTCACACCGTCTGCCCGTGACGCGCTCTTCAACAGTCGGTTGCTCGACCAGACGGTCGTCCCGGCGGTCGAGTCGGTGGGGATGCTCGCGCAGCGGCAGCCCGGACAACGGCTGTGGCGTGCCGTACTCATCGACAACGCGACCGGCATGCCGGCCCAGGCGCTGCAGGTCATGGGTGTGCGCGGAGCGGTCGATTCCCGGCGCCTCATCGAAGGCGGGGAAGACATCGTGAAGATGCTCGGCAGCCAAACCTCGACCACAGACCCCGGTGCGATCGAGGAAGGGGAGGGCTTGGTGCTCACCGCCGAACGGGGTGAAATCTATCGGTTCGGCGGGAAGGCTACCCACGGCAAGCCACGCTCGGCGTGGACGTACAGCCTGACCCAACGAGCTTGGACGGAAACCGAACTGCATCCCGGAACGAGGCCAGGCACGGTTCTCGCGGCCACCTACCGTCGCGACGACAAGGCGGTCTACGAGGTGGACCGCAGCCTGCTGCTGACACGCTTGCGTCGCTGGGCTCCCGGCAGTAATCGCTTCGAGACCATCGCTCGGTGGCCCGCTCCGTGGCGTTCGTTCTCGCGCTACTGGTTGGTCAACGGACACAACGGAGAGCTGTTCCTCGTAGGCTCGCGCGATCGGTTGTCGATGATCGCCCGATTCACGCCGGACAGCAACGGCAAGCTCGCGTTCAGAGGCATGCGTTTGTTGCACAAGACCATCGTCGCCCCGCCGGTGACCAGCCGCACGCAGATCGCCTTCGCAGTGCCGGCCCCCGGCGATTCACTCACCGGCGGCGGGGTCCGTCAAGAGGCGATCCCCATCGACAGCATCGGAAGATGGCACGACGGCTGGTGCCCCGCGATGGGGGACGAGCCATGACGCGCTGGCTTGTTGGAGCCGCGGTGTGCTTCGCCGCCCTCGCGGCTTGCTGCAGCGAATCCGGATCGGCCACGTCCGAGGACGCGGGGGGCGCAGACGGGCCCGTGGAAGCCTCCGGCGGCAGTGGCGGAGTCGTGTTGCCTGATGGGAATGCGGATGCGGCTGGCTCGGGTGGCGCAGGCGGGGCGACGGGTGGCGCAGGCGGGGCGACGGGTGGGGCCGGCGGGTCGACCAGTGACGCGTCGAACGATGTTTGGCAACCGGCTGGGGATCCAGGGTGGAAGGCCCTCACGTGGGCAGCCAGTTGCGACGCGCAGGTTGCTACCAAACCCGTGAATGCTGTTCCCAACCTCACATGGACCGAGTGTGGGGCCAACTCCGATGGGTGCTACCGACTGCAGCCGAATTGGCCGAACGAGTCTGGCATACCGTTGCAGGCCGCCCAAATACACAAGGAGGACGGGGAAGTACGCCTCGGCCTTCACATGTGGTTCGTTGGGGAGTGGCGCAAGGCGCTCTACGACGGAGAAGGGTTTCCGCTAGCGGCCTGGCGCGGAACCGTGAAGAGTTGCTGGGGAAACTTGTTACAGTGGACGTCCTCCCATGTTTGCCTCGCCATCGGCTCGGGACTCGATCCTACCTACCAGGCGTACTTGCCTCCAACGAACCCGAGTGGGGATCCCAGCTTTTCGTACGCGACCCAACCGGTTGTCCCGCTGAGCTGCAACAATGACCTTTTTGTCGGCAGGAGCACCGGGGGAATCCCCTACCTACGAGATCTGGACAGCGGACTGGAGCGGTGGATCCAGTTTCCGAATGCCATGCCGTCTTTCGCCATTCCCTCCGGACCCAACGCCTTCTTCGTCCTCATGGGCGTCGAGCAGAACCACGAGAAGCTCACAGGCTGGGTCTGGAAGCGACCGGACACCCTGGAGCAGCTCGTCGATGCGGGCTCGGAGATGGTCTACGACATCCGGAGCGACGGCAACACGCTCGTGTGGGTGCAGACAGCCTCGGCGTCAAGCTTGGACCCCGCAACGGGAACGCTGTGGACAAGCCCCTTCGCAACGTCGGCGAGCGAGGTGGAACCAACCCAGCGCCGTTCCGTGCCTGCACTCACCATCGTTCCCCAGTACAAGGTTGTGGGGCAGGGCCACTACGCCCTCGTCGAGCAACCCGTGGGGAGCCCAGAGCGGTACCTGCACGTCTACCGGCTCTCGGATGCACGACACTGGAAGGTGCCGACCATCCCCGACGTCAGGCCCGCCGATCTCATCTACATCGACGCCGAGGAGGTATGGTTCATCGGAACCACGCTCAACGACGCGATGTCCACCATCATTCGCCAGAAGCTCGACGCCCTCGGTCCGGGGGATTGAGCCTGCTGTGGCTTCCAGTCCAGTTCGCCGGGACCGTGCGACATGACCAAGAGGTCGCTCATCCGCATGTCGGTGATCGTCCTCCGCACCGCGCTGTTCGTCACTCCGACCAGCGTCCGCGAGGCCCGAGGCGCGCTCTTCAACAGTCTGTTGCTCGGCCAGACGGTCGTCCCGGCGGTCGAGTCGGTGGGGATGCTCGCGCAGCGGCAACCAGGACTCGCCTGTTGCGGTGGCGGCCGACGGCACGGGGATCGTGGGCAATGGCGGGGGAACGGTATTCGCGTTGGGGCAGTAGGTAGGGGGAATCACGTTCCAGTCTGGCGGGAACATCGGCCCCCCTTCGGTTGTCTCCCCCGACCATGCGACGCACTACCGGACGCTCCCTCCGGCGGGCAGGGGTTTGTTGCGCCCTCGCCCTTGCCGGCGCGGCACTCCCCTCCCCCGCCCGAGCCGACCAACTCCTCTCGACGCGATCGGATCTGCTCCGCGAGGTCTCCCACCATGTCGACATCACCGTAGACCGAGGCTTTGCGACCCTCGTCGTTCGGCGCACCGTCTTCAATGGGGGGCTGCGACACGACCAGGCCATCTTCGCACTCGACCTTCCCCCAGGCGCCGCGGCCACGGGGCTCCGCACCCTGGGACGCCTGGGCGGGAGTCCCTACTGGTTCACGGGCGAGCTTCTCGAGAGGGAAACCGCTGCCGCTCGCTACCGCGAGCTCACAGGCTTCGGCGACGCCTCCCCCAAGGACCCTGCCCTGCTGTCCTGGCGCTCCCAGGAACAGCTCGCCCTGCAGGTCTTTCCCTGCGAGCCAGGCGCAAACAAGACCGTCGAGTACACGCTCCTCGTACCTACCGCGTACGTCGAAGGGCTTCATCGCGTTCGCCTCCCTCGTCTCGGAACCTCCACACTCCCCTCGATGATCAAGGTCCGTGCGGCCCAGCCCGGGGACACCGTCCTGGTCGACGATTCCCCCGTTCGTCCTGGAACCGAGCTCTCGTTCTCAGGCGTCGACGAGATGGAGATTGCCATCCAGGCCTCGGCCCAGCCCCCCGTCACGGGCTCCCTTGCCATTCTCCCCATCGGTCCGAAACGGGTTCTCTCCCACGCAAGAATCAACGTTGCTGCCAAGCTCTCCACCGTCCCTGCGCGCGCGCGGGTGGTGGTGCTGATCGACGCGTCGCGTTCGGTGACAGAACCGGCTGGAAAGGGCGCGATAGCCGCAGCCCGGGCGTATCTCGGGCACTTCGCCGATGGGACGGCGGAGGTGATGCTGTTCGACCGTACCGTGCGGCCCATGCACGGCACGCTGGTCCCCACGCGCAAAGCCGTGGAGGACCTTGCATCCCTGGTGATCCAGCCTGGAAATGGCAGCTTCGTGGACCTCGCCCTGGAGCGGGCCGCCTCGATGCTGGCGACCTCCCCCGGTGGGGAGCGGCGCGTCGTGGTGTTCACGGACACCCTCACAAGGAACGCGCTGACTGCCACGCAACTCGGTACGCGGTTCGGCGCCGCGGGGGGGGTGGTCCACGTGGCGATGCCGAGCTACGGCGGCCCGTGGCTCATGAGGGACGACGATCATGGCTGGAGCGGCGTCGCGAAGAGCACCGGCGGCCTTGTGTGGCAATCCAGCGCCTCGGACGACCCGGATGCAGCACGGGTGTTCACCGAGCTTGCCCGCCCGGTTCGCCTGCACAACGCCAGAATTCGGGGCGGATTCCTGCCGGAGGAGCTCACCGCGCTCGACACGGTCCGGGAAGGCGAAGGGTTTTCGGACCTGCGAATCCACGTTCCCGCGGGCAATACCTTCAGCGTGGAGGGAGACCTGTGGACGCGTCGGGTGTACAGCACCACTGCCGCCACGGAAGACGAGGCGCGCCGATGGGCTGCGATGGTGTTCGGGTCGCCCGTGATGGACGAACTGACGGACAAGGAGATGATGGTGCTTGCGAAGCGGGGCGGGGCGGTGTCCCCCGTCACGTCCTACCTGGCGATCGAGCCGGGTGTGCGCCCGTCCACGGAAGGACTGGCCGACATGGAAGCCAGAGGCATTGGGCTCGGGTCGATCGGGACGATCGGCCACGGCGCCGGGTTCGGATCCGCGGGGGGCCGCGTGGACACGTTCGACCCGATGCGCTGGCTGGAGCACGCCATTTCCGCGGCGTGGGCGGCGTGCGGGGCGCCGTCCGGCATGGCGAAGGTCGAGGTGGAGACCACGCTCGACGAGGTCGTGGACGTGCCCGTGCTCACGTCACCCGCTCCCCTGTCCCCTTCGGTGAACGCCTGTTTGCGGGAGGCGGTCTGGGCCCTCGATCTCCCGTACGGCTTTCGACAGGAGCGAGCCTCGTACGAGCTGACGCTGGACCAATCGGGGAAGAAGTAACGAGCAACCCGAGCCTGCCCTTGTCTTCGCACGGCCGTTGGGATTCCATGCACCCATGAAACGCGGCCTCGCCCTGATCGCTTGCTGTGCCCTGCCCTCGTGTGTCGTCCCCTGCCCACCTCCCGCGGCGCCTCCCCCCTGCCCCGCGTGCGCGCCCTGCGAGTGTGCTGCGACGGCCCCGCCCGTCGTCACGGCGACGCCTCCTTCCCAACCGCCTCTCGTCGTCGCCGGCGAACCCCCGCCCGAACCGTCCCCGCAAACCGTCGTTGTCCCCGCCCAGTCCGACTGGCTCCAGTTCCAGGGTGACGCCGCCCGGTGGGGACGCTCCTCCGCCCCGGCCCTTCGTCGCCCCGTGATTCGGTGGAAGGCGCGGGTGGGAATCCAGGGGTATCTGAACACGCCCCTGGTGAGCGGTCCCACGGTCTTCGTCCCTTCGAGCGGAAACACCCACAACGCCTCGGACCCCCGCGACGGTATCCACGCCATCGACTTGGCCACCGGAAAGCCACGTTGGCACACGCGCTTCCAGTCCGATGCAAACGGCGCGGCCCTCGCCGGAGACCGCCTCGTCGCCACCTCGGACGACGGGAACGTCTATGGCTTGGATGCCAGTCGCGGGACGGTGGTCTGGAAGCGCCGGGGCCAGGGCAAGGTGTACAGTCAGCCTGCGGTCGTCGATGACCTCGTCGTCGTGGGCGATGCGCAAGGCTTTGTCCGTGCCTACGCCTGGGCCGATGGGACGGAGCGCTGGGTTTTGCAGATGAACGGCGCGATTCGCGGCGGGCTCGCGTCGGACGGGACGCACCTGTACGCGGTGTCCCAAGGGGGGGAAGTCGCGGCGCTCACGAAGGGCGGGCAGGTCCGGTGGAGGAAGAACGTGGACAGGCCTGCCTTCTCGGGCGGGAGGTCCGTGCCCATCGAGGGGTTCGCGGCCCCCATCGTCACGGGAAACACGGTGGTCGTGCCGTTTGCGCGGGACACCACCTACGACGACCCCGCGTTCGTCGCCCTCGACGCCCGCACCGGTGCGGTGCAGTGGCGGGCCAAGGACCGTTCCAAAGAGCAATGGGGAAACGTTCGATCCACGCCTGCCCTGGTGGACGGCTTGCTGGTCTATGCCGAGCCCTATTCGGGGGACGTCGCGGCGATCGAAGCGTCCTCGGGGCGAGTTCGCTACAGGCAGCCCGTCGGTGAATGCTACTTCCCGCACTACGCCTCGGCGGCCTCCGCGGGGGATCTCGTGTACGTGCCTCGTTTCGACGGGAGGCTGTACGCGGTAGAGGCGGCGACGGGGCGGGTGGTCTGGCAAATGTACCTCGGGGAGGCGTCGCAGGCGGGCTTGGCTTCACCCTCTCGACGGGCTGGGACGAGCTGTTCGTGGGAGGTGAATTCCGGGTCACCGCTGTACTCGCCTGTTGCTGTGGCGGCCGACGGCACGGTAATCGTGGGCAATGGTGGGGGGACGGTGTTTGCGATTGGGCAGTAGATTTGCCTCTGCCGCGGGCTGCCCGCGTGCCGCATCTTGCTCTGGGAAAGCCCACGGCAGAGCAGACCGGGAAAGCCCGGCAGGTGCCGGGCTGACCGGGATTGGAGCCAGAAGTCTCCGGTCCCGAGCGCCTTCGGGTTGGCGGCGTCACAGATCCGCGTCCGTGGCGACTCGGCAACGCCGAGTCCAGCCCGGCACGGCAAGGCCGTGCCCAAGGTTTTGCGATTCGGGGATGTGCGAGCGCCCGGTTGGGGCAGTTGCAGGGCCCCTTCGGGCTGGTTCGAGAGCCCGGTCGGGGCACTCGCAGGGCCCGCTTGGGGACCTTTTTAGGGCCGAGCAGGGCACTTGGAGGGCCCGATCAGGGCAGTTCGAGGGCCCCAAAGG
>CAZAWR010000188.1:0-9257 GCA_964488865.1 uncultured Polyangiaceae bacterium | reverse complement strand
TTTGCAGACGGACAGGAAGAACAAGTCGCTCCCACGCGTGAGAGCGAGTGGTTCAGCGTCTGCAGCCAAGGGGGCACGACCAAGTACCCCTACGGTGACGCCTACGAGCCGGGAAGATGCATCGACCAAACGAAGATCGACGCGGAAGGGGAGGACAGCGCCCTTGCGGTTCGCGATGCCGTTGAAAGCGGGTGTCGTGGGACGATTTCGCCCTATGACGCTGTCTACAACATGAGTGGTAGTGTCCAACAGTGGCTCAACATCTGTTACAGCGGCCGGTGTGTGACCCAAGGGGGCCGATGGTACAAGGAAGCGTTGCCCTGCGACTCCAACTACGGGGTCGCCTCCATTCGGAGTGTCACCGTTGCCTACGGCGTTCGCTGCTGCGCTGACGCCGTCCCCAAGACCGACTCCAATCCCTAAGTCCCTGCCCGAATCAACCATGGCTTCCGCGCGCCGGGATGGTGTAGGCTTTGGCTCTGACAGACGAGCGAGCGTACGGCATGAGAGAACGGGAATCATCGGCGTGGATAGGGCGCTCCGCCGCGATGACGGCGTGGGGGCTCCTCGCCTCCGCGACGGCCGCCTCGTGCAGCCACATTCTGGGATTCGAAGATCGCACGCTGGCCGATGACGATGCGGGTGCCGGCGCGTCGGGTGGCGACGGGGACCCGGATGCGGACGCATCCGGTGGCCACGCGGACACGGGCGCCGGGGGCATGGCCGGTGCCGGAGGGGCAACCGGCGGAAGCGGAGGTGCGGCTGGTGCGGCAGGCGCAGTGACCGGCGGTTCGGGGGGCTCCGCGACGGGCGGAGCAGCCGGCTCGTCACCGGGCGGTTCAGGCGGCTCAGCGACCGGTGGGACGGCGGGGTCGGCCACGGGCGGGGCGGCAGGATCGTCGACCGGGGGAACGGGGGGATCGTCGGGTGGCGGAACGGGCGGATCCGATGCGGGCGTGTGCAGCGATGGCGTGGAGCCGAATCTGACCCACGGCGCGGAAGGCACGTCGTGCAGTGGAGGATTGACCTGCGCGGGAGTCAGTTGTTGCCAGAACACGCTCGTGGTCGGCGGGACGTTCCCCATGGGGAGAAGCGAGACTTCCTGCGACGCCGCGAATGCCGGTATGGTGTCGGCCGAGCAGCCTGAGCACGACGTGACGGTGGCGGACTTTCACCTCGACACCTTCGAAGTCACCGTGGGCCGGTTTCGTCGATTCGTGCAGGAGTACGACGGAACCCCGCCAGCGGAAGGCGCGGGAGAGCATCCGCTCATTGCGGGCAGCGGCTGGCGAGCGGTCTGGAACTCTTCTCTGCCTTCCGACCAAACCAGCTTGATGAACGCTCTCGCGTGCCAAGGGCCGTACCAAACCTGGACGGATACGGAAGCAGGGAACGAGAGCTATGCGATCACCTGCGTGTCCTGGTACGAGGCATTCGCCTTTTGCGCGTGGGATGGTGGGCGGCTGCCCACGGAGGCTGAGTGGGAGTACGCGGCCGCTGGCGGAATGGAGAACCGACTCTACCCGTGGGGACAGCAATCCCCGACTCCGGCGCGGGCGAACTGGACCGGCAGCGACAAGACACCGCTCCTTGCCGTGGGAACCCATCCATCCGGGGCTGGGCGGTGGGGGCACCAGGACCTCGCAGGCAACATGCAAGAGTGGACGCTGGATCTATGGGACAACGACTGGTACGCAACCGGGGGTGCAAGTTGCATCAACTGCGCAAACCTCGGCGACGGTCCGGGCCGTGCCCAGCGCGGAGGGTCTTGGGACCATCTGAGCCCGACCTTGCGCGCTGCTTTTCGCGAAGTCTCGCTGTCCCCTGCGGAGCGCTTCGCGTCGGAGGGCTTTCGCTGCGCGCGTTGAAGGAGCGCTTCTACTTCCTACGCGACGGGAACAACTCCGGTTCAGGCAGACCGGTGGAGGTCGGCGGCGCTGCGCCATGCGCGCCCCCTGGCGGCCTCTTCGTGCTCGGCTCGCGACCCCTCGACCCCGCCAGGACGGGACGGGACGAATCCCCCTCCGCACCGCTTGTCGCGGCGGAAGGCGCCGAACTGACGGCGATCACAGGTTCCGTCGGTATTCCGGCGGTATCCTGTGCCGCGGGGGACGCCGACGCCTGATCCAACGGTTGTGCAGGCGCAGTGTCCGCTTTCATCCGGAGGCCGAGACCGATCACCACCGCGACAACGAGGAGAAGCAAGGACACCGAGCCCAAGACCAGACGCGCGGAACGATGCGGGCCCCGGGAATCCGGTGTCACGGAGGCGGGACCCAGCGTCGCTCCTCCGCTGCTTTCCTCCTGCGGCATGCGATGGGCCCCGCCGGACCTCGAAGGTTCGGTCGTCCCAGCCGGAATCGACGCCTCGACCCCGCCCGGCGCCAATACCGTCGCAGCAAGGCCGGAAAGGCTTGCGATCATGGGCGAGTGAACCTCCGACGGCTGGACTTCGTCACAAACCGCTTGCCAGAATTCACCCGCTCGCGGGAATCGATCCCGCGGGTTCACCGCCAAGGCCCGCCGGAAAGCTTCCTCGACGCGATCCGTCACGTCGAGCCCGAAGGTCCTTGGGGTGGGCCGCCGCCGCTCGTCCACGCAGGCACTGAGGATGCTCGCTGGATATCCCTCATAGGGCGGCCGGCCCGTCAACACCTCCAGACAGAGCAGCGCCAGCGCGTGCACGTCCGTCCACGGGCCCGTCGCCCCAAGCTCTCGCCGCCACTGTTCCGGAGCACCGTACGCAGGCGTGAACGAGCAGGCGGCTCCTTCGGTGCGGGAGAACACGGAGGTCGCCCCGAGCGACTGCTCGATCAGCTTCGCGGTCCCCAGGTCGAGCACCTTCGGCGTCAACACTCCATCCTGCAAGGTAAGAAAGAGGTTGGCCGGCTTCACGTCCCGATGAGCGATTCCCTCGCAGTGCGCTGCAGCCAGAGCCCTGACCGGCGCGTCGAGCAACCCAATCATCTCGCAGAAGCGCATCGCAGGCAAACCTCGATCTCGGCGATGTTGCAGCTCGACGTCGAGCGTGACCCCGTCCAACCACTCCAACACGAGATACGGGGTCACTTGCCCCGTCGCGGACAACAGCGATCCGCTCTCGAGCACGCGGACGAATCCAGCGTGCCGAGACGCGAGCGAGAACAGGATCTTTCCCTCGTTCTCGAACGCGGCAACCATCGCGTCGCGCGCCATCGGATCATCGGGCAGCTTGAGGACCTTCAACGCCACGAGACCGTCGAGCCGCACGTGGTGCGCACGGTACACGACCCCGAATCCGCCTTCGCCAACGGCCCGCTCGACACGGTATCTGCCGTCGACCAGTGTGCCGACGATGTTGAATCGGTCGAGCGCTTGCATGGCGGAACACAGACGCTACCCCAGCCGCAGCGCGGGTGGCAAGACTCCCCGGTTGGTCTACCAGACGCCCTTCACGGAAAACGTCGCGCCTCCTGGAACCGGCGCCGAACCGATCGTGACGTCATCCGAGGGAGCCGCGGGCGCCGTGAGCAGCAGCGTTCCCCCTGTCGCGATGGCCACGATGCCCACACCGAAGCTCACCGTGGAGATCGTGGCGAAACGGTGCGCACGTTCGTCCAGGTCGAGCCCTTCGCGAGAGCATCGATTGCGCTCGTCGCAATGCTCGGAGCTTTCGTCGTACGCCGACTTCGCCATCAGCCCGAATACGGACCCGACCGCAAGCCCGACGACTCCCACCCCGCCCGCGGCGAGAGCCACGGTGGTCTGACCGGATCGTGGGTGAGGGACGTCGGCTGCGGCGGGACGCTGGCGTTCGGCACGCGGCTGGACCGGTGAGACTCCCGAGGCCACCACGGGTTCCGTGGCGCTCGGTGCCAACAGGGGCACGGTAACCGACGTGTTCCCCGCATCGTCTTTGACCAGGACGGTCGTGCTCCAGCTCAGCCTGCCGGGTGCGCTGACGACGACCGAATACGTCTGCGGATCGACCGGAATCGGAATGCCCCACTGAGCGGGTTCGACCCTGGTTCCATCGCGTTCGATCCCCATGTCCTTCACGCGGCTCTGTTTTGGCACGTGGATCGTCAGGGTCGAGAGGGTCGGTTCGAGCGAAGTGGCGCGCTTGCGAGCGGCGGCTTCCCATTCATGTTCGCCGCTGCGCTCTGCCAAGCTCGCAGCCTCGAGGTACGTGGCCCACGCGCTCGCGCTTCGCCCGATGTGCTCGTAGCAGCCTGCGAGGTTGAGCAGCGTTCCCGCCCCGGGATCGAGCCGTTGGCTCTCCTCGAGCTTGCGACATGCCTCGGGGAACATGCCTTCCGTCATCAACGCCCGCGCCTCCTGGAACAACCGGTCCGCGGACTGCGCCGAGGCTTCGTCGGCCCCAGCCCGTTCGGCGACGCTCCCTGCGGCGAGGCACGCCATCAGGACAAGGGCGGCTCCACGGCAGCGCCATGTTCGTTCCGAGCCGCGTCCTTCCCCACACGTTCTTCCGTTCATGGGCAGAGGCTTTCGATAGCAGGCCCATCATGACGAACATGCTCGAATTCGTCAACGAGGGGTCACTGCATGGCAAACGTGCCGGGACCGGAGGCGAAATCCGTCATCGCAAAAGGAGGCGAGGTGTACCGCCGCAGCATGTACGTCGCGTTGCCCTGCACGGGCGCCATGACCGGATAGCCGCCCGCGTCCACGGGGAAGGTGAGTCCGTTCACTTGAAACTCGAAGCCAAAGTACTCGGCGCTCTCGGGCCCGAAGAGATTGCTCCCCAGAACCCCTTGCTGGAGATCCAGCCCAAAGCTCGCTCCCTCCAACGAAGTCGCCACGTCCCCGAGCGACTGCCCCCCCGCGCCAGCAAACTCCACGTGCATGGGCCCGGTCGTGAGCTTGAGCATCTTCTCCATCGTCATGAGGTCTTGGTACTGCACAGCCGACTCGATGTTGAATGCGACCACGAAGTCGACGGCCTTGCCCACCACGTCGTTGAACTGGTCCGTGTTCGGGTTTGCCGTTGAGGGGATCAAGGTTGGTGTCGATGGTGAACGTCCCGGACAGGGTGTGCTCGCCAAACAGGCACGCCAGCCCATCCTCCCGGTAACCGGCTTCGCACTCACACGCCGGAGCCCCATTCTCGACGGCACACGTGACCTCGATCCTCCACGATCGCAACCACGAACCGAGCGCCGGGTGGAACGACGGTGAGACCGACCCCAATAGCACGGCAAACGGGGGCGCCACCGGCGGGGCGTCCGGGAGTGGCGGGAACCGTTCGTGATTCCCAGATCCCGGTCCCCTGCTCACCAGGTTGGCCGTCGGCGCTGTGTCCGCGGGATCCTGTTCAATTGCACCCCCACTTGTCATCGAGAAGGTAGTTGCACTTCGTGCCAGCGGGACAGGATGCGGACCCTTGCGTGCACTTCGGGTGGCACTGATGCATGAACTGCCAGGTGTTCTCGGGGCAGCCCGGCAGCCGACCCGGCTCACCGCGATTGCACTCCACCAGAGCCTGGCAGTCCGCTTCATACGTTCGATAGCAGTGCAGATTCGTCGTCTGCACGGTTTGCGTCGAGATGGCATCAAGGACCGAGCACGCCGCACGCTCGCCGCGAGACTCCCGCTCACAGGCGCACATGCGCTGCCCGCGCACGACGCGCGCATCATCCTGCAACAGCAACGGCAGCGTGTCGAAACCGCCCCGAAGCCCGCCACTCCGCTGCAGCCGCAAACGCTCCCGAGCATCTCGCCACGTCACCCACGCAGTGACCGTCCGGCCCTCCGGCAGCGGCACGACGAAGCTCACCACACCCTTGCCATGGTGCAGGAACGTGTTGCCCGTCGCTCCTTGCACCTCGATCCGATCGGGCGCCGCCCCCGAGGCGCTCTCGCCCCTGCACGACACACGCAGCCATTCACGCAGGAAACGCGCCTCGCACCCCATGGCTGCAGAGCCCGCGAAGCCCAGCACACGCGAGGCATTCCACTCCGCCACTGTCGGAACCGTGGAGGACGGCTCGGCAATCGGGGTGTCCTTGACCTCGCCCAGGGACGCCGGGGGACGGTCCGGCAGCGTCCCGGGCTCGACAAGCGGCAGATCACGCTCCTCGTCAGGCTGCCCGTCGACCACCCCTCGCGTCCACACCAAGGCACCGCTCCCGGTGTTCCACAGCCGGACCGTGCGATCGCGCGAGACCGACGCAATGACCTGGCCGTCGGGTGAGAATGCCACCGACGACACCCAGTGCCGGTGCCCTTCGAGAGTTCTCAGCCGTTTGCCGGTCTGGACGTCCCACGTCCGCACGTTCCAGTCCTTCTCGGCCGTCGCGGCAAGCTTGCCGTCGGGAGACACCGCGAGCGCCCACGCCTCACCGGTGTGCCCTCCGAAGGAGTGCAGTTTCACTCCGCGCTCGAGATCCCAGAGTTGAGGTCCTTCACCGTGGGGATCGTGGCCGAGGGCCACGGCTTGTGTGCCCGAAGGCAGGATCGCCACGCCGCCGTATTGCACGGTATAGCCCTGCAGGGTCCGGGGCTGGTTCTTGTCCTTGGCGTCCCAGAACAACAACACGCCCCCTTCGAATGCGCCGAGCACGCTGTCCTGCGCAGGACTCATCACGGCCTGGGTTGCCCACCCCAGCTCCTTCGTGCTCTCCCCCTTCCAGGATTGGACTCCGGTGCTGAGGTCCCAGACGCCGACGAAGCGATCGCAAGCGCCCAGCGCTCGCAGGCCATCGCGATACAGCTTCACCGACCGACACCCGTTCGGTCCAACAATCCTGCGCTTGACCTCTCCGGTCTCGAGATCGAAGTGCCGAATCGCTCCGTGCGCCGGCTCCCGGGCCTTCCACCTCCCGTTGACGAAGTCCTGGGGCAACTCGAGCGCCACCACGGCGGTGCCCCCATCGGGCGACACGTCGAGATCGTGCGCGAAGCCCGGACCGAGCGACAAGGAGCGCAGCAACTGCCCGCGCGCGGTGTCCCAGACCAGCACCTCACCGTCGAATCCTGCGGTCACGAGACGCTTTCCGTCGGGCGAGAACGCCACGGCCGTCACCCCCTTGCTGTGCCCGACCGCGGTGCCCGGCGCAACCGGAGCGGAGTCGGTCGGCGTCGGGAGCGGTGCGCTCACAACGACCGCGTGGCTCGCGGCAGGCGGAGTGAGATGGGTGCGCGGCTCGCGACCCGAGCAGGAGCTCACGGCCAACGCGAGTGCCAGGACGGATAGGGTTCGGGATGTCATCGGCCAGACGAGGATACGCGCGGAGACCGTGGCGAAGCAACGAGGCCGGAAAACGTCGACGAACGGGCCCAGCCACCTGCGCCCCCGCTCCAGCATCCAACAGGCCATGGCAGCTCCCACGCTTCCGCTCGACCTGGCCGACGGCGTCACCCGGCGCCATCGCCCGGCCGTCGGGAGAGCGCTGAGCCTCGTGGAGGACCGTCGTCCCAGTTCCACCGAGACGGTGGTGCGGCTGCTCGACGCGCTTCGCGAGCGATCGCGGGGGGATTCGAGACGCATCGGGTTCACGGGTCCCCCGGGGGCCGGCAAGTCCACCCTCGTGTCCGCCCTGGCCCGCGAGCTTCGCAGGAGAGGCCTCACGGTGGGCATCCTCGCCGTCGACCCGTCGAGCCCTCGGAGCGGGGGCGCTTTGCTCGGCGACCGCGCCCGCATCGACCCCGACCCGCAAGACGACGGGATCTTCGTCCGGTCCATGGCGTCCGGCGGTGACCTCGGGGGGCTCGCGCGCGCGGCCTTCTCCGCCGTTCAGGTCCTCTCCGCCGCATTCGACCGCGTGCTCGTCGAGACGGTCGGCGTGGGGCAGAGCGAGACGGATGTCGAGCTGGTGGCGGACACCACGGTGATGGTGTTGCAGCCAGCGTCCGGGGACATCCTGCAGTTTCTGAAAGCCGGCATCCTCGAGATCCCGGACGTCTTCGTGGTCAACAAGGCCGACTTGGGCGAGGCGGCCGAGCGGACCCGACGCGATCTCACCGCGTCGATCAAGCACGCACGAGCCGCAGGCCTCGCGTTTCATGAACCGTCGATCCTGAGCGCCAGCGCCATCGACGGGTCGGGCGTGGAGGCGCTCGCGGACGCGGTCGGCCAAACCCTGGACGCCCTCGAGGGAGCAGGGGACCTCGACGTTCGACGCCGGGAGGGTGCTTGCGCGTGGACGGAGAAGGCCGTGGCGCGGCGCGTAGGAGAACTGGGCATCGAAGCGCTGGGAGGGCGCGTCGCCCTGCGCGAGCGGGTCGTAAGTCGCGTGCGGGAAGGGGCGTGCGGTCTGGCGATCGCCGTGGACCTGGAGCGCGATGCGATCCGAGCCCTGCGGGGACCGGCGTGACTCCGCTGCAACTCGCCGCCCTCGCGCGAGCCCTACAGGACGTGCAGAAGACCTGCGATGTGCAGGAACGCCTGACAGTGGATCCCGTGGGCGTGGTGCGTCGATACGATCACGCCGAGACCTGCGAGCTGGTCGGGCTACTCGCCGCATCCCTGGCGTTCGGCAACGTCAAGGCGCTGCGCGCAGCGATCGAGCAGGTGCTCGAACGACTCGGGCCGGAGCTCCCAGGCGTGCTCGAGGATCGCGCGGCCACGCTTCGAAGGCTCGGGGGGTTCAAGTACCGAATGGTCCACGGCAGAGACATCGGTCGGCTGCTCGTGGGAGCCAGGCGCGTGCAGGTCCTTCACGGCAGTTTGGGCGACGCGTTCGCCGAAGCCCTTTCGGACCATGGGTCGCTGCGCCCTGCGCTTGTCGCATGGACGGGGCGCATACGGGAGCATGCGGGGTTCGGCGGTCGGTCGGACGTGGGCCGACGGGGCCCGCAACACGTGATGTCGGACCCGTCGGGGGCGAGCGGATGCAAGCGGTTGATGCTCTATCTGCGGTGGATGGTGCGACCGGACGATGGCGTGGACCTGGGTCTTTGGAAGCGCGTGCCGCCGTCGGTCTTGCTGATGCCGGTGGACACGCACGTGCATCGAATCGCGAGGAACCTCGGGTTGACGAGCCGCCGCGGACCGAGCTGGCTGGCAAGCGAGGAAATCACCGCAATTCTGCGACAAATCGACCCAGCGGACCCCGTCCGGTTCGACTTTGCGTTGTGTCACCTCGGCATGACGGGGGGTTGCCCGGTCAAGCCGAACGCGCGTCAATGCGCTGGCTGTGCCGCGCGCGGCGTGTGTAACCCGAGGAGCCCGTCAACCTAGCATGGATTGTCCGCCACACCGCGTCGGGTGCATTGCGCCGGCCCGGGTTCTGGCCCTTGCCCTTTCCCCTGCCCCT
>CAZAWR010000187.1:0-9470 GCA_964488865.1 uncultured Polyangiaceae bacterium | reverse complement strand
GGTATCGGGTTGAGCGAGCCCGTGGCCTGCGCGTTGCCTGACGCGGTGGAGGCGGCGCTGCGGAGTGTCGGCGGGCTCGACGCGCTGATCGCGGAAGCACGACGGATGGCGGAGGTGGAGTCTCGTGTGACGGTCACGCTCGAGCAGGTGTTGGAGGTGTGATGCGATCGATCCGGGGGCCCAGATCTTCGCCCTATCCGAAGACTACGTGGTCCACTACTGGCACCTACCCCTGCTCCTCGGCGTCGACTTGGCGGAACCCGTCTCCCTCTATGCGACAATCGGCCCCAGCGGTGCCGCGGACCAGCATGACGCCATCCTCTTTCCCCGCGCCGGCCTTGGCATGGAGGCTCGGACCTCGGACAGCTTCGCTTTTCACCCCGAAGCAACATGCCTGATCGTGGAGGGCGACTCCCCGTTTTGCCTCCTTGGACTGGGTTTGACCTTCGGCAAGCTGCGATGAGCGTGGGACGGTCGTGCTCGAGCTAGCGAGCGTCGTGGCTGCGACTCGGACCCGTGGCGGTCTCGGGCGACATCCGCTCCCACTCCGCCCGCTGCGTGTAGCTCCAGGGCACGTTGAACTCACCGCCGCAGCAGACCGCGTCGACCGGCGCGATGCTCTTCGCCTCGATGATGCCGCCGGCGCTGAAGCCGGCCGGGTCGATCAGCCGCCCGGCGAGAATGTCCTGAAACGGGTGCGCCGCGTTCGGAGACATGATGGCGGGCTGGGGCATGCCGCAGGCGATGTCGGTCCCGAGCGTCGAGCAGTCGCCGGTCGCGGACAGCGTGTAGCAGGGCTTGGCCCAGCCGGCGACCTCGAACCAGAAGTGCTTCGGATCGCCCTCGTCGACGACGCCGGACACGGTGGCGAAGTAGCCGTCAGTGCCGATGGCGGGCGTGCCCCACATCGGCACGGTGATGGTCGCGTGTTGCGTCCAGGTGACGTTGCAGGCGCCGCTCACGCTGCCGCCCGCGCTGCCGCCCGCGCTTATCCTGACCATCGAGGCCTTGGACGCCGAGACGACCTTCTCGTGCGCGACGAGCTCGCCACCCGACTTGTCACGGTAGTCGCCGACGTCGCCGCGCAGGTGCAGATCGAAGGTCCAGGTCTGCGACAGCCCGACCAGGTTGCTCACGGTCTCGTAGGTCAGCTTGCCGCGCCAGGAGGTGAGCTTGACCTTGTTGCTTTCGTGATCCCGGACCGTGACCACGACGTCACCCTTGGCCGCCTGGTCGAGCTTGCAGCGGATCGTTGTGGAGTTACCGTCGAGCACCGGACAGTCGGCGCCGCCGACGGTGACCTTGACGACCGACTTGTCGTTGCCGAAGACGCCGTGGATAATGAGCGAGTCGTCCGTGTCGAAGGGCTCGAGCGTCTCGATGCTCGGCGCGAGCAGGCCCATGCCGCCGCCGCCGCCGAGCAAGGGCGTGAGCGTCGAGTTGCCCGAGGCCGTCAGATTGTTGCCCGACAGGTCGTCGATGATCGACACGTAGTCGAACGGGCGCTGCGGCGGATCGGGCCGGGGGTCGATCTGGTTTGCGCCGAGCAACCGGTCGAACATGAACTTGGCGACCTGGTCCATGGTCGAGATGACGGCCGGCCGGCTCCAGCCGATGCAGACCGAGGCGCCCTTGGCCTTGAGCGCCGAGACGAGCTGCCACTGGGCCTCCTTGCCGGCGCTCGAGCAGGCGCTCACGTGCACGTAGGAATTCATGGAGAGGCCCTTCCAGCGCTTTGCGATGAACTTACCGGTGATGCCGAGGTGCCAGTCTTTGCTCCAGACGCCCGAGGTCTCGTACATGTGCACCAGCGAGCCGTCCTTGAGGTCCCCCTGGTGCGCGGCGCGGTTCGGCTCATCGTCGACATCGGTCGTCCAGAGGCCGTAAAGGACCTGAGGCCAGAAGTTGCGGTCCGTCGGATCGATCTCCTCGTTCGGGTCCCAGCTCGGCTTGCACGCGCCGCCGCGGTTGTCGAAGCAGCCGCCGCCCCCGTGGGTGCGGATGTGCACCACGCCGTCGCCACCCACCGCGGTGAAGCCCGCGACCGAGCCCTTGAGCGTCGAGGTGGTGATGTAGCCCTTGTTGGACAGGGCGCTCGCAAGCTCGGGCAGCGGATTGGGCGGATACAGCATGCTGTCGGCGTGTTCGGGGAAGGCGTTGATGAGGACGGCCTGCTTGCCCCACGGCAGATCCCGGCCGGCCTCGAGCGCGAACGGCGCGTAGCCGCCGAACGCACGCTGAGAACTCGAGGACTCGGACGGAGCGGGCTGGGGCGGCAACGAGTTCGAGCGGTTCGCGACGTCCGACTCGGTGACGGTGTTGTTGAGGATGATGATCGCTTGCTGGTCGTAGAAGTAGGCGACGACCCCGTCCTCCGACGGCGCAGCGATGGCGACCTCGGGCGCGGTGCGCACGAAGTCGGCCATGGCCTGGTTCTGCGTGGCGCGGTCCTGACCGCTCTTGGCGAGCTCGTCGCACCTGGCGCCGATCGCCTCCATCGCGGCCGTGCGCGCCGCCTCGTCGACCGGGCGCGCCTGAAATGGCCAGCCCTGCGGCGCGAGGCCCCCGTCGCCCGCCGACGCGCCATCGGCTCCGCTGCCGCTCTCCGGCGATGAGCAGGCTGCCGACCCGAAGGTCAGAGACACGATGACCGCAGCAGCGGTCCTTCGAGCAAACGCGGGCATGGATCAGCTCCTCGTCAGTGTGAGGGGATAGACAGTGCGCTCCATCGTAGCGCGGAATGAGCGGATAGGCAGTATATGCTTGCACGAGCTGATACTGCACCGGTGCGGACAATCGGCTCGGATCGTGGCGGGCTCGGTACAGGATGTGGAACCGAGTGAGTCCCCCAAGTCCAGAGGCACCGCGGGACCTGGGTGACACCGATGCCATGGTCGCGCGCTCACCGCGCCCGACCGTCCCCTCGCCGACACGGGAATCGGCGATATGCGCCGGTTGGCACGATTCGTGGTCTCATCCCCCTCGCTTTCTTCCTGGAGGGACGACATGAGAACGAAAACGATCGCGGGGATGCTGGTTTGCCTCGGACTTGCCGCGTGCGGCGCCGACGACATGGACTCCGAGACGATGGGGGGACCGGCCTCGGGCTATCCGGACCGCGCCACGAACACCGCCGGAGAAACCTACCAGGACTACGGCGAAAACGACTTCGTCGACACCGCCACCGAGAACACCTCGACCTTCGGGGCCGACGTCGACACCGCCAGCTACACCATCATGCGGCGCGACATCCTCGCCGGCAGATTGCCTGCCAAAGACAGCGTTCGCGTCGAAGAGTACGTCAACTACTTCCGCCTCGATGACGCTACCCCCACCGACGCGCCCTTCTCCCTGAGCCTCGAGATGGCCCCGTCGTTCTTCGGGGAAGACAACCAGAAGCTGCTGCGCATCGGGATCAAGGGAAAGGAAATCCCGATCGAGGAGCGCGACCCGGCCAACCTCGTGTTCCTCGTCGACGTGTCCGGCTCGATGTACGACTGGAACAAACTGCCGCTGGTCCAGTGGTCCCTCAAACAACTGGTCCAGAAGCTCGCGCCCACGGACACCCTCGGCATTGCTGTGTACGCGTCGGCCCAGGGAGCCGTGATGCAGCCGACCCCCGTCCAGAACAGGGGCAAGGTCCTCGAGGCGATCGACGCGATGCAGGCCAGTGGCAGCACGAACGGCGAAGCGGGCATTCGCCTCGCCTACGAGATGGCGGAGTCCGCATTCCGGCCGGGCGGAACCAACCGCGTCGTGATCTGCACCGACGGCGACTTCAACGTAGGGCTCACCGGCAACGCCCTGGTGGCGCTCATCGAGGAGTACCGCAGCAAGGGTATCTTCCTGACGATGCTGGGGTTCGGCCAGGGCAACCTCAACGACGCCACGATGGAGCAGTTGGCGGACAAGGGCAATGGCAATTACGCGTACATCGACTCGCAGAACGAGGCGTTGCGCGTGCTCGGGGAGAACCTGGTGAGCACGCTCCAGGTCATCGCGAAGGACGTAAAGATCCAGGTCGAGTTCGACGCGGAGTCCGTGTCCCGTTATCGCCTGGTGGGTTACGAGAACCGCGTCATGAGCAACACGGACTTCGATGACGACATGAAGGACTCGGGGGATCTGGGGGCAGGTCACCAGGTGACTGCCTTCTACGAGATCGAGACGGTGGGGCAGGTGAGCCAGGGCCGCGCGGCGACCGTGCGTATTCGCTACAAGGAGCCTGCTGGGGAGTCGAGCGAGCTCATCGAGCGAGACTTCTTGCTGGAGGATGCCGTGCCGTCTTTCGATCAGGCGACCCAGGCATTCCGCTTCGCCGCGGCCGTGACCGAGTACGCCGAGATCCTACGCTCCAGCAAGCACTCCACCGGCGCGAGGTTCGACGACATCCTGTCTATTGCTCAAGAAACGTCGGGCGGGTTGGCGGATCGTGAGGAGTTCCGCGAGTTGGTGCTCAAGGCCAGCGCTGTGCACCCGTGAGGTACGGGACTTCGCCCTTGGGTCGAGCATCCCCCCGAGGCGTGGTAGCTCCCGGCGGAGGGCTCGAATTCCTCCAGCGCATCCACAGCGTCCTCGGTCCCAGCGTCCTCCTCCCCCGGCTCGGGCGCGGGCACCGCGACGCGACGCACCCATCCCCGCTGCGTTCCCACCGTGTCATCGTACCGCTCGTAGGACTGCAGCAGCGAGCCCGGTCCGAGCATGATATACTCTCCGCCCGACGAGCTGGTCGTCTGGCTGATGCAGCATTCATGAAGACGAAGCGAAACGTTGCCGTGATCAACATGGCTGGATGCCTTCTGGCCGCTGGCGCGTTGCTTGGATCTGCTTGCTCCCAAACAGAGGATGTGAAGGCGGATCCCACCGGGTCCGTCCCCCCCGCCAACGGGGAAGCCGGATCCCAGAACGTGCGCCACTGGGCCTGCCCAGAGGGGATTCCGGGGGCCAAGATGGTGCTCATCTCGGTCGGGGACGGCGAAGCCTACTGCATAGACGAACGTGAAACCGTGTACGCCGAGTACAGGGAGTTTCTCCACGCCAAGGGTGAGGACACCACGGGGCAGCCAGCCCAGTGCGATTGGAACGATAGTTTCGTGCCAGACCTCAGCGAGAACAGCCTCGATTGCCTACCTGAACACTGGCAGATCGACACGGAACCGAATCGGGCGGTCAACTGCGTGGATGTTTGCGACGCTTGGTCATACTGCCGTTGGGCCGGAAAACGAATGTGCGGGGTCCGCGGCGGGGACCCGGCGAAGCTCAACGTCTTTGGCGACGATGAGGTGGGTCAGATCGGTACTTCGACAGAGAGTGAGTGGTTCAACGTGTGTAGCCAAGGAGGCAAGACCCAATACCCTTACGGCGATACCTATGAACCAGGTACTTGCATCGACGAGAGCAAGGTCCAAGCCTCTGGCGACGGCGTGCTAGAAGTTCGAGATGAGTCTGACAGCGATTGCCACGGTGCGATTTCGCCGTACCGTGATGTGTCCAACATGAGTGGCAGTATCTCCGAGTGGGTCAACATCTGCCGAAATAGCGGGTGCGTGGTGCAAGGAGGGCATTACAGCAAGGTCGCGGGACCGGAATCGCTGGCGTGTGCTGAGAGCTTGGGCGTGGCCGCCACACCGAGCCAGAACTTTGCCCGAGGAATCCGGTGCTGCGCAGACGCCGTCCCTGGTTCGCCTGAGGATGGCGGGTAGGTCCAGTTCTGGCGACGTGCTCAGGGCCAGCGATTTGTACCCGTGAGGTACGGGGACGAACGACGCCGCATCACCCACCCACCGAGGAGCGCCGTCAGCAGCACGCCGATCCCTGCAGGTAGACTTCGCCCTTGCGTCGAGCATCCCCCCGAGGCGTGGTAGCTCCCGGCCGAGGGCTCGAATTCCTCCAGCGCATCCACCGCGCCGTCGGCCCCAACCTCCGCGTCCTCGGTCCCAGCGTCCTCCTCCGCCGGCTCGGGCGCGGGCACCGCGACGCGACGCACCCATCCCCGCTGCGTTCCTGCCGTGTCATCGTACCGCTCGTAGGACAGCAGCAGCGAGCCCGGTCCGAGCGCCTCGAGATCGGTCAGGCGAGCCGCCGCCTCCACGTCCAGCAGCCGCACCGTGTCGCCAACCTTTCTTCCCAAGGCGTCGAGGCGAATCGCCAACATGTCGGACCCTTGCGCGTGCCGGCCCGTCCACGCCACCACGAAAAACTCGCCGTCGTGGACCGCCTTTACCGTCTCGATCTCGGCCCCCGGCTGCGGAATCACGATCGGTTCCCCCACGGTCGCACCGGCCACGTCGACGACGACCGCCACCACCTCCTGTCCTCCCTCCGCGTAACGCCTGGCCGCCACGAGCGCTCTCTCGCCGTCGGTCGCGACGGTCGGAAGGGACGCGTTCTCGATCACGGCGAACGGCTCGCTCCACTGGCTGCCCTCGATCACGATCCCCTGCAGCGGCTCGTAGTCTCGCCAGTACGTGCCCGCCGGGTCCACGACCACGAACAGGCGCTCTCCCACGTTCGTGGCGAGGAGATGCCCAGCGGCCGAGTCCCGGCAATCCGCCTCCGCGACGGTGCCGTCTTGCGCATAGGGCGCGGTGCACAGCTCCACTCTGTGCGCGCTCATGTCCGTGCCGTGCTCGCGCGCCCAGAGCAATAGGTCCCCTTCGGGCCGAGAGACGACCTCGCAGCCCACGACGTTGATGAAACTGTGGTGGTTGGTCGAGCTCTGGTCCACGACGGTCGGAGGCCCGAGCGGGACTCCGGCGGCGTCCAGCCGCACCGCATACAGCCAGTTCCCAAGGGGGACATACCCGTCTTGGTCCACGGCAGTCGGGTGCCAGGCCATCCACGTGAGGACGTGACCGTTTGCCGAGGTGGAGACCCGCCTGCCGTTCTCGATGGGATCGCCTTCCCACACCTCCACAAACTCGCCGACGCTGGGTTCCGAGGGATCGAGCGGCGCCGCGAGGACGACCCTCCGGTCGTCGCGCAACTCGCTCCAGGTAACGATCCCCGGACCATCGATCGCGGTCATCGGATCGTCGTGCGCGGCCCGCGCAACAGCGAACCGCTGCGGGGAGCTCACGGGTGGGTCCAAGGAGGGGTCGAAAATGGATAGGAACAAGCGCACCTCGGGCCACCACATCTCGGACTTCGTCGACAGACCGAGCAGCGCCTTGTCGCCTGAGAACGTCAACGTCTGAGCCTGCCACCCCGCGGCCGTGGCCGACGGCAACACCTGTGTCGGCGGTTCCTCGAGATCCAGCTCTGGCGACACGGGGACCACGTGAACGCCGTCCGAATCGAAAACCATCCAGGTGCGGTCCTCACCCCGGGCAAGCGCCCAACTCCGAGCCCCCGACGGCAGCGGGCGCGAGGCCTTCTGCAGGCTCTCTCCGTCCGTCGCGGCCAAGGACAGAGACTTGAAATTGACCCACGCGAACACGAACCGCTCGCCATCCCAGACGACGTCGTACGGGCTCGTGGAACCGTACAGCGCACTGGAGAGGTGCATGGGCTCGCTCACCCCGTCGGGTCCTACCATGGCCGTGTGCAACGCCCCGCTCGTGCCAGCGCTCGACGTCCACGACACGGACGCCTTCCCGGGGCTACCGGCTGCACGCGGCGTCCACGCGGAGTTCGCGGCGTCTTGGTTGACGAGGTCCTCGGACAGGATGTCGAGGGTGCCGGGATCGAGCGTCGCGACGTGAACGCTGCCGATCTTTCGCCATGCGAGCACGTAACGGTTGAAGGCGTGGGCCAGCGAGGGTCCAGCGCCCTCTGCCACGACGCTCCCACCTGGCACGCCCACGTTCCCATCCGGGTGGACGGTGTTCACGCGGATGTGGCCGGCTCGATCGCTCCAGGCGACGGCGAAGTCCGTTCCATTCGTGGTGACGGAGGCTGGCGCTTGCGCGGCCGGGCCCAGGACCATCCCGGCGGGTTCCAGGACCTGTCCGTCCTGCGCGACGCGGGAGGCAAACGCGCTGCCGCCGGTGGGGCCGGGACTGTGGGTCCACGCGACCAGGTGCATGTCGGGTGTGGAAGCCGCGGCCAGGTTGGGGGAGCGGAAGGACGTGGGAACCTCGGGCCCCAGAGGCAGGAAGGCTTCTTCCGACGATGTGTCGGCGAGCACGGTTTTCGCGGAGTTCGGCGCGAGGGCGGAATCAGGGGACCCAGGTGCACATCCGAGAAGGAGCACCGCCCAGACTGCTTGGGTTCTCGCGAGCATCCTACGTACTGTAGCGCAGGGTACCCGCGACGGCTATCGGGCCCGTCGCGGGAGGCGTTGTGAAGCGGTTGTCAGGGCAAGGTTCGACCCGGTCGGGGGGCAAGTGAGGGGTCGTCAACCGGGCTGCTGAGCCGGATGTCGGGGTGTCAACCTTCCACCGGGGGAGTATCTCCCTCGTCGATGGGGTCGGTGTCCTCCGGCGACGGCCCGTCCTCGGGCTCCTCTCCCGATGGTACGGCGCGGCCAGCTTGCGACGGGAAGAAGGCTTCGGCCCAGGAGCGCTTTCGCCCGGTCTTGGACGCGGTGCTGAGAAGCTGGGCGTAGACGGAGAGGCGAAGGGCGTTGACCTCTTCTTTCCAAGCGGTGACATCGAGGCGGGTGGCGAGGAGTGCGGCTTCGAGGAAGACGGCTTGCCCGCGTGTATTTTCTAATGATCATATTTGTTCCGAAAATGCGCTTGCGCGGGCATCCCGTCTGGGTACACTCATGACAGAGACAGAGTGGAGCGGGCCGGTCAGACGCAGGAGGATCGTATGTGGAGGACAGGCGCGGTGCTGATGGTGGTGGGAGCAACGGGGCTTGCGTTCGTGTCATGTCATAACCGTGAACCCCCCCCCTCCTGATCACGAAGAAACGGTAGCCTCGCACGAGGAGCCGTTGAGCGGGCAGGGCATGGAGAAGCTCATCCCGCTGCGCCTGGTGAATGTTCTGCCCTGCGCGCCCGGCCCGAGCTGTCCCGACAACGCCGACTATCACTCGGTGCTGCGATCTGTCGATGCAGCGAACGAGGTCTTCAAGGCGGTGGGCGTGCAGTTCTGGGCGAAGTCCGTAGAGCGGTACTACATGCCAAAGTTCGCGGACCTACGCTATGACACCTGCCCGTGCAAAGTCCAAGGGACTTGCGAAGGCACGGGGAATGTTCCCGTCGCCTGGGACCAGGTTCGTGAGCAACTCAAACAGGTCCTGCCCTCGATGCCCGATTCCGCATGGCCTGACCCGGAAGAGAAAACGCCGGCATGGTGGCTCAAGGCAGTGAACACCGCGGAGGCCGCCGCAAGCAACCCCGAGGAATTCGTGATCTGGATCCTCCAATGGGTCAACTGTGGTGGAGCGAGCTCTGCACCGCCGCCCGACCAAGGTCGCGACGTGAAGATGTCGGGAAGTGGAATGAACGTTCGTCCCTACGAGCTGGCGCACGAGTTGGGACACAACTTCGGCTTGTATCACACGTGGCACGTCGACGACC
>CAZAWR010000186.1:0-9654 GCA_964488865.1 uncultured Polyangiaceae bacterium | reverse complement strand
CGTGACTCACCCCAGCCACAGGGTCGCAAGCGTCTAGCGTGCAGGGGTTGCCATCGTCGCTCGCCAGCGCCGTGCCCGCCGTGCAAGCACCCGCCACGCACGACTCCTGCCCGTTGCACACGTCGCCATCCGCGCACGACGTCCCATCCGCCACCGCCACGTGACTCACCCCAGACACAGGATCGCAAGCGTCTAGCGTGCAGGGGTTGCCATCATCGACCACCAGCGCCGTGCCCGCCGTGCAAGCGCCCGCCACGCACGACTCCTGTCCGTTGCACACGTCGCCATCCGCGCACGACGTGCCGTCCGCCACCGCCACGTGACTCACCCCGGCCACCGGGTCGCAAGCATCCTGCGTGCAGGGGTTGCCATCATCGATCACCAGCGCCGTGCCCGGTGTGCACGCACCGGCCAAGCACGACTCCTGCCCGTTGCACACGTCCCCATCCGCGCACGACGTGCCGTCCGCCACCGCCACGTGACTCACCCCAGCCACGGGATCGCAAGCGTCCTGCGTGCAGGGGTTGCCGTCATCGAGCACCAGCGCCGTGCCCGGTGTGCAAGCGCCCGCCACGCACGACTCCTGCCCGTTGCACACGTCCCCATCCGCGCACGACGTCCCGTCCGCCACCGCCACGTGCGCGCACGACCCATCGACGCAGGCGTCCTGGGTGCACGGGTTGCCGTCGTCGCAACCCGATGGGTCGCACGTCCCCGACGACAGGCCGTCTTCGAACACCACTTCGCCTCGCGCCCCGATGAGCACGTGCTGTGCGGCCGCAACGCCGCGCAGCTTGGCGTTCGCCCCGAGCGAGAGGGTCCCGTGGGGCGCGAGCAAGAGGGCTCGCGTCTCGCTTCGCGGCCCGAGGCCGACCGCGGCCGGGCTCCCGTCGGGCACGGCCGATCCGTTCTCGCCGCGCACCTGCACCGTGAGGTCCGATGCGGTGCTGCCGCTACCAGCCCGGGAGTCGGGTCCCGCCCACCACCTGCCCGCCACACGAACCTCGACGGGCGACTCCACCAGAACGATCGCGCGCGGTCCCACCGTCACGCTCTCCGCCTCGACCACTCCTCCTTCGAGACGCAGCGTCCCCATCGGCCCGACCGACACGTGCCGCACCCGTCCGGCCGCCAACGACACCGTGCCGCGTGCCGGCACCACCACGTCCACCACGCCAGGCACGACGGGTAGAACCGACGGCAACGAAGGCAGCGACGGAAGCTCGTGCACCGCCCCGTACGAACCCCCGACGGCGACAAGCGAGTTGGTGCCGACGTCGCCCACGACGCTCAGCGGCCCGAGCCATACGCGCGGACCCAGCACATCGTGCGCGGTGGACACGTTGGCACGCGGTCCGACCCAAAGATCGAATCCCGGAGAGAGGGTGGCACCTGGCGCACCACGCGCGACGACGTGCCCGCCCTCGACGGAGCTGTCCGGTCCCAGCCACACGCTCCCCTCCGCGAGTACCGCCAGCGACTCGAGCGCCGGGGTAGCGATCACGGAAGCCGCGGTGGTCCCGAGGGGCTCTTCCAGGTGGGAAGGTTCCGACCCGGACGCGCAACCGGCCAGCGCGAGTCCTGCTGCCCATCCCAGCACCCATCCCGCACGCGCCATCGTGACCTCCTGGGTTCCGTTTGCCAGTCGCGTCCGTCATCATAACGGCAAGGAAGGAACATGAGCCGACAATTCGTAGTAAGCAGCAGACCCGACATTCACGCTTGACCCGCGCGGTCGCCCATGGAATCCACTTCCCCACACCGACGCATTCACGCATACGTTCAAGGAGGAAACCGTGAGCCAGTTCACACCTCGTGTCGCGAATCGCACCGCCCTCGCCCAGCTCCTTCGGGATCAACACATGGCAAGAGCCGTTCAGGCAGGCATCACCCAGGCCGACCTCGACGTCATCATCGACGCTGGCACCGCTGCGGCCAAGGCGGACGCCGAGCAGCAGGAGCAGCTGGCGTCCCTGAGCGCCCAGCGAAGCGAGCGCAAGGTCGACAAGGAGTCGGCCTTCGAACGCGAGGACGCGCTTCGCAACCGCCTCCCCGCGGTCATCGGGGACTTGCAGGCGTCCGGCCCGGAAGGAACCAAGCTCGCGCTGTGGCTCTCGCGGCTCACCTTCGCGCGCTACCGCTTCCGCCCGCTGGCTCCAGCGGCGTCCGCGGCCCCTTCCGCCCCGGCGGCAAGTCCGGAAGAGCCCGCACCGACGCCGGCGGAGGTCGAGGAAGTCCGCCGCGTCGAGCGTGTGCAACGCGAAGACGCCCCCACCCGGTCCGCCGGCCTCGCCGCCTTCTGCCAAGCCCTGCTCAAGCCCGGACGCGAGCCCATCATCGCCGCTTTCGCCGCACGCGGGCTCACCCGTGCGGAGATCGAGGCCCTCGGCCAAGACGCCGAAGCGCTCGCCGCCGCCGGCCGCAACGTCCCCCTCGCAGCCGAGGCCACCCAGCGCGAATCCGACGCGGTCGACACCCAGAAAGCCCGATGGGACCAGGTGCGTCGCATGATCCGGGCCGCGGCCTCCGGCGTCCCCGAGCTGTCAGCCAAGTTCTCGACCTGCTGACCGCCTCGGTCGGTCGCTGACCGTCACGCGGAGGCAATCCACCGAAACGCGAAGGACTCCATCCCGCACATGTCGGCTTCTCGCCCCTGCGCCGAGGGGTCGCGGACTCTCGCTCAGGACCCCCGCACCGGCGCGACGCACACGAAACTGTCCGTCACCCGAGAATCGCTCCCCTGCGGAGCCCTTTCGCTCCGCCACAGTGCCCTCTCGCGCCGCCACGGTGGCTTCTCACACGACGGCGTGGGTCCTCAGGGCCCCGCCAGCCGCCAACACTGGTTTTCGCGGAGCCGTTCTCGCCGCGAGCGGAGCCTTTCACGCTTCCGAACGTGCCCTTTCGCTTCCGGCGATGGGATGCGAGGTCTGGCCCAGCCGAGCCCAAGCCCGACCGAGCCCGGAGAACCACAGAGGACGCAGAAAGCACAGAAGGGGCTGGCGCGGAGCTTGGCAGAGCGCGTGACGCAGGGTCATCCCGAGCCCGAGTCAGCCCCGACGACCCAGAGACCATCACAGTCGGTACAAATCCGCCGACGTAGCGACTCGGCACCGCCGAGTCCAGCGTTGCGCGCGGCACCGCCGCGCCATTGGATCCCGCGCGGCACCGCCGCGCCGTTGACACCTCCGTTGGATCCACCGTCGGTACAACTCCGTCAACGGAACGACTCGCCACCGCCGCGCCATCGGAACCCGCCACCGCCGCGCCATGGGATCCACAATCGGTACCAATCCGCCGACGCCCATCCCCCCTTCTGTGCCTTCTGCGCCTTCTGTGGTTTCTCCCTTGCCCGAAGGCCCTAAAACAGCTCGTCGCTCTGCATGAGGTTGTTGCAGTAATAACACTTCACGATGTTCTTGCCCTCGGGCCCCACCCGCATCGCCTTGACAGGCACGTGCTCGTGGTACTCGCGCCGCGTGATGCACCGGTGGTTCGTGCAGTTCGTGCCCGGTAGCCCCTCCACCACCTCGGGAAGGAACAGGTCGCGCTTGCGCACCACCCGGCCGTCCTGGATGTCGTTGACCGTCGCTCCCGGCGCGATCGTCGCGATGAGCCGAAGGTCCTGCTCCTCCAACAACCGGTCCTTGACCATCATCACGCCCTTGCGCTGGTCCGGACGCTTGATCGGCTCCACCACCCCCATGCGGAACACGTCCCCACGCTCGCACAACCGCAACAGCTTGCTGATCTTCTGGATGACGTAGGGGTTGCCCTCCACGTGATCGATGACCGTGCCGTTCACCACGGGCCGAATGTCGACAGGACCGCTTCTCTCCTTTTGGCCGCCCGGGTCCCTGTCACGGAAGCAATCGCCCACGGCGGCGCGCGGACGATGCAGATCGCCGTCGAAGTCGAACCCCGCGAGCCCGAGGGACAGGGCCATCTCGGTGAGCCGCGTGGGCACCCCGTTGCCCGCCTGGCGCTTCGGCCAGAACTTCGGGTGTCCCTTCAGCGACGGATGAATCGTGGGGAACTCCTTGTTGTCCGGCAGCGGGTGCCCCACGCCGAAGGTGGGCTTGGTCCGCTTCATCATCTCGGGCGTGAACAGGAACATGTCCCGCGCCGCGTAGTACTCGGCGTCGTCCTCGAAGCGCTCGCGCTGCAACCGGGTCATGTACAGAAAGTCGAGGTCGGGCAACTTCGCCTTCAGCGCGTTCGGGTCCTCGAAGTATTCGACGACCTGCACGCCTCTATCCCCGAGGTGCTGAATCACCGCCTTGGGCATTCTCAAGTCCGGGTGGCTGAAGACGTGGAACCGGTTGTTCGGGAACAGCCCAAGCAACACCGGGAAGCTGTGCGTCGTTCGTCCATACTTCGGGTCCACGGCGATCCCGATCTCGAGGTCGTGCAGCCGGCCACAGCATTCCTGGATCGTGAACACGTCGAGCAAGCCCTGGGTCGGGTGCTCGTTCTGCCCGTCGCCGCCGTTGAAGCAGCACAGCGGCTTGCCCGAGTCCCGGACCAGATGCTCGGTCACCGCCTTGGCCGCCCCGTCGAGCGGGTGCCGCAGAATCACCGCGTCCATGTCGTACGCGTCGAACATGTCGACCGTGTCCAGGAGCGACTCGCCCTTTTTCACGGACGTGGCTTCGGTGCCGGAGAACCCCACGGGCCGCAGCCCCAACCGCAACGCCGCGATCTCGAAGCTGAACCGCGTCCGCGTCGACGGCTCGTAAAACAGCAACGCCGCGAACAAGTCCCTGTCCCGCGCCAGCTTGTAGTCGTCGACGCGCTCGTTGCGAATGGCATCCTTCATCGACGCGGACAGCTTCAAGAAGTACTCGAGCTCAGCGCGCGTCACGGAGGAAACGTCCACCCAATTCTTTCCCAAGAACTTGGAGTGCGCAGCCATCGGAAGAACCTCCCTGCGATCACGGGGCCGCTGTTGCGACCCGGCGTGGGCGCCCTCATAGACGCACCGGCGAAAGAATTCCAGGCACAAGCATTCCCGGAACAACATCGCGGTCGTATCCGTTACGCTCGCACCCGTGGAAGAATCCGCCCTCAACGTCGTCAGCCAGATCCGCCTTCGCATCGGAGAGGTCATCCGCGGCAAGCCCGAGGTGATCGATCAGCTTCTCGTCGGCGTGTTGAGCGCAGGGCACGTGCTGCTCGAGGACGTCCCGGGCGTAGGCAAGACCACGCTCGCCAAGGCGCTGGCGCGGGCCTTCGAGGTCGACTTCACGCGCGTGCAGTTCACCCCGGACTTGCTGCCGGCCGACATCCTCGGTGCGCAGGTGCTCGACCCACGCGACGGCACCTTCACCTTCCGCGCGGGACCGCTGTTCACCCACGTGCTTTTGGCCGACGAGATCAACCGCGCGTCGCCGCGCACGCAATCCGCACTGCTCGAGGCGATGAATGAAGGGCAGGCCACGATCGACGGGGTGACGCATCGCCTGCCCCGTCCGTTCTTCGTGCTCGCGACGCAGAACCCGGCCGACTACCAGGGCACCTATCCCCTGCCCGAGGCGCAGCTTGATCGCTTCCTCATGCGCGTGTCGATCGGGTATCCCGCGCCGGACGACGAGCTTGCGATGCTTTTCGCGCGCCAGCACGGCGACCCGCTGGACGAGGTCTCTCCCGTGGCGACGGCTGCGACCTTGCTGGAACTTCAGGCCCTCGTGCGGAACGTGACGGTGAAGCAAAACGTGGCTGGGTACCTGCTGCGCGTGGTGGACGCGACGCGCAAGCATGGGGACCTCGAGGTGGGGGTGAGCCCACGCGGCGGCCTCGCGCTCTTTCGCGCGTCGCAGGCACGGGCCATGCTGCGGGGGCGCGCCTACGTGAGCCCCGAGGACATCCAGGCGCTCGCCGAGTCCGTGCTCGCCCATCGCGTCATGCTCACTCCCCAGGCGCGTTACGGGGGACAATCCGCGACGGGCATCGTCGCGGACATCATGTCCCGCGTCCCGGTCCCGACGTGAGGGAAGCGTGAACCTCGCCAAGCTCAACTACGTCCTGATCCCGGGCACGCTGGCGGAGCGCGAGCGCTGGAGGACGCGGCGCGTGGGGCGGGCGGCCGAGAGGTTCTACCGGCTCTGGCAGGTGCTCACGCGACGCGGCCGCGCGTTCTTTCTGGTCGTCTTGCTGGTGGGCGGCTTCGGGGCCGAGGTGGCCACGACGCAGGTCTACCTGCTGTTCAGCGCGCTGCTCGGGGTGCTGGTGACGGCGTGGCTCGCGCGTGGAGCCTTTGCCCTTCACGACGTGCACGTGCGTGCGCGGTGGCCGAAACGGATCGCGGTGGGCGACGACGTCCGGTTCCGTCTCGGGATCGAGAACCGGAGCGACGACACCTGGACGTCGCTTCGGGTGCGAGGCCCCTTCCTCCCGTGGGATGGGCGATGGATCGGCTCCGCGCCGCTGGTGGAGATGCTGGCGCCACAGGGAACGCAGGAGGTGGAGTGCCAGGCCCGCTTCGTGGCGCGTGGGCAGCATCACCTCGACCCGTTTCTCGTGCAGGCGCTCATCCCGCTCGGGCTCACGCTGGGTCGTCCAGCGATCAGTGACCCCTGCTCGTTCCTCGTGGTCCCGCGGATCGCCCCGGTGCGACGCATCGACCTTCCGGTCACGCGCCGGCACCAACCTGGTGGGGTGGCGCTCGCGTCCAAGACGGGGGAGTCGATGGATCTGCTCGGCGTGCGTGACTACCGGCCGGGGGACCCGCTTCGCGACCTGCACGCACGGTCGTGGGCCCGCCTGGGCCGACCGGTCGTGCGCGAATACCAGGAGGAGTGCTTCACGCGCATCGGTGTGGTCATCGACATCGACATACGACGGGGAAACGAGCGCCAGCTAGAAGCCGGCCTGTCGCTCGCGGCGGGCGTGGTGGAGCGCTTGAGCCGTGGCGAGGCTCTCATTGATCTGCTCGTGGTGGGCGATCAGGTTCACACGCTGACGCTGGGCCGCAGCCTTGGCTTTCTCGATCAGGCGCTCGACCTGCTCGCTTGCGTGGAAGGGACGGGCCAGCGATTCGAAGCCTCCTCGACGGCGTCGCGGCTGGCCCCCCACCTCGGGCGTCTCTCGTGCGTCGTCTTCCTTGCGATGGATTGGAACGAGGAGCGCCATGCCTTCGTGCAGCGCGTGAAGGACGCGGGCGTCGTGTGCCGCACCATCGTGGTCTCTCCCCCCGTGGGCAAAGGCGAGAGCCCCATCCCGACTGCCGTGGCGCACCAGACGGACGCCGTCACGCGCGTGGCCACCGAAGCGATCGAGAAAGGGGAGGCGCTGTGTCTGTAGCAAGCCTTCCCCCCGTGCGTTCCCGCATCGCCCATGCGCTCGCGGTGGGTGCGGCCGCGCTGTTGTACGCGGTCGTGACGCAGGCGTGGTGGGTTGGCGTCGTGGTGGGCGCGGTCGCCGCGGCGAGTGTCGCCCGGTTCCCTCGCCTGGTGCTCCCGGCCTTGCCGGAGGTCGCGTTGACCTCCGGGGCCGCTGCCCTGCTCGCGATCTTCCTCCCTGTGTCCTGGCTGCAGGATCCTGCCGGCGTGGCCCTCTCGGAGTTGTCGGCCCGCTCCGCCGTCGGGCCGCTGTTGCTCGTGGTTCTGCGCCTGCTGATCGCGTCTCCCACGGGAGGCAAGGGCTTGAACCTGATGTTGCTCATCGCCAGTGCGGTCGCCTGCGGACAGACCGACGGCGGGTGGCGATACCCGTTGCTGGCGGCCGTCTTGCTCGTTGCCATCGCGGCGGACCTCCTGCAGGACCGGCACGGCGGTCCGACCCTCGCAGGGTTGCGGGACCGCCCCCTGAGGCCGTGGCTGGCAGCCGTCTTCGTGGGCGCGTGCGCCACAGTGGCCTGCGCCGCGTTGCTTCCGGTGCTTCACGGCCGCGTCATCCGCGCGTTCTACGACCTGGAGCGCCGCGGCTCGACGTCGGGTTTCAGCGACGACATCCTGTTTGGGGGGGCGGCGGACATCACGGAGTCCGACGAGCTCGTGTTGCGCGTGCACGGACCCCAGCCGAGCCACCTGCGGGGCGTGGTGTTCAGCCGCTACCGCAACGGCCGCTGGGTTCCGGGAGAAGCGGACCCCGGCAAGCCTTTGCTGCTGCACACGCATGCACCGGAGTCGGCCACCCGGGTTCAGGCCGAGAAGCCCGGACCGCGCTACTTCGTACCGCTGGAGGCCTCCGCGGTGGCGACGCCCTCCGCGCTGGTCTTGGCCGATCGCATGGGCACACTCCGCGCTCCGAACGGCGCCGCGGCCTACACGATCTGGTTCACGCTCGACTCGCCCGTCGGTCATGTGCCCCAGCCTCCGACCGACGAGGACACCGAAGTCCCGGCGCCGGTCCGTGACGGGATCGCTGCCCTGGCCGCCGAGTGGACGAAGGACGAGTCGACCCATGCGGGCAAGCTCGCTTCGATCGAACGCCATCTGCGGCGCGACTTCAAGTACGCCCTGCGGCACGAGCGCGCCACGCGCGCGGATCCCATCGTCGACTTTCTCACGCGCAACCGGGTGGGGCACTGCGAGTACTTCGCATCGGCCATGGCGTTGATGGCGCGGTCGCTGGGGATCCCTGCGCGGGTGGCGAGCGGGTTCCGGGTGCACGAGCGCAACCCGGTGGGCGGGTTTCACGTGGTGCGCGCACGCGACGCGCACGCTTGGGTGGAGGCGTGGGTGGACGGGGCGTGGGTGACGTTCGACCCGACGCCCCCGAACGCGTTGGCATCCGAACGGCAAGGCGCCACACCGTGGGTACGCGCCGTGTGGGACTACTGGACGGATCGGTGGGAAAACATCGACGGGGCGCAGGTTCGGCTCGCGGCGTTTCTGATCACGGCGGTGCTGGCGGGTGCCGCAGCCTTGACGCTGTGGCTTCGTCGCTGGTACCGGGCGCGGCGCCGGGTTGGCGCCGGACAAGTGGAAGAGACGTTGCCGAGCGTGGGGCGAATGCTCGACGTGCTGGAGCGGCGGGGCATGGCTCGGCCGGCTGCGGAGACGCTCGAGGCCTACTCCATGCGACTGCGGGACGCGGGAGCGGAGGAGCTTTCGAGGGCAGCAGAGATCCTGGAAGGCTATGCGCGGTATTCCTACGGGGGGACGGGATCGAGAGCGGAGATCGAAGGCGTGACAACGGCGTGGTTGCGGCGCAATCGGTAGTCTGTCCCGGGTCAGCCGGTCCGGCGCCGCAGGAAGCGAACGAAGCGCGAGACGAAGGAAGCATCGGGCTCGTTCGCCGCGCTGACACCTCGGATCGTGTCCACTTCCTCGATGCGCGGTCCGGGCGGGGGTGCCGACTCAGAACCCCAGACGTTGCGGATCTTCGCCATCACTTGCCGTCGTGCCTCCTCGGGGGAGTTGCCCACGCCGGCTACGAGAAAGAGCGTGGCGGTAGGGGGATCCTCTTCGGGGTCCTCGGGGCGCGGTCCTGAACCAAGCCACGGGAGGTGATCGAACTTCGCGCCGAGGATCTTGCCGGTGCAGCACCAGCGACCGTCGAGGAAGCTGGGTTCCGTTACCTCGATGCGCACGCGAGGGCGACGACGGATCATGCTGTCAGGGGGCTCGCTCGGCTCACGAGGGGGCATCGAATTGGAATCTAGTCCCTAATCAAGCGAAGGCCGAGCGCGAAGCGCAAGGCGGATTGGGGCCA
>CAZAWR010000185.1:0-9774 GCA_964488865.1 uncultured Polyangiaceae bacterium | reverse complement strand
TGACGTAGAGGAACCAGAGCGCCTTGGCGAGGTCCTTCAAGTTGTCGACGTGGCGTATGTCGAACTCGGGAAGCTTCGCCATGCGGTCGCGATAGTTATCGACAGGGCCCAGCTCCCTCAGGGGGCAGCTCCCGCTTCCCGATCCTGACGCGCGCGACGCAACGCCTCCTCCATCTCCGAAAGTTTCGGATGGCCAGGATAAAGCCTTCGCGCCACGGCCATGTGCTGCTCGGCCTCCTCCAGCTTCCCCTGCGCGCGAAGCGCCTCCACCTGGTTGGCGTGCGCGCGGAAGGAACCCGGGTGTCTCTGCAACGCTCGCTCGTAGCTTCGCTCCGCCTTCGCAGGCTCCCCCAGTTGCATCCACGCGTTGCCCATCGCCACGTCCGTCCCCACGTTCGCGAGCCGATCCCTCGATAGCGCGAGCATCGTCAGCGCGCCTCGCGCGTCCCCCGTCTCCAGCCACAACAAGCCCAGCGACAGCGCCGCTTGTCCGGAACGATCGTCCAGCTGCACAGCACGCTCGAGCCCTGCCTCCTGCTCACCGGGCAATGCGTCCCTCGCCGCCGTCTCCCAGCGGCACGCCAACCACGCAGCCACCCCCACCGCGAGCAGCATCGACGAGGCCACGAAGGTAGCTCCAAGAGCCGGCGTGGCTCGTTTCCACCAGCGCCGTCGCTGGGCGGCGAAGCACAGACCCATCAACAGCACGATGGCTGGCTGACGAAGCGGGCTGTCCCCGAAGCAGCACACGATCAACGCCACCCAGGTCCCGGTCATGCTCGCGTCGCGCCGTCGGATCGCGTCCAGCATCGCGGACCCGAGCGCCAGCGCGAGCAACGACAGACCCACCGGGCCCGTCTCCACCAACGCCTGAATCCACTCCTGATGTGCCGTCGTCGCGTTCTGGAAGCGACGACTGGCTTCTGTCACGGGTAGGCCGGCCAGCGCGGTCCCCTGCGTGTCCAGGTAGGCGTGAGCAAACCCTCCGAGCCCGGTTCCCAGGGGCAGGGCGGTCTTTCCCGCCTCGAGGCTCGCGTCCCATATCCACATGCGTCCCGCGATCGACGTGATCGCGTTCCCTCCAACCTGCTCCTCGTTCCCGCTCTCGAACCGGAGTGCCGCCCATGCCGTGGTGGACAGAACCAGCACGACGACGAACGCCCCTGCGACGCGACGCCACGTCGTTGCGGCCGGGAACGAGAGCCACGTCGCCACCCCGATGGAGGCAGCACAGGCGACCCACGCCACGCGGGAGCTTGCGAGCAGGAGAGCGGGAAGCTGCAGCCCGACGCCAACCACGGCGGCTGCCCACCACGGCGCCCTTCGATCGTGTGCTGCCTTCGCGAGCCCCGCGGAGAGCGGCAGCGTGACGGCGAGCACCAGCCCGAGCCAGTTACCGTTGCCATGACCGCCGTGCAAGGCAATCCCGCGCGTGCCTCCCATCCACTGAGCGAGCACCGCTACCGCGCTGACCGACCCGACCCACCATCCCGCCGATAGCGCGGCCGAGCGCGCCACACGTGGTGGCAAGGCCCCCGCCGCGAGCGCGACCCCAGCCGCAGCGACCCACCCCATCGCGTCGTCGAGACCCGCGGGCCTGCCCCAAAGAACAGACACGCCTGACACAACGACGAAGGCCAACCAAGCGGCGAGCGCGGGGCTCAGCGTGTGACCACCGAAGAGCCGTTGGCCCCGTGCCCTCGCAGCGATCACACCCACGACCGCGACGAGCGCGACCAGCAACCCGGCTACTCGTTTGGGGTGCGCCGCCGTGGCCGACGGGTCGTACACCAGCGCAGCCGCCGCCACGCCCGCCACGATCGCGAGCCACAAGCAGCCCGAACCGGTCAAGCGAGCGCGACGGAACAAGGGTCGTCAGCTCCCGGGGCGCGCGTCGAGCAGCTTGCGGAGCATGTCCTTGGTGTGGGGCCGGGTTTCGCGGGCGTAGGCGCGACGCAAGAGCCACGTGACGCGCTGGGAGCGGTCGCGGTGCAGGTATCGCTCGGCGAGCCCGCGCTCCCTCGCGCTGGAAGACGACAGCGCATCGAGCATGCGAAAGACGCCTGCATCAGGGTCCCACGCCAGCCGCACCGCGGCCGAAGCGAGCGCCACGTCGACGTCGGCGCCCTTCTCGCGCTCGAGCAGGGCGGGCAACAGACGAGCACGCACCTCGGGCTCCCGAACGCGTGAGAGCAAGCGCACGAGGCCCGGTAGCCAGTCCGCCGCGAGATTGTCGAGGTCCCCGAGGATACGCGTATCGGCGGCCACGTCCCCCAACCTGGAGAGGGCGACGGCCGTGTGCAGGCGCAGCCACGTGTCCGTGCTGCTCATGTGGCGGGCGACGCGGTTCGACGCGGAAGCTTCGCCGAGGTCGCCTACCAGGTCGATCGCGTTCTTGACCTGTTCGACGTCGCCACGGACGTGGGCGGCATCGACCATGCCGAGGGCTAGGCCGAGGGTCCCTGGCGGCCGCATGTCCGCGAGCATGTCCGCGAGGTCGTTCCGTCCCTGGCCCCAGGCCAGCAGCATGCGCTGGGACACGGACGGGTCCGTGCTCCTTCGCAAGAACGTGTCGATCTCGCCGAGCGGGCAAGCGTCGTGCTCCACGCATGCGAGCAAGAACGAGCGGGCGCGAGGGTCTCCGGCCTTGCCGAGGACGAGCGCGGCCCGGTGCTGGACGGGATAGGGCTTCGATACGAAGAGCTTCTCGTACACGAGGTCGAGGCGCCGGTTTCCCGTGAGCGCGTTGATCGCGTAGATGGCTTCCTGCCGGATCGACAGGTTGGGGTCGTCGACGTAGCTTTCGAGCACCGGAATGGCGCCGGCGTCGCCAAGCTTGCCGAGGGCGACGATGGCGCTGGTCTTGACGTAGTCGCTGGGGTCGTTGAGGGACTTTTCGAGCAAGGCCCGTCCTTCTCGACGCTGAACGTCGCCGACCACGAAGGCGGCGTTGAGCCGGATGATGGCTTGCTTGTGCTCGATGAGCTTGGAGATGGCCTCGAAGAAGGCGGGACGGTCCAGCCGCTCGAGGGCGAAGGCGATGTTGTTGAGCGTGCGCGCTTCCCGCACCTGGGGAAGGCGGTCGAGCAGGGCGCGCGTGGCTCTCCCGTCGCCGATGCGCCCGAGGGCGTACACGGCCTTGTTCCGGATGTCAGGGTTGGGATCTTCGAGCAGGGGGATGAGCGCACCGACATGCGTCGGCGATCGAAGCTCGGCGCTCGCCTCCGTGGCGGCCAGCACGAGGCGCTTGTTCTCGCTGCGGAGCGCGGCCGCCACGTCGCTTGCCAGCGTGGCGGGCGCCATCATGTGGCGGCTGGTCCACAGCGCGCGGAAGGCATGCTCGCGAAGATCCGGTGCGTTCTTCTCCGGGGTCGCCCGTAGCTCCCTGCGCAGCACCTGAACGGCCTTCGGATCGGACAGGGCGCCCAAGGTATGGAGGATGGCCGCGCGGTTGGCCGCCGTCTCGTCCTTGCGGGCATACAGCTTCAGCAAGGGGTCCACGGACGTGCGATCGGGGATCTTTCGCAAGGCTTGGATCACCCAGTGGCGCACCCCGGGCTCCCAGTCCGCGAGGGCAGACTGCAGCGTCCCCAGCGCACGACGATCCCCCAAGCGTCCGAGCAGGATGGCGCAGGTGGTGCGGATGTCGCCGTCCACGTTGTCGGAGAGGCAACGCTCCAGCGCACGCGTCCCCCGTTTGCCGAGGTTGAGGATGTCCGGGCTCGCGGGCATCTCCCGGCCCGTCACGTTGATCAGCACGGACGCGTCGTTCGGGATGGAGGCGAGCACGCGCCTGCGCATGTCCTCCTCGGTCTCGGAGGCCATGGCCTCCCCGGTGTTCGCATGCCAAAGCACCAGGCCCGCGGGGCTCAACCCCAGAAGGAGCAGCAACGGGCCAAGCCATCGGCTCGATCGTCGGTCGCGATGCACCCTGTTACCTCTTCGCGTCATGGTTGAAGGCACCTTCCCGGTACACCGTCACGCGCGTCGCACGCTGGTTGACCGCATCGACGACCCGGCTGCGGCTGATTTTCCGTGGGAAAAACTGAATGCTCACGTGGCGGTCGACGCAGGTTCCCACGCGGCTGTCCCATGCGATGAGCTCGATGGCGCGATTCGCGTAGAGGGCGAGGTCGAAGGCCTCCTCGCAGTCTCGGGAAGGAACCATGTCCACGCGCGCCGCCACGCGTTCGCGCGGCTCGGAGGCCGGCACAGGCAGGTCCGGCGGTGGGCGCTGCGCTACACTCGCACTGCCGCACGCCGTGGCGAGCAAACCCATCAACAGAATGGTCCCGACGGCACACCGCATGGCACTACCCATACTGGACATGGCCACTGTTTCCAAGAAGCCTTCGACCCTCATCGATGGTAGGAACCCACCGTGCTCATCGCGTCGCGCCCCGGGAGCTCTTGCCCGTGCCTGAAGCGTTTTCCCTGCACTTTTTGACCGAATCGCCGCACGGTGTCCTCGCTGGGGTCCACCTGCCGGCACGCACCGACGACATCCGCGACGTCCCCTCCCTGCTTTCGCCCGAAGAGCGAGCCCACGCGGACTCCCTCGCACCGCTCCGTCGCGTCTCCTGGATCGGTGGTCGCACGGCCTTGCACCACGCCGCCCGTCATCTCGGCATGCAGCTCGGTACCGTACTCTCGACGCCACGCGGGGCGCCGGCGTTACCCTCAGGTATCACCGCGTCCATCTCCCACAAGCCTCGTGTCGCCCTCGCCCTTGTCGAACGGTCTGCGTCCGACACCGTGGGCGTCGACCTCGAAGAGCTGGACCGGCCACGACCCAAGATCGCTCGCCTCGTGCTGCGCGCAGAGGAAATCGCCCACGTCGAGACCCTACCGCACGCGCAGCGATGGCGCGCCATTGTGACCGCGTTCTCGCTCAAGGAGTCCGTCTTCAAGGCGATCGATCCGCATGTCCAGCGCTACGTAGGATTCCATGAAGCACGGGTGGAAGTCCTGGGTGACCATCGCGCCAACGTGGTCCTGTCCCTCAAGGGACAGGAAGGCCCGTTCGAAATCGATGCCCGGTGGGACATCGTCGACCAGCACGTGATCACGAGCGTGCGCGCGCGGCTGGGGTGAACCTCACATGCCTTCGATCCGCACGTTGTCGACCTTCCAGTAGAACTCGAACTCCCCCTCGTACCGAAAGAAGATGCGCAGCTTCGTCACGCCGACCGTCGGCAGCGGCCCGAGGGTCACGTGCTCGTTGAGGTTGTCCGTCGAGCGTTGCCAGATCTCCTCGCTCACGCTGTCGCGTACGAGCCACACCGATGCCTTCGTATCCGTGTCGGTCAAGAGCGAGCTGTCGAACTCCACCGTCACCTGCGAAGCTTGGTTCGCCTGCAGCTCGGGCGACACCAAGGAGTCGTCACAAGGGAAACCAATGTACAGCACCCGATCGGTGTAGATCGCCGCGTAGTAGCCCGAGGCCTTCGGGAAGAAGACGTCGTTCGCGTTCGTGACGCCCCACCCCTCGACGTAGGTGTCCTCGTGGCAGGAGCCCATCACGGTGTAGGCGCCGTCGGGCCCCCAGCTGGGGAAGGTGTTGAAGTTCTCTGTGTGCGTGAACCCGACGGGCGGGCAAGCCGGACACGGCCCGCCACAGTCGATCCCCTGCTCGCCCTGGTTCCGAATGCCGTCGTCGCACGTGGGCGACGCGCCCCCCGTTCCGCCCGTCCCGCTCGTGCCCCCTGTTCCGCCGGTGCCGCCGGTGCCGCCGGTGCTCGTCCCTCCCGTACCGGTTCCGCCAACCCCGCCGGTGCCGCCGGTGCCGCCGGTGCCGCCGGTGCCGCCCATGGCGCCGGTGCCACCTGTGCTCGCATCCCCGTCGGCGTCTTGCACCTGGGCATCCGCCATGCCGCCAGCGCCGTCGGGGGACGCATCCTCCCCAGGACCTGCCGACGCCGCGGCCTGGTACCTGTCGAAGTCCGCGTCCATGACGAGAACGCATGCGGTCGTCAGCAGCGAGACCCCCACCATCACGCCGAGCCCCCATCCCGCACCAAGGCGGCTTCGATCGCGAGAGGAAGGGCTACGGGGGATCATGGGCACAAAACCAATCCCTCGCATTGTGCCTGAAGCAACGACAACCGTCGAGATTCACCACCCAGAAAGTCCGCAGACGTGACGCGGCGGGAAAGTTACAGTCACGGGGGCCTCACCCCAGATCGGTCAGCGCCAACTTCATCCCCACCACCTTGCCTTCCCGCAGCACCTTGACCGTGACTTCGTCGCCCTCGTTGTAGCGATCGAGCGCGTTGTACAGATCGTCGTAGTCCTTCACCTCGTGCTCGTCGATGCCGACGATCACGTCGCCGAGCAGCAGGGAGCCGGAGCTTGTTCGCTGCAGGCCGCGGATGCCGACCTTCTCGGCCGGCGATCCGGACACCACCTCGCCGACGATGACGCCTCGCACGCCGGCGCGTGCCGCGTAGCGGTCGGGGAGCATGCGGATGCCGAGTCCTGCGCGCTTGGCCCGCCCGAACTCGAGGATTTGGGGCACGATGCGTCGCACGGTGCTGACCGGGACGGCGAAGCCGATGCCGGCTGACCCACCGCTCTTGCTGAAGATCATGGTGTTCACGCCGATGAGGAACCCACCGGAGTCGAGCAAGGGGCCGCCCGAGTTGCCAGGGTTGATGGAGGCGTCTGTCTGGATCATGTCCCGGATGCTCACGCCGCCGTAGCCGGTGACCTCGCGGCCGAGGGCAGAAATGACGCCGGTGGTCAGGGTGTGGTCGAGCCCGAAGGGGTTGCCGATCGCGATGGCTTTCTGTCCCACTTCGACCTTCTGCGCAGTGGGCAGCACGCGGATGGGGGTCAGCTCCTCAGGGGGGGCGGTGATGCGCAGCACCGCGATGTCCTTGTTGGGCTCACCGCCGACGAAGGTGGCCTCGTAGGACTTGCGGTTGTACAGCGTGACCGTGTACGTGGTGCGCCCGCTGCTGGCCGGGTCGACCACATGGTAGTTCGTGACGATGTGGCCCTTCTGATCCCACACGAACCCGGTGCCGGAGCCCGCAGGAACCTCCGCCGTGCGCATGGACCAGTCATGAACGAGGCGCATCTGGGTGACGAACACCGTGGCCGGGGCGGCCGTCCGGAAGATGTCGATGGTGTTGCGCTCATCCTCGAGAAGGGCCGTGGGACCCGGCGGCGTCACGGGGGGAGCGACGGTCGGAGACGGCGCGGGCGTGGGAGAGACCGCGGGAGCCGAGGTGGGGGGAGCGGGGGTGGACTCGTGCTTCGTTTCGGTTCTGCCGCAGGCCACGGTCAGGGAAAGGATCGAGGCGACCAGGAGAGTCTGCTTCATGGGTCGTATTCGTAGAGGGTGTTTGAGCACGGGTGCTCATACGGGACGCGCGCGGAGGGTGCAAGCGTGTCCACGACCTCGTGCTCGTGCTGTGCTCGTCCGAAGGAGCGCTCAATGCGCCAGACAGCTCACTACCTTCCAAGGCGCCGCGAGGTTGTTGCACGGTCCCACGTGTCCCATCCCCGCCCCGACCGCGACCGCCACTCCCGTCCCCGGATCCACCTTGTACAGGATAGCGCCGTCGGTGCAGACATACAGGTTGCCATCGAACGGGTGAAGCTCGATACCGACCGATCCGATCGAGACTCCCGTCACCGTTTGCGTGGCAGTCGCCAATCCCGTGGTGGCGTCGACCTCGTAGAGTTGGCTCGTCGCGCCGTTCAGTCCGAACAACCCTCCCGAGCCCGCCTCGAGAGCGTCCGACCACGTCGCTCCCGCCGTGGTGAAGTCCGCCCCGAGCGACCCGATCACCGTCGCTGCCCCCGTGAACACGGACACGTCCACCAGTGTGTCGTTCGTGGTGTCCATGCCGTACAGCCCCAGCGTCTTGTTCGCCGTGATGCCAGGGATCGCTCCGACTCCCGTGGGCCCGATCACCGTCACCTCACACGTGCAAGGGTCGATGAGGTCGAGCGTCGCATCCTCGTAGTTCGAGGCGTAGAGCTTGCCCTCCCGGGAGAAAGTCGTGGAGTGGTAGTTCACCGCGTCCACGCCCGCGGGCAGATTGCACACGACCGTCCCCATCCCGGTCGCAAGGCTGACCTTGAGCAACCTCGAGGGGCTCGCCTGATGGTCGATGCTCACCAGGTACATCGGGGCGCCAGCGTCGGGCGCGCTCTCCTGCGCAACGTCCTGCGAAGTGTCCTGCGACGTGTCCGCGGGGGCGTCCTGCGCCCCGTCCTCTTGCGCATCCGGTCCACCGTCCGGCCAGGACCCGTCGGGACCCGGCCCGTCCGACGGGGTGGTGTCGTGCTCCGCATCCTCCGTGGCGTCGGTCGTCTGGTCCCCTGCGGTATCGGACGCAGCATCGTGCTTGGCGTTGCCCGCGGTCGCGTCCTCGCTGGAACCGCAGCCGAGCGCTGTCGAGAGAAGCGCGACCACCGCAATCCAGCCACACATGTGATGCATGAGAGGTTCCCTTCGTCCGTGGTGCAAGCTGCCGCAGAGGATACCATCTCCGAACCCTCTGAGTTCCGCCCATCGCGGAAGTCACGTCCGGTGCGTCGGAGACTCACTTCGCCGGGCGTGCTCGCTTCGGCCAACGCTCTGCGATCGCGCTGACTCCCGTGCACGCCACGACCAGTGCCGCGACGAGGACCAGCGTCCAGACTCCATGGGGCGGGCGCAGTCCCGCCAGGTCCGCTACCCCGAGCATCGCGTAGTGCGCCACGAACACCGTCAATGCATGCCGACCCAGCAGCAACAACGGACGGAGCGCGAGCCACGAGGCAAGCCGGTTCTGCGCTGCGAGCAGCAGCGCCGTCGTGAGCGCCACCGGGGCAAGAAGCCCGACTGCCCCCATCGTCGAAGGGTTCCAGAACACGCGGGACACCGTCCCCGGTCCCGGGGAGGCGAGCCCCAGGAAGTGCGCAATCGCGAGCCCACCGTGGTCCCGGTAGACGCTCGTGTACAGCGCCAGCCATCGGTCGTCCTGCGCCAGGGCGATCACGAACCCGGGCGACGCGATCGCGGCGACCGTCGCCACAGCCTTCACGCCATGGGCGAGGTAGAGCCTCGCGGTCAGCGCCCCCACCGCGGAGAATGCGACGAGGGGAATCGCCCCGCCCGGTCCGGCGTTCAGACCCGACACCGATAGCCCCATCGCCTCGAGGGCGAACGTCACTCCCATCACGATCGCGGCAAGCGCCGTGAGCGCCAGGTTCGGCCGCGCGGACACCACCGCCGCAGTGGTTGTCGTCACCGCCACCGCGATCACCGACAGGATGCCCGAGGAAGCCACGATGTCCGGGAAATCCGTGCCGTGCTCGGCGAGGAACATCAGCAAGGACATCGCGTAAAGCCAACCCGCCCGGCGCGCGACCCCCACGAAGAACGCGCGGGACGTGCGGGATGCGGCGTCGCGACGCGCCAGCACCAAGCTGAAGCCGGCGATGAAAAGGAACGATGCCGCTACGTAGGCCACGCCCCGGTCCATCCACGCGAGGGTGTTGTCGAGCCACTGGAGCGCCCCCGAGGGCGCTCGCCGGTCCTGCATCCGCCACGCGTGGGCGAGGAACATCAGGACCACCGCGAGGCCACGGTGCAGGTCGAGCCCGGGGTCCGAGCGACGGCGAGGGGATTCCGGCATCGGCGGGGACGCTTCGCATCGGAGCGCGGGGAGCGCAAGTCTCGAGAGACCGGCGTGACGAGCTGTTCAACAAGCAGCCCCGCTGGGTGCATTGCGCCGGCCCGGGTTCTGGCCCTTGCCCTTTCCCCTGCCCCTTCCC
>CAZAWR010000184.1:0-9872 GCA_964488865.1 uncultured Polyangiaceae bacterium | reverse complement strand
GCCAGATCCCTACGATTCGGCTCGATCAGCACCGTTCGGATGGAGCCGCACCCAATTCATTCACGCATGCCTGCATCCTGTGGAGTATCGAGGCAGCGGGCGTACACCCCAATCGGGCTACCACGCCATCCGATAGCCAACGGCGCTCGCAAAAGCGTCCGTGAGCTTCACCGTCTCCCGGTTTTCGAGATACGCCAGCCCCAATTGGTCCATGAGAATCGCCTGGTAGAACAGCGCGTGACGCTCCACGAACCCGCCGTCGTCGGGGCGCCAGGCCACTTCCGTACCGATGTGCGAGGTCCAATGCACGGCCGTCGGCCGATAGTAGGTCTCACTCAGATGTGCGTATCGCTTCGGCACCATCACGTGGTATTGGCTGCCAAACACGTAGATCAACCCCGCGCCGAGATACACGGGAACCCAGCGCGCAGACTCCCTGCCTACCTCGAAGGGCCGCAAGCTGATCGAGGTGTCGAGCATGTGAATGGGCTCGTCCACGTCCACCCCAGACGCCACGTAGCCGTATCCGAGCTTCCAGTTGAGGATGTCGTCGAAGACCGAATAGCCGACGCCGACGTTCAGATGTCCCTGAAAGCCGCCTGTTTGCAGGCGCGCGAAGTCAGGAACCCACCATCCGTAGCGATCTCGATCACGACCGTCATAGGCTCCTTTCGGTGGCGACGGGCTATCGAGCGCCCCATCCGCCTGGGCAACCGACGTGACCGACATCGTAGTGGCCGACACCGCTGCAACCATGACCCGCACAAACGCACGTTTCATTGGTTGTCTCCTTCCGAGTCGACCGGCGCGGGCACGGGCTCACAATCGCTGTTCCAACATCGCAGGTACTCCAAGCGGTCGGGGTATACGGTCACGACGTTGTACGAGAAGAACACTTCAAACGTCGCGCATTGCAGCCGGTCGGCGCCGAAGAACGTATCGAGTTCGAACTCCTCGAGGTGGCCGTGGACCACGAGCGGCACCTCGTTGGCCTCCACCAGCGCACGATACACCGTTCCGGTGTCTGTGCCGGGCGAGTCATTGGGGTCCGCCACGTTCTGGTGGGTGACCCAGATGGCCGGCGTTCCGCCGAGGGCGTCGTGCTCGGCCCGCAGCCAAGGCTCGTTGGGAGCGGTGCCAACGAACTCCAACGCGTTCGAATTGAAGAACAGGAAGCGTACACCGGAATACGTGAAAGCAAATTCCAAGGGACCGTACATCTTCCCGTACAGCTCTTTGCCGTCGCCCAACGCGTCGTGGTTTCCGATGACGACGAAGTACGGCACGTCCAACCGCCTGAACTCTTCGTAGGTCCATTCGTACTCCTGCAGCAAGCCCAGGTTGGTGACGTCACCCGCGACCGCCACGAAGTCCACGTCGTCGCGAAGGTTGATCGCGTCCACGGCTTCTGCAAGCTCGTCGTACGCGTCGTGCACATCCCCGATGGCAACGAACTTGAAGGGCATTGAGGAGGGTTGTCTATCGTTCAGTCGGTCGAGGTTGTCTCGGGTGAGGCCGGTCACGGGCGGTTCAGTGTCAAATGCGGTTGCCTCGACGCAGCCGGGCAGGCTGACGGCCGCGACGGCAACGAGGAAGAGATGGGGTCGACATGGGGAAGGTGCGTTCACGACGAAGACTTCGGCAATCGCTTCAGAGCGGGCGCTCCCGGGATTCTTCCTGAACCCGGCAAGCGCCTTGCCCCTCCCTCGACGCAGCGGTTTGAAAATCATGTTGTCATCCATCTCCTGCTCGGGACTGTCTTGCACGATCCGCGCCATGGAGCCCTCGAGAACCTCGGTGGCGCGGCAACCCCGGATGGTCGACGAAGTCGACACCGGACGTCGGGCTTGTGCTCTCCTGCCGCGAGGGCAGACCCACGATCTCGCTTCAGGGGGTCGAGGTGCTACGCTGAAACTCGAGATGGCCGAACGGGTTCTGTGGACGGGACAAGAGAGCTGCTACGACGAACGCGGGCAGCGCGTCGCTTGCCGCGGATCTGGGCAGGACGCGGAGTGGCGCGTGGGGACCCCTTGGCCCCATCCTCGGTTTCGTGCGCACGAGGTGGTGGTGAACGACGATCTCACCGGTCTTACGTGGTTGCGCAACGCAAACGTGGCGGAGTTTCCTCACACGTGGGCGGAGGCATTGGATATCGTCGACGATAGCAATCGAAGGGTGCGCGGGGGCTATGAGGACTGGCGCTTACCAAGCTGTCGAGAGCTGCGCAGCCTGGTCAGCCATCAGACCCGAAGACCCGCGCTTCCCGCGAATCATCCCTTTGAACGTGTCTACCCGAGCTGGTACTGGACGGGCACGACCGCGGCCGTCAACCACGCGTACGCCTGGTATGTGAACATGGACGGCGGCAGGATGTTCTACGGTCACAAGCAGCAGTCCTTCATGGTGTGGCCCGTACGCGGGGGGCTGGGCCGCGATGGGCTGCTCCTCCCCACCCCCAGTCGGGTCGGGAATCTCGACGTCATCCTAGGTCTTCCCCCACCCGAGCCTCGGTTCGTCGTGGTCGACGACGGCGTGGAGGATCGGCTGACACGGCTCGTGTGGTATCCGAACCCGAACTTGCTCGGATCGCCTTGCTCCTGGCAATCGGCGCTCGACTTGGCTGCGACCCTGGATCGAGATGGCGCGCTCGGCGCACGGGGCTGGCGCTTGCCGAACATCAATGAACTGGATTCTCTCGTGGACTTTGGACGAGCCCTTCCAGCATTGCCGCCGGGCCACCCGTTTGGCGAAGTCCCAGAAGCGGTGTGGGCTTCGACGACGAGCTTGTATGAGCCCGACTGGGCCTGGGCGCTGTACTTGCACAAAGGCGCCTGCGGCGTCGGTCAGAAGGCACTTCCTCACTACCACGCGTGGATGGTACGCGATGCCGCTTGAAGCTGCACTGTCATGGGCAAGGCCAGGGAAACACGAGGGCAGGCGGTGGAACGAACCTGTGGCCCTTCGCGGTACCATCGAATCATGGCCGGAGACAGCGTTGACCCGTGCCAGCACTGTCCTTTACCCTGGCGTCATGCGCACGAGCGACGTCATCTCGGTCCTTCTGCTAGCGAGCCTTTGTGCTTGTAGCGATGACTCTGCGGGAAGAGGGCCCACCGGGGGCCTGGGTGGTTCGGGAGGTGGGACCGCCGGCACGGGAGGTGCCGCCACTGGCGGAGGAGCGGGGGCGGGTGCGGTTGGAGGGACGGGCGGCGGAACCTCAGGTACCGGGGGGACGGGCGGAGCCTCAGGCTCCGGCGGGACCGCGGGTTCAGGAGGCGTTTCCGGGGCCGGCGGCTCCCCAGGCGGCACGCTCAGCGAACGCTATCCCAACGACGAACAGATCGCGTCCGATCCGGCGGTCTTGTTCCATGACGACTTCGAGAGCGGCTGGGGCAAGTGGACGGCGCCCTCGCAGGATACGGAGTACTTGCACCTCGAGCAGGACCCATCCACCGCGCACGCAGGGGGAGGCTACTTGCGATCGACAGTGACCAAGGACGATCTCGACGCGCAGGAGTACATTTCCTCCGCGGCGCGGTTCGCCTTTCCCACGCGGGTCGACACGTTTTTCTGGCGAATTCACGTCCGTATGAAGGGGATTGCCCCGAACCCGCACCACTGGGTGCGCGTGGCAGCGGGAACGGAGGACTACGACTCGAGCGGGTTGGCGAATACGCTGCCGCCAGGAGATAGGGGCTTCTGGTTCGACCTCGACGCCAACAACGACGATGTCTTCAACTTCTACGTCTACTGGTACAAGATGCGGTCCGGGCGTTGCAATGATGGGACGGCGATCCCGGGGTGCGAGGGTGATCAAGGGACCACCTACTACTACGGAAACAACTTCCGCCCGCCGGAACAGACCGCCTTCGAGAGGGACACGTGGTTCTGCATCGAAATGATGGGCAAGGCCAACACGGTGGGTCAATCGGACGGGCAACTCGCATTCTGGGTGAACGATGAGTTGATTGGCGATTACCGCGAAGGATACCCGGACGGAACCTGGTTGCGCGACGCGTTCCATACGGGCGGATGCACCTTTTCTGCATGCACGCCTCCCGTCCCCTTTGAGGGCTTCGACTTCCGGTCGAGCGACGACGTCCGTTTCAAGCTCGTCGTTCTCGACGCCTATTACGAGCGTGGCACGTTCGCGAGCAAGAAAGCCGCCCTCGAAGAGAAGGGGCTGACCGTGTCGGACGAACAGACGATCTACTACGACGATGTCGTGGTGGCCACGGAGCGGATTGGCTGCCGGGTTGCTCTGTAGCTCTGGCGGTCGGCCCGCCGAGGTTCAACCCGCCAGCTTCTTGATTCGATCGATCAACGCAGCATCCACCGAGGCACACCGTAGAGAACCTGAGTGGCGCGCCCGAAATCCGACGCCTGCGGCGTGGACATTTCTTGCCTGCGGGGTACGTTGTCCTTTCCGATGACCACGCACTTCCTCGTGTTGAGCAACTACGGTCTCCGCCTTCTCTTTCACGAAGCGCAAACCCGTTCGGCAGACATGATCGCACGGGATCCTGTCCTGGGGCCGATGGCCGCCATCTTCACCCACGGAGGATCGCCTTTTCGAGAGGTTTCTCTCGCCGACCACCTGTTCGAAATGGGCTTGGTGACCCGGGTCGACGCGTCCGTCGATGAGGCCGCTGTGCGCCTCCGCTACGCGCGGAATCCTCTCGAACACGTGACCCGTCTGGTCTTCGAGTTCACGCGACGGTGCAATTTCCGGTGCAAGCACTGCCGCAACGCAGGTGTCCGCGAGGCTCCGGAGCGAAGGACGACTGCCACGCTCGAGGCGGTCGACGCAATGGCCGCAATAGGCGTGCGTCGCTTCGACTTCATCGGAGGCGAGGTCACGAAATTCGGCGATGGGTGGCTCGATGTGGTGAGGCGTGCATCTTGCGTGAAAGGTGCCACCGTGGGCGTGGTTACGAACGGCTGGTTCCTCGAGGAGGAGTGCTTCGAAGCTGCTGGCGAGCCATACCCCGACGACGTCAGCTACCTGCGCGGTCTCGGCAACCAAGGCGTTACGCACATGATCTTCAGCCTCGACGGGCCGGCCGCCGTGCACGACCGTTGGCGCCGGAGACCCGGACTCCACGCTCGCATCCTGCGTTCGTTCGATCGCGTGCGGGAAGCCGGGCTCGTTCCGCGTGTCTCCCTGGTGCTTCGCAAGGGCGAATCCCGCGAGTGGCTCGAGCCGGTCGCTCGCGCAGCGTACCCGACAGCCAGCTCGGCTGCCGAGGCGATGACGTTGCTCTTTCAAGACGACACGAACTACGTGAGCAACTTCATCGACGTGGGAGCGGGAGCACAGCTCCGGCGTGGAGGCTTTCGTCTCGAGGACGTTCCCGACGACCTGTTGCGCTGCAAGAGCTACTTTCGACCCAGTCCGAGCCTTCGCATCCAGGCGAACGGCGAGTTGTCGACCTGCCCCTTGCTCGACGCGGGCGAAGGCTATGGCAACGTGAGCGAGCGCGGATTGGTGAGCGTGCTCAACGGGATGCAAGACGCTTTCGTGTACCGACTTCACGCGGACAACCGCATCGCCCGGTACCGTCACCTCCTATCCGCGGATTGGTTCGGCGACCGGGTGGAGCACGTGTGCTCAGTGCGTGCGGCGCTGACGCTGATTGCGAGGGAGCTCGACGAGCAGGGGATCGATCCTGGCGACGAACGTGCGGCACAACGCGTCGTCGGGCACGTGGCCGAACGCACGAGATGCACCGCGTGACGACGGGTGAACCCAGTGAGAACGGAGCGAGACGACGACGGAACCGCGAAACAGTGGAGCTGATTTCTCCGGGCCTATCAAAGGGAATAGGAAAGGACCGGGGTGCGTCGCCTTTGCCCCCCTTTTGAAAGGCGAGCGCACCCCGGTCCGCGAGCAAGTTCGTCCGCGCACAGTGAATCGCTGGCGACATCGACCTTCGCCTCAGCCGCACCTCCGCTGCCCCTGCCCCTCCATCCATGATCGCCAGCCGGTTCCCCAGTCGAACGCGCGTCGGACCCGCCCGACGAGTTCCTCCGGCGTGAACGGCTTGGCGAGGAACACCGCATCATCCCAGGACATCGACGCGAAGCTCCCTCCCGACATGAACAACACTTCCACGTTCGCGTTCTGCTCCAGCATCTGCGCCGCCATCTCCGGGCCCGACATCGTGGGCATGTTCACATCGGTGACCACGACGCGGATGTCCGCGCGGTGCGCCCGCCACACTCCCAGCGCTTCTACCGCGTTCGTTGCGGTGAACATTTTGAAGCCGGCCTCGTCCAGGACGCAAGCCACGACGTTGCCAACCAGTTGATCGTCATCGACGACCAGCACAGCGTTGGATACGGAGCCCTGGCACTCGCTGGGCTCGCGCCCGAGCCGGGGTGCCGCACCCAAGGGAGGGGCATCGTGGTTCACTCGCTGCAGTCGTCGTAGGGGAGAGCCAGAGCGCGCGACGGAAGTTTCGGGTGAGGTAGGCCTGTTCATTTCAGCTCCGATTCGGCAGCTCGACCACAACGGACGGAGACGCATCACCCCAATGTGCGACGCTCAGGGACCGTCGGTATCAGACGCCCGGCGGGAAATCCCATCGGTCGGATGCACGAGGGGGCGTTAGGGGGAATCACCTACTCACACGGGATCAGGCTGACGGAGCGCCACGGGCCAAGCTGGTGAACAGGGGACCAAAAATTCTGAGCGCGGCATGATCTTGATGAACATGAGATCCGACGCGACGCCACTTCACCCTGCAGTTCCCACCGGGCGCGCCCTCCGCGCCACGTCGAGGATCGCGTCCAGCTTCTCACCCACCTCCGAAGCGATGCTCTCCCTTCCGAGCAGAGGCGCGAGCATGTGGTAGTCGCTCTTGCTCACGGTGCTGCGGGGGAGTCCTAGCTTCTCGAAGAACTTTCCGAACACGGGGTCGAGGAAGTCGTCGCTGGCCTTGGTGTCGGGCCCGAACGGGTCGTTCTTGCCCAGGGTGGCGAGCGCCGCGGTGACCTCGGCGATCGCAGCGTCCATGTGCTCCTCGGTCGTCTTCGCGAACAGCTCCCCGTGTTGCCGTCCACCGATCTCCCTCGCGCAGGCGCGGAGCGCTTCCGGGGTGGCGAGGTAGTTCTCGATCTCGCGCCGCTCCCACATGAGGTCAAGAAGGTTCGCATCGTCGCGGAGGTGCAGGTCCAGACGATCGTACAAGGCGACGCCGAGAAGGTCCGGCTTGGCCTCGCGCAACCCGTAGAAGTGATCTCGCGCAAGGCTCGGCTGGTTCGCGACGTAGTGCACGAAGGGGCTTTCCAGGACCGTCTTGGCGGGATGGTCCAGGGTCGTGGCGAACGCCCGCAGGACGGCGAGGTCCGTGGCGCCCTCGAGGTACAGAACCCACCCGCGCTGCTCGGCTTGCAGATAGTGCTCGAAACCGATCGACTTGAGCGCCTTGAGCATCTGGCTGCCCCGCCCGTCGATCCGGTGGGGCTTGCCCACGAAGGCGACGACCATATCGCGGTCCGCTGCTTCGTTGAGGATGACCTCGGAGTGGCTGGCGGCGATGAGCTGGTTCCCGGACTCCCGAGCGGCGTCCGTAAGCGCGTCGTAGATCTGGCGTTGGCGCAGGATTTCCAAGTGTGCGTCGGGCTCGTCGAGCAGCAGGACGGAGCCCGGGCTAGCCGCCATGTGGGCGAGGAGCAAGAGCGTTTGTTGCTGGCCGCGCCCGCTGGCAGAGAGGTCCAGACGCACCCCGCCGCGGCGAAAGGTCAACGTGATCTCTCCGCGCTCAGGGACGTAGACAGGCTCGTCCAGCTCCACCCCGAACAGCTTGCGCATCTGATCGACGATGCGCTTCCAGGGCTCGCCGTCATTGCGCTGGCGCGCCTGCCAGCACAAGTTGCGGAGCACCTCCGCGGTGCGTCCCTCCCCCAATCGAACGGCGATGGCGCCCTCGTCCAGGCGGGTTTCGTTCGCCACGAGGCCGGACATGGGCGGGAGGTAGGCGAGACGGACCTGGGCAGCGGCCGGGGGTACGTCCAGGCGCTTGCCGTCATCGCCAGGTTTGGAACGGCAGTAGAAGGACTCCTCGTTGGCGTAGTCGAACTCGATGGCGGTGTGCCACACCCTACCTTCGTCGATTCCATCGACCTCGATGTCGATGAGCACGTTCTTGGTCTTGGGCTTCGCGTTTTCGCGCACGCCTTCCCGCACGTGCAGGTCCCGCCAGAGGAGGTTGGCGGTGGGGACAGGCAAGGCGATGAGGTCCCGCCGGTTGATGGTCACACCGGAGCGCGTGCTGGGAACGTTCCCATCGCCGCGCTTTTCGGTCCATCGCCGGACACCGATACTCCAGAGCGCGAGGGCCTGGAGCGCGGTGGTCTTGCCAGAGTTGTTCGGACCCACCAGGACGACCCGGTCGCCGAGCTCGATGTCCACGTCGTCGAAGAGCTTGAAGTTACGGATGGCGAGTCGCGTCAGCATGTGTCCTCTTGCCCCTGGTCCACCTCGGGTAGTAACACGAACAAGCCCACGACCCGAACTACGGCGAGTGGAAGATGGACAAGGGCGATCTGGAGATCGTGGCTGCGCAAGTTCGTGGTGGACAACTATGGCGCGATCGACAGCGTCGACTTGGCACACGCCGTGCGTCTGGAAGGGCCCATCTACGGCGCGAAGAACGGGGTCTCGCATAGGGGCTACTGACCCTGATCCGGAGCGAAGCGACGGACCGAGAGAGTAACCTCTGGATCTCGCTCTGCGAATGGCAAGGTGGCTTGCCACCCATGAGGTGGGCGGTGCGTGAGAGGGCTCCTTCCCCCGAGGCGGCCGAGGCGGGGGAAGGCTGGGATGGGGGCCTCAGCCGGGACAGCAAGGGGTTGTGGCTCGGGTAGCACGCGCCATGCCTCCGGATCTGGGACTGAGTCGGCGACTGGACGCGAGTCCGACAGCGTTGTATCGTGCACGCATGTTTCGTAGAGCGAGTTCGAGGCTGGTCGTGATAGGGGGCCTTGCGATGTTGGGTGCCTGTGGCGGCGAGCCTACCGAGAGCGCTTCCGACGCGGGCGGTGCGTCCGACGCGGGCGGCGCGTCCGGTGCCGCCGGACAGGGCTTCCCCGTAAGCGAAGCGTGCAAGGGAACCGAGCCCGCCCGGATGGTAGCCCTCCCGGAAGGATTCAGCGTGGACGAGACGGAAGTGACTCGTTGCCAGTATGAGGTGTGGTTGGCCGAAGGGCCTTCCACCGATGGACAGCCAGCCGAGTGTTCTTGGAACGATGACTTCACGCCCGCTTGTGACTGGCCTCCGGGCGAAATCGGTGACCTTCCGGTCCACTGCGTTGACTGGTGCGATGCGTTTGCCTATTGTGAGGCAATGGGGAAAAGACTCTGCGGAAAGATCGGCGGGGGCCCGAATCGCTACGACGACCTTGCTGACCCTACGAAGAGCCAGTGGTACGCGGCTTGCTCAGCAGGCGGTGAGTACTCGTTCCCCTATGGCGACGAATACGACCCTGAACGCTGCAACGGTGGGGACAACGGCGCAACCGGGTGTGATCACGGAGACTGCAAGCTCGTAAGCGGCGGTGCGTATTCCTCCTGTCAATCAATCGGTGTTGGCTACAGCGGTGTTTATGACCTGAGCGGGAATGTCTGGGAGTGGGAAGATGCGTGTGATGGCGCAACAGGCGCGGCGGACCCATGTCGTGTACGAGGCGGCGCAGTGAACTACGGTCAAGGTAGCCTGACGTGCGCTGCAGAGGAGTACTTCAATCGGAATGTCAATACTGCGGTCGGCCTCCGCTGCTGTTCCAAACCGTGATGATTGCGCCTAGCTAGCTAGCTAGAGCGTCTTTCCATGACGTGGAACACGTGATACCCCTCTTGGCATGAAGCC
>CAZAWR010000183.1:0-10295 GCA_964488865.1 uncultured Polyangiaceae bacterium | reverse complement strand
CTTGGTCGCCACCGGCGGGCACATTCGTGTTGTCGTCCGACTCGGAGCCGCAGTGCGCCGCCCCGGCAGCAAGACAGACGGCGAGAGCGATCGATCGCGCTGAACGCCCGTACGTCGACAGCATCCGCATCGTCATGAGAGGACGGAAGCACAGAAGAGGTCCAGGTGACAACACATTTCTTTCCTTCACGCCCAATGTCCGCAGTCGAACGACAAAGGGCGTTCGTCTTCTTTGCCGGTAGGTAAGCCCGCGTTGTGGATCAGCACGTGGATCGCCGGGTGACGCTCTACGAGGTCCGAGGCGACGCGCCGAAACGCAACGAGGTCTCCGGTGTACGCGACGACGAAGCCTACCTTCGAGTTGCCCGTCTCCCGCCGCAGATCGCGCCCGTCATCACCACGACGCGACCCACGAGGCTTCGTCCGTCGAGCGGTGCCCACTGGTCCAGCCGCCGCCGGAGCGCCGAGCCTACGCGGGTGAAACGGGCGACTGCGCGTGTTGAGACTGGATGGCATGCTTCGCCCGGGGTGGGTGGGCAAGCCCTACGTCTGTGACCGTCTTGCACGGGAAGCTCGGGGCGAATCGTTGCTCTTCTTGGATGCGGACGTGATTGCCGACCCATCCCTCCTGTCGCGTCTGGCTTCGATCAAGGAGCGCTATCGAGCGGATGTCATCACCGCAGTTCCCCGGCAAGTGATGGGGACTCTGATCGAACGGCTGTTGATCCCCTTGCTTCACCTGACCTACACGTCGTGGTTCCCGCTGCCCCTCGTCTGGAGATCGCGGAATGCCCGCTTTCTTGCGGCCGATGGACAGATGCTTTGGATGACCCGGGAGACCCTGGGAGAGGTAGGAGGATTCAATGGGGTCAAGGGCGAAATCGTCGACGACGTGGCCCTGTGTCGAGCGGCCAAGCGAGCAGGCAAGCGGGTGGTATTCGCAGATGGACATCACATGGGCCGCTGTCGCATGTATCGGTCGGCAATCGCCGTCATGGACGGGTTTTCGAAGAATCTTTACGAGGGAGTGGGGGGGGTCTCGGGTTTGACAGTCGTCTTCTTGCTCTACGGGGGTGCGTTTCTCGTCCCTTGGATCGCCCTGGTGATGACGCCTGTTGTACCGGGAATGTTAATCCCCTGCGTGTTGGGCGTAGCTGCCGGAACGGCGCTTCGGCTTCTTCACGTTTGGCGTCACGGCACTCCGCTACTTAGTGCGGTATTGCACCCGGTGGGTGTCCTGTTGTTGCTCGGCATTGCCTTGCGTTCGGCGCTTTGGAATTGGCGGGGAGCCATCTCGTGGTCCGGACGAGTCTACGCTCCACGCTCGGTGCGCCTGGAGATGGCCCATGAATGACTCCCTGCCGCTGGCCTTGGTGCATCGAACAGAGCCGCAGTCGAGAGGGGAGGGCTCGGATGCGACGAACAAGAAGCGGTGGGCTTTGTATCTGGCGAGGCGCTACGTGGGTTGGACTCTGCGGTCGCGTTTCGATGGGTTCTTCGTCGAAGGTCTCGAAGAGGCGAGGCATGTTGCAGCGGAGCGTCCGGTGATCTTCGCTGCCAGTCATGTCAGCCGGTGGGACGCTTTCGCCTTGGTTGCGGCGGACGAAGCACTGGGCACGGACGGGTACGTGCTGATGGATGAGCGGAGCTTGGCGCGTCTGCCATTTTTTTCGTGCGCTCGGGGCGCTTCCGCTGAACGTTGCGGGTGGCAAGAGAGGCCTGAGCCAACTTCGTCGGGCTGCAACACTTCTTCGCGGACCGGAAAGGGCGTTGTGGGTATTCCCGCAAGGCCGTCAGCGGGCGGCTCACCTGCGACCCCTTGGTTTCAAGCCTGGTTTGGGGTGGATCGCTCGTCAGTCTCGAAGGGCCGGCGCGGTCGTGATTCCCGTGGCGCTCTCCTACCCTTGGCGAAACGCTCCCTCTCCGGCGATTGCCATGTGTTTCGGCGAGGCCGTCGACCCTGGAAACGGGACTACCGACCAACTGGTGGCTCACCTCGAGGAGCAGGTGGTCGCGATGCTTCACAAGGTCGATTCGCGTGTCGACGCGGACGGGGATCCATGCAGCACCCTTCTTCTAAAAGGTCGATCCCGGAAGGCGGAGGCGGGAATTGGAGCCAAGGTCTTGGCGGCGTTCACGACTCGGTGAACAGGTTCACCGTGGGAGTTCCAGGGGAGTAATTCCCTGGGGCAGCAATGCCATTGTCGAAGCGTGGGCGAGGCTCTGCGCATGCTCGACGCGCTGCGCTTTCACGAAGAGCACGGGGAGGTGTGCCCGGCGAACTGGGAGAAGGGAAAGCCGGCCATGACGCCCACCGCGGCTGGCGTGGTCGACTACCTTTCCAAGTACGCGGGCAAGTAGACGCTTCCGCGTGGGATCCCTCACGCGGGTTTGACCGTAGATCGACCATGGGGCACCCGGACGAGATCCCGAGACGAGGTGCGCGGCGTTTCCCTGGGCAAGGCGGGTGTGCACGAAGGCCCGCTCTTGGTGTAGGATCTGACTTCGATGAGCCGAAGTGTAGGTGAGAAGATGGCGCGTGAAGGCGGAACTCGGGTGGCACTTACAAATCCGCAAACGACGCGCGTAGGCAGCGAGGAGAGAGACATGCGCGTTCCGGACGAAATAGCGGGCGATGCTGCCCCGGATCGTGGTCCGGGCGAGAACTTCGACAGGACCATCAGGCGACTCCTCGACAGCCAGATGTACTGTGTGTTGTGCACGCAGGGCCAGGGACAACCCTATGGGTCGCTGGTGGCGTACGCCATGACTCCTGAGCTCGATGCAGCGGTCTTCGCGACGCAGAAGGCGACCAGGAAGTACCGCCTGCTCTCCGAATGCGCCCACGTGGCGCTCGTCGTGGACAACCGCTCGGCGCTTCCTGACCGGCTCATGGATGTCGAAGCCGTGACAGTGACCGGACACGCGCATGAAGTGGCACCCGGTCCGGAGTTCGAGCCGTGGTCCCGCCTGCTCACCGACCGGCACCCCTACCTCGACGCGTTCGTCCGCCCCGCCTCCTGTGGTCTCTTTCGCATCGACATCGTGCGGTACCTTCACGTCACGCGTTTTCAGGAGGTCCGGCAATGGGTTCCGAAGAGTCGTGCATAGTCCCTCTGGTCGGAGCAGCCGCTGCGGGAGAGGGGTTGGTTGGTGGTAAAGCGGCCAGGCTCGGCTCGCTCATCCAGGCGGGATTCAGGGTTCCCCGGGGGTTTTGCATCACGACGAGTGCGTACGAACAGTTCGTCCTGGAGACGGACCTGAGCGGGCGCATTGCCATGGAGTTGGGTCGCAAGCCTCTAGGCGCCATGCGGTGGGAGGAACTGTGGGACGCTGCGCTACGAATCCGATCCGCCTTTCTGCGAGCCGGGATTCCGGATGCCGTCGCAGGGCAGATCCGCAGAGCCCTGGCGGACCACATCGGCGATGGCGCCGTGGCCGTTCGCTCGTCGGCGCCCGGGGAGGACTCGCAGCAGTTGTCCTTTGCCGGACTCCATGAGTCCATCGTCGGTGTCAAGGGAGATCGCGCTGTTCTCTATGCCGTGCGGGCGGTTTGGGCCTCGCTGTGGTCGGATGCTGCGCTGCTCTATCGACGCGAGCTGTCGCTCGATCCGCACCGGAGTCGGATGGCAGTACTTGTCCAGGCTGTCGAACTGGCGGAGTGTTCAGGTGTGGCGTTCAACCGCGATCCGCGCAGTCCGGAAGCCGACCGCGCCGTGATTGAAGCTGTTCCAGGCCCGTGCGCGCTGCTAGTGGATGGTTCGGTAGACCCGGATCGCTGGACTCTGGAGCGAACCTCGGGGGCGTTGATCGAGTGGCGGCCGGGGCACCGCGGATCGGACGGCAGCAGCCCGCTTCTCCGCGCGCTGGATCTGGCACACCTGCTCAACGTGCTCAGCCGAATCGAGACGCTGTTTGCGTGGCCGCCCGACGTCGAATGGACCGGTCGATCGCCGGACACCGTAGTGCTTCAGGCGAGGCCCATCACGATGTCGCAGCCTGCGGCTGACGACGAGCGAGGCTGGTACTTGACGCTGCGGCCGAATCTGCGGCGTCTTGCTGCGCTCGCGGACCGCGTCGCTGGCGAACTGATCCCCGCACTCGAATCGGAAGGCGCGCGTCTGGCGTCCCACGATCTCGCCGCATGCGCCGATACCGAACTCGCAGCGTCCTTGCTCGAGCGGGCCGAATCACTACGACGGTGGAAGGAGATCTACTGGGACGAGTTCATTCCTCTGGCCCATGGGGTCCGGCAACTCGGCCGGTACTACGCCGATGCGGTGCGTCCGGACGATCCGTACGAGTTTGTCGGGCTGCTGAAGTCGGGGGACATGCTTGCCGTTCAGCGCAACCAGGCCATGGCAAGTCTCGCGGAGAGGCTGCGAGGGAACGCAAGGCTCAACCAGGCCGTGTCGGACGCCCGGGTTGCCCTGACCGGTGCCGACGCGACGATGTGGCGCGAGATGCTGGAGCCGCTGCACGAGCTTCCGGGCGGTTCGGGGTTTCTTCACGCGTTCGATGCGCTGGCGGCAGAGTTCATGGACGTCATGTACGGTACCCAGCGTCTGCTGGATCGCCCGGATCTGCTGCTGCACACGCTGTTGGAGCTGGCGGACGTCGCCCCCCGCGACGCCGGGTCCGCGGCGCTCCACCAGGACGTAGTCTGTTCCAAGCTGGAGGAGCGGTTGTTTGACGCCGTCGGCCCTGCACGCCGCGACGAGGCGGCCGAGGTGATGCGGATCGGGAGAGTAAGCTGGCAGCTCCGCGACGACGACAACCTGTTACTGAGCCGCGTGGAGAGTCAGCTGAATCGCGCCGTCGCCATCGCACTTGATCGGCTGCGAGCGGCCGGCCGGCTTCGGCAGGAGCCGCGACGCACCGATGACATGGTGCTCGCTCTCGCCAAGGCACTCGCCGATCCAGATGCCGTGCTCGACTTGCCTGCCGCAACCCCCGAGGACGCCAGGGTCGAGATCTTTCCCCAGGACACCCCCCGACAGCTCGTCGGTCAGCCGGCCTCGCCAGGCTTGGCGAGCGGCAGGGTCTGCCGCATCACGGCCGGAAACGATATCGGGAGGTTCCGGGCTGGCAACGTGCTGGTGTGCGATGCGATTCAGCCGATGATGACCCACTTGGTGCCGCTGGCGGCCGCCGTCGTGGAGCGGCGCGGCGGCATGCTGATCCATGGGGCCATCATCGCGCGTGAACTGGGGATCCCCTGCGTCAACGGGATCCCCCGCGCGGTGGAGCAGCTCCGCGACGGAGACTTGGTGACGGTGGACGGGCACCTGGGCATCGTCACGGTCGGCCTGCCGGAGTTCGATTTGGAGCTAGCGTGACCTCGGCGCAGCCCGACGCCGCCGGTTGAAACCGACGGCTAGTTGGACCTCGTGACCTGAGCCCAAAGCCCTGCGGGCTCCCGTTGTGTGTTCGACGGGACCGGGCCCTTCGTTGCGTGGTCACGGTCCAACCCCGACAGCCACGACATCATGTTGGTGAAGCGCGTCGAGGTTCGGATGAGTTCGCTCATTCGCGCAAAGGCCGATACGGTGGAGATGGTTGGCGGGCTTGGGGGCGGCGTGGTCGTTCCGCAGTGAGCACCCGTCGCCGTCACCACGGACAGCGCGAGGGCCCCCGCAAGTGCGTAACTCGCGCCCGGTCATTGGGGTTGGCTCCACACGAGAGCCCGCGGAGCGGGCTTTGAGATGTGTCCAATCGTGGGGAGACGACAACGATGTCTGCCCATTGGGAGACGATGACGGCTTGGTGTGTGCCATGCGAGGCCGTACGACACACGTGGTGCTCGGTCTCGACGCCGCGTTCGTGCTCGCCGGCTTCTTGACGTTGGTGTGGCGCCGGCGGAATCGAAAGTGATTCTCGCCGTCCTCACCGCCCTTGCCGTGACCGTCGCTGTGGAAACACCCGTGATAGCGGCGGTGTATCGCGCGATCTGCAAGGCAGTTAGGTCTGATTCGGGCTCGGGCTCGATCTGCTTGCGACTCAACCGGACTGGCTCCTCCGTACCATGCGGGGAGCCGCGGGTGCGAATTGGTCCATCCTCTGCGCAACATGCGCAGATTGCGCAAGAATCATGGCCCCGGGGCTTGTCGTTTGGTGCTTGTTTTCGTGCGGTTCGATCACGACAGGAGCGTGGGTACGGGCCTTGCTATCTGGTTTGGATCGGCTCTGCGAAGCTCCGATCCCTCTGATCGGCTTTGCGCGATTCGCCCCAAACTCAACTGTTCTTGACAAGGAGAACCGGTTCATGTCTTCCCGCTCTTGTTGCTTCCGGTTTCCATGGTGGATTGGCCTGGGCTTCGGGTTGCCGGGAGGACCGTCGGCGTGCTCGCCAGCCGCGCCAAGCGACCTCGATCGATGGGTGTCGGGCGACGAGGCCGCAGGAGAGGCTTCCGAATACCCCATCCTGGATGGTGAAAGGGCGACAGGCACCTATCGGGAGGCGGCCCTCGTGGGGAACGGTTGCTCAGGGACGGTCATTGCGCCAAAGGTCGTGCTCACCGCTGCCATGTGTGTGCACCACACGCCAACCGTGCAAGTGAAGGTTCCGGCCTACAGCAAGTCCCAGTGGATATCTGGCAGGACCGTGGTCTTCTCCGCAAGCCTCGGATACAAGGATTCCTCGGCTCTCGACGTCGGTCTGGTCCTTCTCGACAGCCGAGTCGAGCTGCCCCGGTTCCCCGTCGTGTCCCCGGAGAAGGCGAAGCCGGGAACCATGGTCGTGAACGTGGGGCGTCGAGGACCTCTCGAAGACTCCCATCCCGACCAGTGCCTTTACATGAGCAAGGCAGTCGAGCTCAAGGACGGCGCGGCCAAGGGCTACCCCAATACCTACTTTGCGGACAACCTGTTGCAAACTGGCGATCTGGGCGGCGCCAGCTTCCTTGCAGGCGTCTCTCCCCACACGATCGTCGCCGTCAACTCCGCGATCATGGATGACGCCGTGTTGGCGCGCGCGGATCTTGCCCATGATTGGATAACGCAGCAGATTGACGCCCACGGGGGGCCTGGGAATACGGATCCTGGTAGTGGCGGCAGTGGCGGCAGTGGCGGGGGCGCGCCCTGTCTCGGCAACAGCGAGCTGGAACCGAACGATGACTACCTCTCACCTCAGCCAACCAAAGCGGCCATGTGCGGACACATCGACCGCGCCGACGACGAAGACTGGTACGTGTGGTCCACGGGGTCTTCCGGTGTTCCCTACGATGTTCGCGTCGAGGCGCCGGACGCCCAAGTCAAGATGTGGAAGAAGGTCAAGGGCCGGTTCTACAGGCTCGAGAACCAGACGCCTGCTCGAGTCAGAAACACGTCCAACGGAGCTGGAGAATACTTCATCGTCGTCTGGTCTCCGACGGGGACCACGCAGGGATATCGACTGACGAACACGGGGCCCTTTGGCGATCCTGGAGGCGGCACGGGTGGCACGGGTGGCACGGGTGGCATCGGAGGCTCGGGTGGCACCGGAGGCTCGGGTGGCACCGGAGGCTCGGGTGGCACCGCAGGTTCCGGTGGCACCGGGGGCAGCTCGGGTGGGGGCACGGGTGGCACCGGAGGATGGTCCTGCGTGGGAACCGACGAGATCGAGCCCAACGACGGCGCCGCCCAGTGCCAAACGATCGATGCCCCTGTGTGCGGAGCCATCTCCGCGTCCGGAGATCGGGACTGGTACTGCTGGGCAGCCTGCGAGGCAGGGGAGAACTATCGCATCGAGGTCGAGGGTGGAGACGCGGTCCTTGCCATGTGGTCGGTTAAGGGTGGAAGCCAGGTATCCGTGCCGAGTCAGACCCCGACGTTGGTCAAGGGGGTGACCAGCAATCCTGGTCTGTTCCGTCTGGAAGTGAGGTCCTCTTCGAACAACCCAACGCCTTACCGGTTGAACTTCGAGGTGTCGGGTTGCGGGTCCGGTGGCAGTGGTGGATCTGGTGGATCCGGTGGCAGTGGTGGATCCGGCGGCAGCGGAGGGTCTGGAGGTTCGGGGACTGGGTGCGTGTATCCTTCCGGGCCTTACGGCGTGTCGAAAGGCACCATTCTTTCCCCAACTCATTCTTGGCAGGGCTACCTGCCAGGGAGCAACCAGGTCAGCACCATAACCCCGAAGGACTTCTTCGACTGCGACGGTTCTCGCGGAATCCACGCTCTGCTGATCGTTGATTCCACGGCTTGGTGCTCCGCGTGTCGCAACGAGACGTCGGGTATGGAACAGCATATCGCCTCGAGTTGGGGACCGGCAGGTGTCAAGGTGTTGCAGCTTCTCGTGGAGAATTCGAGCGCCCAGGCTGCCACGACGAGCACCGCTCAGTCATGGAAGGACTACTACCAATTGCAGAGTGTCTGGGTAGCCGCGGACCCGAGCTTCTTGTTGAAGAGTCCGGCCGCCACGGCCTACCCCTACAAGATCATCGTGAACCCGCGGACGATGAAGATCGTGAGCACCTATACGGGGGGAGCCTACGACAGCCAGGTTCTTCAACTCGCTAATAGCAATCATTGAGGTCGAACCTGCCCGCAGGGATCGACACGCAGCGTTGCAGTCGGCCGCAGGGCAGTCCTGGCTCCCGCGTCTGCGCCGGCCCATCAGGGAAGCTTCGCCTTGCAGAGTGACCCGGGCTGGAATGTCCCGTCGACATTGACCGTTCCTCGCTGCCGACGGGCGATATCGCAAGGAAAGCACGCGAACGCGGGTCCGAGGAGACCGCGCAACACGACGACCGGGAGCGCCGCTGACGGCCGATGACTGGAATAATAACTTAACCCGGTATCAAGCGGTTGCACCATCTTTCCTCGAGCGGCAGGAGCGGCTCCTTGCGGGCATGGCGCTCCTCGCGATCGCAGCTGCTGTAGGCTTTGCCCGCGAACAGGTGCTTCCCGATGGCTGGTCAATAGCGGTTCGCGTTGTGGCGGGGTTGGTGAAGGTGCGCTTGCTGTCGAGTGCGCTGGGGTCCCACCTAATTGTGAAAATGTGTCCAAGACGATGGCGCGCAACGTCCTGAACGGTAGGCTACAGACTGATGCATTGTAGTCGCTACCTCAGTCGAAGCTGGTTTTGGTCCTTGGTATGTTTGGGATCGCTCGCAGGATGCGCCGCGAATCCCGAGCCACCGCAACCACAGCCTGAAAATTCCGTCTCAAACCAACCGGTGGAGCTCAAGGTCCGCTCGGCGCGTGCGTCGGACGCTCGTGTTGTCGCAGGCGACGGCTGGACGATCGCGGTACCGGGCGGGTGGATTGAAGAAGCGACGGAGCCTCCGTTCGAAGCGCAGCTCGTTTCCGCAGGGCCAGGCACGGGCAAATTCACCGTGCACACGGTTGAGCTGAAGAGCGGAGTTGCCGACTTCATACAAGCGTCCATCCGGGGGGTCACCTCGCACGGCGCTCGCGAGGCGGCTCGGCGTGCGTTGGAGATTGATTCCGTCGCGGGCACGGTCGTGGAATTCGTCACAGTGCCCCAGGAGAGCACGTTGCTGGGGATTGGACGCGTAATCGCCGTATCCGGTCAGGTGCTTGCGGTTGTGTGCAGCTCGGCTTCCGAGCGCTACTTACGTGCCAAGGAAACGTGTGACGAGATTCTCGGGTCGATTCGTGCTGGCGAGAGTGCGATGGCGGTGAAACCGGGTGTTCGGAGGATCGCCGACGAACGCCAAACCTGGTCCCTTCAGGTCCCGGTTGGCTGGCGGGATCAGGAGCACGCGTCGCCCATGGTCGCACTGGTGGTATCGAACGACCCTCCTAACGAATCCATTTCGGTGTCGGTCTTGGCCGCTCGGGTCGACGGCTCACCTGGCAAGGAGCTCGAACTGGCCCACTCGTATCTTTCGGACGAGGCCGCCCAGGGGTCATTTCGCTTGTTGGACCGACGAGACGTTCCGATCGGCGGTCGCAAGGGGCTGGAGTTCGACTTCTTCAAGGAGCGTTCTTCTCCCTCCGTGCGTGTGGAACAGGTCTACCTCGCCAAGGGAGACTTGGGACTCGTGCTCTCGTGCGGGACTTCGGAGGATGCGGCCAAGTCCGTCCGGGATGACTGCAACGCAATGTTCACGTCGTTGCGATTCGACGGGCCGGAGGGTCGCCGGTAGCGTGGCAATGGCGACTGCTCGATAAGCAGGCTGTGCTGGGCGCCGAGGCGCACCCCTTCCACCACTGACCTTCGCGGACGGAATGGACATCCATCGCCCACGAGCGTGGGTGCCATGCAGCGGCTTGCGGCGGGGCCAAAACGGACACATTAGAGCCGTTTTCAGAAGCATGGATCATGGGAGCGTGTAGCCGGCATGCCGGAA
>CAZAWR010000182.1:0-10401 GCA_964488865.1 uncultured Polyangiaceae bacterium | reverse complement strand
GCAGTTCAATGCGGCGTACCGTGCGAAGCCCGCCCCGGCGGGCTTCCCCAGTTTTTGCCGTGGGCTCTGAGCCCGCGGACAGGATCGAAGCGAAGCCCTCACCCGTGAATCGCCATCCGATCCACCGCGAGAGCAGCTTCCTTGATGATCTCGCCCAGCGTGGGATGCGCATGCGAAGTCCTCGCGACATCCTCGGCCGCCGCTCGAAACTCCATGCCGAGCACCAGCTCACCGATCAGCTCCGAAGCTCGCGCCCCCACGATGTGCGCACCGATCACCCGGTCCGTCTTCTCCTCGGCGAGGATCTTCACGAACCCTTCCTCCGCTCCAAGGCTCTTGGCCCGCCCATTCGCCTTGTAGAAGTACTTGCCCACCTTGAAGGCAATGCCTCGCTGCTTGGCCTCCTCCTCCGTCAACCCCACCTGCGCAAGCTCCGGGTGCGTGTACACCACGTTCGGGATGGTCTCGTAGTTCACGTGGCCCGGCTTGCCCGCCACGATCTCCGCCACCGCCACCCCCTCCTCCGACGCCTTGTGCGCCAGCATCGGCCCACGCACCAGATCGCCGATCGCATACACCCCAGGAAGGTTTGTGCAGAAGCCGTCGTCGATCGCCACGCGCCCGCGCTCGATCACGACCCCCGCCTCCGCCAGCCCCGCCGTGTCCACACACGGCTTGCGCCCCACCGAGACCAGCACACGGTCGCACACGATCGTCTCCGACTTGCCGTCCTTGGTGTCGAACGACACGTGCACCTGGTCGCCCTCGACCTTCGCCCCCGTCACCTTCGTCTCCAGGCGGATCTCGAGCCCCTGGCCCTCGAGGGACTTCTTGAGCGTCTTCGCCGCCTGCGCGTCCGCAAAGGGCGTGATCGACGGCAACATCTCGAGCACCGTCACCTTGGACCCGAGACGGGACCAGACGCTGCCCAACTCCAACCCCACGGCGCCCGCGCCCACCACGACCATCCGCTTCGGGACCGTCTCGAAAGACAGCGCCTCCGTACTCGACACCACATGGACACCGTCGAACTTCATGAACGGCAGCTCGACGGGGACGCTGCCCATCGCCAGGCACACCGCCTTGGCCTCGACCTCTCGCGTCCCGTCCGCCCCCTCGACGCTGACCTTGCCCGAGCCTCGCAGCACACCTCGCCCCCGAAGAACCTCGATTTTGTTCTTCTTCATGAGCATGCCAATGCCATCCGTGAGCTGTTTCACGATGCCGCGCTTGCGATCCATCATCTTCGAAAGATCGAAGACGACGTCGCTCACGGTGATCCCGTGGCCGGCCAGCCCCGACTGTGCCACGTGCACGAGCTCGGAGGACTCGAGCAGCGCCTTCGACGGGATGCAGCCCACGTTCAGGCAGGTGCCGCCCAGCGAGGGCTCCTTCTCGACGATCGCCGTCCTCAGGCCAAGCTGCGCCGCGCGAATGGCGCACACGTAGCCGCCAGGTCCCGCCCCGAGCACTACCAGATCGAATGCTTCCATGTCGTCAGATCTCCAGCAAGAGGCGCTCGGGGTGCTCGATGCAGTCCACGATGCGCTTGAGGAAGGTCACCGCCTCGCGTCCGTCCACGAGCCGGTGGTCGTAGGACATCGCCAGGTACATCATGGGTCGCACCACGACATCGTCGCCCACGGCGATGGGGCGCTTCTTGATCGCGTGCATCCCCAGGATGCCGCTCTGGGGCGGGTTGAGGATGGGCGTGGACAGAAGGCTCCCGTAGATGCCGCCGTTGGAGATGGTGAACACGCCCCCGGACAGCTCAGGCAGCGTGATCGTCTTGTCCTTCACCTTCTTCGCCAGCGCCGCGATCGCTTTCTCCACCCCAGCGAACGAAAGCTGATCGCAGTCCCTCACCACCGGAACCACGAGGCCACGCTCCGTACCCACCGCCACGCCAATGTCGTAGAAGTGGTTCTGCACGACCTCGTCGCCCTGGATCTGCGCGTTGACCTGCGGAACCGCCTGCAACGCATCCACCACCGCCTTCACGAAGAAGGACATGAACCCCAGCGCCACCCCGTGCTTCTGCTGGAACGCGTCCTTGTAACGCGCACGAAGGGCCATGACCTGGCTCATGTCCGCTTCGTTGAACGTCGTCAACAGCGCCGTCTCGTTCTTGGCCTGCACGAGCCGCTCCGCAATGCGCTGGCGCAAGGGCGTCATGGGCGTGCGCGTCTGGCGCGCTTGCACGTCCTCGGTCGTCCGCACGACCTCGAGCCGCTTCGGCGTCGCGGGAGCCAACGGAGCCACCGGAGCCACCGGAGCCACCGGAGCCACCGGAGCCACCGGGGCCACCGGAGCCGCAGGCTTCACCGGCACTTCCTGCTTGGGCCCCGGCGCCTCTGCCTTCGCCACGTGCGCCAGCACGTCCCCCTTCGTCACCCGCCCGTCACGCCCGGTCCCTTCGACCGCACTCGGGTCCACGTCGTGCTCTTGCACGAGTCGTCGCACCGAGGGTGCGAGCTCCTGCAAGTCCGCGTGAGCAAGCTTCTCCCGGGCCTGGGGCGCTCCCGCGATCGGGTGAAAGGCCGGGCCCGACGTTTGTGGAACCGCCTCTGGTTTCTCTTCCGCTGCGTCCGTGTCGACCTCGGCCACCACCTGGCCGATCTTCACCGTCTGCCCCGCGGGCACGAGAATCTTGAGCTTGCCCGTGTGCTCCGCGTTGACCGTCATCGTCACCTTGTCCGTCTCGAGGGTGAAAAGGGGGTCGTCCGTGGCCACCCTGTCACCGTCCTGCTTGGACCACTCGACCAGAACGCCCTCGGTGATGGACTCGCCTACCTGGGGAACTTGTACCTGGATGTTCATCGTGCTCTCGACTCCTGGATCCCAGCGCTCAGCCCGCGCATCGCGCGCTATCCCGTGAGGCCCAAGGCATCACGGACGACCTGTTCTTGTTCGATCTGATGCCGACGAAGCGACCCGACAGCAGGACTCGCCGAGGCATCCCTGCCCGCATACCGGATCTCGTGTCGCGGGAAGAATCGCCGGAGACGCAGCGCCACGAAGGCCCACCCGCCCCGGTTCTGCGGCTCCTCCTGCGCCCACACCACCTCCTCGACCTCGCCGTACCGCTGCGCAATTCCCTTCCACACATCATCCGCACACGGATAGAACTGCTCCACCCGCACGATGGCCGTGTCCTCAATCCCATCGCGCTTCCGACGATTCGCGAGGTCGTAGTAGATCTTGCCGCTGCAAAGGACCAGGCGACGCGGCTTGGCGGGAGGATCCGGATCGTCCAGCACCTCGTGGAAGTGGCCATTCACAAGCTCGTCTACGGGGGAGACGGCCTGCGGGTTGCGCAGCAGGCTCTTGGGCGACATCACGATGAGAGGGCGACGGAAGTCCCGCCGGACCTGGCGGCGCAGGGCATGAAAGTACTGGGCAGGGGTCGTGAAGTTGCAGACCTGGATGTTGTCCTCGGCGCAGGCCGCGAGGTAGCGCTCGAGGTAGGCGCTGGAGTGTTCGGGGCCCTGGCCCTCGTAGCCGTGGGGCAGGAGCAAGACCAACCCGGACGCGCGCTTCCACTTCGAAAGGGAGCTGACGATGAACTGGTCGATGATCACCTGCGCGCCATTGGAGAAGTCTCCGAACTGCGCTTCCCAGATCACGAGCATGTGCGGCTCGTCGAGCGAGTAGCCGTAGTCGAATCCGAGCACCGCAGCCTCGGACAGCAGGCTGTTGTACACGCAGAACCGTGCCTGCCCGTCGCGGATGTGGCGAAGAGGGATGTACGGCTCCTGGGTGTTCATGTCCTGCCAGACGGAATGTCGATGGGAGAACGTGCCCCGGGCGCTGTCTTGCCCGCTGAGCCGCACGGGAGTGCCCTCGTGCAACAGCGAGCCGAACGCCAGAAGCTCCGCCGCTGCCCAGTCCACCAGACGATGTTCCTCGATGGCCCCCCGCGTTTCCGGCAGCTTTCGCTCGACCTTCGGGTTGAGCGCGAAGCCATCCGGCACGGTGGTCAACGCGCGCGCCACGTCCACCAACATCGTGTGGGGCACACCCGTCTTGGCCGGCCCGTGCGAGTAAGGGTTGTCGAGCCCTACCCAGGCGTCTTGGAAGGCGAGTTGGCCCGACACCACGGCCTGGCGCTTCACGTCCTCGAACGCCGCCTGAAGCCTGGCCTTGAGCCGCTCCGCAATCTCCTCTCCCGCTTGGGCCTCGAGGGCCCCTTCCTCGATGATCCGCTGCTGGTAGAGCCTACGCACGGAGGGCCGGTCCTTGATCTTCCGGTACAGGACAGGCTGCGTGAACGCCGGCTCGTCCCCCTCGTTGTGGCCGTGGCGACGGTAACAGACCATGTCGATCACGACGTCGCGGTGGAACTCCTGCCGGAAGCGCAGGGCAAGCTCCGCCATGTAGACCACCGCGGCGGGATCGTCACCGTTGACGTGAAAAATGGGGGCCTCGGTCATCTTGGCGACGTCCGTGGAGTACATCGTGGAACGCGCTTCGGCGGGCCCTGTGGTGAAGCCGATCTGGTTGTTGACGACGAGGTGGATGGTCCCACCGGTGGTGTAGCCGGGAAGGGCTGACAAGTTGAGGGTCTCGGCGACCAGGCCCTGGCCGGCGAAGGCCGCATCCCCGTGAATCAGCAGCGGCAGGACCCTTCGTCTCTCGACGGTGTCCCCGAGACGGCGCTGCTTCGCCCGTGCACGTCCCAGGACGATGGGGTTCACGGCCTCGAGGTGGCTGGGGTTCGAGGTCAAGCTGATGTACAGCGGCTTGCCGGCGTGGTTGACGTGGGTGGAGCTGAACCCGCGGTGATACTTGACGTCGCCGTCACCGCCCACGCTATCGGGCAGGAAGTTGTCTTCGAACTCGGAGAAGATCTGGGCGTAGGACTTGTCCAGGATGTTGGCTAGGACGTTGAGGCGACCGCGATGAGCCATGCCCATCACGAGGTCTTCGACGTCGAGGTCCGGCGCGAGCTCGACGATGGCGTGCACGGCGGGGATGAGGGACTCGGCGCCCTCGAGCGAGAAGCGCTTCTGGCCCGGGTAACGTGACTGGATGAAGGTTTCGAACAGCTCCGCATCCACGAGGTTCTCGAGGATCTCGCGCTTGGCATCGACGGAGAGCTGCGGCTGGTTGCGTCGCGGCTCCATTTGCGCTTGAAGCCACCTACGAACGGCCATGTCCTGGATGTGCAGGTACTCGACGCCGACCGACCCGCAGTAGGTCTCCCGGAGGATGGCGAGGATGTCGAACAGGGTGGCCCGCTGCGGTCCCCCCAGATGGCCCGTGTCGAACACCTTCGGCAAGTCTTCCTCGGTCAGACCAAAGGACTCGAGCGCCAGGGCGGGATGGGAGGCCGCGTTGTTGCCCAGCGGGTCGAGCTTGGCGACGAGGTGTCCCTGGTTGCGGTAGGCGTAGATGAGACTCGCCACCTTCGACTGACCGCGCGCTTGCGTCGCCGCCACACACGTCCGGGGACACGACGCCAAGTCGAACCCCTGGAAGAACGTCTGCCACTCCGGACCCACACTGGACGGGTCACGTCGGTACTGCTCGTAGAGCTCGTCGACGTAGGAAGCGTTGGACAGTGCGCCGAGCGCTGCACCGGTCAACGATTTGCGTTCAGCCACGATGAGATGACTCCTTGCTTGCGCGGAAACCACGTTGGATGCGGTTTGGATGCCGGTCCGCGGGGCGCCGCATCGGAGACCCCGCCAGAAATGCGAGGCAGCGCGGCCACCCTAGGGAATGCGGCCGCAAGCTTACCCGAGTCCCCCCTCGGATCAAGACGGGGGTCCTGCCCCCGGTGCCAGGGCCAAGTGTGCCGAGATGGCTCCCAGGGGCCCTGGTCGACTTCAGCATCAGCCGCAGAGTTCCGATTTCGTCACATAACGAATCTCCTGAGCTTCACGATCCAGTCCCTTCCGCCGACCGAAATTGGAGCCAGCGTTTCGCTCTCCGCTCTTCGCTTTCACACAAACTTCCGCAGGGCTACGACGTTGACCCTTGCCTCAGGATCCGGCACACTGAGTTTGAAAAGTTTTGTTCAGACCTCGCATTTCACGAAGGAGCCTTCCGTGACGGAAGCAGATGACAACGTCACATCGACGACCGATCCCGAACCGGTAGACCCGTACGTCGGTCGTGTCTTCAACCAGCGATTCCGCGTCATCAACCTCATCGCTCGAGGCGGCTTGGGCGCCGTGTACAAGGCAGAGCAGGCCCCCCTCGGTCGCATCTGCGCCATCAAGATCCTTCAGCCGAGGTACGAAGAAACCACCCCCGACGAGTTCAACAAGCGCTTCTTTCTCGAAGCAAGCATCGCCTCGAAGCTCACGCACCCCAACAACGTCACCCTCTACGACTACGGCCATACGAAGGACGACATCTACTTCATGGCCATGGAGTTGCTCGAAGGCAAAACCCTCGCGCAAACCCTCCGCACCGAAGGCCCCATGGACGAGGATCGGGCCACCCACGTCGCCCGCCAGATTTGCCGCGCCCTCCGCGAGGCCCATTCCCTCGGCGTCGTCCACCGTGACATCAAGCCCAGCAACATCTTCCTGACCCAGAAACACGACGAACCCGACTTCGTCAAGGTCATGGACTTCGGGCTGGTGAAGAACATCAACCTGCAAGATGACGGCCTCACCAAGGCCGGCATGTTCATGGGCTCCCCCAAGTACATGTCCCCCGAACAGATCCAGGGGCAGGTCGTCGATGCGCGCACCGACATCTACGCCGTCGGTATCGTCCTGTTCGAGATCGTGACAGGCAAGCCGCCCTTTGACCGGAAGAGCTCCGTGCAGACCCTGATCGCACATCTCAATGAGCAGGCACCGACCCTGCTGGAAGCCTACCCGTCCTGCAACATCTCGCCGCACATGGAGCAGGTCATCTATCGTTGCATCGCCAAGTCCCCTGCCGACCGCTTCGGCTCCACGGACGAATTGCTCCTCGCCCTCAAGGGATTCCGAGGCGCGGCCGCCACTGCCACGATCTCGGACGTCTCCGGCTCGCTCCCGACCTTCAACTCCTCGGGCCTTCAACGATTCCCCGGCTCGAGCACCTCCGACCCCCACGTCCTCATGGGACAGACCGGCAGCGACGGCCTCACCCCGGCCGCCGTGTCCTCTGCCATCCAGATCGAAAAGAAAGCACGACAGCGTCGCGTCCTGCTCGGCGGCACGGTCGCGATCGTGGCCGTCGGCGCAGCAGCTGCCGCTTTTCTTTCGCTCTCCCCCAGCCCTCCCGACCGGCCAGCATCTGCCACCCTGCCTGCGTCCGCTGTCCCCGTGGCCGAAGCGTCGACCGTCACGCCTGTCGCACCAGCCTCTGCGCCCGCTCCCGTCGCGTCCGAGGCCTCCGCCCCCGCGCGCCCCCTGCGCGTGGTCACTGTCCCCGACGGGGCCCTCGTCCGCCTCGGCCATGACAAGGGCACTCGCCTGTGCGAAGCCACCCCCTGTGACGTGGCACGCGAAGAACTGCCCGACGGAACCGCCGTCCTTCACTTCACCAAACGGGGCTTCGTTCTTGCGACCGAGAAGGTGACACCAGGTGCTGAATCGGTCGAAGTACGCCTCATCCACGCCGGGGGGGGCCCAGCCGCCAAGCCAGACACGCCCCCGGTTCAGCCCAAGACCTACAAGATCGACCCCTACTGACCTTCGCCTCCCTGACGCTCCCCGGAACGTCTTGCTTCCTCAGCCCTCGCAGTGTTCTGATTGCAGGTCTCGCACCCCCGCGAACACCATGAGGGCACCAGGATGGCGAAGCCGAAGGAGCGCAAGAAGGCACAGGTCCGCGAAGACCCCAGCTACGTTCAGGAGGATTTCCCCCCCTCCGCCGAGCCCGAAGGCAAGAAAGACAAGCTGAAGAAGAAGCTGAAGCCGAAGCGAAAGTTCTATGAGTCCGAGCTCGCCAAGCTCCAGGTCGAACTCGTCAAGCTCCAGGAATGGGTCCGACATCAAGGCTTGCGTGTGGTCGTCATCTTCGAAGGCCGTGACGCCGCGGGGAAGGGCGGCGTCATCATCCGCATCGCCCAATGCCTCAACCCCCGCGTCTGCCGCATCGCTGCCCTCGGCACCCCCACCGAGCGCGAGAAGTTCCAGTGGTACTTCCAGCGCTACGTCGCTCACCTCCCCGCCGCCGGCGAGATCGTCCTGTTCGACCGATCATGGTACAACCGCGCAGGCGTCGAACGCGTCATGGGTTTCTGCTCCGATGCCGAGTACCGCGAGTTCATGCGATCCTGCCCCGAGTTCGAGCGCATGCTCGTCCGCTCCGGCATCATCCTCGTCAAGTATTGGTTCTCCGTCAGTGACGAAGAGCAGGAGCGACGGTTCCACGACCGGATCCGAGACCCCACCAAGCGCTGGAAGCTCAGCCCGATGGACCTCGAGTCCCGCATGCGTTGGGTCGAGTACTCGAAAGCCAAAGACGAGATGTTCTCGTACACGGACATCAAGCAGGCCCCGTGGTACGTGGTGGACGCCGACGTCAAACGGAGCGCACGGCTCAACTGCATCCAGCACCTGCTCCACAAGATTCCTTACGAAGACCTGACGCCTGAGCCGATCGAGCTGCCGCCGAGGCTAGTGTCCTTCGACTACGTACGCCCTCCGATCGAGGACCAGACCTTCGTCCCCAAGGTCTACGGGGGATAGCGCGAAGCCGGCACGGAATCCCCACCCCCCTGCGAAGACGAACATGTTCCGCAAGCTCACCGTCTGGTTGCTCCTGTCCTTCGCCCTGGGAGCTTGTCGTAGCAGCCCTCCCGCGGGGAACCAGGCGGAAGCCAGTGTCGCCCCGACCGCTTCTGCGAGCACGACGCCTGAGAGCTCACCCGCCAAACCCTCGACTTCTTGGCGGACGTGGGACCCGCGAGAGCCCATCATCGACTCTCACGTGCACATCGTCCCGACCAGGGAAGGGCTGACCAGGTCCCTCGAAGTCTTCGAACACGCCGGGATCGGACCGTTCGTCGTCAAGAGCGCCGGCTTCGTCGGGTCTCCCAAGTACCAAGCAACCCTCGCCATGTCCCGCGCCCTCGGTGAACGCATGCGCGCCTTCTCCAACATCGACTGGCGCGATGTCAACGAGCCGGACTTCGGCAAGCGTCAGGTCGCCCTGCTCGAACAGGCGAAGCGCGACGGCATGGTTGGCATCAAGATCTTCAAAGCCCTCGGCCTGGCCGTGCGCGACACCAAGGGGAAGCTGATCCCGGCCGACTCACCGAAGCTGGCCCCCCTCTTCGATGCCTGCGGGAAACTCGGCTTGATCGTGGCCTGGCACATCGCAGACCCCGTCGCGTTCTTCGACCCCGTCACCCCCGAAAACGAACGCTACGACGAGCTCAAGCTCGCGCCGGACTGGAGCTTCCACGGCCAGGACTACCCGCGACACGCCGAGCTCATCGCTGCCCAGGACCGCGTGATCCGACGGCACCCCAACACCGTCTTCCTCCTCATTCACCTCGGGAACTACCCCGAAAACATCGACTACGTCGATCGGTTGCTCGACGCATCGCCCAACGTCTTCGTGGACACGTCTGCGCGCGTTCCCGAGATCGGGCGACACCCGGTCGACAAGGTCCGCTCGTTGTTCATCAAGCACCAGGACCGCATCCTCTTCGGGTCGGACTTCATTGCGGGTCCGACCGGAGCGATGCAGCTTGGTTCCGTGTCCGAGCGGGAGCCCACGGTCGCCGATGCTCAGGTGTTCTTCGAACGGCACTGGCGCTACTTCGAGACACGGGAGGCTCAGATCGATCACCCCACACCCAGCCAGGGGAATTGGAAGGTGAACGCAGTCGGACTTCCCTTGGAAGTGCTCCGAAAGCTGTACGTCACGAACGCGCAGAAGCTCCTGTTCAGCAGGGAATTCCCTGTGCCCTACGGCGCGAGTCGCAAGCGCTCCCCACCAGGCCGCCCGTAACGCCGGAAGATCTCGCCCCCACGGAATCTTCCACCCCATCATCGCCACGTGACCTGTTACGCCGATGTGGTAAGAGAACGCCATGCGGAACACATGGGGATCCTCTCGGGGAGGTCTGACCGCAGTCCTTGCTCTTGGCGCGCTCCTGTCTTGTGCACAGCCCGTCGAGGACACCGGAATATTCGGTCCAGGCACGGGAACCGACGCCGGCACGAGCGACGGGGACGACTTCAAGGGCGGGGACGCCGCGGTGGGCGGGGCGGCTGGCGCACCGATCCCCGTCGAGACAGGCGGAGAAGGTGGCTCCACGCTCGGAGGCTTCGGCGGCTCCACGGGCGGGTCTTCTGGGTCTGGCGGATCGGGTAGTTATGGCGGGACCGGTGGCTCCAGCTACGGCGGCACGGGCGGCTACGGTGGCACGGGCGGCTCGGGCGGCTACGGCGGCTCGGGCGGCTACGGCGGCTCGGGCGGCTACGGCGGCACGGGCGG
>CAZAWR010000181.1:0-10435 GCA_964488865.1 uncultured Polyangiaceae bacterium | reverse complement strand
CCCCAAGCACCGTGTCGTCGTTCTTGCAGCGCATGGGCCGCACCGGAAGAAGAGAAGGCACCGTCGCGAACATGACCTTCTTGTGCGACGACCCGGTCTACGTGGTGCAAAACACCGCCCTCGTGCTTCTCGCAGCGAAGGGCTGGGTAGAGAACGTGAAGGACGAGACCCGGGCCTGGCCCGTCCTGGTGCACCAGATCTTCGCCATGACCCAGCAGCACGGCGGCATCAGCGCAGAACGGTGCTGGCAGATGCTCTCGAGGGTACCGGACTTCCGCGGCATCACCTCCGACGAGTACTTCGAGCTCATCGATCACATGAAGCGGGAGCGGTACCTGTTCGAGGCCGGGGGCCTGATGAGCATGGGCGAGGTGGGCGAGAAGGTCTTCGGCAAAAAGAACTTCCTCGAGCTGTACGCCGTGTTCTCGAGCCCCGTGCTCTACCGGGTGCAGACCGAGTCGAAGCGGGACATCGGCAGTTTGGAGCAAGGCTTCGTCGACCGCTTGGTCGAGGACATGAGCTCGTTCCTTCTCGGCGGACGCGCGTGGCAGGTGCTCGGGATCAACCACATGGAACGCATCGTCCGGGTGAAGTCCGCACCCCGTGGCGGCAAGCCGAGCTGGGGCGGCTACCTCCCGCAGTTCCTCGGCTACGAGGTCTGCCAGCAGATGAAGGCCGTTCTCACCAGCGACGACGACTATCCCTTCTTGGATGGCGGCGCAAAGGCCGCCCTTGTGCAGTGGCGAGGCGATCTCGGAGAACTCCTGCGCCGGGACATCGAGCCGATGCAGTACGACGGTGACGCCGTCACGTGGTGGACGTTCGCAGGAGGCCGGATCAACCAGACCCTGAAGTACGCCATCGAGTGGAAGGAGGGGTGGAAGGTCGTTCCCGACAACTTCTCGGTCCGGGTGCAGGGCGACGGGGTACGACTCGAGACGGTTCGGTCGGTGGTTCGGGAGCTATCCGATCCGGGATTCTGGACCGACCCACAGACGCGACGGAAGTTGATGTCGATGGTGCCGGAGTACCGGCTGAGCAAGTTCCAGCGGGTCTTGCCGGACAAGTGGCAGGTGGAGATGGTGGGGGGTTACTTGTTGGAGTTTGGGGGAGCGGAGCGATTGGTCGACTGAACGCGTCGTCGCATTCCATCGAGCCGGGGCTGGATCACGCCTCCTCGAAGTAGTCACTATCCACGTGCGGAATGCGCAGAGGCTTGTGCGTCACGCCGACCCCATGCTCGATCATCAGCGAGGCTAGCTGCGTTCCGTCGATGAGAACGACGCTGCCGCGGGCCCGTACAGCCGCTTCCCTTGCATCCTTCGTGAAGCTTGCTGTCGTGATGAACACACCCTTGTCCGCCCCCACGAGCTGAAGCGCACCCATGAAGGTCTGGATTTGCGGACTCCCCACGGGGTTCTGCCAGCGTTTTGCCTGCACGTACACCTTCTCCAAACCAAGACGGTCGAGCGAGATCACGCCATCGATCCCACCGTCACCCGATCCCCCCACGCGTCGTAGATCCGCACGGCTCGTGCCGTATCCCATGGTGTGCAACAGGTCGAGGACGAGGTTTTCGAAGAACCGGGGAGAGCTTCGAAGAATCACCTCGAGTAGCTCGTGGCCGACGCTGTCCCGCAGCTCTCGCAGCGCGTCGTCGATGCGCTCGTCCGGGCTCTGCTTGGTTTGAATCCCGGCTTCCTCAACTTGGCTCGAACCATTCTCGATCGCCCCTTCAGTTCGCAGTTGCGTGTCACGTGGGGGATAGGCGAGCCGATCGAGTTCGTCCTGAGGGAAACCGTTGGGACAGCGCTTCGCCGCCTCACGCCCGGCGTTCGTGAGCAACCAATAACCTCGCCGTGGACTCGTGGAGTAGCCCGCCCGCTTCAGCCTGTCATGCGCCCACCCGATACGGTTCTTGTACACCAACTGGGACTGGCTCGGCAGCAGAAGCAACCGGTCCTCTTGCGTCAGTCCGACGGTATCCGCAACGGCCTCGTACACTTCCGAGATTCGTGCCTCGTCCGATTGGTGGGCAAGGAAATGCAAGAGCGGGTTGATGAACTCAAAGAAGCTGGGAATGGGCATTGGGCCGATGATGCGGGTCCTGCGTTGCGCCCGCAAGCGTGACGATGAAGAGACTCGACGTTCTGTGCGAGCAACGAGAGCGACCGCGGATTCGCTGAAGTCCTCGGTACGGCGATCAGCCCAGGACGAGTCGGCTCGCAAATGCACTGCGCGAATCTCGGCTGATGGGATCCTCTCGCTCGACGACTCGGTCCAACTCGACGAGGTCCACAGGGCGCAACACCACCGTTGCGCGCGTGCCGCCAGCCACCGGATCCCGGAGCTCGACCTTCGCTTCCTTCGCGTCTGGGCCCATCGCCGGATACAAGATGGTAGCTGCCGGCTGGCCTTGCTGGCTAAGTGCGTAGACCGCAAGCTGGTACAGCATCGACGACGGGAGGTCGCGAGTCCAAAGGTCGCGGTACTTCGCGTCGAGAAACATACGTGAATGGGACCCTACCCTACGAACTGCGAAATCGGGACGTGGCCGGGGCGCGGAACGTCCGCGGGGGTTCGCGTCCGGCGCATAACGCATGAACTGTGATAGCGACCACTCCTCCCTGACTTCCCACTCCCCCAGAGACTCCCGAAGGAGCCTTCCCAGCAGCGCCTGAAAGAAGCGGTTCATGTCGTACAGGAACCCGTCGAGCACGAGGTCGGCCTCGTTGGTCTCCAACGCAATGGCCCGGCCGGAGTGTATGACCTGGATCAGGTCGAGCACGGGGTTGTAGATCCGGGACATCCGATCGAGCGCCGCCCACGCCCGAGCAAACGCCTGCGGATGAAGGTCAATCGGCCGGACTCCCTGGAAGCCGTCCCCCAGCCGCCTGAGTTGGGCGCGCATCGAAGGGTCGTTCGTAAGCCGTCTCGCCTCCGCAAGCCCCGCGACGACGACTCGGTTCACATGCCAATCGCGGTCACGCGCGTAGTGACGACACGGAATCTCCGGACGAACCAATACGGCCGAGACGCGATCGAGCAACACCCTCCCACGGGGGGAGGCCAGCGACTCTTCCCTGCCAACGTAGCGACGGTGAACTCCACGCCGAGTCAGCTCCATCACCTCGCGGCAAAGCTGGCGAATGATGAGCTCGTGGAACAGGTTCCCCGCACCGAACGAAGCCTGGTCGAGCGGTGGCAGGCGGCGCAGGCCGTAGGCATAGCGAAACAGCCGGAGCAGAAGTTCCGGCGCGATCTTGGGCTGGATCGCGACTGTGACGTTTCCCACGCGTACGCGGCCAACGAACGAGGTAGCTTCCACCTCCAACCCCTCGAACGTTTCACGAACAATCAGCATCCCGCGCTGCTCGAGAAGGCGTGCGGTTCGCCGAGCCTGCGCGTCGGACAACGTCAGCCCCCGCAGATCCTCGCCGCCGCGATCGCGCGCGGACACCGAGGTCCACTCCGACATGCAGAGGCTGACCTGCTTCATGCGTCCTGGCCTGCGTCAGATTCCGCCGCTTCGTCTTCGAGAGCAGCCGCGGCGTCCGCCGAAACAGCCTGCAACGTGGCGATGATCTCCGGGCAGGGTTGAAGAAGTGCCATCGCCAGGTCCGCCTGCCGGCTTCGCTCGAACAGGGCGTGATCGATCCGAGGCGGGTCCCCGGTTACCAGGGTCGTCCCCAGAATGGCGGCGAGCGCCGAGGGGGTGTCGTAGCAGTACTCCTCGAGGAGCGGCACGAGGTCATCGCGGACGACGGCGGCTAGGCGATGCATCTCGACGATCGGCTTGCCTGCGTGCATGAAGTATGCGTGGCCGACCTGGAGGTTCCGAGCGTCGAGGCCGAGGTGCTTGAGCAGCCGTCCGTTTAGCGCATCAAGCCAAGGCTGCAGCGGCACGCCTTGCACCGACGCGCCCTCGAGCACGCGGCTGTCAGGCAGCAGCTCGATGAAGGCAAAGCGGCGGCGAAGTGCAACGTCTAGCAGCGCGATCGAGCGGTCGGCCGTGTTCATGGTGCCGACGATGAACACGTTGGGCGGCACCGCGAAGTTCCTTCCGCTCAGCGGCAGAAGTACGTGGCGTCCACGCCTGGCCTTCTCCACGACGGTGAGCAGCTCGCCGAATATTCGCGGGACGTCGCCCCGATTGATCTCGTCGATGATGAGGAAGAACGGTTTGTCGGGGACACCAGTCGCCCTGTCGCAAAGGCGCTTGAAGATGCCGTCGCGGCATTCGAACGACAGCGCGCCGCCCTGCTCCCGCGGACGGTAGCCCTCCAGAAAGTCCTCGTAGCCGAATGCCGGGTGGAAGGAGCACATCTCGACAGCAGGCGCGAGGTCTACACGCTCTTGTTCCGTTAGCTGGGTCCAGCTCTTGTGTAGCCAACCTCGAGCGGCCAACTCCTGGGTGGCCTGCTCCGCGTGCCACGTCTTGCCGGTGCCGGGTGGCCCGTACAACACCACCTGTCCCTTTCTGTCGAGTGCCGCCTGGATGCGAGCTTGGATTCCCCGCAACGCAACCAGCGGGCCCGATGAAGAGGTCACCCCCCCAGCCAAGTCCTCCCCCTGCGAGATGCCGATCGGGCGCACGATCGGCGACGGGGAAAGCAGCCGAGTCTCTATGGCGATGATGTCGTCTTCACTCTTGATCTCCTGAATCGCGCTCCCTGCACCGTCGGGTTCTCGAAGCTGGATGCCCCCGAGTGCGAGCCATTCGACCTGGCGACGATGACCAAACTGGGATCCAGACAGGTACTCGTAGCCGCCCGTAATCCGACCCAGACCGAGAGTTCGGGATCCATCCGAGGCGACGACAACGTGCCCGGGTTCGCACTGCTTGATGAACCGGAAGATCTGGGTCGCGCTTCGTCCGTGTGCCAGAGCACCGTGATTTGGCCACATTTCTGCCAGGCGCTTGCGCAAGACCTCTTTGCCAGGCGCCGTCAGCTCAACATCTGCCAAACTGCCGGTTTCTCCCCAGGGGATGGCGACGTAGCCGCCGTCGCGCATGGCTTCCCATTCCCGCCCAGGGTGGTCGTCCGTACCTGTGCGGATCAGCCAGTACTTGTGAGGAGACCCGTGGAGGGCATCCAGCACACCACCGAACAGGTTGACATCAAGACCGAGCTCCCGCGCTCCCGCGATGAATTGGCCTGCGGAGCGGTATCGACCTGAGCCTTGCGGCGGTTTGACGAGCATCTTCAGCAGGTGGAAGCGCTGGTAGGTCTCGACGTGGAAATCGTCCAGTACTTCGGGGAAGAGGAGGGAGAAGTACTTGTGCCCCCAGGCGGTGTCAGCGAGGTCGGGCGCTGCGGCATCCAACTGCCGTTGTAGCGCGTCGTAGTCCAGTGGGTCGCGTGCGTTCTGGAGAATGCTCGCGCCTGCGACAAATTGGTCGCGCTGCTTCCTCGCCACCTCGACAGCTTGCTCGACGGAGATCTCTGCTTGAGCGGTGGCCCTGCCCTGCATCCATACGCCGTTCTCTCTACGTCGGTAGATGCCGTACTTGAGCGCGCTGCCACCCTGGATGCTCCCAAACCTCGTACTTGGGAATTCCTCGTCGTTCTTGAACTCGAGCCAGTAACCAAGATTCGACCGCTGGCTGAAGTCGTGGATCGTCTGGAGTAGTTGCACGCCGTCGAGGCCGGCGAGTGTTTCGGGCCCGAACCTTGCGCGAAAGGCATTCCTGTACTGCGTGAGCTGCTGCGTCGTGAGCTGAGCGCCCTCGGCTTCGAGACGCTTGTGCGAGTCCAAGATGCGGCGAGCAATGATCGGGTTCAACGGCATGGTGCCCCGGTGGTACCCCTGCTAGCGGCCAACGTAAAGCAACGCCGCCGCGACAGGCGACGGATCCGATCTCCCGAGTTTCGCTGTGGACAACCCGGCGACTGCGTTCGCACCACCGCTTGTGTCGGGCACGGTGAACCAGCTTGTCTTCCCTTCGACGCGAACGTGGCTCGACGCGATGTCCGCGCAGCGGACAGAGGCACTTGACCCGCCAACGCCTGGATCGGTAGCTTCGACACCATGGGGAAGCGAATCCTGATGGCGGCGGTCATCATGCTGTGCGTGGGGCACGTAGGTTGCGACTCGAAAGCCAAGGAGGGGCAAACGTGCGCCAAGCCGGAGGACTGCGCACAGGGGCTGACCTGCCTCGAGTTTGTCTGCGCTACCCCGGAGACCGTGCGGGCCAAGGTGACGACGTCTGCCTCGGCGATGACCCCGACCGCTTCTCCCCCATCTGGAAAGCCATGCGAGCCCGTGTGCGAAGCCTACAAGAAGCGGACGATCTCTTGCATGGACCTGATCACCTACCAGTTGCCTTCCTGGATGGCGCCGGAGTTCCGTCGTCTCATCCGGAGCGAGACCAACCAACTCGACTGCATGCTCGATTGTCCTGCGTGGGGACCATCCGAGGGGCAGCGGATCGACTCGTGCAACTCCCAGGACACGTGCGAAGCCTTCACCGACTGCATCTCGAAGGGAACGTCGGCGGGCGTGCGCGCCAACGCCGAGACGAAGACCCGCGAGAAGGATGGCGCAACCATGGTCCACGTGCCGCCTGGACCTTTCTACCGAGGCTCACCGGATGGCTACGGTGCCGACGATGAGCATCCTGGAGGCGCGGTGGACATGTCCGGCTACTGGATCGACCGCACGGAAGTCACAGCCGGCCAGTACGCCAAGTGCGTGGAGGACAACGCGTGCGACCGGCCAGGAGCCGGCGTGTTCTGCAACTTCAAGAGCGATGGGAAGGAACGGCACCCCATCAACTGCGTGACCTGGTTCGCCGCGGACAAGTACTGCAAGTGGGCTGGTGCAACACTGCCAACCGAAGCGCAGTGGGAGAAGGCTGCTCGCGGCCCTGGAGGCAGGCTTCTCCCATGGGTCGGATTCCTTCTGTCGTGCGACAAGCTCGTCTACAGCGACGACGTGAAGGGCCATGCCTGCGGGCAGAAGGGGACATGGGCCGTTGGAAGCAAGCCCGGAGGGACGTCTCCCTACGGCGCCGTCGACATGGCTGGGAACGTCTGGGAGTGGGCGGCTGATGCCTATGATCCTGGGCTGTACGCAACGGCCGGAACCAGGGACCCGGCGAACCCTGACACGGGGATGATGGGCGTGATGCGTGGGGGAGGCTGGGGAGAGGACGCCTGGGAGGGCTGGCGGACCGCGAACCGATTCAAGTTCTCTCGAGGAAACAAGACCGAGGGGATCGGTTTTCGGTGTGCCGTGGCAGACTGAACGGTTCGGTGCCGCCACGCCCTCGTGGGGAGAGCCTCTCCTTCACTGCACAGGGTTCTCCTCGTCCTCGTCCGCGGGGACCGTGGAAGGCCCGATGCAGTTCCACCACCCGGAAGCGCACGGGTCCACCTTCATGGCCTGGCGCAAGTCGAACCTTCGCTTGTCCTGGATCGTCTCCTCGATCCATTGCTTGTAGACGGGCGCGTAGTCGGCGCGAGAACCCGTGCTCCAGGTCGACCGGTTCACCCCGACGAGGTACGGAAGATTGCTCGGTTCCCCGATGGGCGGGAACTTCATGAAGCACCCGCCGCCGGAATCGGCCTCCGCAAGGTTCTGCCCGGCGCTGTTCTTCACGAAGTCCAGCGAGTTGGACGTCGTCGACACCACCTTCAGGTCAGCAGTGCGAAGTGTGCCGGCACCCCAATCGGGGAGGGAGTCGCCGTACCCATAGCAACGGAGCTGCTGCTGGTTGAACGCGGACGCCGGGACCCAGTCTGCCAAGTACGTGGTCCATCCGTTGCTCGACGGTACCCCGAGCGCCGAGAACGTCAGCTGAATGAGCGCAACGTCATGATCCTTGTCCGCCGCGTTGTACCAAGGGTGCTTCTTGAGCCACTTCGCACGGAGAGGCAAGCCCTTGTGGTGGACCTCGAGCAACCCTGGGTCGTTTGGGCCAACCGAGCTGTTGCTCAGCACGCAGTGCGCCGACGTGAGCACCCAGTTGCGCTGAACCAGCACGCCCGAACAGGTTGGTTCGGAGTTGTACGTGATGAGCACGCTCACGTCCGCACCCATGCCGGTGTTCTCTCCTGGGTTGCCGTTGAGGATCTCCTGCTCCTCGGTGCCAATGTCCTCATCGGCATAGGTTCCGTCGAAGGCGCACCCGCCCGCCGCGAAGAGCACTGCCAACCCCAATCCAAAGAACGTACGAATCCCGTGGGAACGACGCATGGTCCCCTTCCTTTCTCGCTTGGTCGGAGCGTTCGCCCCGACCTTTGGTTACGACCGCGGGTCTGCCACGCGGCCCATGAACAAGATCGAACCGTAACGACGGTCCGCAATCACGTAGAAGAACGGTCGGTCCGCGCGGAACGTCGGTGATGTCTCTGACGTTCCCACCCGGCTGATCGCGATCGGGATGTCGGAGGCAGCGGCGAGCCTCGTCCCGATTCTGTCCGTCCGAATGTTTGCCGTGTGGCGCACGGCCGAGACGCGCAGCGGCCCCGAGGCAATCCCGGACAGATCTGCGGAGCCCTCGAACATCGTCCTCGCACCGAGCTCCATGAGCCAGCTGCCCACCTGGCTCGTTACCGAGGCTTCGAACTCGGGGAGGAACACGTGGACGGGCTTGCTTTCGAGCTGGGCCCGCCAGGCCCGAACCATGCCCTCGTCGATGGACCGCTCGACGGACGGAAGATCGTGCCCCTCCGGGAGGACGAGCAACATCGAGCCCAGGTGTTCCCAGTAGGGGAGCTCCAGAACCTGAACCCCATCGACACGGGCATAGGGCGCCTGCACCCCGCCCGTCGCCATGGCGACATCGACCGCCTCCGAGGCGGACAGATGGAAGCGCTCGGTTCGCGTGTGCAGAAACGGACGCTCCCAGCGCGCGTGCATCCAGACGGCAGACGTGAGCAGGAGTTCTAGCCCGGCGAGGTCCGAAGGTTGTACGAGGCTCGGGATGCGATGGCGCGTCTCCGCATCGCTCCACGCGTTGATCTCGCCGGCCGTGGCAGCCGAGTCCCCGAAGTCCACGGAGGACACCCGCGCGGCAAGAGCCGTCTGCAACTGGTGTGCGTAGGGCGCGTGCAGGGGCCTGTGCTTGCTCACCCACGCCGCCGAGGCTGCGTTGGCCCGAAACACGACCGGGTCTGGGTCGCGGCTTCGCGCAAGCGCGCGCTCGGCGTCCTCGGTGCTTTCCCCCAGGTCCAGCCAGTGCTGCCGGAGCGAACCGATGGCACGTAGCCCGTTCTCCTCGGGCAGACGAAGCAACGCGCCGAGCTCACGACGGGTCTGTCCCCTGGCCCCCTCGTGCACCATCGCGAGCGCCACCCGAAGGGCCAGCGGAGAGAACGCGATGTTGCCCTTGGCCTTGCTCGCCTGCCCATACAGTGCGAGGGCGAAGCCCAGGTCTCCTGCGGCGGCAAGCTGCGCATGATCAATAGTGGGCACAGCTGACGCGGAAGCGGGCGCGGTCGGTTCGGAAGCGGACGCGGGAGCACCGCGCGGGACCTCCCTGCAGGCGAGGCCCAGGCACGCTCCCATGGAGCCAAGCAGCAGGGCTCGTCGCGGCAAGCAGAGTGACGGATAGAAGGTCGAGGTCATGGTGCAGTGGACCCAGCGCAGTGGGCTCCTTCGGTTCGAGCTTGACCCTATGTCGGACAGGGAACGCAGCGGTTGCGTAAAATCGACATGAGCCCGTTCGATTTCTTTCGGACCCGTGATGGACGCGACAAAGCTCGTTGTCGCGAGACCCGGTCCCGCTCCGCGAGGTCGGGTGCCCGCGCGCATGCGAGAACCGCCTCCAGCCACCGCGGGGTCAAGGCTCGTTCTCCGTCCGACCCCGACCGTCGGGCAGATATGGCCACCGTGCCCCGAGCGCTTGCAACGAGACGAACCTTTCGGGTCATACTCGGCGACCGCGATGACGGCAGAGCGAGCTGGCCTGGCTTGGGGAGGCGCTCCGAATCGCAGCGACGTGATGGTTGTCGCTGGGAACATGGCCTCCCGCACGCCCCGCTTCCACTCAGCTTCCCCTCGCGACGGAAACAGCCTTACGTGGATGCCCGTGAAAATCAACGCCCCACCCAACCTCTGCGCAATGGCACCGTCACGCAGTACTAGGGCTTTTTCGTTGGGCTTTTCTTGTTCACGGACAGGAGGCTGCACTAGCTCGCTCATGGTTAGCCATCCCTGTCCGACCCGCACTCGCGCTGGACCGGCCAAGTCTCGACACCAGGGGTGGGTGACCCGGGTTCGTGCAAGCCGGATCCGGGGCGCGCGGGGGGAGACCGGCAACCGCTCGGAAAACACCGTCGCTCCGCGCGGACGCCGTGGCGTCAACACTGTCCGATAATGGAAGCTTATCGGACAGCATACCTAATCATCCGCAGCTCGGTTCACGGATCCGCTTAGAGCCGTTTTCAGAAGCATGGATCATGGGAGCGTGTAGCCGGCATGCCGG
>CAZAWR010000180.1:0-10449 GCA_964488865.1 uncultured Polyangiaceae bacterium | reverse complement strand
AGCCAAAGGAACGTGTTCTATGCTCCGTTCGGAAGCGATGAGACGTTCATTGTGGCCCAGGGTGACCTGGCGGAAATGTCGAACGGCTTCAGTCAACCATACCTGCGCGGCGAGTTGTTGAGTGTGACCTACATGCGGCCAGGCAACCCCGGAGGAGAGGTCCGCGTGATCAATCTGCGGACGGGAGAGACGAAAATTCCCTACGAATATACGAGGAGCGCCGGTGACGTGGGGATCACGTTCACACTGATCAACGATAAGTACGTGTTCTGGGATCGAGACGGCCACGGCATCATGAGCCTGAATCTCGAGACGGGGCAGGTGCGCACGCTGGTGCACTTCCTTTGCCTCGACCTCTGCGCCGTGCCCACGGGACTAGTCTGCATGAACTCGCCGAACCTGTTCATCGATCAGGAGACCGGGGAGATGACGACGATTGCTCCGGGAGCGGGTTTGCAGGTCGACGCGACGTGCTCTCATGAGCGCGACGAGATCACTTGGGTCGACTACCGGGACCCACCGGGCACTGACCCAAGTGAGGGCGGGCGCAACGGCGGCGAGGTCTACGTGAAGGATTTCGTGTCGGGAGAGTTGACGCGGCTGACGCACGACTCACCAAACAGCCCGGAAGCAAAGGCCTATCCCGCCTTAGGAAAGGAACTGGTGGTGTGGAAAGCCGTCGCTGAGGGGTTTGAGCGGAATCCCTCCTGGGCGCAGGAGGTGTACGGCGTCACCCAAGACCTGATGGTGCTGGACCGCAAGACAGGCCAACGCTGCCGGATTCACTCGGACCTCGTCAAGTACTTCACCCACATGGTGGTCCGGGGACGAACGGTCTACGGCAACGTTGGTCACGTGGTGGGCATCGACGTGGACGACCCGGCGATCGGTTGCGTCCCTGAGTGAGCACATACGTCGGCGGGCGCGCTTTCGCGTACGGCCGCGGTGCCCCACCACTTCCACGTGGGGCCGCACAACAGCGCGAAAGAAAGTGCGGCAGGCTCGCCAAGAGACTAGGATATCGGTGACATGGCACGTGATGCTGGCGAATACGAACGAGTGAAAATCCTGCAGCGCATGACGCCGGCGCAGAAGCTCCGCGCTGCTGAGCGGCTCTACTGGTCGGCGAGGCAACTCAAGGCCGCCTGGCTCAGGCAGCAGCACCCAGATTGGCCAAGCGACCGGATCGATCGTGAGGTGCGCGATGCCTTCCTCTTCCACCGAGGCTAACCTTTTCGCGATCTTCACCGACCGCCTGGAGCAGCTCGGTTTGCGCTATGCGGTCACCGGGAGCGTGGCGGTCATCCTGTACGGAGAACCGAGGTTGACGCACGATGTCGACGTTGTGGTCGAGCTCGTATCGGATGCCGACGCGGAGTCCCTGGTGGGGGCTTTCCCATTGGAGGAGTTCTACTGCGCGCCGATCGAGATCGTTCGCCTCGAAGCCCGACGTCCGCTTCGTGGCCACTTCAACATCATTCATCACGAGACCGGATTCAAGGCCGACGTGTATCTGGCGGGCATCGATGCCCTTCACCGAATGGCGTTGGACGAACGTCGTGTGGTTGAGGTTGATGGGACCCGGCTACATGTTGCGCCACCGACGTACGTGATTGTTCGCAAGCTCGAATACTACCGTGAAGGGGGGTCGACCAAACACGTGGACGACATCCGGGGCATGCTCCGCGTGTCGGGCGATGGCATCGACCGAGTCGAGCTAGAAGCCATGGTCGAGCGCCGGGGGCTCGCATCCGAATGGGCTGAAGTCTTGGGTGCGTTGGAGGTTGGCTGACTGCCGTACGAACCACCTGATACTGCCCCGCGACCCGTACGCTGCGAGGTCCCGTTCGAACAGCTCGCTCTCCTGGTTGAAGTAGCCGGCTTCGAGCTGAAAGATCTCTTGGCGTTGGACCTTCTCGTCCCGTCCCAAGAACGGGTCCGTCCCACAGAAGCTCCAACGGGAAGCTCGGAAGCGCCTCCATGAACGCTGCCTTGCCGCGGACAGTTCCGTCGGGTGCACGATGACCGAACCGCGCGGCGAAGGCTGGAAGCTCTCGAGGTAGGGGTTGATGCGATGCGTGCGGCCTCCCCGAAGCGCATATTTCGTTCGGTACGCGATCAGGCCGTTGGGCAACACCGACAATCGCTCGAAGCGCGTGCTGGGCGCCCACAAGCCGAACACGAGGCCTTCACACAACCTTGTCTGCAGGGCGACCTGCTGGGCGTACCTTCGAGCAAGCACGCCAGGCGGGTTCGTACGACCACCACGAGCACATCGGTGTCCTCGCCGAACGCGGACCATCCAAGTTGAGGAGAGCCGTGTGCGATGCTAGCGTCCCCCCACCTACCTGCGACACAGGGAGGAAATTCGTCTCGGCCAAGGCACTTTCCACGCAACCGAAACGTTCCGTGTCCGAATAGCTCGTGAGATGTCGACCAGCACCCCCCACTTCGAAGGAAGGTACGCCCTCGTCAGGAAGCTCGGCGAGGGGGGTATGGGCGTGGTGTGGGAAGCCTCCGACGCGCGCACGGGCGCCAGGGTCGCACTCAAGCACCTGAAGCCTTCCCTCGGCAGGGACCGCGAAAGCGTCGAGCGCCTGCGCACCGAGGCCGAGATCCCCATGCTGCTGGACCATCCGCGCATCGTGCGGGTGCTCGCGCTCGGCTTTCCTCCGGAGCACGACCAACCCTTCTTCGTAATGGAGTTGCTGCGCGGCCGAACGTTGGACCTGCAGATCCGGCGAGGTGGGCCCTTGCCTGTCGCCGACGCCCTCGAAATCGCTGTTCAGGCGCTCGATGGACTCGCTGCCGCACACCGCGCGGGCGTGGTGCACCGGGACGTCAAGCTGGGCAATCTCTTCGTGTGCGAACCGGGAGAAGGATCTCCCTCGGTCAAGCTCATCGATTTCGGCATCGCGAAGCTGCTGGGTCCTGAAAGCGCCGCGCTTGGCTTGACCCCGCACTCGTTCCGAACTCGGGAAGGCGAGTACCTGGGCACGACGCGTTACGCCGCGCCGGAGCAAGTGAGCGGGATGCCTGTCGACCCGCGTGCGGACATCTATGCGATGGGCGTCGTTCTCTACACGCTGCTCGCGGGAAGCCACCCGTTCGGAGACTTGCAGGGCCTGGAGTTGATCCGCGCGCACATCGGGAAGATGCCGGACCCGCCGTCGCGCAACGCACGGTCCCCGGTGCCGCCCGAGCTGGACGAGCTTGTCATGACTGCGCTGGCGAAAAAGCCGGAGCAACGCCTCGCGTCCGCAGAGCAGTTCGCAAGCGCGCTGCGTGACGTCGCAGAGCGCCTGCAGGCCCCGGCCGGATGGCTGAAGACCCATTGGTTCCAGTTCGAGGATCTTGACGAAACGCCGGCAGACGAGGAAGCGCCGCACGCTGCCCATCGCGAGCCCCCGAGGCGGCCCCCGCGAGCGCGGATCGAGCCACAGCCCAGAGCCGCGGCGCCCCGCAGCCGCATCGGTCCCGTGGCTGGCTTGATTCTCACCGCAACGCTTGCCGCACTGCTGGTGCTGCTGCTATCGAGGGCGTGGGGATGAGCCCTCGCGACCATCATGCGGTGATGACCGTACCGGGACAGGCGTTCCACCCTGGGGATCGTTGCGGCCAGTACGAGATTCGGGCGCTCATCGGCTACGGCGGCATCGGCGAGGTCTACCAAGCTGAACAGTCCAGCATCGGCCGTCAGGTTGCGATCAAGTGCTTGCAGTTCCGGCACGCGGATCGCGGCGACCTGCGAGCCCGCATGGAGATGGAAGGCCGGGCCCTCGGCAAGATCAACCATCCAAGTATGGTCACCGTCTTCGACGCCGGATGCACCGACGACGGGGTCGTGTGGATCGCCATGGAGCTTCTCCACGGCTGCACGCTGCGCGAGGTCCTGACGGATCGCGGAAGACTCCCGCCGAACGAGGCGGTGGCGTGCGCGATCGACGTGGGTGAAGCGGTAGCGGCCGCGCATCGCGAACGAATCATCCACCGCGATCTGAAGCCGGAAAACATCTTCGTCACCGAGGCGGGCGCGATCAAGGTGCTGGACCTTGGCACCATGAAGCTGCAGGGCTGGGGCGAGCTCAAGACCACGGAGCGCGGACGCGTGGTGGGAACGCCCGCGTACATGTCCCCCGAGCATATTCGGTCCGTTCGCATCGACGCGCGGAGCGACATCTATGCTCTGGGGATGGTGCTGTACGAGATGCTTGCCAAGCATCCGTTCCTGCACTTGACCACGCCGAACGACTACCAGGAAATGGCACGGCTGCAACTCTTCGCGGCGCCCAGGCGGTTGCGAGAGTTGGTCCCCGAGTTGCCCAAGGCGCTCGACCGGGCCGTGCTGCAGGCCCTTGCCAAGAACCCAGAGGATCGGCCTCAAAGGATGGAGGAGTTCGTCGCGCTGCTTCGAGAAGCGATGGGCATCGAGGCCCCCGGGGCGCGCGTCAGCCTTCGCCCGCGTCCCGAGCATTCCCCTGGACCTCCCCCCGCCAACGGCTCCCCCTTTGGTCCGCATGGCACCGTGCGCATCGACGCGCCTTCGCCGGCTGCGCCCGTCGCCGACGCCAAGCCAACCGATCCCCTGTCCTCGTCGGCTGGGCCGATCTCGTCGCCGGCAGACCCGAACACGTCGGATCCGGTGTGGGTTCCGAGCGAGGACACCCCATTCGCGCGTCCGGGTGCGAGGGTGGTCGGCTGGTCCAACCGTGAGGTTCCGCGGTGGTTGCTGGGGGGATTGGCGCTTGGATTGATGGCGGGCGGTTTCGCCGTCTGGATGGATCGGGGCTCGCGATCCAACGATTCCCCGCCCTCCGCCCCGAGTGCCGCGGTATCCGTCGCCAGCTCCTCGTCGCCGCCAGAGCACTCCGCCCCGCCTGCGCCGATGGCGAATCCGACTCCGACTCCGACAGCCGACGCGAGCACGCCCACGGCGAGCGCTGTCGCGCTGCCTGAGGTGCGTCCGACCGTGCCCACATCCTCTCGAGCACCAACCACGACACCCACGGCAACGTCCGCTGATCGCGCCCGGAATCCGAACGAGCCTCGCGTTTCGCCTCCGAAGGATCCGGCCACGGAATGTCCGGGCCGCCTCGACTGCGCCCCTATGCCCGACCCGCCCGGGATGCCCCCGGCCCGGATGCCCAAGTCGGGGTTGGAGTAGCCGCCATGGCAGATACCCTTCGCATCGGCCGAAAAGGGGCGAACGACGAGGTCACACGCGTCCCGAGCGGCGACTCGGCCGAAGAGGGGAAAGTTCCCCCCGATGCGATCGAGAATGGCGACCGATCGGCCGACTGCTACCGCCTCCAGGTATTCACTCCACCCGCGGTCGATGGCAACGCCCTGTGGGGTACGTTCGGCGCGGAGGGACACGACGACACGCCCGCGCCGTCCGAGGCGCCGACCCGACGCGTTCGCTACGTCCGTTCGATGCGGCGGCCCGCGCTTGCGGTCGCCACCGGGGCGTTCGCGGCGCTGGTCTTCTTGTTGAGCCTGTGGGTCTACACACGGGTCCGCGCTCCGGTCGGGAACGGAGGAGCGGAACCCGTGACGACGCCGAGCAGCCCCGAACCCGCGGTGTCCGCGACATCCACGACAAACGCAACCCCCGAAGCGTCGCGGGCGACGCAGGATCCCTCGCCGCAGCCCACGAGCGATCCGCCTAGCGTACCAGCCGGTCCAACGACCACCGTCAGGCCCGGCTCGCCGCCGACTCGAAACGCTGGCCGCACATCGGCTCCGCTGCCACCCGCGACAACTCCCGATGCCGGTCCCCCCGCGGCCGTGACCCAACCCGTCCCAACCCCCTCGGGCATGATGATCCCGGATCCCCCGTACTGAGGCCCTATGCACCGTCTTCCTTCGATTCGTTTCCGCATCGCGGCCACCCTGGTGGCTCTCGCGGCTCTTCTCCCGCCACAAGGCGCCTTTGCGCAGACCTTGCCCGATTCGGCCCTCGACGAGAGTGTGGTCGAGAAGTCCCGTGAGCTCTACCGCGAGGCGAACGAGCACGTGCAGCGCAAGGAGTGGGCGAAGGCGCGAGCTGCCTTGCTCGCGGCCTGGTCGCTCGGGCGTCACTACAGCATCGCGGCGAACCTCGGGGAGTGTGAGCTCGCCCTGGGACGGCATCGCGATGCCGCCGAGTACCTGGACTTCGCCTTGCGCAGTTGGGGCACGGCCTATCCCGAAGCCAAGCAGAAGGCGCAAACCATGATGGACGAGGCGCTGAAGCGCGTGGCCGTAGTGGAGGTCGTCTCCACCGTGGAGGGGGCTGATATCACCGTCGACGGGGTCGTGATGGGTCGCACCCCCCTCGAGGCCCCACTCTTCCTCGAGCCAGGGTCCCACGAGCTCGACATCTGGCGCCCCGGTGTTCCACACGACGCCAAGACCGTCAACCTGACGGCCGGCGAGCGGACGCGCATCCAGATCGGGAGCGCTCCGAAGGATCCCAAGCCGGGATCTCCCGAGCCTGAACACGACAAGAGGCCGGAACCCACGGGCAATGCCAAACCGATCGTCGTTGGGGCGGGAGCGGCGTTGACCCTCGTCGGTGCGACGGTCGCGGTGGTGTACATGGCCAAGGCCAGCAACGCCGAAAGCGATGCCGAAGCGCTGCAGCAGAAGCGGGACGCGATCTACGGACCCGCTGGCTGTCTATCGTCGGGGGGAGCTGGTTCGCAGCTCTGCGCTGAGCTCGCGACGAAGCTCGATGATCGCAACGCCGCCAACCGTACCGAGTCGATCGCATGGGTCGGAACCGGCCTACTCGCCACGGCCACGGTCGCCACTTACTTTCTTTGGCCTGAATCCGAACCTTCCGCGGTCGGCGTGCGCCCTGTGGTGGCCCCCGGCTTCGCGGCCATTTCTTTGCAAGGGAGATACTGAATGAGAACCTCGAACCGTCTCGTGCTCGGGACCACCTTGCTCTGCCTGATGGCCGCGTCGGCTGCTTCCTGTGGTCCGACCGAGTCGACTTGTGCGGAGCGGGGCGACTGCCGCAACCCTTGCGGCGATCCGGCCTACGCCGAGAAGTATCCGACGGCTTGCCCGGACGCTGGCACGGGGGGAACGGGAGGTACGGGAGGCACCGGCGGTGGTGCTGGCTCCGCAGGCGACGCGGGCGACGAGGACGTGTCGACGGGGGGCACTGGGGGAACGGCTGGCGAGGCAGGCCACGATGCGGGTGACGCGGAAGCGGGCGACAGCGGAGGCGAAGATGGGGGCGACGCGGAAGCCGAACCCTACTGCGATCCCACGTCGACACCGGACGAGGATCCTTGCGTAATTCACGATGACCACGGGGTCTTCGTCTCGCCGAACGGGAGCGATGCAGCCGGTTGCGGCACGATGGCGTCTCCGTGCGCGACCGTCGCGCGTGGGTTGACCGAGGCGAAGTCTGCCGGCAAGCGGTTGTATGCTTGCGGGGATGGGGGCACGTACGAGGAGAGCCTGACCCTCGGCGCCAGCCTGGACGCGCTGACCCTATTCGGTGGGTTCCGCTGCAGCGATTGGAGCTACGCGCCGGGCGTGGTTCGAACGCACATGAAGCCGGCTGGCGCGCAGACCGCGTTGGTGGTGGACGGAGTGACAGCACTCGAGATGCGGGACTTCGCGTTCGAGTCGGGCAACGCGACGACCGCGGGGGCGAGCAGCATTGCGGGAACCGTGCGCGGCGCGAGCGGTGTGGTGTTCGTGAACACGACGTTCCAGGCGGGTGACGGCGCCCCGGGCACCGACGGCATCGACGGGGCCCCGGGCGAACAAGTGCCCGTGGTCGCAGCGGCGCAGGCGGGAGTTCCGAGCACGTGCGGGAGCACCAGCGCAAACAGCGGCGGAGCCTGGCTGAGCTCGTTCCAGTGCGCCGCGGGCGGGTCGACGCGCGGGGGCAAGGGAGGCGACGCAGGATACGAACAGCCGGGACAGCCTGGGCTTGCCGGCACGGATACCACGAATGTTCAGACCGCGGGGATGGGAGAGGGCGGGCTTGGGGGAACGGCCGCGTCCAAAGCGGGCAAGGCGGGGCAGCCTGGGTCACCGGGCAACGCCGGGGGCAACGGCGCGGCCGCGGCAGTGGGCGTACTATCCATATCGGGATACACTCCGGTGCATGGGGCCGACGGCACCCATGGCTGGCCCGGACAGGGCGGAGGGGGCTCGGGCGCGAGCTGGTCGAACACCGGTTGCGTGGGACCGAGCGGCGGCGCTGGTGGGCTCGGTGGCTGCGGAGGATTTGCGGGCACCAAGGGCACCGGTGGTGGGGCTTCGATCGGCCTGCTCGTGTGGGAGAGCGCGGTCACGCTGACGGATGGCTCGGTGACCGCGGGTGCGGGAGGCAAAGGAGGGGATGGCGGAGCAGGCGGGGCGGCTAGCCTCGGAAGACCGGGGGGCGTGGGAGGGAATGATGGGTTCGGTACCATGGATGACGCCGGTAAGGGAGGCACGGGAGGGAACGGCGGCCTCGGCGGCTCGGGCAGCGGGGGCACCGGGGGACCGTCGTACGCCATCGCGCACAAGGGGGCCGCGCCGGTCCAGGAAGGAGCGGTGACGCTCGTGAACGGATCGGGAGGGGACAAGGGGTTAGGCGGACAGGCATCGGGCGGCGCGAAGGCGCCAGATGGAGTCGAGGGGCCAGCGGGGCAGGTGGCGGAAGTGCCATGAGGACGGTCTGGCGGCGAGGGTCAGACGCGATCTGAAGGACGGGTGGGTTCGCGCTCACCTTCTGCCGCGGGCTGCGCACTTCGACATCTTGGACTGGGAAAGCCCACGGCAGACCGGGGCCGGGAAAGCCCGGCGCGTGCCGGGCTCACCGGGTGGCTCGACAAGGCGAACCGTGCGAAGCCCGCCCCCGGCGGGCTTTCCAGCTCTTGCCGCGCGGCTCTGAGCCCGCGGCAAGAAGAGGCACGAAGGTCCGTTTCACCGAGATCCGTCAAGCTGGATCGCACCGGCTAGCAGAGAGTGCTGGCCGGCTCTTTTCGTTCGGGCAGCCGTTGGTCGCGTGGGTGACCCACCTCCTCCAACCGCTCCCATGCCGCACGGATGTGCCCGGGCTTCATCAGCGACCGCTTCCGCCCGCTCCACGCGCCAACACGCAGCACGGCTTCGTCCACGGTCCGCGCGCCTTCGTGCTCGCGCACCCAATGCACCGTGGCGAGCAGCTCCATGCCGAACGGGGACTCGAACCCCTCGATGAGCGAGGCCACGCGCCGAAGGTGAGCCGACGTGTCCTCGCGTTCTCGCAAGAACGCCTCGGCTTCTTCCGCGGCGCCGGGAAGGAGGCTGATCTCGGTCATCGGACTGTTCCTCCCGTCACCCACGCCCTGGGTGTAGTGCCCCGCGATGTGCCTCAAGACCTTGCGCAGGGCGTCCGCGTAGGGGCCGTAGACATAGGGCCGGAAGTCCAGCTTCAAGGGCTCGCCCTCGGCCTGAAGGAAGTACGCAAGCTTCTGCACTTCCACGAGCGACAGCCGGTAGTCGTACCCGGTCGCCCGGTACCGATGCATCAGCGCGAGGATCGCGGCGCGCCCGGGCGTCATGCGAGGCTTCAACGTGCGATCGGGCATGGCCCCAGGGGACGGCGCGCTGCGAGGCCCGTAGAGCAGCACGCGCACGTCCTCGACGGCCGCGAACGCGTCCTCGATGAGCGGACGAACCTGGTCCCACGGCAGTCCCCCGTTCCCCGCGCCGAGTGGAGGGATGGCGATCGACCGGATGCCCAGGCGGCGGACCTGCCCGACGAGGTCCACGAGCCCATCCTTGACGTAGGACAACTGGGAGGGCCGCGACCAATGCTTCTTCGTGGGGAAGTTGATGATGTAGCGGGGAGAGGCGAGCCGCTCGACCACGAGCATCCGTCCGACCTCGACCTCACCGGCTCGGCAGGCCCGCTCGTACACGGCGAAGTTGTCCGGGAACGCGCGCTTGAACTGCAAAGCGATACCCTTGCCCATGACGCCCACCGTGTTGACGGTGTTCACCAGAGCGTCCACGTCCGCCTCCAGCAAGTTGCCTACCGCTCGTTCCAGCATCGGACCTCCGATCAATAGTACCATCCCGGTCGCACGACCACCTTCGGTTGGTGTGCTCTGTGCCCAAGTGGTGCTCACCCCGCGTGAGCACCACCTCGAGCACCACTTCGTGCGTAACGGGTGGATCGTCCGGGTTACGCCAGTTGGTGTTGCCGTCGATGATTTCAGCGGTTCAGGGGGCCATCGGCACCCCCTGAATCCTCTTCACACGGTGGAAGTCGCGGGTTCAAATCCCGCCTCGCCCACAAAGAGTCCTAGGGGAACACCGCCGGTTAGCAGAATGCGCTAGCCGGCTTTTTTTCGTTGGGGCATCACGTCACGCCGCGCGTGCGAAGTGCGCGCCGGATTGCTCGGTGGCGTAGGGCCGAGGTGTACGAGGGGACAGCAGACCGCTGGGCTTGACCAAGCTCGACGGGTT
>CAZAWR010000179.1:0-10508 GCA_964488865.1 uncultured Polyangiaceae bacterium | reverse complement strand
CTTGTGCGGATGTGGGTAGCTGCGTGGCGACGGGTTGTGCGTCCGAAGCGACCCACGCTGACCTGCCTCGTGCGAAAGAGCAGCACCCACCGGATAGGTGGCAAACCGCCTCGTCATTCGAAAAGCAAGATCCAGAGGTTACTCTCTCCGCCCGTCGCTTCGCTCCGGATCAGGGGTTCGGGATTCGAAAGAAACAGCCCCCGTGATATAGGGGTCGCCATCGTGGATTCCCTTACCCTGACCACCGCGGACGGCATCCGACTCCTTGCCGAGACCAACGGCACAGGCCCCACCATGCTCCTGTGCAATGGGCTGTTCTGCACGACCCAGTACTTCGTTCCCTGGTGGCGTCACTTCGCGAAGTCCCATCGCGTGGTGCAGTTCGACTACCGCAGCCATGGCGGCAGTGACGACGACCCGAATCCGTCGAACGTCACGATCCCGCGGCTGGTGGATGACGCCGCCCTGGCGCTCGAGACGCTCTGTGGGGATCGGGCGATCGTGGTGGGTCACTCGATGGGGGTACGCGTGGCTCTCGAGCTGTACCTTCGCTATCCGCACCGGGTGTCTTGTCTGCTTCTTCTGTGCGGAAGCGTGTTCGACTCCATGGGTGCCATCCCTAGCTTTTCACCGTTCCGCAACGGCGTGCTCGGCGTGCTCCGGTCGGCAGGCCGGGTGGTGCCCGTGGCGAATGTCGTCAAGGACGTGACCATCCACCGAGATCTCGTCACCAAGGTCGGCACCCTTCTGGGGGGAATGAGCGCGCTCACGCCCCGGGAGCCGATCGATGCGCTGCTGGCGAACCTGGACCGGCTCGACGTGCGGATGATGACGACGCTCGCGCAGTCGTACATCCGGCACTCGGCGAAGGAGATCCTTCCGAGGGTGAGGGTGCCGGCCCTCTTTCTCGTGGGGGAGAAGGACAGCCTGGCGCCGCCGTCGCACGCGCGAGAGGTGGTGAGGTTGCTGCCCGACGCCCGAGGGTACGTGGTGAAGGACTGCACGCACTTGGCACCGGTGGAGAAGCCGGACGAGGTGCACGAAGTGGCGGAGGACTTCCTCGCCCGCGTCGTGTCCCGATCGGGTCAGTGATAGGTGGCCGTGAAGAGGATGGCCGGAGTGAAGATGGAGATGTCGACCTCGTCCGCGTCGTCGCCTTCGGTAGGCTTGAGATTTCCGACGGTGAGGCGGCCCAACACGCCGATGCCCCACTGCTCGCCGACCCAACCTTCGTAACCGATGCCTAGCTCCGCCACCGGTCCGGTCGCGTCCTCGTCGTCGGTGTCCTCGCCGCTATCGGATTGCAGGCTGGCGATTCCGAACGCGAGCAGGCCCTGGATGTGGAAGCCCTGCTCGGGGTTGGGGTAGACGTCGACGAACAGGCCCACGTTGGACTGAGTGAAGGTGGTGTTCTCCGCCGTGCCCGAGAACTCGCCCATCTTGACGTCGGGCTCGGACACGGAGACGCCGGAGATGGCGCCGCCGATGACGAACCCGGGAGTCGGCGTGCCGCCGAGGGCGAGTTCGAGAGCAGGACCCGTTCCGGTGATCTCGACTTCGTTATCCGAACCGTCGACCGTGGTCGTCGACTTCAGAAAGCCGACGCCGATGCCCATGCGCAGGTAGAAGCCGTCGTGGAAGTGGACGGTTTCGTCTTCTGGCGGGGGAGGCGGGACGGGGGCATAGCCGCCCTGGTAGCCGGGGGGCGGATAGCCTTGGCCGCCCTGGTAGCCAGGGGGCGGATAGCCTTGGCCCTGGTAGCCGGGAGGAGGAGTGCCGGGGGCAGGCTGGTGGCCGGCTGGGGGTGGCGCACCCGTGGCGGGCGGGGCAGCCGGTGCGGGCCCGGGTACGGGCGCGGGGGCCACAGGGGGTTGGGCCGCAGCCCCACCCTCCGGCGCACACGTTCCCCCTTCGCACACGAGCTGACCCGGACAATCCGTGTCACGCGTGCACGATTGTGCCTGGCCCTCCTCGGCCGCAAGCAAGACGAGCGAGGCCGCCAACAACGAGAAACCAAGGCCCGTGCGTCGAACGACAAAGGGTTGTCCCATCCAGATTCCTCCGGGTGATGCGTGATGGTGTTGCAGACGCGGCCATCGAAGCACAGCGGCAAGATCGCTGTCAAAGGTGGCTTGGAGGGTGCGGCGCGAGAGAAAGACGGGGACTGGCCTCCGGTCGCGCAAGCCCAGAAAACTGGGAGTCGCAACATCGGAACACCGGAAACACGGGACGAAGAATCGGATCGCGAGTTGACAGGAGACTCGTTCAGTTCAGGTCCCCGCCACCTTTGCCGTCCTTGCCACCGATCCGCTTGCTCATCCTCTCCAAGGTCAGGAGGGTATGGCGCTTGGCATAGGCCGTTCCGAGCCCCAAGCCGGTCACCTCGCGATCGTACATTCCCTTGGCCGCGGCGCGGGCCGCCACGTGCGCGGCCTTGCTGCGCGACGCGTCGGCCAAGTCTTGCCGCAACCGGGCCAGCACAGCGAGCCCTGCCACGACCTGCGGGTCCGAGGTGAGCCCCATGCGAGCCACGAAGTCGGCCAGCGCAGCCTTCTCCTTGTCGAGGTCCTCCGTCCACCTCGTCACGGAGTATACGAGCTCGGATAGTCTCTGCACCGAGAACTCCCGCGCCACCTCGATCACCGGAGCCCCCTTCGCGGCCGCCAGCACGGGCACGAAGTGCGCGCGAGCGACCTGTCCTTCGCCATCGTGAACCGAGCGGAATCGCAGCTCCGCGCGAAGCCAGGGCGTGGCCTCCTCGAGGGCGAACGCTTCGACGCCGAGGTCGATCCCCACCACCACGCACCGGGTGTCCCCCAGCAGCAAAGATGGCATCCGAATTTGGATACTGCCTTCTTCGGACCGCACCTCCGCGAGCGAAGGCACATAGCCGATCGACACGCCTTGCCCCGGGGTGAGCGCGAGGGACACGTCGACGGCGAACAGGGCTCGTTGTTGGCCGAGTTCGGCCGCGAAGGCTTCCACGGGCGGCTCGGTCCCCGGCACGAAGTGGTACCGCCCACCCCCCACCTCCGCCAACCGTTCGAGCAACTCCGGTCGCACGTCTTCCCCGAACCCGAAGAAGCTCGACGTCACGTCCTCCTTCGCTCCTTCGAGCAGCCGAAGGATCGCGTCGCTCTCTCGCACCCCGGAAGTCGGGTAGCCGTCGGTGAGCACGATCACGTGCCGGCGTCCGCGAGGGCCCTTCTTGCTGACGCGCAAAGCTTCCAGCACCGCGCCCGCGAGGTCCGTTCCCCCGTCGGCCTTCACGCGGCCGAGGCACGCATGCGCCATCTGCTTCGCTGTGGCGCTCATGAGCGAAGCTGGGAGCAAGACCTGGGCGGACGTGGAGAAGGTCACGAGCCCCAGGGAGTCGGCGGGGCCAAGCTCGTCCACGAGGGCATGGAGCGTGGCGATGGCCGACTTCATCTTCACGCCGTCCATCGACCCTGAAGCGTCGAGCGCCACGACCAGGTGCGTCGGCAGCGGCTCCTCGAGGGCGTCTTCCCCTTCGCTGACACAGCTCGCGCGGGCGAGCACGAGGAGCTTTCGCGGCTCGGGGGGGACCGCGCGATACAGGGCCAACAGGGACAGAGCGACATGCGGTTCGCGAGATGACACGAGGGTAACTCCTTGGAGCGAGGATAGCCGAGAAGGGAGGTCTCTGCCGGGGCACGAGGGGGAGACGTCGGAAAGCGGGAGGCGGGGGCCCCGCGGGCGGCTACAATGCGAGACATGGCTGACAGGTCCGAAGCGGAAGGCAACGCGGTCGACGGGCTGCTGGGCCAGGTGGACGTGGCGTTCGTGGTCGACACGACGGGCTCGATGGATCCGTTCATCGACGAGGCACGCGAGCGGATGCGTGGGATCGCGCGGGAGGTGGCGCAGCGAGGGCAGCTGGACATGCGATACGCGGTGGTGGAGTACCGCGACCATCGGCCTCAGGACGAGTCCTTCGCGGTGCGCGTGCATCCCTTTGGGGGCGGCTCGCAGCTGCAGAAGTCGCTGGACGGGCTCGCGGCCCACGGCGGCGGGGACCATCCCGAGTGCGTGCTCGACGGGCTCTCGGCGGCGGCTGCGCTGCCTTGGCGGGAGCATGCGGAGAGGCTCTGCTTTCTCGTGGGGGATGCCCCTCCCCACGGGATGGGCGGCCGGGGTGATGCATGGCCCGAGGGGTGCCCGTGCGGCACGACCTTGGAGAGCGTTGCGGTGGCGCTGCTTGGAGCGCGCGTCGAGCTCACCGCGCTCGCCTTGACGCGCGAGACGGCGCTGACGGAGAGCTTCCAGACGATCGCGCGGAGGCTCGAGGGCAAGTACGTAGGTGTGGGGCTCGCCGTTCCGCACGGTCGGGCCCACGGCGAGAGCCCCATGGCATCCGCTTCGGCGGCCGTCGACTGCACACGGGTCGTGCTCGAGGGTTCGGCGGGGAAGGTCAGCCGTGCGCGCACCTACATGCGAACGGTCACGTCGATGGTGAGTCCGACGCGGGAGAAGATCGCGGCGGAGATGGGCATCAGCGAGGAGGAGGCGGAGGAGACGGAGTCGTACCTGAAGAAGCGGGGCATCAAGAAAGACGACGATTCCTGAGGGCTGGCGATGACGACCCCTGAGGCCACGACGAGGATCTCGGCCGGCGAAGCGTTCGGAGCGGAGACACGAATCGCACACGACCTCGCCCCCGACTACGCGCTGTTGCGGCGCATTCGGTTGCGCAAGGACCTGGTCCGACACGACCGGTACGCGTCGTGGAAAGAGACCCTCGACCGCGTGCTTGTCGCGATCGAACGTGGTCAGCACGCCTGTCCGCGGCCGGCCTCCACCGAGCGGCTCCGGGTGGCGGCCTGGAACATCCACCGCGGGATGCACTTCGAGGAGCTGCTTCTGGCCCTGCAGACAGAAGAAGGCCTGCACGATGCGGACGTGCTGCTCCTCAGCGAGGTGGACAATGGCATGGCGCGCTCGGGCCATCGGAACGTGGCCCGGGAGCTCGCCGAACGGCTCGGGATGCACTACGCGTTCGGCGTGTCCTACCTCGTGCTCGGGGACGATCTGCTCGAGAACACCGAGGGCAAGGAGAACACGCTGGCCCTCGCGGGGCAGGCCATCCTGTCGAGACATCCCCTCACGTGGGTCGAAAACGTGGGCCTCGCCGAGCTCAAGGACAAGTTCTCCTCACGATCGGAGAAGCGCTTGGGAAAGAAGCGTGCGTTGCTCGCAGGGATCGATCTTCCCTCCGGCCCGCTCGTGCTCGCGTGCTGCCACCTCGACTCGAACGCATCTCCGCGGCAGCGAGCCACACAGCTCGACGGGTTGCTCGAACGAGCGTTGGAGCACGGCGAGCGGGTCCTTCTGGGGGGGGACCTCAACACCACGACCTATGACGCCTCCGGTCTTGCGCCGCTGATGCGCGACCTCGCACGCAAGTACGTACGCGAGGGCATCGACGGCACGATCGAGGGGTACATGAAGCCGGAGGCTGGCTACGAGCGCCCGTTGTTCGAGGCGCTGGAGCGACATGGTTTTCGGACCGAGAAGCTCAACGACCGGCGACATGGGACGATCGTGTACGACACGCACGACCCGTACACGGTCCTGAAGCTCAACCTGCGTGTGGGAAGCGTGCTGACGTGGCTCGTTCGGAGGCGTCTGCGCGCTTGGGGAGGTATCTGTCAGGCGCGGCTCGACTGGTTCGCGGGCAGGGGGGTGACGCCCCTGGGGTCCAAGGTGGTGCTCACGGCAAGACAGAACGGGACGCGCGCGTCGGACCACGCTGCTGTCGTCGTGGACATCGAGATGTAACCCTTGCAAAAAATCTCCGAGCATGACAGGTCAGACCGCGTCATGCGGATCGCGACGAACCTTGTTTGGCTGGGCATCTCCACGTGCGTGGCCTGTTCGTCCCTCGCGCGGTCTGCGCACGCGGACCTGTCCACGCCTCCGATCACGGCGCAGCATCCCGTGGTGTTCGAGGCGCCGCACAAGCTCGGGGCCCGAGCGACGGTGCGGTCCGCGAACGAGGCGAAGGCAGAGGCAGAGGCGATCGCGCGGTGGAACGCGGGGGGCAGGGCGAGCCCGTGGCACCCGCACCCGCGGGTGATCGTCGACAACGTGCGGGTCCAAGGCGCAATCTCCTCGGCGGCCGTCCTGCGGACGGCACGAGCGAAGGGCTACTGGCCCATCCGTCGCTGCTTCGACGCTGCGCTTCCCGACCAGCCGACCTTGCGAGGGAAGGTGTCCGTCCGCCTCACCGTGAACGCTTCCGGCAAGGCGACCCGTTCCGCCGTGGTGGGCAAGCCCACCCTCACCGACCCGGAGGTCGTCGCCTGCCTCCGCGACGGCATGCGCGGCATCGTGTACCCGCGAACGAGACGTGGCAACGCAGAGGTCACGCTAGACGTCACGGTGCATCCGGGGGACGCGCCCATGAAGGCGGTCGAGGATCCCCCCGTCTCGCCGGGTCCTGGCTCCGTTTCATTGCCCGTGGTCCAGGCGCTCGTAGCGCGCCACGCGGGGGCTCGGCTCCAGCAATGCTATGTGGACGCGCGGCAACGCGTCCCCGGCTTGTGGGGCCGCATGGTGCTGCGCTTGGACGTCGCTCCCAACGGGGGGATTCGCGAGGTCGTCGAGACGGATTCCACGTTCCCCGACCCGTCGACGACCCGGTGCGCGATCGAGGCGATCCGCGGGATCGGGCTTCCGCGGCTGGACAACGGGGAAGTGCGAATCGTGCTTCCGATCCGGTTCGGTGCCCCGGGGAGGTAGGGTCCTCGCGGGCAGGGTCTCTGGCTGTTTCCACCAGCGAAGCCCCACCCCGCACGCATCCGTTCGGTGCCCCTCTCCGGCCGCGAGCGAGTAGAATCCCGGCGTGTGAATACCTTGCCCCTTTGCAGCTGCCGGAGGTGGCGCTCGCGAGTGCCATCCGCAGCGCCCTCCCCTACGGCGCTTGACGGAAACGACACCGTTGCTATACGTGCACGCGCACAAACCAGCGCCGACGCGTCCGTGTCGACCGCACTCGCGGGCAATACTTCAGATCCCCTCAAGATCTTTCGGAGCAGTCCTTATCATGCTCAAGGCAGTCCGACGATACTGGGCCCATCGCGCCGAGCGACTCCTCGATCTCCCCACTCCAGACATCGAGGAGCCGACCTTTCCCAAGCTCGTGTCGCAGCTCTGCACTGCCGCCCAGATGTCGGAGACGGCGTATCTCGATTGGGCAGATTTCTTGCGTTGCCCCAACGAGACACAACACCGTAAGGTCTGGGAGTACGCGTACATCATGCAGGCCTTCAAGGAGACGATGGGCAGCGTCGAAGGCAAGCGTGGTCTGGGGTTCGGCGTCGGCCAGGACAGGCTCGCCGAGTCCTTTGCCGCGCTCGGGGCCACCGTCGTCGCCACAGACCAAGCACCCCAGAAAGCAGAGGAGTCCGGTTGGGTGAAGACCGGTCAATACGCTTCGAACATCGAGGCTCTGAATCGCATGAAGATCTGCGAGCCGGAGCTGTTCAGGCAGCGAGTCGAGTTCAGGGTCGCCGACATGAACTCCGTGTCCGCGGACCTTCGGGACTTCGACTTCGTTTGGTCCGCATGCGCATTGGAGCATCTCGGTTCGATCGAACGGGGGCTGAAGTTCGTCGAAGAGTCGATGAAGTGTGTGCGCCCAGGCGGCGTGGCCGTCCACACGACCGAGTACAACCTCACCTCGAACCACAAGACCGTCGACAACACCAGCACCGTCCTCTTCCGCCGTCGAGACCTGGAAGAACTGAAAGCGCGCGTCGAGAGGCTGGGCTGCTCGATGGCACCCTTGAACTTGCATCCAGGCACCCACGCCCTCGATCGCGTGGTGGATGCCCCACCGTACAAGCCATCGCCCCATCTCCGGCTTCTCATGCGTAGGTACGCGATCACGTCGGTCGGATTCATCATCCGCAGGCTCTCGTAGCTCGGGTTGCTTGGCAAAGCCCTGCCTGGCTCTTGAGGCCAGTTTGGCAGGACAAGTCTCACTCCCACACGTTGCCCACCAGGTCGAGAATGCCACCATAGGGATTATCTTCCGCAGTGCGCGCAAGCGGTTGGTGGAACGTTGACGAGCCAGGAAAACCGCCCCCCCATGCCTCTTCTCCGATGGCACGGTCGAGGACATACTCGACGCCAACCACTGTACCTGGGCTCAGAGCGATCATGGTCGCAAGGGTAGCGGATTTCCGTTCGAAGAAGACGCCTACCCGAGAGTCCGAATCCGGAGCCATCGGAGTTGGCCGCAGATTGCGCAGAGAACCGCAGATGGTTTGTTGCTTGTACGGATGAATGTCGCCGGGAGGTAGGAATGAGACAGACAGCCCCAAAGCCCCTGAATGGGGAATCGGAATCCGCTTTGCTGTCCGTGAGCCGTCCGCTACGCTGCAACGCATGGCCGTTTCGTACCTGCAAGCCCGGACGCGCTGGCACCGCCTCCTTGCGTTGCTGGTGTGTCCGGCATTGTTGAGCGGCTGCCATGCGTACCAGCGGGCCCGCTTGCAGTTCCTCATGAGCCATCCGTGGGAAGTGATCACGAGCCGCTACTTCATCCTTTTTGCTTTCGTGATCGTGTGCGTGCTCGTGGCGGTGGGCATGCTCCTTCACAAGCTCTCCAAGCGGGAGTGAGCAATGTCCACCAGCCGCGCCTGCATGCCAGCCGCCGGGCCCTGTGCTTCCACGCAGGAGTGCATCAATGGGCTATGCAGCACGCCTCCGGGCGAGACGAAGTGCGACCCGGAACAGGTGGTGGCGCGCAGGATGGGTTGCTCCCCTTGCGCGTGACCTGCAACTCCTGGTTGTTGAAGGCGTGGTCCATGCGCCAAGGGTCGGCGCTGGTCGGCCAACTCGCAAGCAAAACGATAGCACCGCGACCGGGAGTCGGGTACTCTCGGCACGGTGAAGGGCACGATGCTCGAGGCCCGATTGTTGCTTGATGTTGTGTGCCCAGAGGAGATGTCATGTAACGAGGATGCTCGGGGAACGTTCTGAACTGCCACTGACCGTCGGTTCGCAGCTCTCCGCCACCGAGTCGCCTCGACCACCAGGAGTAGGTGAAACATGGGATGGTCTCTTTTCAAGCGATCGGCGAAAGACAAGCTCTTCGGAAGCACGAAGGACGACGCTCTGGGTGTGCAGAAGCTGGAGATGGCCGACGCCCGCCGGGGGGTGATCTACTTCCTGGGCAACACGCAGTCGGTGGTGGTGCCAAAGTTCGACGGGGGCATGTTCAGCTCGTTCGTTGCTGACCCCACGTGTCTGTCGGATCTCAAGAAAGGCTCGGTGTTCATCCTCGAAAAGACGGGGCCTGGCAAGAAGCTCGTGGAGGGAGCCACGAAGGTGAAGGAAGCGATCACCGGTGCGCTGGCCCCGATCTACGACACGATCAAGGGCTTCTTCAGCCACCTGTACAACAAGATCGTCGAACGCTTCGGCAACGATGCCGATGGGATCGAGGCGATCGGTGAGTACATCGTCTGGGCTGCGGCTGAGCTCTCGCAAGCGATGACGTCGCTGATTCCTGGGTGGGGCTACGTGCAGAGCGCGGCTGACATGTACAAGGGCGCGAGGCAAGCCGTCATCGCGGCCAAGGAGTTCGTCACCCAGCTGTACTCCGGCTACGGCGTGAAGCTTCTCGGTGGCCATCCGGCCATCATCGCGAACGCGTTGGCGCGCCATTCCCTTGCGCAATTCGGGGGTGGTCTGAAAGACGTCGCGGTCGGAGCAGGCAAGATTGCCCTACAGGCCGGGGGCGACGCGTTGGCTGGCGTGGGAGCGCTGTTCAGCGCGCTGACGGGCGCCTTGCAGCGCATCGCGAACCTCGTGGACCGCTACATCCAGCGCTTTCAAGTGCAGAAGGTCCTGCGCCGGGCGAGGCAGGAGTGGACCATCCGGGACTCGGACGCCTCCCTGGTAGCGAGCCACAAGCATTTTTCCGAGTGGTTCCAGAGCGCCGTGATCCTGACCCCGGTGGTGGCGGCCATGGTGCTCGGTTCCGGCTTCGCGGCACACCCGTACCGGTTCCTGGCGCTGCTCAAGGTCGGGGACGAAGTCGTGTCGGGCTCGCAGTTCTCGGCCGGTGTCAAGCACATCGAGACGCTCAAGGGGATCTCGGGACGCTACGTGAGCAACTACATCGACAACTACCGGGTGAAGTTCGTCTCTGATGACAAGCTCATTCAGGCGAGGCTCAACGAGCTCCAGACAGGAATGCAGGTCGAACACATCGACTGGCACACCAATCCCCTGTACACGGGGACGTGACAGCCTGCGCCCGGCCCTGCCGGGTTAGTGGCTGCGCAGAAACAAGTGACTCCATCCCCAATCGGGCTCGGGCTCGGGCTCGGGCTCGAGAAGAGGGTTCCATTGTTGTTGCGCAGCTACTTAGTCCACGAAATCTTTGCCTGGCCTGCCCTGTTTGGATTCGGCTCGTCCGGGGTAGCGACCAACGGGAGCGTAGGGGCGACAGCCCCTGCACTGGCGCCCGGCCC
>CAZAWR010000178.1:0-10979 GCA_964488865.1 uncultured Polyangiaceae bacterium | reverse complement strand
GTCTCCGGGAAGGATGCCATATTGTTCGTTGGCGCAGTTCACGATGCCCATGCGATTGCAGAGGAAGTCCGGCACGTACACGATCCCGCGGGAGGCCAAGGCCTTGTCGTCGCGATGCTCGTCCAGAAGCTGATTGTTCGCCGCCCCGCAGACGATGCTGGCGCGGAGCAGGGGGATCGTGTCCGGGTTGAGAATGCCGCCCAGCGCGTTCGGAGCGAAGATGTCCGCTGTTTGCTCGAAGACGCTTCGGTCCTCAGGTGACACAAGTCGCAGCTCGACCGGCTTGCCCGCAAACCTCTCGCTCGCTTCCGCGATGTGCGCCTCGGAGATGTCCGTCGCGAAAACATGAGCCACGCGCCGATCGACCAGCTCCTGGACCATGGCGGCGCCCACGTTACCTACGCCCTGCATGGCAACCCGCCGCCCCTCGAGCGTCCCCTTCCCCAACGTGTGAAGTGCACCCTCCATCGCGCAAACGACGCCCTTGGCGGTAGCAAACGACGGGTTGCCTGATCCGCCGACGGCGGGAGGGACGCACGTGACGAACCGCGTGGTCCGGAAGATCTCGGCCATGTCCGGCGCCGTCGTGCCCGCATCCTCGGCGGTCACGTAGCAGCCTCGCAGAGACGTGATGAACGCTCCGTACTCGCGATAGAGCGTCTTGCGGAAGGACGGGTCCCTGTAGCGATCGTCGGCAGGCCGAGCGATGACGCCCTTACCGCCTCCCCACCACAGACCGGCGAGGGCGTTCTTGCGCCCCATGCCTCGCGCCAATCGCAAGCCGTCGCGCACGAATGCCCCCAGGGACGCGTACGGCCAGAAGCGCACGCCGCCCGCAGCCTGGCCGCGTACGGTCTTGTGGACGAAGGCGCCGAGCAATACGCCGGTCTTCGGACCGATCTCGAAGAAGATCGCTTCGTGCCGGTGAAAGTCCCGCTCGTCGCCTTGGATGGCTTGCGCCACGTCGTCGAGCTCTTCGTGCGAGGAGCGCAGACGCTTCGAAGAAGGATCGAGAACGAACGCTGCACGGTGTTGGCCGAGGGAACGAAGACGGTGGATGAAGCTTTCGGGAGTGAGGGATTCGAGATTCATGAGGGTCCGTGAGCACGGTTCTTCCGCGGTCGTCGATCCGACCGTCACGCGCCGTGCACGCGGCAACCTACACCATCCGGCCCCATGCGGAGAGGACCGAGAACGCCGTGCCGGATTCAATTGACAGAAGCCGGAGGCGCCCGGATGGTGAGGCTATTGTGGCTCGATTTCTTCTCGTCTCCCTCGCTTTCGGCCTCGTCGCGCCCCTGCCCTGGCTTGCCTGTGGGGGCCCTGAGTCAGCCGACCTCTCACCGGCCCTGCCCAATCAGACTCCTTCGCATGACGCGGGCGCCGGCGACCGCGCGTGGACGGATCCTCTTGTGCTCGAGCGATTCCGGCTTGCGCCCAGACAGCGCGTGATCGTCGAGCTTGGGGGATCGGACGCGGACCGCCCAAGGCAGGAGCCCCCGGAGGGAGTGGCGCCCCGCCACAACCCGGGCTTGCTGCGCGAGAAGGAAGGGGTCCGCTTGGCCGCCAAAGCCGACCTTGCCCGACGGTTGGACATCGCCACCGCCGACACGGTGGAGGTAGCCCACTGGTACGCTCCGTTCTCCTTGATGGCCGTCGACGCGACGCCAGCCCAGGTGCGCGCCTTGGCCCGCATGCCTGAGGTGGCGCGCATCCACGCGGACCGCGAGGAGAAGGCTCAGCTCGCCTCGTCCGTCCCCGCGATCGCCGGCCCGTGGTTCCACTCCAACCGCGGCAAGGGAGCTGGCACCGCAGTGGCCGTCCTCGACACGCCGGTCCGCTACGACAACGGACACTTCGGGACCTGTTCGACGCCTGGGGCCCCGGGATGCGCCGTGGTCGCCACCGCGAGCTTCTCCTCTCAGACCCCCGAGCAGGTCATCGCGTTCGAAGATGCCCACGACAAGGGAAGTCACGGCACCAACGTCGCCGCGATCGTCCATGGGGCAGCCCCCGATGCGGACCTGATCGGGCTGAACGTCTTTTACTGGAGCGAGAGCGACGAGGGACTTCGCACCACGATTTCGGCGCAGATCGACGCGCTCGCCTGGGTCGCAAGCCACGCTGCCACCTATGACATCGTCGCCATCAACATGTCCATCGGTGGGACGCCCGAAGGGCCAGCCACGTGCAACACCATCTCTCGCTTCGAGCCCATGCGGTCCCTGTGGGAGGACCACGGGATTCTCACAGTGATCTCCTCAGGCAACGACGGCGAGCCCAACGCCGTGGCTTCACCGGGCTGCATCAGCATGGCCGTCACGGTGGGAGCCCACTTCGACACCGAGCTGGACGACTACAACGGCAGCTGCCAGCAAACGTCGCCGGTCGAACGCGAGATCGGATGCTTCTCCAACTTGAGCGGCATGGTCGACATCCTTGCCCCTGGGGTTTTCATCGATGCAGGCGGCTACCGCAAGTCCGGCACGTCGATGGCAGCCCCGCACGTGGCAGGCGCGGTGGCGGCATGGCAATCGTTCTTCCTCGAAGACGAGGGCGCGTTCAAGACACCCTTCTGGATGCACAAGCGCTTGCTCATGCAATCCTCCGCACCCCACGTACACACGGACCAGCGTCGCTTCCAGCGGCTCGACTTCGACGAATCGGTCCGGTGGGACCATGGCCGAGCGTTCCCCTCCTGGTTCCGCGAGAGCAGTGGCAACGAGATTTCCTCCGGAAGCTCGTCGTTCGAGACCACCATGACCGTGACCGGACAGGGCTGGGACATCGACAGCGCCTACCTGAGCCTGGACGTGGTGCACGAGCTCCCGCAGCACGTGCAGGTGGAGGTAGTGGCGCCAAGCGGTTCGTCCGTCACCTTCAAGCTTCCGTCGGGGCAAGCTCACTTCACGGGCGTGATCGGTCGCACGGTCCTTCCCGGCGCCCTGTCTTCGCTCGCTGGCTCTCCGGCAGACGGCACGTGGACCCTGCGTCTGCGTGACACCGTGGGGACCCACACGGGCAACTACCTCCAAGGTGCGATGTACTTCGTGCGGGAGGGCTGCTCGCCGAAGTGCGAGGGGGAGTCGTGCGGCGATGACACGTGCGGAGGGTCCTGCGGGACCTTCTGCGTCATCGACGGGACCTGCCGGGCCAGCGCAGACAAAGACGAGGACAACCCGTGCCTCGCCTGCCATCCATCGTCTTCGACCCAACAGTGGACTGCGCTGCAGGGCGACGCATGCAACGACGGAGACCCTTGCACGCTGGGCGACTCGTGCAAAGCCGGTGTCTGTTCGGGGGCCGCGAAGCAATGCCCTGCCCCTGGTCCTTGCCAGAAGGACGCGGTGTGCGACGGGCAAACCGGGTCGTGCGTCTACGCACCTCGGCCTGACGGGATATCGTGCTCGGACGACGACGTCTGCACGGTGGCGGACGTCTGCTCGGAGGGGGAGTGCGTGGGTACGCCGGTGACGTGCACGCCCCTGAACCCGTGCATGCGCTCCACGGGGTGCGTCCCATCGACGGGCCTTTGCGACTACGTCCCCGAGACGGACGGATCGCCGTGCCCGTCGGGCTCATGCAAGAGCGGTTCGTGCGTCACGCAGGGCAAACCTTCGACGGATGGGGGCGTGGAAGCGAACGGCGGTTCCGGTTCGGACACGAACAGCGGCAGCGACGGTGGGTGCGGCTGCTCGAGCCCCGGGAGTGCTCCAAGAGGCAAGTTCTGGTGGTTGCTCGGAGGCTTGGCCGCCTGCGCGGGGTGGAGACGAACGCGACGGACCAAGGAGGTCGACGCCCGGCGGGACGGACCCGGTCGGCTCTTTGGGGAGGACGTGTCATAATCGCGCCATGACGTTGCGATGGCTCGGCGCCGTTGGGCTTGTCTTCGTGCTGGTTGCGGGATGCGGTTCGTCGGGAGAGTCAGATCCGGGGTTCTCCCCCAACGAACAAGACGGAGGCGTCGACGCGGGTGATGCCGACGCCTCGAAGGACGCGGGGTTGGATTCGACGACCGATGCGGCGATGGACACCGCTGACGCGCCGCCCGACGGGACGGGGCTGGACGCGCAGGACGGGGGGGTAGAGACGGGGCCGGACGCAGGTTGCAGCCCGCCGCCGGCGTGCGATGCCGCGTTGCCGGACTTCGGGTCCGCGCGAGGCTTCAAGAACAACTCGTCCAAGATCACGGCCGCCATCGGCTCACCGCGCCACCGTGGCAGAGACCTGTTCCTCCTCGAAGCGGCGGACGCGTGGGTGCTGGGAAAGTTCTCCTATGGGACCCTGGACGACGACATCAAGGGCGAGGATGTCGACGTGTACTTGCTTCGAGGATGCGGCAGCATCTGGAAGTTCGTCGGGACCTTCGCGACGACGGAAGACGGGGACCACGCGGAGGTTCACGGGGTGGAGGACACAGGCGGACGGATCTTCGTGAACCTCACGGACGAGGGGCTGGCTCCGCTAGAGTTGGGCCGTCACCGCATCGTGATGGTGGTGGCGGGGGACCTGACCTACACGGATCAGTTCATCGAGGTGGTTCAGCCACAAACACGCGTGGTAGTGACGGACATCGACGGCACGCTCACGTCGAGCGAATACGCTGCATTGACGGACGTGGTGGGGCTACCGCCGGCGGAGGCGCACCCGGGTGCGGCGGACATGCTGTGGGCGTTCGCGGAGCGCGGGTACGAGATCTTCTACCTGACCGCGCGTCCGGAGTGGATGGCGCCGCTCTCGCGTGAGTGGCTGCCCCTGCGAGGGTTCCCGCCGGGCGTACTGCACACCACGCTGAGCAAGGCGGGGGCCCTGGGCTCTGCGGCCGTAGAGTACAAGTCGAACGAGCTCGCTTGGCTGCACACGCACACGGGGATCGTCCCGTCCTACGGGTTCGGCAACAAGGACAGCGACGTTTCAGCCTACGTCGGGGGGGGAATCGATCCGTCGGGCTGCTACTACTACGAGCTGGATGGGGACGCGCAAGGGGGCACGATCCACGACGACTACACGCAGCTCGTGAGCGTGGCAGAGCAAGCGCCGATCGCTTGTTTTTGACGGTCGATGGGTGAGGAGGGGGCGGATGCGGCGCCAGACAGATGGGGTGCTCTTTTCTTTGGAGGCCCCTTACTTGATGCCGCCCTTGGGGCGCTCGTCGGGCGCCAGGTCCGCGTTGCGCCAGTAGGTGTCGGCCTTCTTCCCGTCGGCGCCGGTGAACCCGACCATCCGCAACTCCGCCTCGATGTGCGCGGTGTTCTCGGGCACGTGCGACTTCTTCACGCAGGAGAACGTCAGCACAGCCTTCTCGCCGGCCTTCATCGGCCCCGCGAAAATGTTGCCCGAGCACTTCTGCTTGGTCTTCGCCCCGTCCTTATCGGACGCCCCGGGGACCTCGAGCAGCTTCCCGCTCTTGTCGTAGAAGTACACGATGATCTGGCCGTAGAGGATCTCGAGGTTGGTCTTGTTCGCGACGCGGAACGACGGGCCCTCGTCAGGGGTCTTCCCGGTCCACTCCGCCGTCATGACCCGCGTCTTCGCCTTCGCTTCGCACGGGTCCTTGAACGTCCCTTCTCCCGTGGAACCGTCGGGACACGCGTGCGAGGGCTTGGGCGCAGAAGCGGTCGGCGCCGGCTCGCTGGCCTTGACGGTCGGTGTGGCGACGGGCTCGGGCGCCTTGGTCACGGCCGGCGCCTCGGAGGCAGCAGGCTTTTCCTCGCAACCCGAGAAGGCCACCGCGAGAGCAAGAATCGACAGTGCTTGGATCATTCGCTTCATGGTCGACAACCTCCACCGCGCCCGCAGTTCCGCGGAGCGTGGTGCGATCCCGGTACTCCAAGCGGCCGGCGACGACAACCGGCGTGCGGCCATGCCTTGCAGCACCCCCGCACAACCGTGAAAAAAACTGCTCCCCGGGCCTTCTGGCTCCATTATTCTCTTGGGCCGACCTGCGTCGGATGGGCGCAGCGCGCCCCAGGAGAATGCGTTGAGCTCACTGTCGACTCTCTACCGTCACCCTTTGTCCCTGCTCACGGACCTGTATCAGCTCACGATGGCGTACGGGTACTGGAAGAACGGGCTCGCCGACCGGGAGGCTGTGTTCCACCTCTCCTTCCGAAGAAACCCGTTCGCAGGCGGGTACGCCATCGCGGCCGGGCTGGACGAGGCGATCGATTTTCTCGGAGCGTTCCGCTTCGACGAAAGCGACGTGGAATTCCTGGGCACGCTGCGAGGCAACGATGGGGCTCCGCTGTTCGAGCCAGCGTTCCTTTCGTACCTCGAGAAGCTGCCCTTCTCTTGTGACGTGGACGCGGTGCCCGAAGGGACGGTGGTGTTTCCCCACGAGCCCCTGGTTCGCGTGCGCGGGCCCTTGGTCCAAGCGCAGATCGTCGAGACGCCGCTGCTGAACATGCTCAACTTCCAGACGCTGATCGCGACCAAGGCGGCGCGCGTGTGCCACGCGGCAAAGGGCAAGCCGGTGCTCGAGTTCGGGCTGCGTCGTGCGCAGGGGATTGACGGGGCGCTGTGTGCGAGCCGCGCGGCCCATCTCGGCGGGTGCGCCGCGACCTCGAACGTGCTTGCGGGCAAGCTCTACGGCATTCCCGTACGCGGAACGCACGCGCACAGCTGGGTCATGGTCTTCGACGACGAGCTCGAGGCGTTCACGGCCTACGCACGCGCGATGCCGAACAACTGCGTGTTTCTCGTGGACACGTACGACACGCTCGAGGGAGTGCACCATGCGGTGGAGGTCGGCCGGATCTTGCGGGAGCAGGGGCACGAGCTCAACGGGGTGCGCCTCGACTCGGGCGACCTCGCGTACCTGAGCATCGAGGCTCGCAAGATCCTCGACGAAGGGGGGTTCCCGAACGCGTCCGTGGTGGCCTCCAACGACCTGGACGAGACGCTCATCGAGAGCCTGGAAAGCCAGGGCGCCACCATCGGCGTGTGGGGCGTGGGGACCAAGCTCGTCACGGCGTTCGACCAGGCCGCGCTCGGGGGCGTGTACAAGCTGTCCGCAATCCGCGACGAGAACGGCGCGTGGCAGCGCAAGATCAAGCTCAGCGAGCAGGCCATCAAGATCTCCACGCCAGGCATCCTCAACGTCCGGCGCTTCCATCACGCCGAAGGGTTTGCAGGGGACATGATCTTCGACGAGATCGACGCGTGCGCGGCCCCCTGCACGATCGTGGACCCCGGCGACGCCACACGACGCAAGGCCTTCCCCTCGGACACGCGCAGCGAAGACCTGCTGGCGCCCATTTTCCGGGCAGGCCGCCTCGTCTATGACCCGCCCTCGTTGCCCAACATCCGCGCCCGCGTCGTCGCCCAACTCGACGCGCTGCACCCCGGCGTCAAGCGCTTCATGAACCCCCACGCCTATCCGGTGGGGCTCGAGGCGGGATTGTACGAGCGCAAACAGGACCTCGTGCTCCGGGCGCGCGGTCATCGCCCGCCGGAGGCCTAACCATGCAGCTGATCAAGGTCGGAGCGGCGATCCTCAACCAGACCCCCCTCGCCTGGGACGAGAACCGCAACAACATCCTCGCCGCCATCGCCAGAGCCCGCGCCGAAGGCGTGTCCCTGCTCTGCCTGCCCGAGATGTGCATCCCGTCCTATGGTTGCCAGGACGCCTTCCAGTCCCCCAGCGTCCAGCGAACCTCCCTCGACGTGCTACTCGACGAGATCGTGCCTGCCACCGACGGGATCGTCACGTGTGCCGGGTTGCCCCTCGTCTTCCACAACAGCCTCTTCAACGCGGTCTGCCTCATCGCGAACCGGAAGCTCGTCGGGTTCGTATGCAAGCGCTTCCTCGCCGGCGACGGCGTCCACTACGAGCCCCGCTGGTTCAAGCCCTGGAAGCAGGGGTTCCGGACCCAGCTCGAGGTCCGCGGCCAGTCGTATCCCATCGGAGACATGTACTTCGACGTGGGCGGCATCAAGGTGGGATTCGAGATCTGCGAAGACGCCTGGGTTGCGTCCCGCCCCGGGAGCGACATGGCCGGCCGCGGCGTCGACGTCATCCTCAACCCGTCCGCGAGCCACTTCGCCTTCGACAAGCTCGAGGTGCGCAAGCGCTTCGTCATCGAGGGCTCCCGGGCCTTCGGTGTGACCTACGTGTATGCGAACCTCCTGGGCAACGACGAGGGAAGAATCGTGTACGACGGGGGAGCACTCATCGCGAGCGCGGGACAGCTCGTCGCGGCCGGGCGGCGGTTCAACTACCGTGACGTGGAGGTGACGAGCGCGGTGGTGGACGTCGACACGACGAGGCTGCGCCAGAGCTGGACGAACAGCTTCGTTCCGCGCCTGGAGCACAGCCCTGACGAGTGCGCCAAGGCCGCGTTCCGATGGCCCGCCCTCGCGCCGACCCCCGAACCCCGCCGCACCGTGGACGCGTGGGAGTCCTCACCTCACCATCGCTACGAGGAGTTCACGCGGGCCGTGTCTTTGTCGCTCTTCGACTACATGCGACGCAGCCGGTCCCGGGGGTTCGTCGTCTCCCTGTCCGGTGGCGCCGACTCGACCGCGTGTGCCTGTCTCGCCGCCATCATGTGTCATCTCGCAACGACCGAGATTGGACTGCAAGGCTTCAAGGATCGCCTCGACTACTGGCCCGCGATCCAGGATGCGGCGACCGTGCAGGGGGTGGTCCGCGAGCTGCTCCTCTGTGTGTACCAGGGCACACGCAACAGCTCCGCCACCACGCGCGAAGCCGCGCGCACCGTGGCCGAAGCCCTCGGGTGTCAGTTCCTCGACCTCGACGTGGACGAGCTTGTCGAGCAGTACGTCGGGCGGATCGAGCGCGGCATCGGTCGGAAGCTCACATGGGCCGATGACGACATTGCATTGCAGAACATCCAGGCCCGCGTGCGCGGCCCCGGGGTATGGATGCTCGCCAACCTCCGCGGCGCATTGCTCATGGCAACCTCCAATCGATCCGAGGCGGCGGTCGGCTACGCCACGATGGACGGCGACACCTGCGGTGGCATCAGCCCCATCGCCGGGATCGACAAGGCCTTCCTGCGTGGCTGGTTGCGATGGCTCGAGACCGACGGGCCCGATCGCTTCGGCCCCCTCCCCGCCGTCGCGAAGGTGAACGTCCAGCAACCGACCGCGGAGCTGCGCCCTTCGGAACGCGGGCAGACGGACGAGGACGACCTGATGCCCTACCCGGTGCTCGACGCGATCGAGGAGGCGGCGATCCGGGACAAGCGCGACCCGCTCGAGGTTTTCTTGCTCATGCACGCGCGCTTCCCGAACGTGGAGCCCAAGCAGCTCGCCCAGTGGGTGGAGCGGTTCTTCCAGCTGTGGTGCAGGAACCAGTGGAAGCGCGAGCGCTACGCTCCCTCGTTCCATGTGGACGATACCAACCTCGATCCGAAGACGTGGTGTCGCTTTCCGATTCTCTCGGGGGGATTCGCGCGGGAGCTGGCGGTACTGCGAAAGTATTTGAGGGAGCACTTTCCGGCGGGATAGGCCAATGAGCTCGAGCTTCCGCGTCGCCCGGCAAGCATCTCGTACGCCATGACACCGAGCGCGTAGACGTCGTCGCCGGAGAGACAGGCTGTCCCTTGGCGCGCTCCGGCGCCATGTACTGCGGGCTTTCGAGAGCGTGGCGCGCAACGAGCGGGGCCGGCAGCCAGGCCTCGACCAAATTGACGTGATGAGTCCTTCATTTTTGACGACACGACCTGCGCAGGTGACGCGTGACTGGGACCGAACACCCCACTTGCGCCTGGGGAGAGGTCGTGACGCGCTGCAGACGGACGGTGGGCCGAATCTTCGCGAAGTGCGGAACGTCGCTTGCAGCCATCGCCGCCATGAAGACAGAAAACCCAAAGTCAGATGTGTCGTTGTGGTTCCCCTCCGGGCACCCGTCGGCGAGGCCTTCACTCGAGCAAGACCTCATCATCGAAGTGGCGATCGTCGGAGCTGGCATCACCGGGCTGACTGCCGCGCTCCGGCTGGCCGAGGCCGGCAAGCGGGTCGCCGTGTTGGAAGCTCGCACGGTTGGATCGGGCGTCACCGGCGGCACCACTGCACACATCACCGAGGCCGTCGACAAGCGCTACCACGAGCTCGAATCGAGCTTTGGGGCGGAGGGTGCCCGACTGGTCGCCAGCTCGTCCCGAGCGGCCTTGCATTACATCGCCTCGCAGGCGCGGGACTTCGAGTGTCACTTTCAGCGGGTGCCCGGCTATCTCTACTGCGAAACCGACGAAGCCCTCGGGATGCTGAGGAAGGAACATGCCGCGGCCACCAAGGCCGGCCTCAGCGTACGCATGCAAGACTCGCTCGACCTGCGGTGGCCAGTGACGGCCGCGTTGCGCTTCGATGACCAGGCGCAGTTTCACCCCGGCGAGTACTTGCGGGGGTTGCTGGACAAGTGCCTGGAGGTCGGTGTCCAGGTGTATGAAGCGACCCGCGTCAGCAGCATCGACGATGGCGAACCCTGCCTGCTGAAGCTCGAAAATGGCCACACCGTTCGGGCCGAGCAGGTGTTCAGCGCGACGCACGACCCAAACAACGTGGTCGCGCTGGAGACCAAAATCGCTCACTACCGCTCATACGCCATCGCGGTGCCCGACCTGCAGTTGCCCCCCGGCCTGTTCTGGGACACGGACGACCCGTACCACTATCTGCGAAACGCAACGCAGGGCGACCGTTTGTACGTGGTGATCGGCGGTGAAGACCACAAGACCGGCGCGGTCGAGCACACCGACCAGCGATTCGAAAACCTGATGGCGTATGCGCGCCAACGATTGGGCCCGGTGATGCCTGCATACAGCTGGTCGGCACAGGTCATCGAGTCGGTCGACGGATTGCCGTTCATCGGTCGCAACAGCGGCGCCAACCACGTCTTCGTCGCGACTGCCTTCGCGGGCAATGGCATGACCTTCGGCACCGTCGCGGCTCTCCTGGTGAGCGACTTGATGCTCGGGCGCCCCAACGAATGGGAAAAGCTCTATCAGGCGACCCGG
>CAZAWR010000177.1:0-11085 GCA_964488865.1 uncultured Polyangiaceae bacterium | reverse complement strand
AGGATCGCTTCTCTGGGCGGTGACTTGTCGGTCATGGTGAGGCAGCAAGGATAGGTAGACGCTCGACCGGGTGTCAAACGGCTCGGTGTCTCGTTTCAGGCATCCCCCGATCCCAACCTCCGCACCAACCCCAACCCCCTCTGCGCCTTCTCTGGTTCTCCGGCTGACCCGACTCACTCCCCAAAAGCCCCCTTCAACAACTCCGCAAGCTCCTCATCCTCTTGCGTCGGCTCCACCGGCTGCGACGGTCGCGACACCGGAGGCCGCGACGCCTTCTTCTCCGGCGGCTTGGACGCCCGCGGGAACGTCGACTCCCCGAAGTCCTCGAGAATATCCTCTCCCAGCAGCGGAAACTGCGACGCCTTCGAGGGCCTCTTCGCCGGCGCCTTCGGCTTGGGCTTCGCCTCTTCTGCCACACCAGGCTTGACCCGGTCCCGCGATCCCGCAACCGGAAGCTCGTCGCCCCTCCACAACCCGAGCACCGTCTTCACCGCGCGCCGCGGCCCCGCTTCCCGCACGTCGACCTTGTACGGCGTCGACAGCTTCTTGCCGGCCCCGTCCACCAGGACTTCCACCTCCGGCTCGAAGGGAATCCCCTCGATCGCCGGCGACAACACCACCCCCACCTCCCGCGAGTTCAGCTCCACCACCGCCCCACGCGGCACCGCCCCGAGCGCCGACAGCAACAATCGCATCGCTAGCTCGTCCGCCTCGTCCGCGCACTCGCCCCGCAACGCCGCCACGACCCCGTCCGCGCCGCCCTCGGACCGCTTGGCGGAGAGCTCGAAGAACCGGATCGCCGTCGCCAGCGCCACCGCGGGGAACGACACACCGACCGCGTTCGGTGACCCGAGGTGCCGGTACCGTCGCACCTGCGTCTCTGCCGCCAGCGAAGCTGCCAACCGCGCGAGCCGACAAACCCGCGGAATCCCCACCAGCAGGCCTAGCGTCCTGGCCGCCAACCGGTCCGGAGCCCCGAGCCGCCCCCCGCGCGTCACCGACGGCGGCCCGTCCTGGTCCACCGCCCCGCGCTCGTCGAACGGCGCCAGCGAGAGCAACAACCCCGCAAGCGCCACGTCCCGAAGCTCCACCCGGTCCGGCTCCAGCAACGCGATCATCTCCACCGCCAGCAGCGTCGCGTCCAGCCATCGCGCCGCGCCGTCCTCGCGCAACCGTCCACCCGTAGGCGTGGTGGCCGCCAACCGCCGCGTGGCCGCCAGCTCTACCACCGTCTGCGACGACCTCAGCAAGCGCTCCAGCTGCGGCATCTCGCCCCGCGTCATCCACGCGCGCGCGTCCCACAGCGTCGAAACGACAGAAGCGTATGCCGTGCCGAGCGTGCTCGAGGGCACGTCGCGATCGATGGGGACCACGGTGGCGAGGTCTCCGAGGGTGTCGTGTCCGAGCTGCACGTGGGGCACGGGAGGGCTCGGTCCCAGCTCGGGCGCCTTGGCGATGGCGGCCGCGAGCGCGATCGCGTCGTTGGGGCTGAACAGCGGATCGACGCGCAGGTCCCACCACCCTTGCGCGTGCAGTGCGGCGGCGAGTGGCTCGATCTGACGGAAGACCCAGGCGGCGGCCCGCATGGGCGTCCTGCCCACGAACGGCACCCCGGCGGCCAGCGTCACGTGCACCGTCCCGCCTGTCTGGACGTGCTGCCGCACCGCATCCACCGTGCACGCCGCCGCATGCCGTACGACGTCGTCCGCCTTGCCTTCACGCACGAGGTCCACGAGGCGCGCGAGGGCCACGAGGAACCGCGCCACCTGCTGGAGGTCCACAGGAATCACGAAGTCCGGCTGCGAGGGCGCGCGTTTGGCCGCGCCTCGGAGGGGCGGGACCGAATCCAGCCGTTCCCGCGGGGGAGGAGGATGGGACGCGACAGGTGGCGGCAGCGTGCTGAACTTGGGGATGGGACGCGGCTTACCGCCTTGTTGCTCCGTAGCGCGCGCCTCGACCCGCTTGCGCGCCGCACGCGCGGCCTCACGAATCCTGGGCGGGTTCCACCACATCGGCGACTCCGCCCCGCGCAAAGCCTCCACCGTCGCGTCGCTCGCGGACATCTCTCCCAACAGTTCCGAGGCCACCATCCTGCTCTCGTCGAGCATGTCGTTCCGGATCAACCCATGGCGACGCACCAGCGCCTGCGCCGCAAGTTCGGCCGCGTCCGGGGATGCCGCGTGCAGCGCGCGAAGGGTCAACACACGCTCCTCCCGCGTCCGGCGGTGGAACCCGGCGTCCTCGATCAGCTTCACCAGCACCGGCTCCGCCGCCACCAAGAGATGGTCCTGGACCATCCGGAGCGCCACCACGCGTGCGCGCCACCCGGGCGCATGCAGTTGCTCGAGCACGAGCGGCTCGGCGTGCTCGATGCCGTGGATCGCAGCGTCCGCGGCCACGCGCAGGGGTGAGCTTTCGTGTCGCGCCAGATCCTCGAGGGCATGGCCCGCGACGTCGCTGGCCCGTTCCACCAAGGCTCGCACCATCCGGTATCCGGTCTCGCCCGTGAGGTGCACGAGCACCTCGCCCACTTGCTCCACGTGCAGCGGAAGGCAAGAGGCAACATGCCCGACGACCGCGTCGCTCACGCGCGGGTACGAAAGATGGGGAAGCACACGCAGGCAGCACGGAACCGCGGCGGGCCCCAGAGCGCCGAGCACGCGCTCGAGCACCGTCGCGTCGAAGTGCTCTCCCCGACGACGACCTTCCTTCGCCGAACGATCCACCGACGCAAGGAGCGCCCCGATCGCGTCGGGCAGGAGCAGCGCTGCCACCGCGCCAGGAGCGTTCGAAAGCTCCGCGGCAACGAGCAACAGCAGGTCGTCGCGGCCGTCTTGCAGGAGATCCTGCGCCACGGTCCGGAGCAAGACCGACGCCTCGTGCTCGGCCGCAGCGGAGGGGACCACCTCGCGCAACGCCGCCACGAGGTGCCGAGCGAACGCCATCTCGCGCTCCGTGCGCGGCAACAGCCCCTTCCACGATGCCCTCGCCGCCTCGTCGAGCAATACCTCCGACGCCGCGCGCGCAGCACCCAGCGCAGACGGTCGCTCGCTCACGCCCCCCGAGGCCTCGAGGATCCGCAGCACCGTGCGACGCCCGTCCTCCACCAGTCCCACGCAGCTCGATGTCGCCCCCAGCATCCCCCAGGCTACCCCGGTGCGGATGCCCTCGGACTCCAGCGGCCAGAGCGCGCACACGAGGTCCGTGCGCTGCGACGGCTCCAGCTCCGCATGCCGCAACAGGCTCCGCAGCAAGGACTCGACACCGCTCGAGGAGAAGCCCGGCGCGGTCTCGATCGACCGAACGCCGTCGGTGAACATCCGCTGCAGCACATCCGCGAGCGGCCCGTCGGGCACCCAAACCGTCTCGTCGCGGAGTCGCAGACACCACGGGAGCACGGCAAGGCTCCAGCCGGCGTCCCCTTGGGCGGCACGCACGAGCCCTTCCGCGGCCTCGCGAACCGTCTCCTCCGCGCCGAGCCCGCGCTCCTGCGCATGCCACGCGTCCTGCAACAGCCCAAACGCCTCGGCGCATAGCACCCCAGTCTCCGACTCCACCTGCGCCTCGTCGCCCGACGCCGCGTCCTCCTCGAACGGCACGATCACCGGCGCGTCGTCCTCGTCGAGCCCGAGCGCGATCAGCTCGAGCACCTCCTTCATCGCGCCGGCGTCCGCGAAGCGCGATCGCTTGTCCCACTGCAGCGCACGGTCCACGAAGGTGATTATTTCCGTCGGCAGGTCCGGCGCCGCGGTAGCCAGGGAAGGGGCTGACCGTGTCGCCGCCAGCGTGAAGGATTCCGCCTCGGTCTTGCCGTGATGCAAGCGCCTGCCGGACAGCAGCGTGAAGAGCGTGGCGCCGAGGGAGAACACATCGGCACGCGCGTCCACGTGTTCCCACGCCCCCATGGCCTGCTCGGGAGCCATGAACGACGGCGTCCCCAAGGCCACACCGGGCCGCACGAAGTCCGAGCTCATGCCTTCCGCCGCGGCCACGCCGAAGTCGAGCACCTTCATCTTCCCGAAACGCGTCACGAACAGGTTCGAGGGCTTCAGGTCCCGGTGCACGACCCCCTGGCGATGACACAACGCGATCAAGTCGAGCACGTCGACGAACAACCAGAGAAGGTTCTGCAACGAAGGACGGTGCGCCGACTTGAAGTAGTCCTCGATCGTGCACCCTTCGAGCAGCTCGAGCGCGAGATAGGGGCAGCCGTCGTCGGTCGTCCCCTCGCCGAGACAACGCACCATGCCGGGGTGGTCGATGCGCCTGGCGAGCACGCCCTCTCGAAGGAAACGTTGCAGCGCGCCGGGCTGCAGGACGTGATGGGGGCGCATGACCTTGAGCGCCGCGCGCTCGCCTTGCAGTCCCGTGGCGGCATGCACGGTGGCCATGCCCCCGGCGCCGATCACGTCGCCCACGAGCCACGTCGCCGACAGAACCTCCCCCGCAGCCGGACCGTCGGTGCGCTCGTCCGTGCGCTCGCTCTCGAGGTCCGGGGGGGAAAGCATGGTGTGTTTGGAACCTAGGCAATTCGGGGCGCGGCGTCCACGGCGGACCTAGTGCTTGCATCCCGGACCGATGGCTGGCACGAGTTGCCGGTCATGCTTCGTTGCATCCGCTGGATTCCCCTTGCGCTGGCAGGTTTCCTGATCCTGGCGGCCTGCACGCCGCCGCCGCCCCCCCGCACCGTGTCCCTGCGCGTTCATGGCGCAGCGTCCGACGCCACGGTTCACATCGACGATCTGTACATCGGGGCCTTCTCGATGGTCGAAGCCCGAGGGGTCGCGCTGCCCCCGGGCCAACACCGCATCACGGTGGAGAAGTCTGGGTACTTTCCGTGGGACAAGCTCGTCGAGGTGAGGGAAGGGGACCCGCTTCTCAAGCTCGACGTGAAGCTGCAGAAGATCCCGGACTGAGTACGAGTCCCTGCAAGTCGGTGCCCACTCAGGTCGAGCCCGCGCCCGCGCCCGCGCCCGGAAAACCACAGAAGACGCAGAGGCCACAGAAGGGGGTGGTGTTGGTGCAGAGGTTGGCTGGGATGCCTGAGTCAGCGCACCGTCACGGTCGGCACAAATCCGCGACGGGAGCGACTCGACACGTCGAGTCGAGCGTGTGCGCGGCACCGCCGCGCCGTAAGCGGCACCGCCGCGCCGTAAGCACCGCCGCGCCGTAAGCACCGTCGCGCCGTAAGCGGCACCGCCGCGCGGTAAGTCATCCGCCGCAGTGCGGCCAGGGCTTCCATCCCCGCCTCTGGAACAGGCGATAAGCTTGCGCGCTGTTGTGGGCCGGGTCGAACACGGGGCCTCCGCCCAGATCGTTCCACGTGGCCTCGGAGAACTGGAACAGCCCCGCGTACTTCCCGTTCGGCGACGTCGCCCTGGGGTTGCCCGACGACTCGCAGTGGCACGCCTGCGCGGCCTTCTCGGGATCGGGCCAGCCGAACTGCGCCTGGTAGCCCGGCGAGCAGAACCCGTTGGACGGCACCGTGGACGGCGCATGTCTCACGCACCCGGTCCCCGTCCCGAGCGCGAACAGCGCGACCCAGACGAGCGAAGATCTTCCGAAACGCATGACGTTTCCTACCCACGGCATCGCTGCACTGGCCAACTGATGGGACACGGTGGTTGCGGCCCCCCATCGCGACGGTCCACAATACGACCCACCACGACACGAGGGTGCACCATGCGAAAAGCAAGCTTCCCGATGTTCATCACGGTATCCGCGGCCTCGGCCTTCGCCATGGCGGCGGCTTACGGTTGCGGATCCAGCGACGAAGACGCGAACACCGCAGGGACAGGTGCGGCATCAGGCTCCGGGGGTAGCGGGGGTAGCGGGGGCGGTTCGAGCGGCACGGGAGGTACGTTGAACATCGACAGCGGGATCGGTGGCTCGTCGGCGGCCGAGTCGGGGGTCGGCGGGTCCGGCGGCACCGACCCTCTGACCGGGTGCGGGAGCAACCTCACCGGCATCGTGCGGGACTTCCGGTCCGACCACCCGGACTTCGAGTGCTCCAAGGAAGTTCCCGAGCCCTACACCGACCCCTACGGCAAGGACTGCGGCCCCTGGGACCCCGCCATCGTCGGCGCCATCGGCTCGACCATCGGCCCCAACCGAAAGCCCACCTACGCAGGCGGCACGGACACTCCCAGCACCAACGGCTCCTCGGACTTCGCCCAGTGGTTCACCGACGTTCCGGGCACCAACCTCGGCCAGGATCTGCGCCTGGACCTCACCTCCGTGGGCGGCGGCAACTTCGCCTACGACACCGACCGGTTCTTCCCCATCGACGGGCAACTCTTCGCCGCGGACCCCAACAATCCGGACAAGGACAAGCACCGCGACGACGAGGGCACGGTTCGCAACTTCCACTTCACCTACGAGCTCCACACCACGTTCCGGTACGAGCCCGGGAGCGTCTTCACCTTCCGAGGGGACGACGACGTGTTCGTGTACATCGACGACAAGCTGGTGGTGAACCTGGGGGGCATTCACGTGCCGCTGCAGGGGAGGGTGGACCTGGACGCGAACAGGCTGGAGGTGACGGCGCCGATGGGGTCGCCGGACTTGCCACTGGACGCGTCGCTCGGGTTCACGGAGTCGATCCAGGGTGGGGTGGCGGCGAGCCTGCCCCTCGACCTTGTGCAGGGGCAAGAGTACACGCTGGACTTTTTCTTCGCGGAGCGGAACACGAGCGGCTCGAACTTCCGCCTCGAGACCAACCTCGTGTTCACCGACTGCGGCGTGGGCGTACCGAAGTAAGGGGCCCAAAGCCATCAGGCCGCGGTAATCAGCCCACCGGATACCCTGCGAAGCCTGTGTTCCCCGGTGCCTGGGTCCATCTCGTACCCGTCCTCGCACCGCACGATCACGCAGCGATGCCCCCCGTCTCGGCGCAGCCGCGCGACGAGGTCGCCCAGGTCGGGGTCACTGTCGACCACCCGGCCCGACGTCGGGTGCGCATCCCCTTCGTCGTAGCGGCAGTGGTCAAGGGCAACCCACTGCCCATCGAGGGCGTGCGCGTCCCGCTTCAAGCCCTGAAAGGACTCCCTGGCCAGGGCGACCAGCCGCTTTCCGAGTCGGGAGGGGGCGAGGGCGAAGAGCACGAGAGGGGAGAATACAAATCCCGTGCCTTCGCGGAACGACACCAACGCAAGCCGTTCTCAAGCACCCCCGGCGGCGGGGCATGATCCTTCGATCACACCACCGTGGGTTCAGAGCCACACTCCGTGCCGATTCGCCCTCAGGCAGCCGCACGTCAACTTCCCAAGCAACCCAACAGCAGCTCCACCTTCGCCCCGTCGTCTGCCTGCACCTTCGCGCACGAGTCCGGGCAAAGCAGCACCTTCGTCGGACTGGCGGGGTTGTCGTAGTAGAAGCCGTCGCCCACACAGCTCGCCTCGTCCGCAAACAGGGGGAAGATCTGGGCCGGACTGCCGTCGCCGGGCGTGTACTGCACATCGACCTTGGCCCAGTCGATGACCCCCGCATCGGACGCCGTCGGCGGCGTGAGAAGCTCGCACGCGACCGCCTTCACGATGTTGGTCGCGATGTTGGCGAAGACCACCGAGTAATCGGTGTCACACACGGGGTGCCGCAACCCGCCCGTCAGGATCGAGAGGTCCTGGTACTGCGGTCCGGTGTTGACCGCCGACCCGCACTTGCTGGTCGTCTTCGGGTCCGTCGGGCTCAATGGCGCGTTCACCCCCACGATGGAGTGGAAGACATAGTTTCTCTCAGCCGCCGTCCCGAAGTACCCGGCCCCGTTGCCCGTGAGCAGGAACGCATCGAACTGCGCGGCGGTCACGGTGGACTGATCGTCGGTCACCTCGATGAATGCCTTGAACGCATCGGGCCTCAGGTGCCCCTTGATCTCGGTCCAGTACGTGTCGTTCATGAAGAGCGACCACGAGTTGGTGCTCGCGATCGTCCGGTTGACCTGGAAGAAGATCGGCGGGTTGTTCTCCCCGCAGGTGGCCGAGCCGAGCGGCGGGTCGACGCACAGACGGTAGGTCGAGGAGACGGAGCTCGAGCCGTTGGAGAACATGATGACCCGGTAGTCGAGGCCTGCGTTCTGGATGATGCTGGCGAAGCTCCCGTTGACGTTCGCCTTGACCTGGGCGATCTCGTTGCCCATCGAGCCGGACTGGTCGATGGTCCAGATGATGTCCACGGGGGGCTTCACCGCCTCAGCGGTAACTGCGGCGCAGGCATCGGGCTCCTCCACGTCGGGGGCCTGGTAGTCGAAGGAGACGTCGGGGATGCCGCTGTCCACGGCGCCACCGGAGCCCCCGCTTCCCGCGCTTCCCGCTGCGTTGCCGCTGCCGCCGGTGTTCCCTCCACTTCCCGCGCTTCCCGCGCTTCCCGCACTCCCCGCGGCGTTGCCGCTGCCGGCCTCTCCCGCGGCGTTGCCGCTGCCACCGGAGGCCGATGTGCCACCGGTGCCGCCTGTTCCGCCGCTCGCGCTGGACCCGCCGGTGCCAGCGCTGGCGCCAGCACCACTCTCGGTCCCCTCATCTCCCGAGCACGCGGGGATGAGACAAACGACACTTCCGAAAAGAATGACTCCAAGGAGATCTCGACGCATGCCGTGATGATGGCACGTTGGTGCGTCCAGGCGAGCAGAAAATGCCAGCCGCATCGGCCGCTCCTGGGCTCCGGAATCTTTGACGCCCCACGCACCTCAGCGCACAATCTCCGTGGCCTTCGACCAGAGGGGTGCTTCCGCCCATGGACCGCGAACGTACGCTGCGATCAGCCGAGAAAAACGCCGCCCGCGGCCGCTACAAGCAAGCCATCGAGGACTACCAGGCGGTCCTCGAACAAACGCCCAGGGACGCCCGCCTGCTGCTCAAGATCGGCGACCTCCACGCGCGCAACAACTCCTACGCCTGGGCCGTTGACACCTATGCCCAGGCCGCCCGCGTGTATACCGACGAAGGGTTCGCCGCCAAGGCCGTCGCCGTCTACAAGCAGATCCTCCAGCTGCTCTCCACCCGCGTGCCCCACCTAGCGGACTTCTACCTCTACGTCTTCCCGACCCTCGCCGGCCTGTACCAGGAACTCCGGCTCTCTGCGGAAGCGGTCGGCACCTACGACGCCTACGCTTCGTTGCTCGCACGGTCGGGCCGCCTGCACGAGGCCGCCGCCATTCTTCGCATCGTCGCCGAGCGGGGAGGGGACAACCCGATCACCCGGCTGCGCTTGGCCGAGGTCCTCCTCGAGGACGGGTGCGAACAGGAGGCCCTCGAACACTTCCGCACGGCCGCCGACCGGCTCGTGGCCCTCGATCGCACCGACGAAGCCCTGCGCGTGCTGGATCGCACCCACGCTCGCACGCACGCGCCGGATGCCGCCCGCCATGCCGCACGGATCTTGCTGAATCGCGGGCGCACTGCGGACGGGATGCAGGCGCTGGTCCGACTCCAGCAAGCGTTCCATGCGCAGCCCAAGAACCTCGAGACCTTGGACCTGCTCGCCCGGGCTTTCGAGGTCATCGACCAAAAGGACCGAGCCTTCGAAGTGCGCAAAGAGACCGTCCGTATCGCCAAGGGCCAAGGCGCTATGGACACCGCGCGCGCCGTGCTTGCCGTCCTGCACGCCGAAGCGCCCCACGACCCGGACGTCGCCGCCCTCACCCAATCGATCGCCCCCCCTGCGCCCAAGCCACTTCCCACCTCGGAGCCCAGCATTCCCGAGGTGTCCGTCGAGCTCGTCGAAGCCGAGACTTCCGTCGAACGCCACGCCGTCGCCGTCGAGGGCGACGTGCCCATCATCGAGGAAGCCGGGTCACCGTCCGTGCTCGACCTCGCCGGCGAGATCGCGGCGCTCGAGAGCCGAGCCCGCGAGTTCGTGCTGCGCGGAGACTTGCAGAGCGCCATCCACACCGTGCGCATCGGTCTCGAGCTCGATCGCGCATCGGAGAATCTACGCTCCCTGCTCGAGGAGCTTCTCGCGATCAAGCCCGCCCCTTCCAGCGTCGGAATCCCAGCGCCGGTGCCGAGTGACGTGCTGCGCGACCTGACCCAGCCCGCCCAGAGCTCTGCCAGCTTGCCTCCGGTCCCCAGCAGCGTGCTCTTGGACTCGGACCTCGTCGGACACACACCTCTCGAGAGCATTCGTGGCTTCCGTGGAGGAGGGGGGATCTCCGAGGCCCTCGAGGAAGCGGAGTTCTTCGTCTCGCGAGGCTTGTTCGAAGACGCCCTCGCCATCCTTCGCGAGCAGATGGTCCGGTCCCCCAACGACCCTGTCCTCGTCGAGCGAGCGGACGACATCGAGCAGATGGCCATCGACGCCGAAGCGCAGCCTTCGGTCCTCGGGATTGCCGAGCCGACCGAGCACGCCGCGCGGGTGGCTCTGGGCGGCGACGCCGACTTCCTGCAGGCCGCCCTCGCGGACATGGGAGCTGCCCCTTCCGGCTCGGCGAACGCTGCGGCCGACTCCGTCGACGTGGACAGCTTCTTCCTCGCGTTCAAGCAAGGCATCGCCGCGCAGGTGGAGGAGCAGGACAGTCGCATGCACTACGACTTGGGTCTTGCCTACCTCGAGATGGGACAGGTGAACGGGGCGATCGAGGCGTTCCGCAAGGCCGCCAAGGATCCCATACGTGCGTGCGTGAGCCTGTCCATGATCGCGTCGGCGCACCAGCGTGCGGGCGACCTGGGCGCCGCGTTGGAGGCCTTGCAGGAAGCTGCTGCGGTCGAGAGGAAGTCACGTGCGGAAGAAGCTGCTGTCCACTACGAGATCGCAAGCCTTCACGAAGTCCGGCGAGACCCGACCTTGGCCGCCAGCCACTTCGAGCGCGTGGTGCACCTTGCACCGGACTTTCGCGACGCCCGCGCGCGGCTCGAGAGCCTTCGAAGGCACACACCAGCCCTTCGCCCGACGGTTGTCGACGAGGAAATCGAGCACTTCTTCGACGACCTGATCGCGCCTGACGAGAAGCGCTAGACCCAAATCAAGCGCTCCGCGCTGCTTTGGGTCTAGGTTTTTCCGAGGGGGCTTTCGCAAAGCCCCCTCGCCGCGCTCACGCAGCTCACCCAAGAACGCCTCGCCTTCGGCTCGGATAGCCCCAAACCCAAGCACGTT
>CAZAWR010000176.1:0-11234 GCA_964488865.1 uncultured Polyangiaceae bacterium | reverse complement strand
TGGCCCCAATCCGCCTTGCGCTTCGCGCTCGGCCTTCGCTTGATTAGGGACTAGTAGGGCGGCTCATTGCCCCAAAGAAGGAACCGCCGGTCCCACCCACCGAATCCCGTCGACTCCCCGTGCGCGACGAAGCAGAGCATCGAAGTGCGATCGCGTGTCGCGATCCATCGGACCCGCGATGGAGAGAGTACCTGGATCGCACTCCGGAGAACCACAGAGGACGCAGAAGGCACAGAAGGGTGTTGCTGCGGCTGCGTTCGCGTTCAACGCTGTGCCGGAACAATGGGGTTGGCTAACGCTTTCAGCACTTCGCGATGCTTGTCCGACGGCGTCGCCACGCCAGCCACAGGCCCGCCACCATCAAGCCCCACCACGAGTTGATCCGAGTACGGGCTGCCCTGCAACCGCAGCCTCCATCGTCACTCGTGTCGCCAGCGGATGGTGCGGGGGCCCCTGCAGAGCCCGCGCTCGCCCCCTGTCCGCTCCCGCCCGCCCCGGCGTCCCCGGACGTCCCGCCCGTGCCGTTCTCGCCCGCTGCGCCGCCGCTGCCACCGGTTGCTGAACCACCACTGCCGCCCGTCGAGGCCCCGGCGTTACCTCCTGTGTTGCCAGCGCAACCGCCCTCGCACCATTCATACGCGCCCACATCGACTGCACCGCCTTGCGGACGCTCGGTCCCGGCGCGGTCGTGCGTCACACCATCGATTGCCTCGCCCGCGTCTATCGCGGCGGCGTTGTCCGCCAGCGTGTAGCCCGCCGTGGGAAAGAATGCATCCGTTGCGAGCAAATTGCTCGTTGAACCCGCCCCCTCCGCGGGCATCGCGTCACCCAACAGCAGCAGGTTTCGCACGTCGAGCACGCTCGCGTCGGAGCTTGCGTTCACGAAGGGCGAGCCGATGTCCCGGCCGAAGGTCGCGTTGTAGACGCGAAGGTTTTCAATATCGTCCTCGTAACGGACAGCCACATCGACGTCGTAGACCACGGCGTTCTGTAGGCGTACCCACGCCCCGGGATGCGATCCGGGCCCTCGGAGTCGGAACGCGATCTCCGAGTCAGTGACCGTGACGCGGTCTACCAGCACGTCGATGTTTTCCTTCAAGTTGAACGCCGCCATGTTGCTGATGAGCCCGCCGCGGAATCCGCGAGCAATCGTATCGGTGATGGTCAGGTTTGCCCGTGGAGCGTCGTCGTTCGTTTTGGTATCGACCGCGTTCTCTCCTGGTACGGTTCCCTGAGGGAATCCATTCTCGGATTGCGACAGAGGTTCCAGACGGATCTCACAACCCTCGATCACCAGCCCGTCCCATCCGGGAAGCTCGCGGCCCGGGTCGAGCTGGATGCCGTCTCCCGAGAAGGTGTGAACCGTCGTGTCTCGAAGGGTCAGATTCCGGATCGCACCGCCCGTGACACCATGGGCGTCTGTGCGTCCCTCTCGCGAATCGAGACAGTGATGAATTTGGCACCGATCGATCAGCACGTCGGAAGGGGCGCCCATGTCCACGCAGTCGCGGCCCGAATGACGAACCTCGCTGCGAGAAAGGACGAATCCCGTTGCGCCGTCGTTGATGTCGAGTACGTCGCTCTCGCCGTATTGGCCGTCGAACACGACCTCACTGACGCTGAAGTACGCGTGGTCAACGCGAAGCACCCGGCCGCTGCTGGTGATCACGACGTTTGCACCCGTCTCGGCGGTCAAGGTGATCGCCGCGCTGTCGGTGCCGTCGCGCACGGTCTGGATGCTCTCGTCGTAGGTTCCGGCCGCGACGATGACGGCGTCGCCGGGCTGGGCGGCATCGAGGCCCTTCTGGATCGTATCGAAAGCCGACGCGGGGCTGGTCCCGTCTCCGTGACCTCCGGGGGCGACATACCATTGCGCCGCGTTTGCGACCGGTGACAGTGCGAACGTGGTGCAGGCAAGAACAAGTGCAGTGGCAAATCGCATGCCGAACCTCCGGAAGCAAGTCTACCAGATGGGTCGCCTCGCTTCGAGGAGGCGCAGACCTATCGCGCGGCCGTGCCGCACACAACGCTCGACTCGGCAGTGCCGAGTCGCTAGTGCGGCGGAAGGGTATTGGCGCGATTCGCTGCGTTGTCGGACGGGCCCTGCGCCCTGCTCCGGCAAAGTGGCCCCTCCGTCGAACTGACGACCCCACCCATTCATTCTGATGGATGAAAGGGGAGGGGCGGCGCGCGAACGTCAATTTCCTGCGGTTTTTTGCGATGGCCCGGATGGTGCTTCCACTCTCCTTTGTCTCCAAGGCAGTCCCTCGCCCGGGGCACCCATGACACCAAGAATGCCCTTCCGCATGCTCTCGTCTCCACCCCCTTCGGGGGCAGAGGACACCCCTCATCCCAGCGCTCTGCAGGAATCGCCGCTGCGATCCGAGCTCTATTCCGTCAGCCAGCTCGAACAGCACGCGCGCACCCTTGCGGGCTGGCACGAGCTCGGTCCTTCACGAAACCTCGCACCGGACCGGATCCTGCCCCGCCTCGACGCCAACGAGATCGAGTTGCGCAAGGCGCACACGTTGCTCACGGAGGCCGTGCGGCGGGGGCGTCGCATCACTCCTGCTGCCGAGTGGCTCGTGGACAACTACCACATCATCGAGGAGCAGATCCGGACCGCTCGCCGCCACCTTCCTCGCGACTACAACCGAGAGCTGCCCCGCCTGGCCAAGGACCTCTCCGCCGGCATTCCGCGCGTCTACGACCTTGTGTTCGAGTTCATCTCCCACTCCCACGGAAGGCTCGACATCGAGAGCTTGCGCGCCTTCATTGCATCGTACCAATCGGTGCAGGCGTTGCGCCTCGGCGAGCTGTGGGCCATTCCCATCATGCTACGCCTCGCGCTCCTGGAGAACCTGCGACGGGTGGTGGCCAGCGTGACCGCGGGCCGGGAAGAACGGGAAGCCGCCGGCTACTGGGTGGAACGCATGGTGGACATCGCCCAGACCTCGCCCGCCAAGGTCGTGCTCGTGCTGGCGGAGATGGTCGAGGCGAAACCTCCTCTCACCACCGCGTTCGTTGCAGAGCTTGCGAGTCGCCTGCAAGGGCTGGGGCCCGCGTTGGTGTTCCCCGTGTCGTGGCTCGAGCAACGCCTTGCCGAGCGAGGCCACACCCTCGCCCACGTCTTCCAGCTAGCCTCCCAGAGCCAGGCTGCGGACCAGGTCTCCATCGGCAACAGCATCGGAAGCCTGCGCTTGCTCGGCGCCACCGACTGGCGCGACTTCGTCGAAGCCATGAGCGTCGTCGAACGAACGCTCGCCCAGGACCCCGCAGGCGTCTACTCCGCCATGGACTTCGCGACCCGCGACCGCTACCGCCATGTGGTCGAAGAAATCGCCAAGCGGAGCGCCTCTTCCGAGGACGAGGTCGCGAGCGCAGCCGTCGACCTTGCGCGGCGAGAGGTCGAACGCCGTGCCCACGTCGGATACTTCCTCATCGATGACGGCCGGGCCTCGCTCGAGCGGGCCGTCGGTATGCACCGATCTCTCGGCATGGTCCTGCGACGGCTGATTCGTCGCTTCCGCCTTGTCGCCTACGCCGGATCCGTCACGGGCATTGTCCTCTCGTGCACGCTGGGCCTGGCCTGGCTGGCACATGCGCAGGGGCTTGGCGGGATGGAACTCGCGCTGGCCGTCGCGCTGCTGGCGGGGGTCTTCAGCCAGCTCAGTGTCGCCATCGTCCACTGGGCGACGATGCTGTTCGCACGCCCCTGCTTCGTGCCGCGACTCGACTTTTCCCACGGCCTGCCCGCGACGCATGCCACGGTCGTTGCGGTGCCTACCCTTCTCACCGAGGTCTCCGAGGTCGACGCCCTCGTCGACGCCCTCGAAGTTCGCTACCTCGCCAATCGGGACGCCCACCTGTCTTTCGTCCTGCTCAGCGACTTCCGCGACGCTCCGCACGAGCACATGGACGGGGACGACGAGCTCCTCGAGCGCGCGCGGGAGGGCATCCTGGCGCTGAATGCCAGGCACGCAGGGGACGGACGGCCCACGATCTTCTACCTCTTCCACCGCGCGCGTAGGTGGAACAAGCGCCAGGGCGTCTGGATGGGCTGGGAACGCAAGCGGGGCAAGCTCGAGCAGTTCAATGAAGCCCTGCGAGGCAAGCCTGGCCTTTTCGACACGGCGGTTGGCGACATTGCCCTGCTTCGCACCGTCAAGTACGTGATTGTCCTCGACAGTGACACCCAGCTACCGCGAGACGCCGCGCGCGAGCTGGCCGGCGCCATGGCGCATCCGCTCAATCAACCGCGTTTCGACCCCCGCCTGGGACGCGTCGTGGAGGGATACTCCATCCTTCAGCCTCGCGTCGCCATCACCATGGCGAGCGCGCGCCGCTCCGGATTCTCTCGCCTGTTCGCCGGAGAGCCCGGCATCGACCCGTACACACGCGCCGTCTCTAACGTATACCAGGACGTCTTTGCCGAAGGCTCCTTCATCGGCAAAGGCATCTACGATGTCGACGCCTTCCAGGAGGCCCTCGGCGGAAAGCTGCCCGAAGACCGCATCCTCAGCCACGACCTGCTCGAGGGCGCGTACGCGCGGGCCGGGCTCGTGAGCGACGTGCTCCTCTTCGAGGACTTCCCCTCGGACTACTCGGTGGAGGTGAGCCGTCGCCACCGCTGGATGCGAGGGGACTGGCAGATCATGGCGTGGCTTCGGAGCACCGTGCCCGGGGCTGGCGCGAAACGAGTGCGCAACCCGGTCTCTCTCCTCTCCCAGTGGAAGATCCTCGACAACCTTCGTCGAAGCCTGATGCCGATCGCCCTCCTGCTGCTGCTCGTGCTCGGCTGGGCTTGCGGGGTGGCCGTATCGGCAACCCTCGTCGTTCTCTCGATCGTCGTACTGCCCGGCCTGCTCGTCGCGCTGGCATCACTCGCCCGTCGGGCCGAGTTGCCGGTGCGCCGCCACCTGCGAGAGGTCATGACGGAGTTGGCGCTGCACTTGGCGCGCGAAACCTTCGCTCTGGCTTGCCTGCCGTACGACGCACTGATTAGCGCGAGCGCGATTTTGCGCACCGGTGGGCGTGTGCTTCTCACGGATCGCAAGCTGCTCGAGTGGCGCACGGCGAGTGACGCCGAGCGAGGTGTCCGCCCTGGCGTGCTGAACAGCTATCGGGTCATGGTCATCGCACCGGTTGCCGCGATCGGGACCGCCGTGGGTCTCGCCTTTGCGCAACCTCTGGCCTTGCCCGTGGCCGCACCGATTCTGGCGCTCTGGGCGCTCGCCCCTGGGGCGGCCTATTGGCTGAGCCGTCCAAACCCACGCGGCCGGTCCCGCCTCACGGCCGAAGACACGACCTTCCTGCACGTCGTGGCGCGACGCACGTGGCGTTTCTTCGAGACCTTCGTGGGCCCCGCGGACAATCACCTGCCCCCCGACAACTTCCAGGAAGACCCGCCCCAAGGCGAGGCGCACCGCACCTCTCCCACCAACATCGGGTTGTCGCTCACGGCCATCCTCGCCGCTTACGACTTCGGCTATATCCCCGCCGGCCAGGTCCTCGAGCGAACCAAGCTGACTCTCGCCTCGATGGATCGCCTTCCGCGTTTCCGCTCCCACTTCTGCAACTGGTACGACACCCGCACCCTCGAGCCGCTTCGCCCGGTGTACCTCTCGACCGTCGACAGCGGCAACCTGGCCGGGCACCTGATCACGCTCGCGGCAGGACTTCGGGACCTGGTGGGGCAGCCGATCTTCCGGCTCTCGACGTTCGACGGACTGCGCGACACGCTGGACGTGATTGCGGAGGTCGCGCCGGACGACGCGGACGTGCGAGACGAGCTGACTCGGCTCCGCGCCCCTCTGCCCACCCCGGTTCGCAGCCTCTCGGGCGCGCTCTTCGTCCTGGAGCGCCTCCGGCCGGCGTCCCGCGATCTCCTCCGCATCGCGGAGGAACGCGCCAACCCGGAGCTGATTTCCTGGGCCCGCGCCTTCGACACCCAGGTCAGCTGCGCCATCGACGAGCTTACCTCCGTCGCACCCTGGCTGGGACTTGCGAAAGGGCCGGAGTCCGTTGGATTGCGGGATGAGCTTGCGCTCCTGGACGAGTTGATGACACTTGGCAAGGCGGCGACGCTGGATCTCACGGTTGCCCCCGTTCTCGAAGCCGCGCGCGGTGGATTCGCGGACGACGCATTCCTGGTCGAGTTGCGAGGGGCCGTGCTGCTCGGGGCGCGTCGTGCGGCCAGCCGGATTTCGGAGTTGGAAGAGGTGGCGGTACGCGCGACGGAGTTGAGCGATTTCGACTACGGCTTCCTCTACGACCGCGACCGGCGCTTGCTTTCGATCGGTTACGACGTGGCCGACCATCGGCTCGACGCGAGCTTCTATGACTTGCTCGCGTCCGAGGCACGCCTCACGAGCTATGTCGCCATTGCGCAGGGCAAGCTGCCCCAGGAGCACTGGTTCCGCCTCGGGCGTTTGCTCACCACCTCCGGAGGCCGGTCCGCGCTGCTGTCCTGGAGTGGGTCCATGTTCGAGTACCTCATGCCGCTTCTGATCATGCCGACCTATCCCGGCACGATCCTCGACGAGACCTATCTCGGCATGGTGGGCCGTCAGGTCGAGTACGGACGCGAGCGGGGCGTCCCTTGGGGCATCTCCGAGTCGGGATACAACAAGACCGATGCGCTCCTGAATTACCAGTACCGGGCCTTCGGCGTGCCAGGCCTCGGCTTCAAGCGTGGGCTCGCGGAGGACCTCGTGATTGCCCCCTACGCCAGCGCCATGGCCCTGATGGTCGCTCCCAAGCAAGCCTGCGACAACCTGCGCCGACTCGCGCGCGAGGGGCGTCTCGGTCCGCACGGATTCTACGAGGCCATCGACTACACGCCTGCTCGTCTGCCCCACGGCAAGGACAGCGTCACCGTGGCCTCCTACATGGCTCACCACCAGGGCATGACGTTCCTCTCCCTCGCCTACCTCCTGCTCGACCGTCCGATGCAACGACGGTTCGAGGCCGAGCCTGCCTTCCGGGCGACCGACTTGCTGCTTCAGGAACGGGTGCCGCGCGGTCCCGCGATCTACCCCCATCCCACCGAGGTCCTGGCAGCCACTGAGGACACGACGGCAGGCGAGGAGCAGCCCGTGCGCGTGTTCTCCAGTCCCGACACGCCCTCCCCCCAGGTGCAACTCCTGTCCAATGGCAACTACCACGTCATGGTCACCCACGCAGGCGGCGGCTACAGCCGCTGGCGCGATCTCGCCGTCACTCGCTGGCACGAAGACCCCACGTGCGACGGCTGGGGTAGCTTCTGCTACGTTCGCGACGTCTCGACGGGCACTTTCTGGTCGGCGGCCCATCAACCTTCCCTCGTTCGTGCTTCCCGGTACGAGGCGATTTTCTCGCAAGGAAAGGCTGAATTCCGTCGCACCGACGACGAGCTCGACACCCATGTGGAGATGAGCGTCTCCCCGGAAGACGACGTGGAGCTTCGGCGGGTGAGCGTGACGAACCGAGGGCGCACGGCTCGCACGCTCGAGCTGACGAGCTTCGCCGAGGTTGTGATGGCTCCGCAGGCCTCGGACACGGCGCATCCCGCGCTCTCCAACCTGTTCGTACAGACCGAGATCGTGCGCGACCGTCATGCGATCCTTTGCAGGCGGCGGCCGCGATCGGGCAGTGACAAGACACCCTGGATGCTTCACTTGATGTCCGTACGAGGCCAGCTCGCCGGCAAGCCTTCCTTCGAGACCTCCCGCGCCGCCTTCCTTGGTCGCGGACGATCGGCCGTGGACCCACAGGCCATGCATCAGCCGGCCTTGTCCGACAGCGAAGGCTCCGTTCTCGACCCAGTGGTCGCGATCCGGAACGCCGTTGTCATCCAGCCCGACGAGACGGTGCGGGTGCACCTGGTCACGGGGGTAGCGGAGACCCGGGAGGGAGCGCTTGGTCTGCTCGAGAAGTACGGCGACCGTCACGCGGCCGACCGGCTCTTCGAGCTCTCGTGGACACACAGCCAGGTTTTGCTGCGACGCCTCGACGCCACCGAGGCCGACAGCCAGCTCTACGAGCGTCTTGCAAGCCACATCCTGTACGCGAGTCGGGCCATGCGCGCCCGGCGCAGCGTGATCGCTCGCAACCAACGCTGCCAGTCGGCGCTCTGGGCCTACGCCATCTCGGGAGACCTGCCGATCGTCCTGTTGCGAATCGGGAGTCATGAGCACTTGGGCTTGGTCAAGCAGATGGTGCAAGCGCACGCTTACTTCCGGGTGAAAGGCCTGGCCGCGGACCTCGTCATCTGGAACGAAGACCCCTCCGGCTATCGGCAGGTGCTGCACGAGGAGATCGGGGGCGTCATCGCTGCCCTGGGCGAGTCCAACCTGCTCGACCGGCCCGGCGGCATCTTCGTGCGCCGTACCGACCAGATCTCCGAGGAGGACAAGGTCCTGCTCCAGACCGTCGCCAGGCTCATTGTCGTGGACAGCGAAGGCACCCTGGCCGAGCAGCTCAACCGGCGTCGTCCGGTGGATGTCAAGATGCCGGCTTTCGTCGGCAAGGTGCGGCGGGAGCGCCGACGTCCCACGGAGCTGAAGCTGCCGTCGTTCTCGGGCAAGGAGCGGCGCGAGCGCAACCGTTCCGTGGATGCGAAGCTCCCGGCGTTCTCGGGTAAGGAGCGGCGGGGCGAGGTTGCGGCGCCTGCGGTGCCGGTCGATCGTCCGGACCTGACCGGGTGGAACGGCCGGGGCGGCTTCACGAACGACGGCCGGGAGTACGTGATCAGCACGACACGCGAGTTGCGCACGCCGGTGCCGTGGGTGAACGTGCTTGCCAATCCGTACTTCGGCACTGTGGTCAGCGAGAGCGGCAGCGCGTACACGTGGTGCGAGAACGCGCGCAACTATCGGCTCACGCCGTGGCACAACGATCCGGTCACGGACCCCAGCGGGGAAGCGTTTTATCTGCGTGACGAGCACGATGGGCGGTTCTGGTCGCCCACGCCATCGCCAGCGGGAGGGGTGGAGCCGTACACCACGCGCCACGGGTTCGGCTACAGCATCTTCGAGCACGTCGAGGGAGGAATCGAGAGTGAGCTGCGCACCTTCGTGGCGACCGACGCCCCCCTCAAGTTCATGCTGTTCAAGCTGAAGAATCGTTCCGGGCGTGCGCGCCGGCTGTCCTTGACCGGTCTGTTCGAGATGGTGCTGGGTGAGAATCGGGCGAGCAATCTACCCCACGTGGTCACGGAAGTGGACCCCGGCAGCGGCGCGATCCTGGCGCGCAATGCCTACTCCAGCGAGTTCGCCGCGCGCGTTGCGTTCCTGGATTGCAGTGAGGAGCACCGCTCTCTCAGCGGCGATCGCCTGGAGATGGTGGGACGAAACGGCATCCTGGCCTCCCCGGCTTGCATGGGAGCAGAACGGCTGTCCGGTCGTGTCGGGGCAGCCCTCGACCCCTGCCTGGGCATGCAGGTCATGATCGACCTGGCCGACGGGGAAGAGCGGGAGATCGCGTTCACGTTCGGGTCAGGAATGAACCTCGTCGACGCGCGCACGCTCATTTACCGATTCCGAGGGGTCGGTGCGGCGCGGGCTACCCTCGAGGGCGTCTGGTCTTACTGGAACCGAACGCTCGGCGCCGTCCATGTGCAGACGCCCGATGCGTCGCTCAACTTCCTCGCCAACGGTTGGTTGCTGTACCAGGTGCTGGCCGCGAGGATGTGGGGCCGCAGTGGCTTCTACCAGTCGGGTGGTGCGTTCGGGTTCCGAGACCAACTCCAGGACGCGATGGCGCTCGTGCACGCTGAACCCGGCATCCTGCGCGAGCAGATCGTGCTCTGCGCCTCCCGCCAGTTCCGGGAGGGCGACGTGCAGCACTGGTGGCATCCCCCCGGGGGCCGGGGCGTGCGTACGCGCATCTCCGACGACTACCTGTGGCTTCCCTACGCGGTGTGTCGCTACGTCAGCACGCTGGGGGACACCGGTGTGCTCGACGAGCGGGCCCCCTTCCTCGAGGGCCGTCCGGTCAAGCCCGATGAGGACAGCTACTATGACCTTCCGTTGCGCTCGGAGGACTCCGGTACGGTCTACGAACACTGCGTGCGAGCGATCGAGAACGGCCTGCGTTTCGGTGAGCACGGGCTGCCCCTGATGGGCAGCGGCGACTGGAACGACGGCATGAACCTGGTGGGGGACGAGGGCAAGGGCGAGAGCGTCTGGCTCGCGTTCTTCCTGCACGACGTGCTGGTGCGTTTCTCCGCGATTGCGAGGCTCAAGCGGGATGGTGTCTTCGCCGACCGTTGCGTGGCGGCGGCGGCGGCGCTGCATGACAACATCGAAGCTCACGGCTGGGACGGGGCGTGGTACCGGCGCGCGTACTACGACAATGGCGACCCGCTCGGTTCCGCGAGCAGCGTCGAGTGCCAGATCGACTCTTTGCCGCAGAGCTGGGCGGTGCTGTCCCAGGTTGGCGCCCCGGGGCGCGCGCGCCGAGCCATGGCCGCGGTCGACGAGCGCCTCGTTCGACGCGAGCTTGGGCTCATCCAGCTGTTCGACCCCCCCTTCGATCGCTCCAGTGCGAAGCCCGGATACGTCAAGGGATACGTTCCTGGCGTTCGAGAGAACGGTGGGCAGTACACGCACGCAGCGGTCTGGGCCGTGATGGCGTTCGCTGCTGCGGGAGACATCGAGAAAGCATGGGAGCTCTTCGGGCTCATCAACCCCGTGCGCCACGGTGACAGCGAGGCCGCCATCAAGCGTTACCAGGTCGAACCCTACGTGGTGGCCGCTGACGTCTACACCAACCCGCAGCACGCCGGGCGCGGAGGGTGGTCCTGGTACACGGGATCCGCAGGCTGGATGTACCGGCTTGCCATCGAGTCGCTCCTCGGGATGCAGCTCGAGATCGATCACCTGCGTGTCGAACCCCTCCTGCCGGCCGGCTGGGAGTCTTTCGACGTCCACTATCGGCACCGCCAGACCGTCTACCACATTCACGTGCGTGGGCCTGTTGCCGGAGGAAAGGGGGTGAGTCGGGTGGTTTGTGATGGGGTCGAGCAGCCGGAGCGGACCATCCCGCTGCGCGACGACAGGGGCGAGCATCACGCCGAGGTCTGGGTGGGCGATGCGACCCTCGCCCCGGGGACCACTTCTCCCTAGTCCCAAATCAAGCACGGTTCGAAGAACGTGTTTGGGTTTGGGGCAATCCGAGCCGAAGGCGAGGCGTTTTCGGGGTGCGACTGGCATGATCAACAGACAGGAGGTGGAAGTCCAAACCTGGGGCCC
>CAZAWR010000175.1:0-11310 GCA_964488865.1 uncultured Polyangiaceae bacterium | reverse complement strand
ACCCCGGCCCCTTGCGTTGCAGGATCTGCCGCTGCCCGTCCGCGAGCTCCACCTCGACCCGCTGCATGCGCTGGGCGTTGACCTTCAGCAACTCCGTCGACCGAATGTAACGCCAAGCGCGGTCGCATGGCCGTCGGCGTGCGATTCACTTCGCGTCCCGGCACGCGCGAAGCCCGATGGACACGTTCGAAGTCGTGCAGGTCACAGACCTGGGCATCAGCGCCAAGCTCTCCCGCTTCGGGTCCGTCGTCTGGGTCAACCGCTTGTCCGACGGCAAGCCGGTGGAAGGCGCCGACGTTCGCATCCGTGCGCCGGGTGGTTCCCCCGCCAACGATCACGTGGTCCGCACGGACGCCAACGGCATGGCCCTCGTCGACGGATCGAAGCTCTACGTCGGCCGATCCTCGTGGCAATCACCGGTGGTCATCGTGAAGCACGGGGAGGACTGGGCCTACCGATCCGCGAGCGACGTTCTGCATGGCTGGCGATACGGCGTGAACACGGATCTGTACGGGGAACTTTCGCCGTACGGCATGGTGTTCACCGAGCGTGGCGTGTACCGCCCCGGGGACACCGTTCGCATCAAGGGCATCTTCCGTCAGCCCGAAGCCAAGGGCACCTCGACGCCCGCGGGCAAGAGCGCCAAGATCAAGGTCTCGACCCCGACCGGCCAGGAGCTCGTCGCGAGCAACGCCACGCTCACCGAGTTCGGCACCCCGGCGATGGACGTGAAGGTCCCGACCACCGCGGCCCTCGGCTTCTACGAAATTTCGGCCAACGTCGGCGGCGGCGACGTCTCCCACGCGTGGGGATCGTTCGACGTGGAGGAATACCGCGCTTCGGAGTTCAAGGTCGGCACGGAACTGGACCGTCGCGCCTACGTCCGTGGTGACGAGGTGCGCTGCACCGCACGGGGCGACTACCTGTTCGGCGCCCCCATGAACAACTCGTTGCGCACGACGATCACCCGTGGACCTTCCTGGTTCGCGGTCCCCAAGACCCAGGACTTCATCACTACGGACCACGCCATCGATCAGGACCGAGAGGAAGGCTACGTCCACGCGTCGCAGCTGCTTTCGACCACGACCAAGCTCGATGCGCAAGGCAAGGGTGAGGCGGCCACGAAGCTCGAGCTTCCAGGCATGCGCGGGACCGAGCGTGTGAACTGCGAGGCCGAGGTGACGGACAGGCCGTGGCGTCGTCTTCCACCGCGATCGTGCATCCCGCCGCGTTCTACGTGGCGCTGCAATCCGGCACCGAGGGCTTTGCCCAGAGCGGCGCGGACATCAGCCCGAAGATCCTCGCCGTGGACTCCGAAGGTCGTAGGCAATCCGGCATCGCCGTCGACTTCGAGTTCACGCGCCGCGCGTGGGTGACGGCGCGGGAGATTCCGTGGTCTTGGTCGCCGACGGCGGTTGCGGCTCGCTCGGGCGTGCTTGCTGGTGCTTGGTGTCCTCGGGCTTGGGCACGACATGCTCACGCCATCGCGACGCGCTCGACAGCACAGGTACCTGACCAACGGATGACGCGGTGGGGGCACCAGACTGGCGAGGCGCGGAAGAAACTGCACAGGGTCCATCAGCAGATGGGTCTTTTTGCCACGCGGGAACTTCACTTGGTACGCGACCCGCCCGTCTCTCGTGAGGCCAAGGCGCGACAAGCGGATGGGATGCCGAAGCTACTTGGACGAGGAGAAGCGGCTGGTGTGCGTGGCGACGACGCGAACTCGGGTCTTGTTGGTTGTGACGGGGGTGGAGGGGTAGCGGGGGGCGGAATTGGGCAACCTGCGCTCCACGCGGGGCCGAGACTCGATGCTCGCTCCGTCGAACTCCACGGCTTGACACCTCCGTTTCGCCAGCGTGAAGTATGATCATGGCCAAATCGTTCCTACTTGCGAATTCGACCGATCTGACCGCGTGGTCCAATCGTCGAGACGCGCAATCCTCTCTGCCGCAACTGCTCAGGCGACTCATCACTGCAACGGTCGATAAACTGGAACGGATCACCGTCCGTGCAGACGAAGGTGTCCACCTTGGCGGTTGGGACGGCGTGATTCGCTCCGCGTCACCGAACGCATTTGTGCCGGAAGGCATCTCGGCATGGGAGGCGGGCACAGATGGAGACGTGAAAGGAAAGGCGGACGGGGACTACGACAAGAGGTCGAAGGACCCGCTGAAGTTAATCCCCGCGGAGACCACGTTCGTGTTCGTTACCTCACGACGTTGGAAGAATAGGGATGACTGGGCCGAGAAAAAGCGCGCGGAGGGGATCTGGAGAGACGTCCGCGCATACGACGCGGATGACCTGGCCACATGGCTCGAGATGGCGCCTGCCGTGCATATCTGGCTCTCGTATCACATCGGAAAGTCACCGGAAGGCGTGGAGGACTTGTCGACGTTCTGGAGCAATTGGGCGAACGTCACAAGACCACCGCTCGCGGAAGGGTTCGTCATTGCGGGTCGGACAGCGAGCGTCGGCGTCGTGCACGATTGGATAAGCACTGCAGCTGGCGCGATTGCCCTTCGAGGGGAGACACGTGAAGAGGCCATTGCATTCTTAGCGGCCGCTTTTCGCGAGCTACCCGAACGAGAGCGGGATTCGATGCTCTGGCGAGCAGTCGTCGTCCACGAACCGAATGTATGGCGCACGCTATCGGCGCCAGGGTGCCCCATGCTTCTGATTCCGGCATTCTCCGATCGGTCCACCGTGACTGCGGCAGTCGCGGACGGCCATCATGTTGCGATTCCGCTTGGTCGCGACGAGCCTCCAGTGCGTGGCACAATCGAACTTCCGCGTCCGCGCCGCGAAGAGGCCCGTGCCGCAATCATCGGGATGGGCATCAAGGAGGAAAGGGCCAACGAACTGGCCAGAATCGCAAGGAGCAGCTTGGGTGCTGTACGTCGCGCCCTGGGGGTGAACCCGGCTGGCCTGATACCCAAGTGGGCGTCCCAATCAGCCGCGAGAGAGCTACTTCCGGCAGTCTTGGTTGGCCGGTGGGATGAAGGCCGTGAAGCAGACCAGGCGATCGTCGCGAAGCTCGCGGGCCGAGAATATTCAGCGTACGCGAAGGTCCTCGATCAGTGGGCGGGGCAGGCCGACCCTCCAGTGCGCCGGATCGGTCGAATCTGGACGGTGGTGTCAAGGGATGATGCTTGGACGCTTTCTGCCCACCGTGTCAACGATGATGATCTCGCTTTGCTCGAGTGCACAGTGATCGAGGCGTGTGGCGAAATCAACCCGGCATATGACCTGGCCCCTCACGATCGTTGGCAAGCGGCACTGCTCGGGAAGTCCCTCAAGCACTCCCCCGAGCTTCGCGAAGGTCTTGCGGGTGCGCTGGCGATGATGGCGACTCTCAGCGAGGAAACACCGCTTCATACTTCCCCGACGGCTCAGCAGTGGGCCAATCGGGTAGTTGGACGGCTTCTCGAGAACGCCAGAACCTGGCAAGCCTGGGCATCGCTTGGCAGCCAGCTCAGGTACCTTGCGGAGGCGGCCCCCGAGGAGTTCTTGTCCGCAGTCGACAGGGAATTAGGGAACGTTGACACTTGCTTGCGAGGTCTATTCACAGACGGCCACCCGGTGCTCTGTACATCTCCCCACACGGAGTTGCTTTGGGCACTGGAAACGCTCGCCTGGTCACCGGACTTCTTAGCCCAAGCGGCGGTCGCCTTGGCGCGGCTTGCCGCTATCGATCCAGGAGGGCAAACGGCGAATCGACCAGCCAATAGCCTGCAGGAGGTGTTCTTGCCCTGGCATCCAAGCACATGTTCCAGCGTCGCCCGGCGACTGTGCGTTCTCGAAATGATCTGCAAACGCGAGCCGGCCACGGGGTGGAGTGTGCTGTTCAGTCTCGTACCGAATGGCATGGGTATGTCAACCGGGGGTGCCAAACCTCGATGGCGTGACTGGGCTGCTGAGGAACCTCACGAGGTACGGGTGACGGACTACGTTCGTATGGTGACCGAGGTTGTTCGAATGCTCATCGACAGAGCCGGCATCGACGCGGGAAAGTGGTCCAAGCTGGTCGAAGAGTCTGACAATTTTCCCGAAGAGCAGTTCGAAGCCGCAGTGGCTGCACTTTCGCGGGTAGACCCGTCGTCGATCTCCCCGGTCGACCAACTCGAACTCTGGGGCAGTCTTCGCGCCGTTCTCTCACGACACCGAGAGTTTGGCACCGCTGACTGGGCCATGACCGATACGAAGCTCGCGAAGCTAGATACTCTTTACGCGAGATTCAAGCCCGATGACCTGGCCGATCAGTTCGCATGGCTATTCTCAGGCAACCCGAACCTCCCGGAAGGGAATCCTCAAGAGTGGGAGGACAAGTGCGAAGCTGTTCGCAAGCGCCAGGAAGAAGCAGTCGCGCATTTGATCGCTGAACGGGGGTTCGAAGCGGCGTGTTTGCTGTGTGAAAAGGTCGAGCTCCCCATGGAAGTCGGCGAAGCGCTCGGGCGAAGCTCGATCTCCGAACAGAATGAGCATGAATTGCTGAATTCGAACCTTGCGTCCCAAATCGGCCCCCGGCGCAATCTCGCGCTTGGTTATCTCTTCGGTCGGTCGACTCTGCTTGGAACGGACTGGGCGAAATCTTTGCGTTCCAAGCCAATGTGGGATCAGTGGACCGCGTCGCAGCGAGCTGACTACTTCGTGATGCTGCCGTTTGACGGTACGACCTGGGACATGATTGAAGCCGAGGGGCACGAAGTTCGCAGACTCTACTGGATCCAGGTGGGCATTTACGGACGCGGGCGGTTGAGCAATGAGCTACGAGACCGCGCGGCGCGGGAAATGTACTCGCACGGTCAGTTCTCAACCGCGATCCATCTCCTCGCCTTGTATTCGCATGATAAGAACGTTGCAGCGCCAAGTGGTGAATTCGTCGCAACGCTCCTGGAGGAGGCTCTCAAGTGCGAGAATTCGGCCACCGTGACGAATTGGGGTGCGCTGACACACGACGTTTCCTTGCTTCTCGATATCGTTGCCGCGTCCGAGGGCGTGGATGATGCTCGAGCAGCGAAGCTGGAATGGTCGTTTCTTCCGCTATTGAAGCGCCGACACTCCCCGCGCGTATTGCACAAGGCGATGGCGAATGAGCCCGCCTTCTTCGTGGAGATTCTCAGTCTCGCTTACAAGGCGAGTGATGAGCCGAGCACGGAAGTTGACGAAAGAGATAGGCTGCGCGCGACCCTCGCGTATGACTTGCTTTCCGACCCAAACTGGCTTCCAGGTCGCCATGTGGACAGCACTTTCAACGGCAAGAACTTGGTGGCATGGGTATACGATGTGCGCCGGTTGGCGGCGGACGCGAAAAGGGAACGGGTGGCGGATCGCTATGTCGGCCAGATTATTGCCCGGGGGCCGATTGATCCGGACGGCTCGTGGCCACACCGATCGATCCGCGATCTGCTCGAGGAGCTTGCCTGTGAGAAGATTGAAGGCGGCATCGAGATGGGAATCTTCAACAATCGCGGGATGGTTCGCCGGGAGATCGGCGAAGGGGGAGAACAAGAACGCGACATCGCCGAACGCTACGGTGGGTATGCGAGGCAGTTGGCCGACGAGTGGCCGCGCACTTCCAGACTCATGAGAAGGATTGCCGACAGCTACTGTTCCGATGCCCGACGCGTGGACACGACCGCTGAACTGGATGAGGAGATGTGGGCATGAACGCCGGGCAACGAGTTCGGTGCCGAGTCCTTGATGGTTCGGTGGTTGGGGGAAAGTGCGCGAGCCTTGGGCAGGCAGCTGAACGTGAGCACCAGGGGCAGGAAGGTCAGCCACAGATATCCTCTCCTCTCAGAACTCCACGTGCAGCGAACCCATCCCCGGGCCGACCACCGCACCGACGCGGGTCGTGGGCTGCGAGGGTTTCTTGTCTTTGACGGCAGATGGGTCGTCGGCTGTGAGCATGCCCCACACGAAGAAGCCCGCGCCCGCTCCGAACGCAAGCCAACTCGCGTCATAGTACGTGCGGCGCCGCTCGTAGTTCCTCGGTTGACACCGTCTCCTTGCCGCTGGAGGTAGATGCTTCAAGTCGCGACGATCCCGAGCGCGCCGACCGCCGCGAGCGCGACGCCTCCGGTGCGTAGACCCTCGGCCGGACTCCCGCCCGAGTTGTCGGCGGGGGGCGGGGCGTACGTGCGGGGGGGCGGACGAATCCCCTTCCACGTGATAATCGCCGCAATCCTACTGCTCGCGTCGATCAGCCGGTAGGCAAATCGATCAGCTTTCGCAAGTCAAGACAAGCTCCGGGTCACGTCGCGGGGTCGGCGTGAAGGCAGTCACGACGGAATCAGGGCGGTTTGGTGGTGTGAGTGGCAATACGAACGTGCGTCCGAAGGTCGTCGCGTCGACCGCACCCGTCCGACGCGCGGCCGACCAGGTGCGCAACGACTTCATGCGGCGCCTCGCGATCTTCCCACCCAAGGTGCTCGACGTCGAAGACGACTTCTTCTCGGTGCAGCGCTCGGTCGAGAGCAAGAGAGTGGAGCCGAAAGCACAGCGAACCTGCCGTGTTAGCGTCGCGGCCTTGTTCACCGGGTGAGGGGCATCGGGATCTGTGCCGCGCATACTGAAACCGCCCCTCCCGACCCCTTGATCAGCCGCCCCGAAGCTCGATCTCCCAAGAAAATGCCTTGCTCAGCGGACCTCCGGCTCGATCCGCCAAAAATGATGCCCCGATCAAGCCTCCAATCCCTCGATCCGCCATTGATCAAGCTTCTCCACCGCTGATCAACCCACTTTTCACACTGTTCGAGCCTCGCAGGGGCGGATCAAGACCGTCCGTCGCTCGATCGAGCTTGACCCCGCCCCCCAGAAAGGTGAAACCACCCGCGCCAAGCCCCGAATGGGGGGAAAGGGTACCCATGGCAGGAAGAATTTTCACTCGCGTACAAGTCGAACGAATGCTGAACCGCGGACGCAAGCTCCTCCATGCCTTGAGCAGGAAGCCTGAAATCCGTCGCGTCGCCGCCCAAGCCGGCTACACCCAGCAAGAGCACGAAGTGGGCTGGGCGCTCTGGCTCTACGTTATGGGGTACAAGCAGCCCGCGGCAGCGGCAGCACCCGTTTCCACCGCCAATTCCGCCTATGACGACGCCGTCGCCAAGCTCGACCTGTGGGACGGTCCGGCCTTTGAACGCACCCGCGCCGCCCTCGATCGGCTCTACCCCGACCAGGCAGCCTACGTCTTCCACAACCTGCGCGCAGGCAAGGGCGTCGAATCTGTCGGTGCGGTCAACACCTACCTCCAGCGCGTCGTCGCCCTACGCGACGGCACCGATCCTAACCGGTCCGCCACCCGCGCAGCGGACAAGGCAGCCGCCGACACCCTGGCAGCGCGCAACATCCTTACCCCCGAGGTCGAGACCTACCTGCGCGGACTGCTCGACATCGCCACCGAAGGTCAGCCCCCGGAAGCGCCCCCCATCCCTGTCGACTCGGACGACCCCGAGTACCAGGCCAAGGCCGCCGCCTTCGACGCCTGGCTCACCGATTGGCGGCGAACCTTGCGCAACACCGTCACCCGTCGCGACTACCTCATTCAACTCGGACTCGTCTCTCGCCGCAACCCGGCGGAAGACACGGCGGAGGAGGATGAGGGGGACGGGGACGACGAGGGGTAGACCCGCGCGGTTCGTCAGTTGCCGCTCGGATGGCGTCTGGACCGTTCGGACCGTCGCGCGTGACCGGGATTGACCTGCCAGCCCGCTGCACTTACGCTGGGGCATCCAGGACTCCATGGGCGGCCTGACTCACTTCCTCTTCGATCCTCACGACGTGCCCACGAGCACGACGGATCAGGTGCGTCTGGCCCTGTCGGAGGGAAGTAGCTGCTTGGTGGCGGGAATGCCCGGTAGTGGGAAGAGCCATGCGGTGCGTAAGGCGGTCAACGGAGCCGTTTGGATAGACGTGGACGACTCGCCTCTGCGGTTGCCGAAGTTCTTCTGCGACGCGGCACGCCAGGTGCCATGCGGGCCCGATGTACTGAGGGCGCTCGCGCACGACGACGTGGACCAGGCGTGGTCTGTGTTGTCCAAGGGGCTGGGTGACACGCCTCTCGTAGTTGACAACGCGGAGCGGCTCACGACGAGTGTGGACTGGGGCTGGGATGAGCCGACCGTCGCACTTTTCGGCGGGTACTCACAGCAGCTCCTGGATTGGATTCTCGCGCGTTCTAGCGACCAACCTACGGTTCTCGTCACGTCCCGCCCGCTCGGGGACCGCCCGAACGGAATCCAAAGGGTGGTGAAGCATCGACCGCCGCAGTCGTGGAGCCTCAAGCTGCGGGCAGCGCCGAGCTTTCGCGACTGGCGGGCGCTCGCTACCGACCACTTGGCCATGAACCCCGGCGGTCTTGTGATCGCCGCCCTGGCAGTGGTGCTTCTCAGCCCCTCGGCGTACGCCACAATTCTAAAGGAGCTAAGGTGGGACGTAGACATGGGGGGTGGTGCGACGCCTCTCGGCACAATGCGGCGGCTCGTGGAGTTGCTGCGCGCGCACATGCCGGAATCCTGGCAACATGCCCTCGTCGTGGCCGACGGACTCGACGGATTGGATTCCGCACTCGCGATGGAGGCGTTCACCGGTTTCCCTGAGGCGCGTGCGGCGTACGAAACCTTCCGTACGCTAGGACTCGTCGTTGAGCACAATGGTCGTGCCAAGCTGCTACCAATTGCACGAAGCCTCGGCCTTACGGTCGGTCTCCGGGACGAGAGCACGGATCGTTGTCTCTCCGCTGCTGCAGGCAGGCTGCTGGAATCGGTGAACGACCATTCTTCGTTCGAGACGCTGAGCGCGGAGCGGGTTTTTCGTGCCCACGCGTTGTACGTGACGCTCGGCGACACACCGAACGCACAACGCACGGCTCGTTTGCACACGTCCGGCCTCATTGATCTCGCCAGGCGCACCAGCCTGGAAGAGCGATGGGATGAGGCTCGGCGACTATACGAGCACATCCGGAACATGCTCGATGATGCCCCGTCGTCATACCTTGGACAGCGAACGAAGTCGTATGTCGTTCACTATTGGGCGTACAACGGGCGTCGCGCCAACACAATTCCACGCGGCGCTGCCCTCGAAGGGTATCTCGTTGCCACCGAACTCTGGCCGAACAATGCCCTCTGGCGAAAGCGGCTCATTAGCCTGCTCATCACGCTCGGCCGGACTTCGGAAGCGGGGCGGGCCGTCACGGAAGCCGAACAGCACGTGCCCGAGCATCCTCATCGCGCCGCCATGCTCCGGCTGGGACCTGCGTGGACCGCGCTGCACGCGGGCGCTGAGCTATTCGCGTTGGAGCTGGTCGAAGTCGTGTCTGAGGAGGAGGTCGGCCAAGACCCGGAGGGCTTGGCTTCCTTGCGGGACTTCTACGACCACTGGCGCGCTGGCGTGCCGGTAACGGAAGTTACATTCGAGCGCGGGTGCGTTGTGCTCCATGCGCCGGGGAGGCTCGCGCTGCGCAGGCTTCCCGCGCAGCAGGGCTGGCTTGCCGAATGGGTTCCGCTGCAAGCGACGGGTCGGGGAACCACCCCACTGCAGGCAGTACGCCGGTCGGCGACTGCAGTTGCGGAAGAAGCTGCGAAGCTTGTCTCGACCCCCACCCATTTGCTCGATGACGCCACCGTGGTGAGGAAGAGCCATTTGATTGGGACCATCGATCTCGTGGCAAGTCGGATTGGGCTGGCAGGGTCCGGCCATCGGTGGCTCCTTGGCAAGTTCGATGGCGTTCGGTTTGCCCCTGTGCAGTCAGAAATAGGCTTCCTCGAGGTTTGCCCGGCCGGGTTGCCAACGATCCGCGAAGGGCTCTTCTTCGGGCGGGTGCCTGTTGGAATGGATGGGCTTCCAACAGACCCGGTCGATCGCATCCAGCCTGCGGGTAGTGGGCGGAGTCTGATCGAGCTGTTGAGGATGGCGCGAACGCTGCCCCGGGAGGACTGACGCGTGGTTACCAGTCCCATAGTGCGCTCGCTCGGCGTGTACTTCGTCGATGTCGGACAAGGTGACGCGACCATCGTGCTGACACCTGACGGAGATGCGGTGGTGTTCGACTGCCGCGACGCACATCCCGTCCTTCGGCTGCTGGAACACTGGAAGGTGGACAGGCTCGAAGCACTGATCTTGAGCCACCTCGACATCGATCACATAGCCGGGGCGGCGGAAGTTCTTCAGGCATTCTCCGACCGGATCGGAGCAGTCTATCTTAGCATCGACCGCGACATCTCTGGCGAAGGATCGGATGCTAGGTCCGCTAAGGATCTTGTCGATCTTGCTAGACGGGGCGACGATGCCGATAGCTGGATCCTCTATCCCAGTCACCTCACGCAGCGCCCCATACTGGAGGGCCCGGGGTGGTCAATCCGTCTAGTTGCGCCCAAATACCGCACGGTCATTGATCGGGAGCGATCGGGGCACTGGGAGGATGTCAACCGGTGTTCGTCGGTCCTCCGAATAGAAATGGGAGGTTCCGCCGTCTTGGTGGGCGGCGACGCGCCGCTTCTGACTTGGGCCGAGATGAGTGCGTCGGACCGGCTGGCAGGCGTCTTTCGTGTACCACACCATGGGGGGGCGCTGGATGACGGCGGCATCCCCGATGGTTGGAGCGCTGCGAGACTGTACCAGGCTGTGAATCCAGACTCGACCGCAGTGTCCGTCGGAACGAACAACCGTCACGGGCATCCTTCCGTGGATTGGCTGCGTCCCGCCATTGATGGATCGACTTGCCGGCTGATGTGCACGCAGGTGACACCCCGCTGTGCCGATGCCCTTGCCGACGCGCCCGCAGATTGGCGCAAGCTGACGGTGCCAGAGAGCCATGAGACATGGAAGTCGACCCATCACGCAGAGCCGCCGTGGAGACATCTCACGAAGAAGACCGGTGTTCGGCGCGTTGGCAAGTTTGGCGAGGTCCCATGCGCAGGGACGGTAGTTGTGACTTTGCGCCAGGATGGCGGTGTGCGCGTAGCCCCGCTGGAGTCCGCGCACCGGGCTGTCTGTGCGCTCTGGGGGCAGTCGTTGTGTATTGACAAGCGAATCTAGGTCGCGGCAGCGGTCGCTGGTACGCCTCGCTCGCCGTCGCGAGGAACGTTTCGAGCCATCCTTGCACCACTCTGTAGAGCACAGTTCTCGGGCTCGTGACGCGCGTATGGCTTGCGAAGCTACGGTCGTTCGGGAACCACATCGGGTGCGGGACAAGCCATGGACCCGATGCCATGGTGCTCGGGCGCAGGTGGTACTGACTCAGGGCGTACCCACCGCGTCCAGCAACGGCCTCACCTTCGATTGGGCGATCGCGAACGTGGCGTCGATCCC
>CAZAWR010000174.1:0-11607 GCA_964488865.1 uncultured Polyangiaceae bacterium | reverse complement strand
CGCGCTCACCGCGGCTCACCCCAAAACGCCTCGCCTTCGGCTCGGATAGCCCCAACCCCAAGCACGTTCTTCGAACCGTGCTTGGGTTTGGGACTAGGCGCCGATCAGGGCGTGACGGTCCCCGATGCGCCCATCGTGGAAGCGTAGCCCGCGGTGGTGCTGAAGAACGATGTCGAGTAGGTGCCCGGCCCTGTTCCCCGGAGTCTCACGTTGCCGACGAGGCCGTACTCGAAGTCACCGTAGGTGGACCGAGGCACACACCGCGTGGCGGTCGGAGCGCCCGCGGGCGGGCAGGTCGGGCCGCAGATGGGCGAAGGGGCCGGGGTGCAGTACTCCTGCCCGAAGAAGAAGCCTTCCTCGCGCACGGGCGGCAACGAATTGAGGACCGTGAACGTAACGGGGCCGATCACGGCCGTCGAGTAGGCGACCTTACCGAAGCCTGCCCACGGCAGCACGTTGAGGCGGGCGTCCGTGACGACGAACCCGAAGTCGACGTTCTCGTTCGCCTCGATGTCGAAGCTTGGAGGTGTCAGCAGGTTGATGTCACTGGGGGCCGTCGTGAAGACCGTATTCACGAAGCGAGAGAAGGGCACTCCCGATACTTGGGACACGTACATCGTGCCCGAGTACACCACGCGGGTTTCTGACCACATCGTGGTGTTCGCATCCCACCCTCCATTGGGGCCGTCCCACTGCCCATTACCGTTCACGTCGAGGTAGAACTCGTTCCCGTCCTTCACGTTGTTGTCGTTCGCGTCGACGAAGGGCTCGGGCAGGTCGACGAAAGGCTCGCCGAGGTTGTAGATGCCGTCGCCGTTGACGTCTACGAACCCTTCCTCGCCGGGCACCATGACGAGGACGGTTGCAGATCCGTCCCGCGGGTTGTGGATGAGCGTTCCGCATGTTGTCGTGACGGACTGGGACTCCTCGCCGGCAAGGGGCGATACGTCAATGGGCAGCTCGCCGCCGTTGATATTGACGTACGTCGAGGCGCGACCGAGATTGGCAGCTGGGTACTGGGGCGTGGCTGCAGGCGGACCCACCACGCCTGCTTCGCTGGCGAAGGTGGCGACTGTCGATACTCCGAGGACGTTGTTGAAACGGTCCGCAAGGGTCACGGTACACGTGATCTGGCCGTCGACCAGGGACTTGATGCAGTTGTGGTTGGCGAAGCCAGGCACGTTGCGCGGGGTACAGCTCAGGCTGACCTTGGAGCCGCTCGCCTTGGCGCCAACGATGGCGATGTTGGGCGAGGTGGCGGTGCGGGTGTTGCCTCCCGCGGTACCTGAGACGGAGACGGTACGCGTGTCGGCGACGGTTCCCGAGTGCATGACGATCGAAACGGTACCTGTGGCGGATGTCGTACCGCTTGCGACCACAGTGCATGGGGGAGCGCAGGGGGTAACGGGAGGAGTGCCGATCGTCGAGCCGCCGGACGGTTCGTGAGAGAACTGGACGGCCAGACCTGGTGGATAGGGAACCGAGCCGGGTGCGAAGAGCTGGAACGTGATCTGGTTCTGCTCCTGGTAGCCGGACGTCTTCGCCCCCATCAGCGTGGACTGCATCGAGACGAACTTGGCGTCCGCCAGAACGGGCATCTCTACGCTGGTCTGGGCGCCGGTCCCGAATGCGGTAAGGATGGCGGTGATGGCGGCCGTGCCGCCATTGGAGTCGGACCGCAGGACGACGTCCGCCAAGCCTTGGGTGCTGGTCTGCACGCCAATGGTCTTCGCATTGTTGGACTGCCAGACGCCGGCACCGTCGATGGTGAGCTGCACGTCTTGTCCGAAAATGCTGCCGCCCTGGGAGTTGGTCAGCGTGACCCGAATGGTGGACGTCGCGAGCCCGTCCGCCGGGATCCGGGACGCAGAGGAGGAGAGCGCTAGAACATACGCCGTCGTGCTGTCGACGCACTGGCTACCTTGGCACTTCTGGTTGGTGGACGGTCCGCACTGCAGCCCGGCGCAGTTCGGGTCCGCGCAGTCGAGCAAGCCGTCGCAGTCGTTGTCGGATTGGTCTCCGCACGTGCTCTCGGTGGTCTGGCCGCCAGGGCAGAGGGTGCAGTAGTTGCCCCCGACGTCGGGGAGCGCGGCGCAGACTCGACCCTGGCTGTTGCAGGTCTTGGCTTCGGAGACACCTCCGGGCTGGCAGTCCGGGTCACGGCAATCGACCAACCCGTCGCAGTCGTCGTCGATGTTGTTTCCGCAGAGGGTTTCGGCCGACGCGCCACTCTTGCAGACGCAGGTCCCGAGCCAGTCGCAGACCTTGCCGAAGGTCGAGACCGAGTCGCAATTGGCCCCGTACTGACCGACCGACGCACCCTTGCAGTCCGGGTCGAGGCAGTCGATTTGGCCGTCGCAGTCGTTGTCGTTGCTGTCGCCGCACGCGGTGGTTTCCGTCGTGAGCCCGAAGGGACACTTGCACTGCAGTTGCGAGCAGGCGCGGCCATTGAGACCGCACGTCTCACCGTCACAATCGTTGTCGGCGCAATCGATCTTCCCGTCGCAGTCGTTGTCGACCGCATCCCCACAGGCGGTTTCGACCGCCTGTCCGGAGGGGCAGATCGTGCAGAGGCTCCCCTGAGGGGAAGGCGTCGTTCCGCAGGTGTTGCCGAACGCGTCACACGGCAGGTTGTCCGAGATGCCGCCGGGCCGGCAGTCCTCGTCAAGGCAGTCGATCTTCCCGTCGCAGTCGTTGTCTTGGTTGTCGCCGCAGTTCGTCTCGCTCACGGCGCCAAACGGCGGGCACAGGCATGTCCCGAGCCAGTCGCACTTTCGACCAAAGGAGTTCGCGTCGTCGCATGACTTGCCGTACTGCCCCACCGTCGCCGACCTGCAGTCGCTGTCCGCGCAGTCGAAGTCCCCGTCACAGTCGTCGTCAATGTTGTCGCCGCAATTGGTTTCGTCCGCGCCGCCGCCGCACGCGCACGCGCCGTTCTTGCAAGCCAGGCCGCCGTCGCCGCAGATCTCGCCGTCGCAATCCGTGTCCGCGCAATCGACCTGTCCGTCGCAGTCGTTGTCCAACCCGTCGCCACAGGTCGCCTCGACGAGCTCACCACCGGGGCAGACGCTGCAGGCGCTTTCGTCCCCTTCGGAGCACACGAGACCAAGCTCCTCGTTGCACACGTCGCCCTGGCAGTCGCTGTCTTCGCAGTCCGTGAGGGCATCGCAGTCGTTGTCGGCACCGTCCGCGCAGTCCTCGTCGGCAGGCACGCACACGCAGACGTTTTGCTGGCAGGTGCCGACCGAGTTGGTGGACGTTCTGCACGCGCGTCCGGCGCATACCGAATCCTCGCAGTCCGTCTTGCCGTTGCAGTCGTTGTCCAACCAGTCGTCGCAGACCTCGGTCCCGGTGTCCACGCACACGCAGGACCCACCGCTGCAGTTGCCGATGCCGCCGTTCGAGGTGACGCACAGGCCACCCTCGCAATCCGCATCGGCGCAGTCCGCAGTGCCGTCGCAGTCGTTGTCGGCAGCGTCGTCGCAAGTGGACTCCTTGGACTCGGCGGTGGCGCCGCCGGGAGGAACGCACTGGTCGCACAGCCCTGCCGCGCTGCAGACCAACCCCGGAGGATCCCCGGCGGCCTCGTCGGCGCAGCTCTGACCCGTCGGACAGCCGTCCTTGTCCGCGCAATCCACCTGGTCGTCGCCGTCGTCGTCCGTACCGTTGTTGCAGATCTCCAGCTGCAGGAGCGTCACCTGGGAAGACCCCTTGGTGGCGGCCGCGTCCACCGCGGACAGGCGCGCGATCCCAGCGCAGGCCGTGTTCGTTCGGGAGTCGCAGGCGCTCTTGAGCGTGATTGTGCCATCCCCCTCGAGTGTGACTTCGGTCCCGGTATCCCCGTCCGGTCCCGTGAGCTCCCCAAGGTTCGTGGTCACCCTCACCGGGCCCTTGACGGACCCCTCGACGGTGATCGTCGCAGAAGTGACGGCATCGGCAGCGATGGTCTTGGGTTCCGCGGTGAGCTTGATGCTGGGGGGAAGGACGCTGGTTGGCGCCTTTTCGTCCTCGGATCCGCACCCCAGGACGAGCAGTCCGACCGTTGCACCCAAAAGCAGTCCTCTCCAACGCGCCATGTGAACCTCCCGAGCGACGACCAAGCTCTGCTTGCACAGAAAGCATCATGATAGAGCCGTGGCGGAATTTCATGCAACCTCCGGCTCGGGGTGGGGGAAAGGCCCAGGGATTTCTGCTCCCTTTGGCCCGGCGGGTCGGGAACCTCCCAGGAGTGGACAAGGTGGGACCGATCGCGCATTCCGGGACGGAACGGTCGCGCACCCGGGCGAGTTCGTGGAACACGATCGATTTCTTCTGATCGCGCCTCCGCGATGTTCGAACGCCACGCGCTCAGGAAGCGATCGCGTTCTTGCCGTGCCGAGGCTTCCCTTGCACGCAACAACCGTGGGATCCTCCTCGCGTCTTCGACATGCAAACGGAGGTGATGAACATGTGGCAACGAGTGGTTCTCGCGATCCTCATCGCATCGTTCGCTGGGTGCGGGTACTCCGAGGACGAGTGGCAGGCACAGCTCGCCAAGTACGATGCGCTCGCACAGAAGAACACCGCGACGGAAACGGAGCTGGCGCAGGCACGCCAGCGCGTCACGGACCTCGAAGGCCAGCTCGCCGCCATGGGGGTCCAGGTGCGCGAAATGGATGGCATGCGTGCTGCCCTCGAGGACTACAAGAAACGCGCGGACACCCTCGAGCGCATCAAGGCCCAGTTCGAAGCCCTCCGCAAGAAGCTCGAGAAGCTCACGGACCTCGGGCTCAAGGTCGAGGTGCGTCGCAATCGCATGGTGATCTCCCTGCCCGGTGATGTCCTCTTCGCGTCCGGGCGCGACAAGCTGCGCGACGAAGGCCAGTCCGTGCTGCGGCAGGTGGCGGAGGTCATTCGCAACGATGCTGACCTCGCCAAGCGCCACTATCAGGTCGCCGGACACACCGATGACAAGCCGCTGACCACGACCCGCGCCATGTTTCGTGACAACTGGGGCCTCTCCCTCATGCGAGCCCGGGAAGTGCTCGTGTACCTCACTAGCCCCGCGGATGCCAAAGGCGGGGGCGGCGGTCTCGACATGTCGCATTGGAGCGCAAGCGGCTACGGGGAGACCGACCCCGTCGCCCCCAACACCGACGACGACGGCAGGCAGAAGAATCGGCGCGTGGAGCTGATCTTGATGCCCAATGTCGAGGAAATGCTCGACCTGAAGTCCTTCATCTGATCCCCGTCACAGCTGCATCGGATCCCGCGGCCTTCCCATGGGGGCTGTCGGGAGTTCGTCGGGGTCAGCGACAGAGATGTCTTCCAGTCGCATCCCAGCCTCTTCGAACACGCGAGCGGCCACGAAGATCGGGACACGATTGCCAATCGCGAGCGCGATGGCGTCCGAGGGACGCGCGTCGACGTCGAAGGATCGGCCTTCCTGACGGAGGAACACGCGGCCGATGAAGGTGTTGCTGCGGAGGCTGTCGACGTGCACCTTGACGAGCTTGCCGCCGAGCTTGCTGACGACGTCGTCGAGGAGGTCGTGGGTAAGGGGGCGCTGGAAGCGCCTGGCTTCGTTGCGAAGGTCGATCGAGAGAGCCTCGGTCCCCCCGACGAAGATCGGCAAGATTCTCTCGGAGCTCTTGGATTGTAGGAGTACGGCGCTGCCCTGGGGCGTGAGCACCACGCGATGAACGTCCGCCAGCTCGTATCCTTCCGGGGCGTCGACGCGGTCGAGGGGGGAGGAGGCGACGGCGGGGGCGGCGCTTGGTGCCGATGCTGCGGCGGAGGCGCTTGCGTTGGGCGTGGGGTCAGAGGTCGACTCCGTGCGGTGGCAGGACAGACCTGCGACCACGCACCCGGCGAGCAGCAGGAGGTGCAGCCGTGCGGCGCCCCCAGGGGAAGGCTTGAACGGCCCGTGCTTCATCCCTTGCATGGTGACCCGGTCGGATCGATCGCGCCACCGTGGCCGTCGATGATCGATCAGCTGCCCGGAAAGGCGCCGGAGAGAACGGGCGGGGAGCCGCGGTCCTGCCGAAACATCGAAGAGCGCCATGACGTGACTGTCACCCGGTTCCGTACTATGGCGTCCTTCGCCATGACCCTTTCCCCTCGCAAGGTCGAGTTCTTTCGCCACGATCTGGGTGACGAAGAGGTGGCGTCGTTTCGGGAGACGCTGGCCTCGCTGTTCTTGACGACCGGCCCGCGCGTGGCCGAGCTCGAAAACCTCCTCGCCGCGTACCTCGGCGTGCCCCACACCGTGGGCGTCACGAGCTGCACCCACGGGCTGCACCTGGCTCTGATCGCCCTCGGCATCGGCCCCGGCGACGAAGTCATCACGACCCCGATGACGTTCATCGCTACCGCGAACGCCGTGCTGTACGCCGGTGCCACCCCGGTCTTCGCCGACGTCGACCCCTCCACCGGCCTGCTCGACCCGGACGCAGTCGAAGCCGCCATCACGCCTCGCACCAAGGCCGTGATTCCCGTCCACCTCTACGGTCAGATGGTCGACATGAAGCGGTTCCGCGCCCTCGCGGATCGCCACCACCTCGCCTTGATCGAAGACTCCGCTCACGGGGTCGAGATGCGTCGCGACGGCTTCGCGCCTGGTCAGCTCGGTGATGCCGCCGTGTTCAGCTTCTACGCCACCAAGACCATGACCTGTGGCGATGGCGGTGCGATCGCCGTCCGAGATCCCCAGCTGGATCGTCGTTTGCGCCAGCTTCGCTACCACGGCATCTCCAAGGACGTGGCTGCCCGTCATGGGGTGCCCTACGCCCACTGGGACATGGTCGAGCTGGGGCACAAGGCTGGCCTGTCGGACATCGATGCGGCCCTGCTGATCCCGCAGTTCGGGCGCCTCGCGGCGCGTCGCGACAAGCGCGAACATTGCGTGCGCAGGTACCTCGACCGGCTCGCAGGGACGCCGGGGTTCTCCTTCCTTCGCTGGGAGGGCACGAGCGCACACCACCTGTTCACGGTCTTGGCGCCCCGAGGGCGTCGCGATGCCTTGCTACGGAGCCTCGGGGAGGCCGGGGTTGGCGTGGCGGTCAACTACCGCGCTGTGCACTTGCTCACGTACTACCGCGAGAAGTTCGGGTTCCGGCCGGGGCAATTCCCGCACGCGGAGACGATCGGAGACCGGACGATATCCTTGCCCCTCTGGCCCGGATTGCCTGACGATGACGTGGACTACGTGACCGACCGATTGCGGGAGCTTGCGGGCTCGGGAGGGTGACCGACGTGGGCGTGGGCATGGACATCGCTGGACGTCCGGTGGGTCACCCCGTGGGGACCGACGGCATCGTCTACTCGGTGGTCGTCCCGGTGTTCAACGAGGAGGCGAACATCGAGGCTCTCGTGCAGCGGGTGTCGCCCGTGCTCGATGCGCAAGGACTGCCCTACGAGATCCTGTTCGTGGACGACGGCAGCAACGACCGAACGCCGCAGTTGCTGCGCGAGCAATGTGAAAGCAACCCGCACGTGCGGGCGGTGCGCTTCACCCGAAACTTCGGTCAAGAAGCCGCGGTGCAGGCCGCCTATCTGTACGCCCGGGGCGAATGGGTCCTGCAGATGGATGGCGATCTGCAAAACCCGCCCGAGGAGATGCCCAAGCTCCTGAGCCTACGGGACGACGGCTACGACATCGTATACGGCGTGCGCAAGGGACGCCGCGACCCGCTGTTTCGAAAGGTCGCGTCGCAGACCATGCGGTGGACCATGCGCCGCCTGCTGCACATCGAGCTGCCCAAGGACATCTCCACGTTTCGCCTCATGCGGGGTGCAACTGCCAAGATGCTGGCGCAGTTCCCCGAGCGCCAGAAGTTCCTCTCGGCCCTGGCTTGCTGGATCGGAGCGAAGCACACCACCGTCGACGTCGCCCACGCGGCTCGTCATGCGGGCCGCACCAAGTACAACATCGGAAAACTCGTCAACCACACCTTCGACCTGATCGTGGGGTTCTCGTCGCGCCCGCTGCGCATGATCGGCGTGGTGGGCTTTCTCGCCGGCATCGTCGGATTCGGCTTCGCGGGCTGGGCGATTGTCGAGAAGCTCGTCTGGGAGACGCAGATGGGGTGGTCGTCCATCTTCGCCGCCGTCATGGCCATGGGGGGAATGCAGCTGCTTGCACTGAGCCTCATCGGCGAGTACGTCGCGCGCATCTTCGTGCAGACCCAGCGGCGGCCCATCTTCATCGTGGCCGAGAACATGGGCGGCCCCGGACTGCTCCCCGCGCAGCACCCGGACCCCGACAAGGAAAGCAACCATGCCCAAGCGTAGACACGTCCTCGTCGTTGGCTGCGGGTTCCCCCAGCTCGGACTCATTCGGGCCGCGCGACGGCTCGGGTGCGAAGTGACCGGCGCGGATCTGAACCCAAGCGCTGTCGGTGTTCCCGAGGTCGACCACTTCCTGCAAGCCTCCACGGGCGATGTGGCTGCCATCTGTACGGCGTTCCGCGAGTCCAAGGCCCAGGGCATCGCCACGTCCGGCTCCGAGCTCGCGCTGACCACCACCGCTCACGCGGCGGAGCGTCTCAGCCTGCCCTTCTATGCCGACACCGAGACTGTGTACCGTTGCCAGGCCAAGGATGCCATGCGCGCGAGCTACCGCGCCGCGGGCCTCGTGGTTCCCTTCTTCGAGCCCTGCTCCGACTTCGAGCAGGCCCGCGCGTTCGCCGAGCGCATCGGCCTTCCCGTCGTCGTCAAACCGGCCAACGGATGGGGACAGCGGGGTGTGTCTCGTGTGGACGAGCTGGGGCAACTCGAGCGAGCCTTCCAGGCGGCAGCGAAGGCCTCTCATGGCGGCGGTGGGGCCGTGCTCGAGGCCTGCATCGCCGGCCACGAGGTGTCCGTCAACGGTTGGATCGAGAACGGTCAGCTCGTGTCCTACTGCGTGACGGACCGCGAGGTCTTCCCGGGCCACGAACCCCTCGGGGTCATGCGCAGCGAGATCACCCCATCGAACCTAGACGATGCGCTGGTGGACAAGGCCGTACAGGCCGCGCGCGCAGGCGCCAAGGCCCTCGGGCTCGTGCGCGGACCCTGCTACTCCCAGGTCGCCGTCTCCCTGGAACGCGCCGTGCTGTTCGAGACCGCGGCAAGGCTCGGTGGCGGCTTCGACGCGGACGTCACGAGGTTGGCCTGCGGTGTGGACTTGTACACGCGACTGCTCGGTGTGGCCTTCGATGACAAGGACCTCGAAGGGTCCGGCAAGCCCCACCCCATCACGCCGGCCCTGGTTCGCTTCATCGCGCCGCGCCCAGGGCACCTCCAAGCCATCGACGGGCTCGCGGAAGTCCGAACGATGCCCGGTGTGGTCGACGCTGCCGTCTACCCGCAACCGGGAGACATCATCGAGCCGCTTCTGTTCGCCGCGAAGCGCATCGGCCACATCCTCGTGACGGGCTCCACGCGAGAGGAGACCGTCGACCGCGCGGACCGTGCCGAGAAACGCCTCCGCCTCATCATCCAAGGGAGTGACCCATGATCGTCGACCGAGCCCTCGAGGTGCTTCGCGACCGTACGCACCGGCAGCGCATGGCGGATGCGGACTACTGGGACGATCGCGTGCGCAGCCGCACCGGCAACGCGCGGTCCGTCTGGCACGCCGCGTCCTTCAACGACGCCTGGAACCGTCGTCAGGTGCACGTGCTCGACACCGCCTTCGGACAGCTTCTCGGCGGTGTGCGAGGGCGTGACGTGCTGGACGTGGGGTGCGGTACGGGGCGCATCACGCTCGAGCTTCAACTGATGGGGGCGAAGGCGGTGGGGGTCGACTTCTCCGCCGCAGCCGTGGACGCCGCAGCGGCGGAAGCCTCCTCGATTGGCACCGATGTGCGCTACGTCGTGGGGGATATCGCCCAGCCTCCGCTTCCCTTCGACGACGGTTCTTTCGACGTGGCGGTGGCAGTGGGGTGTCTCGCGGTCGCGTGCAGGGACCTCGCCTCGCTGGAGCGATCGCTGCGTGAGATGGCTCGCGTCACGCGAAAGACGGGCGCGGTCGTGCTGCTCGAGCCCGTGCATGCGTCGAAGCTGCTGGGGCGCGTGCTTCGTGCGCCCGTGTCCGCGTGGGTGGACGTGGCGCAGCGCGCGGGCTTGCGTTTGGTCGTTCGGCAGGGGATGGGGTTCGTTCCCGTTCGCCTGGCCCTCTCGAGCTTCGACCTTCCACCCTGGGTCGTGCGACCGATCTTCGGGGCGGGGGAGGCCGCCCTCGATTCCGTCTCCCCCAAGCGTCTGGCCGACTACACCTTGCTCGGGTTCCACCGCACGGACCGCTAGGGTTGTGCGCCCGAAGCCTTTGCCAGGTTGAGGCCCGGCCACGACAATGGGCGGAGGAATGACATCAACTAGGAACTGAGAACACGGAATGCGAACAGAGAACCAGGAACGGGCGGAGCCAGGGGCAACACGCACGAACGATCTCCGTACACACCCTTCTGTGCCTTCTGCGTCCTCTGTGGTTCTCCGCAGTGTGATCCCGGCATTCACCTTGGGTATCCGATACTGATACCAGTCTGGCGAGGGAATGGACGAGCCGCGCGACAGGGAGCGACCCACGAAAGCGACCGGCACCGGGGCTCGTCGTGTCCTCGGCCGCGTCGCCAAAGCGCTGCTCTCCGTCGCCTTGCTCGGGCTGGTCGTCTGGAAGGTGCCCGTGGGCGATGCCCTGCAGGGCGTGACGAGCCTCTCCTGGACGGCTCTCGTTGCGATCGTGGCTCTCACCTTTGCCTTTCCCGCGATTTCGGCGATGCGGTGGCGTCGCGTGCTGCATCACGTCGGCGTGCGTCATGCGTTGTGGCCCCTGATGGCCGACAACCTGGTGGCGTCCACGTACAACATGCTGTTGCCGACGAGCATCGGCGGAGACGTCGTGCGGGCGCTGCGATGCGGCCGTCGGGTGCAGCGGGCGCATCACGCGTGGTCGACGGTGCTGTTCGAGCGGTTGGTGGGGATCATCGCGCTTGCGCTGCTGTCGGTGCCGGGGCTCGCGATGGTGCCGGGGCCGATGCGGATGCTCGGCTGGGCGGTGGCGGGCACGGTGCTCGTTTCCGTGGTGTTGCTCGTGATTGCGCCAACGCCGCTTCGCTGGGCGGGCAGGGTGATTGCGTCGCGCGCTCCCGTGGTGGCGGACGTGGGGGAGAACGTGGCAGACGACCTGGTGGGTCCGCTCGGCAGGGCCATCCCGCGTGTGGAGACCATGGCGTGGTCAGTGCTGTACCAGGCCGTGGGGCTCGGCATCCTCGTGGTGGTTGCGTTCGACTGGGGGCAGCCCGCCATGACGTGGGCGATCCTGGGGGGCGTGCCGCTCGCGCTGGTGCTCACGATGCTGCCGGTGTCGATCGCGGGGCTCGGCGTGAGAGAGTCCATGTTCGTGGTCTTGCTCGGTGAGCTTGGGGTGGAGGCGAGCAAGGCGCTTTCCCTCGCGCTCATCTGGCTCGCGTCGGCGCTGCTGCTGGCGGTCGCGGGGGCTCTGGTCATCGCGCTCGAAGGGGGACATGGGAAGGAACGGAGGGGCGATGCGTGACCCAAGCAGCCCGAGCCAGCCGGAAAACCACAGAAGCCGCAGAGACCACAGAAGGGGTTTGGGGTTGGCGCGGAGGTCGGCAGGGGCGGTGA
>CAZAWR010000173.1:0-12268 GCA_964488865.1 uncultured Polyangiaceae bacterium | reverse complement strand
CCACTTGCGTGATCACGCTTCCATCGCTGGACACGCGCACCAGCGAGATGCCCAGACCGTCGCCGTCGGCGTCAAAAGCGGTATACGCAACGGCGTAGTCCCCATCGGGCAAGGCACCCACGACCGGGTCTGCATCGAGCGGAACCGGTCCCCACGAACTCTGTCCCAACCTCACCCCGACAGGCGAGAACGCGGCCAAGGCCACGTGCGCCTCGTCTCCCGCCTCACCCGTCATTTGCACGGTTACCACTGCATGCCCGTGGAGTCCTCCGGCTACGGGGTGCCGGCCGATGCCCAAGCGACGCTCCCGGGCATCGATGTCATGGCTGGCAAGCCTGTCCACCACAAGGCACGTCGAGGTGCAAGCACGGTCTTCGACGCTCGAAGGGTCGAGCCCATCGTCGCACTCTTCGACAAGCGGGTCGCGCCACCCGTCGCCGCAGATGTTGGGGCCGGTGGGGCCGTCGGGCGGGGCGTCCGCGGTATCGGGTGGTACGTCAGGCTCGACATCCGCAGCATCTGCGTCCTGAGGGGCATCGACCAAGTCACCGTCTGGGGGATGCCCATCGCTCGTGTCCTCGGCGCTGTCGGAGGGGGCGTCGGGTGCGATGCCCGCCTCGCCTTCCTCCGCGGCGTCAGGCTGCTCGACATCCGGGGCTGCGTCCACGCTCGCGTCGGGGGGATCGATTCCGGGGTCGGAGCAAGCGCTGATCAGCCCAATAGCCACGGCGGCCAGAGCCAACCTGGCCTCGGTCAGCGAACATCTTGGTGCACTCCGAGGACCAAGCATCAGAACCTCCATTCGGACGTGTCGCAACGCATCCACTGTCAAGACTGCTCACGGCTGCGCGTCGATAGCCGACCAGTACCGGTACTTGAGCACGACTTGAACGTCCTCGAGCCGATCCCATCGCAACGCGCCATCGTCCCAGATGCGGAGACGGTAGCTGCCGTCGAGAGGCCTCCCGCGAAACTCGGACTTCTCGATGCCCGATTGCACAAGCAGGGCCCCATCCCCCGACCCAATGGGCAACGTGATGTACCTTTCACTTGCGAGAGCCTTGCCGTGGTTGATGGCGGCGGAGCCGAAGTTGAAGTACTGCTCCTCTCCATTCCAGCCGACGATTCCGCTCTGAAATGCATCGTGACGCAGGGTGTACTCGAGGAACCCGGAGCCGTAACAGGCCATGCCGGCGCTGTCCTGGCAGTCTCGAATCCCGGTGCCGACAAGATTGAGCGCTACCGTGATGTGACGTAGGTTGAAGTTTCCGCTCGCCAGCTTGCCGTTGAGATAGGACGACGGACTGCCGAGAGAACTGGTGTCGATGGTCATCGGCTGCGCAAGCTCGTAGAAGCACCACCCGCCCTGGTCGCACCGATAGCGGAACGCCGCGCGCATTTCTTCAGCGGACAGGTTGTCACAGTCAGAGGTCAGGTGGCTGCGCGTGACACCCGTGGAAACGTAGGCGCTCGGCGCACTCCCGGCGGCCGAGACTCTCTCTAGCTGAACGTTGGCGATGGCGACGCTTCCAGCAGGCTCCGTCTCCAGAGAGATGCCAAAGGCCACATGGTACGTACCCGCTTGCGAAACCGTCGCCTCGATTGTCCGGCGTGGGCTCCACACACGAGTCCTTCTCCCCGCAATGTTGGGCTGGTTGAGCTCTACCCGCACGGGCTTCCAGCCCTCGTCATAGATCCCCACGCGGAGCGTGGACGGGACCGTGGTAGTATGCCCTTCTTGCAGGGACACGTATCCCGTGCGAGAGCGAGCCTGGTCACGCCAGGAAAGAAGGTACGTTCCGGGTTCGAGCGTCACGGTCTGCCACACGATCCGAGACGGGATATCCGTATCCGCCCCTTGCAACGCCTTCGACAACTCGTCTTCGCGCAGCCAGGTGACGCCCCCCTGGCCGTCCTCCGACGGAGGGTCGTTCACGTTCGCCGGCTCCATGTAGGGGAAGCCGGCACGCGGAGGCGGCAGCGCGGAGCCCTTCAGCGCGAGCAGGCACCGCTTGGAGTGCGTTCCACAACCCCGCACTTGCCAGCCGCGAAGTTCGGGATCTTCTTCGGGACGAGGCACGCTTTGGTTGGTGCCAAGCTGGTCAGAGAAGAAGAGCTCATTGCGCGCGTTGCGCACACACGCACCGCTGCCCGGTAGGAAGTCTTCCCGAAGCGACAGGACGGCCGTGTCGTCCCCGTCGTGGGAGGGGTATTGGATGTTGTAGTAGTCGACGAAGTTGCCCAGCTTGGCGACGTAGTCACCAATGTAAGCGTCCGCGAACTCGGCGACGATCTGCTTGCTGTACTCGTCCAGGACCGGGTCGGAGACCCCGGCGTCCGATGCCACGTCGGTGTTTCCCCAACCACGCAGCCTCTCGTAGTCCACCCCCTGCAAGCTGCACACGTCATCGGCCCAAGTGGCAGGCGCTTCCAGCGGACCGACCCGCTCCACGAGGGTGTTCAGCCGCATCCCGATCCGTTGCTCGATGGCGAGGCGGGCGATGTAGGCAAGGTACTTCGCCTCGTGCAAGGCCCGGTGGTAACGCTCCTTGGTGATGTCGTACTGACGATTGAGCACCGTGTTGACGGGAAAGGCCACGGGCTTGCCGTCGATCATGACGAAGTCCTGCCCACCGCCCTTCGCAGCCTGGTAGGCCGCCCGCGCGTGGTTCTGACGGAGGAGACTCGCCTGCATCAGCGTATCTGCGACGGCGATCTGGATGTCACGCAGGCTGTTCTCGAGATCGGCGTACAGCGGCTGCGCGGTGCGCTCGAAGTCGATGAAGGCCTGGGCCATCATGTTCGCATTCTGCGCTCCCGCCAGGGTTTCGAGCTCGTCGAGCTTGCCGAGTTGACTGCGTCCGAAGGCCATGGCGGAAAGGGCTGCTCCGGTCTGCGCGAGGCCTCCGACCGGGTTGAAGCCATCGCCGAGTCCGAACCCGGAAGTCGCGTTGGCAGCAGCGGCAATCATGGATTGATGCACCTGCATCCGCTGGATGGCGAGATTGGCGAGTTGCGTGTCTTGGTAGATCTGGGCTGCTGCGAGCGACGTGTTCAGCGAGTCGACCGCCGTGCCCATCATCGATAGGTTCAGGGACACGCGCTGCCAGTGCGACTCGATCTGACGAATGGAGCTACCCATCTGCAGCACCACGCGCCCGTGCTCGCCCTCTTTCGAACCAGTTCCGACCTTGTTGCTGCGAATGTCCGCGATGACACGCGTGGGAATGTTCTCCAGGTAGAGGTTGCTCACGACCTGCGAGGCGCGCAGCGCCTGCTGCTGCGTCCACCGGCTGAGGGCCGCGACGTCCTCAGGGCTGGTTACCGGCGGAAGCTCCGTGGGAGGAACGAAGATTCCCCCGTGGTGCAATTCGCACGCAAACGCGATGGCCTGCGACATCTGCGCGGCTGCCCCGCAGGTTCCTGTGGGGGGGTACGAATTGACGAATGCCGGCACGCGGTTGCCCGGCCCACAGTACAACGGTCGAAGCATGCGGTGCGTGTACCGATAGGGATACGTATCAACGTTCCCGAATATCGGCGAATCCGGGTCGTACACGTCGTGCTGGGGGTCGGCCGCATCCTCCACGCACACGCTGTTGAAGGTTGTGGCCCCGCTGCTGGCAACCCACTTCTTGCAGGCCAGTGGGCTGACCCCGCCAAACTCCTCGTCCGCTCCCAGCGCCATGTAGCCGATGAACGGGAAGAACAGCCGAGATTGCAGCACCGCGTCCACGCTCGAGGCGTTGGGAACGAACCCAGGGATGATGTCCCGCACGTCGCGCTTCGCGAACGCGTCCCAGCCGTGTTGCGGCATAATCAGTGTCTCAACCTCCAACCGGTCGCGCAGGTCAAAGGCAACTCTGACTCCCGAGCCAGCAGGGTCCGGAAATGCGCGGACCGCGAGCGTCGGCCGATACGTGGCTTTCGGCGTGTGGCACAGCTGACCCCACGCTCCCTTGCTGGACCTTTGGTTCGCAAGCAGTTCGTAGGAGACGAGGGGCCGCTCTCCGGCCGTCCCCTTCCCCTCGAAAACGATCGCTCCGCCGGAAGCGCAGACCAAGGATCGGAAGCCACCCGTCACCTCTCGAATGAAGCCACCCGCGTCGGCAACGGCCTCGAGCTTCATGTCGGGGTTGGCCCCGGCGACGTGCAGGTAGTTTTCATGGTCTGCGTACACATCCCGAATCCATTGAGGCACCGCGGGCCAGGTCTGGGGGTAGGGCGACTGGTCCAAGGCCCATGCGTCCGGCAGGCTGATGTTGTCGTCGTCGATATCGGGAACCGTGAGCCGGTAGGCACCCCCGGAAATTTGCACGAACTCGCTGTGTCCGTAGATCGTGGGGATGGGCGCGTCGATGTCGGGGGCCTTGGCGAAGTTCACCGCTGGCACCTGGACGTTGTACAGGCCCCCAGGCACGATTCCTGCCATGCTCGCGAGCGTCCAGATCGCTCCCTCGACGCGCCAGCGGATCATCGCGAGCTCTTGCTCGGGAGTTACCCCATCCTGGCCCAGGGGCCCGCCGTTGACACGGAAGATGCGGTCGAACACTTCGATAGACGGGTCGTCGGCATCGCAATCACCGCGCGGATTCGTGACGGGAGTGGCTGTCCAGTAGCAGCCGGGCCACCTCCCGTCAGCGTTCTGGCCGGAGTCCATCACTGTTTCACCGGCGAGGATCAGCCTCCACCCGGAAAGCCCGTTCGATTCCCATCGAAGACCACGAACAAGCGCCTCCGTGCGCTGCGTCGTCATCCACCCTTCGGACAAGACCGCGTCAAGGGGTGACGGGTCATATCCACTACGAAGGGACTCGAGCACACCGATGGCGTTTTCGCAGGTCTGCGGGTTCGAGAGCGTGGGCCGCGACGATGTCGTGATGTTCAGGCCATCCGTCGTGATCTTGCTCTCGGGCTTCTTGCATAGGACGTTGTCAGACTCCGGGCACCCCAGCACCTTGTACGGGGTGACGCTGCTCCCGTTCTTCGTCTGGTCTTCCGTCAAGAACACGATGTCCGCGGTCTCCTCCTCCAGACACCGCGTCATGCCCTCGTCGTCCTCCGGCGGGATCACCTTCCCGTCCTCGAACTTCATCTCGTCCAGCGAGCCATAGGATCCGCACAGAGAGCCGAGTTCCTCGCCAGCGGCTTCGCGCCGCAGGTCCTTCTGGAAACCCAACTCGATGAGCTTGTCGGCGAGTTGGTCCGCCCGCGCGGCCGCGTTTTGCGCAAGATTCAGATAGTGACGCCAGGAATTTTCGTACATGTCGCTGTCCGAGGTGAGCTCGGACTCGAGAGGTACGAACAGACCGCGCGGAGCGTCAGGGATGCAGTAGCTCAACGGATGAGCCAGCGACTCGATGCCCACGAGGCCGCTGTTCATCGAAAAGCCCGTGCCAATACCCAGCACGTCGTTCAGCAGCCGGCGTTGAGACGTGCTCACGGGCGCCGACGTCACCCAACCGGGTCGTCGAAGCGCCAACGCAGCGAGCACCTTGCCGCGGGACGGGTGATCGGGATCGGACCGCAAGATGACGTATAGATGTTCGTCCGATGTCCCGTCTTGCACGATGCGTGGGTTGAACTGGGAGACCTCTCCGCCCACAAGGAACGTCATCGCCAGGGGAGTCCCGTCGAACCCAGTCAAGCGGCGGGTCCACGTCGCCTCCGTAGTGATGGAGGAAGGAGAAACCATGTGGGTCAGCGCGAAGTCCACCGGACACGACGACCGCTGCTTCGTCGCACAATCCGCGACCCACGCCGGTCCGTACACGAGGGCGATCTGGGAACCTGCCTCCTGGACATTCTCGACGCCCAGATCTGCCGGTTCCATCCCGAGCAGTCCAACCCGAATCTGCTGGACAGTTGAACCACTCACCATCGGCATGGCTGCCACGCGACCCTCGGCAGACCACGTCCGCACTTCCGCAGTCGCCGTGTTGGCGACGGCCCACGCAGAACCGTCCTCGGTGTTCAACCCCGCGGCCTCCGTTTCCTCCCGCAGGACCACGAGCCTTCGGTAGAGGCTCTGTCCGAGGGAAAAGGAGTCTTGGAAGGGCGTGCCCACGGCAAGGTCGGACTGCACCTCGGCCGCAAGCGGGACCGCGCACTGCGACGCCTCCAAGATGCCGGCAGCTTGGGAAAGGATGTCCGCGGAAAGGTCCTGCGTCGGCATGCCTCCCGCCAGCACCGTTCCGCCCAGCGTCGCAACGCCGGACACGTTCGGAGCCTGCGGCAACCCTGCACGCTCCATCGAAACATCGACGTCCTCGGCCGTGGATGTCAGCACGCGGTACTTGGCAAGAGACCGATCGAGGGCGAAGCGCAAGTCGCCGTCGGTGACATCCGCCAGGGCCGCTTCGAGCGCCTTGCCTTGGCCCTTGTTTACGAAGTCCTGAAACGCACTGCTCGAGGGGCTGATGCCTTGCTTCATCGCTCCGTTGACGAGGACCTGCTCCCGAACGGCGGCGCGAAGCGCGGCCGGGTTTGCGCTCTCGAGAGCGGTCCGGGGCAGCACGATCCCGTTGGATTCGATGAGTTGGATCGCTCTCGTCTGTCCCTCGCTCGTCGCCGACTTGTCCTCGACCCGCGCGCTGACGGCCGACCCGTATGCCTTCTGCAGTAGATTCCAGGCCGGAACTCCGCCGCACACCGGGTCGGGCGAGTTGGGCCCCATCTCCCACCTTCCTGCGATGACCCGGATGGCGTGGGAGAGGGTGTTGTAGGGCAGTTCGTCGTTCTTGGGTACGCCCCAGGCGATCTTGGCGCCTCGGAGCGGGTCCGTCTCCGCGGCACGTCGCTGCTCCGTTCCGGCCAGGTCGGCAAACACCGATGTTTCGGTGAGGTGCTTGGAGAGGCGCGCTGCCCCCCGAAGGATGTGCGCCTGAAAGAGCATGCGTGTCCGGATCATCTTGCGGACGTGATCGGCATTTGTGACGTCGAGGGACGGGTTGTCGAAGTAGTGGCTCACCGCAGATGCCTGCGAAGCATTGTAGGCGAAGAGGTACTTGCGCTGGGAGGCAGTGAGAGCCGGTTCCTGCAGGGCCTCGCGGTACAAGGTGGAGCAGACGCGACGCTCGTTGGCTTCCTGCGCCGCCGTAGGCCACGTCGTGTCGAACAGGGCGAGGTGCGCCAGAACGTTCTGGGCCATCGTTCTCAGGATGAATCGATCGGCACTGCGCTGAGGCGGGATGGTGTAGGGGCCCGAAGGAAAGCCAACTGGAGGTTTCGACACCTTTGCAGGACCGTCCCAGCGCTCGGGAGCCACGAGGTCTGCCGCGTCGGACAAACGCTGGGCGATGCACAGGAGCGCTTCCTGGTACGCTGTGTTTTGCGAGCAACTGACAGGTGGTGACGAGAAGATGTACCAGGCCCGCGCCTTCCCTATGGTGGGAATCCAAGGCGGGATCGTGGCCTGTTGATTGCCAAAGTACTCGTTGCCGGTCTTCTGTCGATTGACCATGCCGCACTCCGCGGCCGCCGCCCACAACAGGAGAAATGCGTCCGGTGAATCCGATGGACGGGACTCCTCGAACTGGTCGAATTCAACGCCTCCGTCCCTGGCATCGACCACAGCGGACGGCGAGATACCAGGCCACTCCGATGCGACCCCCGAAGCCTCACCTGAACTGGCAGCGTCAAGTCCCACCAGTTGAGCCATGGAAGCTGCGGCATGCTCATGCGGGCGGGGTGGCGCGAGGTCGACCCGAGTCCAACTCGGGCCTGGACCTGCGTATAGATGGAGATTCCAGGAAGATAGCGCGTCCGGGCTGTTCTCGCTGGGCGTCCGTCCAGAGGACCCCGATCCTTCGTCGCTCGAGCAGGCGATCATCAGGACGGTTGTCAGCGTCAGGAGCACGCTCACGCATCCCAGGCTGCGGCCGGACCATGCGGTGCTGGAAAGCTTCCGATCTTCGACGACAACAGGGGCTTGGGTGCGGTTCATGGGCAACTCCCAGGAGCGGGGACTCGCTCGATCTTGACGTTTCGCGCCGGCGCGTTCGGGTCGTCGGTGACGACGACGAATGCCGTGTAGCTGCCTTTCCACGAGCAGTCGCAGCCGTAGGGCGTCGTGGGGGTGATGCAATAATCGCCCCACATGTAGTCCGCTGTCACGATCCTCCAAGGGGGCCCCACCGTGGCCTTCAATACGGTGTTCGGCACTTCCTCCTTGATCACGACTTGTACCCCCGTTCCGTAAGCCGTCTCGACTGGCCCGTCACAGAGCTCGCCACAAGCTGGGTCGACACCGGGGTGGGACGGCGTCCTGAAGATGTACGGAAGCTCGGACTCCTCCGTCACGGTGACGCCATAGGGGCCTTCTTCGCGACACGTGGCCATTTCGCATCGAGGCGAGACGAGGTCACACTGCCCAGAGCAGTCCATGGGCAGACCTTCAGCGGGGCAGGGGTCATCCTCCGGTCCTGGCCCGGGCGACCCAGCCGCGCCTGCGTCAGCCCCGCCCGCAGCGCCGCCTCCGCCACCCCCCGAATCCGCACCCGCACCTCCGGTGGCGGTCCCCCCTTCGCCCCCAACGGCCTGACCCGAGGCTCCTCCCGACGCAGTAGAGCCTCCGGACCCCGCTCCGCCTTCATCGACCACGCACCGCCCACCCTCGAGCCGGGTGCCAGGTCCGCATTCGACCTGGTTGGGACTCGTCAGGTCTTGGTCGGACCCGCAGGAAAGCAACGCCATCGCTCCGCAGAAGACCGTGAAAATGGACCCGGATCGCATCGGGGCTTCTCCTCGTGGTTGGCTCGGATTTCGAGCATCTGCAGACTCTTCGGACACGCGGCCGGGTTGGTTGCGCGAAAAGTGATCGAGGGCGGAGAAATGTTGGCTCGCCCCCGAAGGTCCAGCCCGGACGCACGTAGGATAGGTGAGTCGTCAGAGTCGTTCAACGGGTGTTTGTAATAATTTTCGTGGAATATATACGTTCAAACGATGAGTCCCCAACGACCGACGCTGCTCCGGCGGCAGATCGGGACAGTGAAGCCCGACATGACGGGGACGGGGACGGGCCCCACCAGCTGTTGGGTGGTCAGCTTCGGGCCCAACTGATCCACGAACGCTTCTCGTTCAGCGTGACCGCGATGCTGGCGGGTGCGGACCACTCGTCACGCGTGCCATCTAGGACCGCAGAGACGCGCTCCGGTGAGAGGTCCATCCTGACCGTTCGAGCTTTGGAGGCGCGTCGAGAAGGCTGGGGCGGCATGTTCCCGCTGAGGTTCGTCAAGGCGTCAACCGTTTCGGCGGCGGTTGCCCCTGTGGGACGTCGGGTGAGTGCGGCGCTCCGAAGCCATGCTCCGGATTCTCACTGAATGACGGGTCACCCGCAACCTCGAGCAAGATGCTCGTCAAGGCCAACCGTGGCGGATGGCCGTCGCACTCTCGCACCTCAAGCTTCGTGGATGCGGAGGACCCCTTCGCATCGCGCCGCGTGTCTCGCCAGTCGCTCGTCGCGACGTGAGATGGTGGCGGATCGTGTCACATCGTGTCGCGCCGCCCGGACGCGCAGACCCTTGCTTTCTCTGTGATCGTGTGCTTTGGCCGCCCTATGTTGGGGGAGCCTCCGTCCACTCCGGGTCGCGTGACTGTTCTCAATTCCTGGTTGATGTGTGGTAGTCGATCATCGTCGGCACCGGACCTCAATCCAGTAGCGACTCCGGGGAGCCAGCCTCAGAACGTGACGCTGACCTCGGAGGCGACCTCGAGATTGGCTCCCCGCCCCTTCACGTTGGCCGGAGGGTTGTTCTGGTTGTCCTGGACGTCGATGAGCTCGTACCAGTTGCGGACCACGGAGGCGCCGGTGCTCACCGTCTCGGAGATGCGCCAGCGCGTTCCCATCGCGATCCCGTGCATGTTCTGCGTGGGGTTGTCGAGGCTGAACGTGGTCGTGGGGATGGGCGTGTAGTCCTCCTGATACCCGCACATGATGTCGACGTCGTCGAAGAGGTTGTGCAGGAGTCCCACGGACCAGTTCCAGGAGTTGGTGTAGTTCTTCGGCGAGCGCAGCTCGGACATGCCCACGAGAGGCTTGTCCAGGCGCGTGACCTGCTCCTGAAGGACCTGGTAGTGCCACCAGTTGATGTCGATCCCGATCTCGAAGTTGGGCGCGAAGCCCCAGTTCAACCCGGCCCGCAGGGTGAAGGGAATGACCATCTCGGTGGTTTGGCCGGTCTCCATCGTGGCGCCGTCGTTCGGGGTCAGCTTGACCTTCCCCCGAAGGTCCATGGCCGCGCCGCTCGTGAAGGAAGCCCCCAGTCCCAACTCCGGGAACGGGTGGAACAGCAGCCCGAAGTTCCACGTGTACGTGAAGTCGTCGCCCACCACCGACATGCGAAGGTCCGAATCCCGGACGCTGGGGTCGTCGCTGAAGCGCAGATCGGGATTCTGCAGGACGAGGGGGTTCATGAACTGCTTCATTTCCATGCGGACGTAGACGAGAGAGAGCCCGGCGCCGAAGCTGAACTGGTCGGAGACCTCGTAGGCTGCCGCCAAGGTGGAGTGCGCAGCCACGAAGAAGCCTTCGGTGATGTGATATCGAGTCGGCTCGTCCTCCGGGAGGAAAGCTCCGTAGAAGTTGGGAGCGTAGAGGCCGAAGGCCACGCGCAGACGCTCCGTGTCAAAGTCCGAGACCACGCCGAGGAACGGCGATAGTCCGTAGTAGGTCGTGGGGGTGATCTCGTGGTCCCGAGGGTGAAGCTCGCCCTCGGAGTCGTACATGCGAAGCCCCATGTCCACGATGGCCGCCGTCCCAGCCGCGTAGAGCTGGGTCCCCTCGAGGAGCGTCAAGCCCGCGGGATTGTGAAACAGCGCCGTCGGATCGTCGGGCTTGCCCACGACCGAGAACATTCCGGTCTTGCGGACGCCGAGGTCCGGGTTGTGGAAGCCCCCCGCTTGGCCTTCAGGCGAGGTGAGCAGCGAGCCGAGCAAGGTCGCGACGAGCAGTGTAGCGCGCACTGTCCGCTTGCCGCGGGCGGCGTGAAGGCGAGCCAGGGGACTATCGCTCATGGTCGGTGTCTTCCTTGGGGGTGGAAGGGGAAGCGTCTCCGGATGCCTCTGACAAGTCAGCCTTTCGGCCGAGGTACATCACGGCCCACAGCATGCCGAACGCGGAGCCGTGCCCGAACCTCCCGCGCAGGGGACTGCGACCGTCGGGCTCGAAGACCTCCACGAAGGTGCCATACTGCTCGATGAGCTCCGTGTACCGGTCCAGCTGCCTGCGCGCCTTCGCGAGATCGACCTTGGCCACCAGTCCGATCCACAGGGGACCGAGGAGGGTCCAGATGGAGTCTCCCTGGTAGTTGGGTATGAATGCCCGCGCCAGCGGGTAGACCGCTTTCCGGTCGAGGCTGCGGTGGTACCGGATGGGAAAGGGGCTGTCGAGACCCGCCTCCCCCACCGCCTGAACCGCGCGCCGGAGCATGTCCGTCGATTCGACGACACCGCACCAGAAGGGCCAGACGTTGGCATCCGCGGACATGAATGGCTTCTTGGAGACATCGTCGTTGATGAAGTGATCCTCACGCCAGTAGACGCGCACGATGTCCGCGGCGAGCTTGTCCCGGGACGCCGGGTCCTGCCCCAGGGGGTCTCGAAGACCCTCGTGCTTGGCAATCTCTTGGCGCAGGAGGTGGAGAAAGCAGTTCGACGTGCACGTGGACGCGTATCTCATGACGTCCTTGCACGTCGAGAAGTACCGGTCCTTGCGCACCATGCCCGTGAGCTCGTCCACCGCCGTTCGCACGTAGAGGTGAATCTGGCGCTGGAAGAACTCCCGGTGCCGGTGGATGCGGTCCTCCATCTTCGCCTTGCGGAGGCAGTAGAGGAGAAAAGGCAGGGAGTCTGTGGCGAAGGTGTAGACGTCGGCGGGGGTGCGGTGCCGAAAGATGGTGGTGGTCACGGCGTCCGCCGCCACGTACCGGGCGAGCGCGAAGTCCAGGGAAGCCTCGACCCGGTCCGCGTACCCAAACCTCACCAGATCGTCGACGCACCAGCCGAGGTCTCGCATCCAGAACTGGTCCAGGTGACCCGCCCCGGCCTTCAAGTACGTACCGTTCCAGCAAGCGTCGACCACCTGGCGGCAGATCGCGTCTGCGTCCCCGCCGTATTGCGCGTGTGCGCTCTTTCGGAAGTTCTCGAGGGCGATTCGAAGCCCGTCGACCAGCACGTCCGGATGCATCCCAGGTCTCCTCCGCGTCGAGTCGCCCGCGTCATTCCCCCGCGTCGTTGCCAGCGTCGTTGCCAGCGTCGTTGCCAGCGTCGT
>CAZAWR010000172.1:0-12299 GCA_964488865.1 uncultured Polyangiaceae bacterium | reverse complement strand
TGCGGCAAAACCACGCTCGGCAAACTGACCTCTCGGAACGTCCCCGAAAACCCACCCCCCACCCAGCCCGGTGCGAAAACGGGCGCCGCCGATAGGCTTCGGGGAGCCGTCGACTTCGTCTTCTTCACCGGTGGAACCTCCGGTGACAACGTCGTGGGAACCTGCGGTGAGTCGAACCAGTACAGCAACCCTCCGACCGTCCCGAACACCACGCTCGTCGAAAACGCCACCGTCCCCGCACGACGCAGCTGATCCCGATCCCTTCTGGCCGCGTCGTACACGTCGAGATCCTCGGACGTGATGTTGCCCTCGCCCTTGCGGTCGAGAATGGCCTGCGCGGCCTCCTGCCGCTCCAACGACTGCCCGAAGAAGCCCGCGGACACCACGAGGGACACACCGCTCGCTCCCAGCAAGACCAGAGCCACGTTGCGCTGCGTCGACGGGTCGAGATCCACCTGGACGTTTGTGGTCTTGCCCCGACGCAACTCCACCTCGCGAGAGAATCCCTCGTATCCGGCTCTCGTCACGGACACCACGTGCTTGCCCGCAGGCAGCTGCATCGCCTTCGAGAGCGGGGCTTCCCCTTGATATCGTCCGTCCACGTAGAGCCGGGCACCGTCCTCCACCCTCAGTCGAAGCTCACCCGGTTGCTCCCGAAGCCGGACATCGACCGCCAACAGTCCGCCCTTCACCGTCACAACGTAGCGCTCGTCATCGTCGTACCCGTCCGCCGTCACCCTCACGCGGTGCTTGCCAGGTTCCACTTCGGCGATGTACGGCGCCGGCTGCGGAGAGCCACCATCGACGGAGATCCTTGCCCCGTCCGTCGGCGACGAGACCATGAGGCGGGTTGCGGGCGCCGCGCGATCCCTTCCGCCTCCCGCGCCTTCCCCCGCTTCCGCGTCCAGCCTCGCGGCCAGGGGCTCGAGCTCCGAGAGCGCTTGCACGGCATCGTTGCGACGTCCCCCCTGCGGCACTTCCCTCACGTACTGTTGATAGAGCTTGATCGCTCGGTCCAGGTGCGCACGATCGCGATCCACAAAGTACTGGCGACGAAGCGCCTGCGCGGCGGAGAAGAGGATGGCCGAACGCGGGGCGAGCCGATAGGCCTCGTCGAAGGCTTGGACGGCCGTCGTGTACTGCCCCACCGAGTACGCCTCGGCACCCGCCGCGAAGTACGTCTTGGCCTGCTCGATGTCCTCCCCCGCCGCAGCCAAGGACGTCACCAGCAGCGCTCCTGCCAACGCGCCACGCAACAGGCGAACCGTAGGCTGCGTCACGGCACCGCCGCCTTCCCACGATAGAGCCGGACTCCCAGCGCATCGGCAATCGCGAAGTCTTCGATCCCGTCGCCGTCGATGTCGCGGACAGCCACGGAGGTCCCACCTGCCACGTCCGCAAGCTTTTCCGTGCTCCAGACCCGGGGTGCCGCGGGGTCGCGCCCCAGAAGGAACACGCCCTCTCGCGCGACGACCAGCACCTCCTTCAACACGTCCGTGTCAGCTTGGATCATGGCGAAACCCGACGGGTTCGCCGGGAGCTCGATGGGCACGGGCGCCATGAGGTCCACGCCGGTGCTTCCCCACGCCACCACGGTCTGTCGATCCGTGGACCCGCCAGACAGCGCCATCACGTCCAGGTGACCGTCGTCGTCCAGGTCCCACACGATGGGCTGGGACTTCGACGTCATCCGGATCGGTCCGTGGGACAGCGCTTCCACCGCACCGAAGACCAGTGTTTCTTGCGCGTGGAGCATCTTCGCCCAGCCCAAGACGGTCTGGTTGGGGTCGTGCTTCCAGGGCGTCAGCAAGACAGGATCGTCCACCCCGTCCCCGTCGAGATCCGCCACGCGCATGAACGCGGCCACCTCCATGCCAGCGGTTTCGCTCGACACAATCGGGGTGAAGTCGCTGGGGAGGTAGTCGCTGAAGACCGACTGGGCGAGCCGCGCTTGCCCTTCGGAACGCGTCACCCAGAGCCGGTACTGACACGTTTCCAGGCTGCAAGCCTGGCTCGGCAACGCGAGCGATGCGATGTCGAGGTTCCCATCGGCGTCGAAGTCCCCCAGCGTCACCGACAGCGGACTCCCTTCCACCGCAGCATCCGGTCCCGGGCCCGTGGGAGACCCCACGAGCCCAAACGGCGCGAGCAGACGACGACCCCCATTGCTCAGAAAGACCGTGATGGTCTGGAGTCCTTCCTCGCTGACGGCCACCACCCCGAGCTCCTCGATCGCGTCCGCATAGTCGAAGTGCGCGGCCACCACCTGGGCAATCCCCTGGAATGCGGCGACGATCACGATGGGCTCGGGGGCGTGCTGGACCCGACCGTACGCAATGGCGAGCGCGTCCGTCCGGACGCCTGACGAAGGATCCACCACGCCGGCCAGCGCCGCGGCGAGATCGGGCACTTGGTCTCCGTCGAAGTCGCCCACAGACAGATGCTTCACGGGGGCAGGCGTCGTGAGCCTCGTCATGTTCAACCGGTCCAGACCCGTCCCCGCGTAGAATTCGAGATCGGGCTCGAAGGACGATCCGGCAATCACATCCGGTCGCCCGTCCTGGTTCAGATCCACGATCCTTGCCGTGGTCCACTGCCCCACCAGCTTGGTCGCCGCCGGGCACACGCCCACCCGCACCGCGCTTTCTTCTGCCGCCAGCTCACGAACCACCAGGATCTCCGAGGAGGTGACGACATCGGCGATCCCGTCTCCGTTGACGTCCCCCACCGCAATCGGCGTGCGGGTTACCTCCATGGGCTCGTCCTCACACGCCGCTGCCATGTGCCCTACGATCGGCAACAGCCGCCCAGCCGTCGTTGGGTCGTCCTTGTTCGCACAGAACCGCCCGTCGCCGCAGCCGAAGGCCACGAACATCGTCGCTCCGGAACCCACGAGCAAGTCGAGCTCCTGATCCCCGTCGAGATCCGCTACGAAAGCGCGCGTATCCACGGTGAAGCCCGACGGGAGAGTGGCTGCTTTCCGCAGGGACGTCTCCGGGCCGGCCCACGTGCCGTCTGCGTTGCAGGGTTGGACCATCCAGACGTTGGGGTCGTCCAGGTAGGTGAAGATCAACTCCCCGCAAGGCGCGGATGGATCGCGGATGACGTCCGCGAGCACGGGCTCTCCGACCATCCCGTCGTGAGGGTGCGGCAGGTTCGCGATGACATGCTCCGAGTCCGCCAGCGCCAGCAGCTTTCCGGTTTCGCCGACGCTCAACAGCAGGACCCGGTCCTCGTCGAGCACGGACAGCGGGTGCGGACGCACCGGCAGCACGCGTGTGGTGGCGCCGGCCTGGACCGTGAGGAGTGGATAAGCCACGGGGCGTAGTTCCCGCGACGGCTGTCCCAGCATCACGCCAAGGCCGCCGATCAAGGTGAACACGAAGTCGTCACGCCCGTCGCCGCTGAGGTCTCCCAGCACGGGAGAGACGACGGGGAACCCGAGCAGCGTGGACTCGACGGGGGTGCCGTCGTCCTGCAGGAAGAACAGGCGAGCGTAGGCCGCACCGACGCTGTTCGCGGACCCGAGCCCGAGCACGGCAGCGCGACCTGAGCCCTGGAAATCGCCGAGGAGCACGCGCTCCACGGCCGCCTCGATCGGTGTGGCCATCGGCACGAAGGAGCCGGTCGCGGCGCGGCAGATGTCGTCGGTGCCGCACTGCCAACCGGTTGGGCAGACAGGGGTGTCCGCAACAGGAGACAGAGAGCACTCGAACCGACAAGCCACGGGCGTTCCGGCACGTCCGCATCGCTGGCTCGCGGGGGCGAAGGTGTCACAGTCCTCGCCCGAGTCGACCACGCCGTTGCCGCAAGCGCGCTGGCGCAAATCGGGAAGCTCCCGACACGACACGGCCGACCCCACCGCGAAGGCGAGCAACAGCACGGCTACGGCTGCGCGAAGCGGCTGCAGAGTCAAAACGGGTACTCCAGATCCTTGGGTACGTCGGGGCGCGCACGACCGGGCTGCCCGACGCGACGCTTCAGTTGCACCGTGACGACTTGATCTGACGCCGCGGACACCTCCAAGGTCTCGTCATCGTATCCGGTTGCCCGAAAGGTGAGTGTGCGCTTGGCATCGTCGCGAGGGACGAGGAATGGCCCTGGGGCACGGCCAAGCACACGGTCGCCCTCGGCCACTTCCGCACCCGGTGGCGTGGTCTGGAACGTCCAGGCGACCGAGGCGGATGTAGGACTCACGCATGCCGCAGGCGCGGGCGCCGACAATGTCGAGTCGGGTCGCGGGGCGGAGGCCGACGGAGCGTCTGTGGTTGCCTTCAGGTTCGCTTGAAGGTTCCCGCTTCCGGAGGTCCGAAAGGCGAGGAAGGCGACGAGACCCAGCACGCCGGCGAGCAGAATGCCCGCGAGGGCCATCGAGGATTGGCGTCGCGCCAGTGACCCGGCCGGAGCATGGCTGCGCGACGCTGGGGTCTGCAATCCACCGGGCGTTCGCTGCTCGATCCGCGCTCGCGCGATGTCGCTGCGGACCTCCGGCGAGAACGAGATGCGCACCGAATCCTGGGCGATCCCGAGGGATTCTGCCGTTCGGAGCAGCCCCTGGAACGCTTCGGAGAGCGTGGCAGGCCTGCGCTCCGGGTCCTTCTCGAGCATTCGCAGGACCGGTTCGTCCCATGCCGGGTCGAGCCCCTCCACGACCTCCGACAGGCGCGGCGGAGGCGTGCCGACATGCATCAGCATCAACTCGAGCGCCGCCGAGGCTTCAAACGGAAGCTTGCCCGCGAGCATACGGTGCGTGATCACCCCGAACGAGTAGATGTCCGTCCGATGATCCACCTTTCGACCCTGACACTGCTCGGGCGACATGTAGCGCGGGGTTCCGATCGGCGTCCCCGTGTGCGTCCGGTGAATCGGTCCCGGGCCTGACCCCGTCAACAGCTTGGCCACGCCAAAGTCGAGGATCTTGGGGAATACCGTCCCGTCGTCGTACACCGCGAGGAAGACGTTCTCGGGCTTGAGATCGCGATGAGCAATCCCAGCTTCGTGTGCCGCCTCCAGAGCACGCGCGACGCCCTGCAGGATCGGGAGCGCTTGCATGGGCTCCAGCCTGCCTGCTCGCTCCAGATACGCGTCGAGCGTGACCCCCTCGAGCAGCTCCATCACGTAGTAGTGCCGTCCATCCTCCAGCGTGCCGAACGAGAAGATGTCGATGATGTGGCGGTGGCGGATCTGGTTGACCGCGCGGGCCTCCGACACGAACCGGGACACCACCTCCGGGTTGGAGGAGTACTGCGGATGAAGCACCTTCACCGCGGCCGCCTTGCCGATGACCGGATGCACCGCACGGTAGACGGCCCCGAACCCGCCTTCTCCGAGCTTGCACTCCACCACGTACTCGCCGACGACGTGCCCGGGCTCCAAGTCCGAGGAGGCTTCCTCCGGCACCGACCCAGCTCGGCCCGACGGGTCCCCCCCGAACCCGAACACTCTTGCCAAGCTGCTCCACGCGGTCATCGGCGCAAGCGTAGCGCACGGGGCGGGGGATCGTCGACCCGCAGGTGCACCTGTCTCGGCGCTAGGGCTGCGCGCCCGCTGCGGACGGCAAGGTGGCAATCAGGCCCGTCATCAAGCTGACCGAGACACGGTCGCCCGCCTGTGGGATGTCCACGAACACCTGGTTGATGAGCTCAATCTCGTCGGACACGACCACATTGTAGCCGAACGCTGCGCCTCCCACGTCGGTTCGACGCTCCGCCTCCTGCGGATCCGGGTGGAATGCCATGTCGTACTCCACGAGGAGTTGGTTTCCTTCCGCAACATGGACATAGGCCCCAAGCGTCGCCTCGAGGTGGAAGGTCGCATGCTCCCCTCCTGTTTGGAACTTGCGTCCGTACACCGGCAAGGGCGTGCGAAGGTACATGCCCCATGTGCGCATCTCGGGGTCCGCGTCGACGTTCAACTCCAGCGCCGGCCGCATCTCCAGACGCTGCTCGGGTCCCCCGGACGCCATGTCGAGTTGGAGGTCCAAGTCCACGTGATCGGAGTCGAAGGGAGTCCCGTACAGACCCAGGTAGTGGGTCGAACTCCCGTCCGTGAACGCCCCTGACCCCTCGAGCGTGGTGCCGAAGTAGGCGGAGAGGCGCTCGGTCAGCCCGTAGCCGAGCATCATGTCGCCAAAGGCGGCGCGCTCGTCCGATGGCAAGCCAAGACCGTCCACTCCCGTGTAGAAGTCCAGGTCCGTCGCTCCCACGTCGAAGGCCTCAGTGGTGTCGGCCGCGGATACTCCCGCGGTGAAGGCGGACACAAAAGCAAAAACTGCGGCTTGGCAAAGGGACCCGTCGATCGCAAGGCTCCGTCCACGCATGGTGTCACCGTGTGTTGACAGGGCGCTGGACGCTGGGTCGCCGGCCGCTTGGTTAGCAATGTTTTGAGGGCAGCTACCCGCGGAACTCGATCTCGAGGTGCTGCCCGCCCTGCAGGCGGTCCATGGGGACCACCGCCTCCGTCTTGCACCGAGGGCACTTCAGTACCAGCCCGCGCGGCTCGAGGCATGCGATGAGCCGTCCGCAAGGGCATCGGACGTCGCTGTCTGGCTTCATGCGTTGGCAGGTGGCTGGTGGTCGAGAAGGCATCTGGCGCGCTCTTGTTGTAAGACTTGTCTAACAGCGAGTGGTCTGCCTGTCAAGGCGAAAGAGCCGCGCCTCGACCCTGCCGTGAGGCCGCTCAGGCCTTCCACCAGCGAGCTTCTTGCTCGAAGGTCGCCGCCAGGTGCGTGTCTCGGTCGTACACGAGATCGATGGCCTCCCGAGCGAGCTCCAGTGCTCGGCGGGTCTTGCCTCGAAGGCGTGCCACCGACCCCTGGGCAAATGTGATCCGTGCTCTCTGCTCCACGGTGGACGCGAACGCCAGGCTCTCCCCAAGAATACCGTCTGCCTCGCCATGGCGTCCCAGCCGCGACAGCGTTTCCCCGAGCTTGAGACCGAAGAGCGCCACCGTATGCATCGGGTCGTCGAGCGACGGGTCCCCTGCGCTTCGTCGTGCGAGCTCGAACCCTCGTCGGAAGGCCTCCAGGGCGCTCTCCAGGTCGTCATGGTCCCGGGCTTGTGCCCCGATGCGCTCGAGGCTCAGCAGCGCCGCGAACACGTCGCCCGCGTGCTCGAGATGGAACGACCGGATCTCGAGCGGGAGGGAGGCGGGAGCGAGCAGGGCCGCCTTGGCGTGCAGCTCACGCAGGACGGTCGCCGGTGTTGCAGCGCGAGCGATCCTTCGAAGGAAGGGATGGCTGAAGCAGAAGCATCCCCCCGTCCGGGAGAGGATCCCCGCCGCGTCCAAGTCCTGGGCGAGGGCCGCGGCGTCCGTTCCGGGTCCCACCATGTGCTGGATCTGTTCGGTGGTCGCAAGCGGGCCGAGGACGCCGACGGCCTGCAAGACGCGACGGGGACCTGCGCCCAGGCGGGCGAACCGGGCCGCGATGAGGTCGCCCAGCCGCGGGGGAGGTGCGGTGCCCCCGTCTTGCTCGAAGCGCACGCAATGCTCCAAGTAGAGGGGAAGCGCATGCTCGGGAAGGTGGGGCAAGCGGTCTGCCATCCCGTGGCTGGCGAGCAGGGACCGAGACGCGTCCTTCGAGAGAGGGCGCACCTCGTACCTGGGCTTGTCCTCCAACCATGGCGGAGCGTACCCGGGGCCGTGCGCTACGATCACCAGCACGCCTGGCAAGTCAGCAAGAAGCAGCGCGTCGGACAGCGCATTGCGAGATGCGCCGTCGAGTTGATCCAGGTCGTCCACCAGCACCACCACCGGTCGACGTGATGCGCTGCGGGCGGCTTCGAAGGCCCATCGCATCGCATGGGCCGCGTCGGCGCGAGGCATCGAGCTTGGCTTCGGAGCGTCTCCAAAGAGCAACTCGAGTCCACCAGCGACGCGCGTGTCGGGAGGCGGAGTGGCGAGCAAGGATGCCGGCTCCTGGCCGAGCAACGCGGGGATCAACTTGCGGATCGCACCCCAGGCAGGGCTGAGGGGCCACTGTTCCGCACGTACCTTGAAGACCGAATGGTCGAGGGTGGATGCGACCATGTCGAACTCCTCGAGCAACCGTGTCTTTCCGGAACCCGTTTCCCCTTCCAAGCGGCACAACCGCAGCGAGTCCGTGCACGCTTCGAGCTCTTCGCTCAGGGCTGCCAGCTCACTGTCACGTTCCGCGAGAGGAAACGGCAAGATGCCGGGCCCCCCGAACATCGCGATGCCCGGGGGGCGCAGCGATGGCAACCTGTCAGCCCAAGGCATCCTCGCCCCACAGCTTCCGCAGAACTTCTGTACCGTCGGTACCGGCTCGCCGCACACGGTGCACTGCTTGGCCGGCGCGTCCGGCGGCGGAAGCGTGGGCATGCGCATGGGGGTGGTGATTTGGAACCGAGCCTCCGCAAGGGCGGAGGAGAAGTCCACGGCTGACTGGAAGCGATTGTCCGGTTCTTTCTCGAGCGCGCGCTGCAAGACCTCCACGATCCCGTCGGGAATTCGCCTTCCCGGGTTCACCTCGCGGGGGTCCGGAGGTGGTTGCGTCAGGTGGTTGAGCAGCACCTGCGTCGGGGCCTCCGCCTCGAAGGGAAGGCGCCCCGTCAGCAACAAGAAAAGAATCACCCCGACCGCGTACAGATCGCTTCTCGCGTCCGGTCTCTCGCCCCGGCACTGTTCGGGCGCCATGTAGTCCGGCGTTCCCGAGATGGTCATGCTGGGGTCGCTCCTTCCCGACGAGCCAGCCAGCATGCGCGCGAGCCCGAAGTCGACCACCTTGACGAAGTCACCGCCTCGCCGCGTTGGCTCCAACACGATGTTGTCCGGCTTCAGGTCGAGGTGCACGATCCCAAGCTGGTGGGCCTCTGCGAGTACATCGAGCAACTGTCGAAGGATGTCGATGATCCGCTCGAACGACAGCGGCCAGTCCTCCACGAGCACGCGCGCCAGGTCCCGCCCACGCAGGTGCTCCATCACCAGGTACAGAAGCCCGTCCTCCGTGCGCCCGAAGTCGATCACCGCCACGGAATTGGGATGGTTCAGGCGGCTCGCCAGCCTCGCTTCGTTGATGAACCTCCCGGCCACCGTGTCATCGCTGAGCAAGTAAGGATGGACGATCTTGACCGCCACCGAGCGTCCAAGAGCCGACTGCTCAGCGCGATACACCTGTCCCATCCCGCCCCCGCCAATGCACTCCTGCAGCACGTAGCCCCCGGGCAACACGGTGCCAACCCGCCGATCCTGGGCGGCATCCGTCGGCTCACCGCACGTCGCGCACGTGGTCGCGTGCGGTTCGCATGGGCTCGAGCAATGAGGACAGTACATTCGACGCGTCGCGATTCTAGGGTGCGTTGCCCTGCAAGTCCAAGAACGCCCTGACTGCAACCCCCCCGGGCACCGCCGTCAAGCCGTCGCCAAGCGGATCACGAGCACGGAACACGTTGCGGTGCGTGCCACGGTCTCGGCGACACTTCCCAGCGCGACACGGTTGATCGCGGTTCTGCCTTGGCTCCCAAGGACGATCATGTCAGCGGGCAACACCGTGGCCTTTCGCAGAATGTCATCCTCAGGCATCCCGTCACCGACGAAGGCAGACCCAACCGCTCCGAACTCGCCGAGAGAGGTTTCGATGAGCTGGGTCGCCGCGATCCGTGCCTCCTGGATCGCTTGTTCGTCCGGAACGATCGGACCCCCACCGAACGGAGAGGCCGCCCAGGAAAGGGACGAGGAGCGCACGCCGAGACTGTGCATGACGGTCAGCTCCGCGCCCCTGCGCTTCGCAATTTGCACGGCGGCGTCGATGGCCGGCAACGCGGGGTCCGAGAAGTCCGTTGCGGCGAGAATGCGGCCCCCACTCGGACTAGCGCGAGCCACCATGACAGCGCAATGGGAGTAACGAATCACCCGCTCGGCCACGCTGCCAAGCAGCACGTGCTTCAGTCCCGTGTACCCGCGGCTCCCGACGACGATGAGGTCCGCACCGATCTCCTCGGCCTTGCGCATCAGCGCGGTGTCCGGCCAGCCCGTGTCCACCAGGACGTGGACGTTGGTGTGGTCGGAGCGCATGTGCTTCGCGATGAGCTCGTCCACCGCGTCGGCTGCCCGGTCCATCATCGCAGGCAGCTGGAAGACATCCTCGATGTTCTTGTGAGGAAACAGAGGATTCGCCCGGACTAGGTTCGGCACGGCGTGGAAAACGAACACCTCCGAATCCATCCCCTGCGCGAGCCTGTCCGCTTCCCGGAGCGCCTCGATGGACGGTTCACTGAAGTCGGTCGCAACGATGATCTTCTTGAATTGTGGCATCAGGAGCAGGATCGTGGACAGGGTGCGTGCTGGAGATCAAGACAAATGGGCGCGGTAAGCCTGGGTCACGGCCAGATGGCGTTTTGCGTCGTTCGAGCCAGGTGATAGGTTCCGTCCCAGCCGATGATCTCGATGACTGCTTGTGAGCACGAAGGCGTCTCCCCCCAGTGGGCCGTTCCGCGCCCGTTTCTCAAGTGGGTAGGCGGCAAGGGGCAGCTTATCGATCGCATGCTGCCTTTCGTCCCGTCGTTCTCAGGCTCCTACCACGAGCCGTTTCTCGGAGGCGGAGCCCTGTTCTTTGCGCTTCGACCCCGACGGGCCATTCTGTGCGACAGCAATCGTCGCTTGGTCCGCACCTACCGCGGGCTGCGTGACGATCCCGAAGAAGTCATTCGACGCCTCCGGGAATCCCCCTACGACAAGGACTACTACCTGGCTCAGCGGGACCGATCCATCGACGAGACCTTGGACGTCGATGTGGCGATCTGGTTGATCTACCTGAACCGGACGGGCTTTAACGGCTTGTATCGCGTGAATCGGCGGGATCAGTTCAACGTGCCCTTTGGCCGTCACGTCCGCCCGCTGATCTGCGATGACGCCAACCTTCGTGCGTGCTCGACGGTGCTTCAGCGGGCGCAGGTGCTTCATGACACGTTCGAGTCGGTGGAGGCGCGCGCCCGTCCAGGCGATTTCGTGTACTTCGACCCGCCGTACGAGCCCGTGTCCTCCACGTCGCGGTTCACGTCGTACACGTCGAGCGGCTTCTCGCTCGAGGACCAATGCCGTCTGCGCGACCTTGCCCTGCGCCTCAAGCGCCGAGGTGTGCGGGTCCTGATATCGAACTCGGCGGCCCGTCCGGTCTACGACCTGTACCACGACCACTTCGAGATCCATGAGGTGCAGGCCTTGCGCAAGGTCAACTGCAGGAGAGACGGGCGCGGTCGCATCACGGAGTTGCTGATACGATGAGGTGGTGATGCGCGAGGGCGTTTCGAAACGCGTGGGGATGGGCGGTCCGTCCGCGGCGTGCGGGCCATGAGCGAGCCGTCACCGGAGATCTACACCTACGGCTACATGGCCTTCCGGTGCGAAGCCCTGGTTGATGGGGATGTGCTGGCGGTGAAGCAAGGAGTGCGCTCACACCAGATCAGGCTCTCCCGGTTGACGCATCTGTTCCTGCAACCGCAGGACAACGTGCAGACGTTGTGGCTCGTGGAGCAACGATCGCGCCGGGGGCCGAGGATGCACCGCATCGTCGCCAACGCAGGGGACCCCGGGTTCCACGGCTTGGTCGAGTCCCTCGTAGCGAAGAGGCCCGACATCGACCTGCGGGGGCAGGACGAGAAGCAGGCCTTGGGACTCATGGGGGTTCGCGACATGTCCTGGTGGTTGGGCGTGTTGCTGCTGCTCGCTCCGGTTCTTGTCGGTGTGGCGATGCTCCCTCGGCTCCTGCATGGCCTGGACTTCGGAGAGGAGCGTGTGTCGATCACGAGCCTGTCCAGAGGCCGGATTCCGGGCTCTCGCAACGTGGTGATCACCGGGGCCCGAGCGAGGCTCAGCGAATCGGTCGAAGTGACCACCACGCGCACCCAGAGGGCCCGAGGCGCAGCCGAATCCACGCGCACACTCGTTCCTTTGGTCCCGCCTGCGTGGGACCGGAATCAGCCCGTTCATGCCCTCCTCGAAGTCAGTGACATGAGCTCGTCGGAAGAGGCCGTGGTCGAGCGCGCGACAAAGTTCCGAGGCGTCGTGCGCGACATCCTCTGGGAAGGTTTGAGTGAGGAGGATCGCGCGTATCTCACGACCGAGGCCGGGTTGAACCTCGCCGACGACGTCCGGCTGGTGGAGTATCGGGCCAACCCACGCTACGACCTGCTGGTGTTCCTCGGCGGAACCGGTGTGTCCGTTCTGGTCGTGCTGGCGATGGGGATCGGCCTATGGCTGCGCAAGCGGTGGAGGGAGCGCGCCTACTAGGCCCAAATCAAGCGCTCCGCGCTGCTTTGGGTCTAGGTTTTTCTAAGGGGGCT
>CAZAWR010000171.1:0-12310 GCA_964488865.1 uncultured Polyangiaceae bacterium | reverse complement strand
CACCCAGACAGGCGTTCTGCTCCCACGCATGATGCTCACCGTTTCTTGTTCGAACCTTTGGACCCGAGCGTACCGCGATTCGGCGACGCGGATCGCCCCGATCATGGGTCAGAAACGAGCAGCGTCAGTGGCTCTTGCTCGAATCGCGGGCGCGCTACGTTCGCGCTTCAAGGGAGGCAAGAAACTGTGGCAAAGACCGAGCGTTCTCCCAGGCGGAGGACACGTCCCTGCCGTCCTGAATCGCCTCGCGCACCGCCGCCACGGGGTGGGTATCGCCCAAGAAAACACCGCCTACCACGCGCCCTTCGTCGAGCACGACCTTCTGGTAAATGGCGCCCTGCTCCTCGGCGTGGACGAGCTCGCGTCCGGTGCCCGGTTCCGCCACGATCTTTCCGAGGGAGCAAACGTCCATACCGACAATCTTGAGGACGCGCGGCTGCAGGGTGGGAAAGTACGTCTCCGCGCTTCCGGCGGCGTTGGCTCCCGCTACGGATCCCATCTCCCAGGCCGCATTCCAGCTGCCGTGGGTGCGACCGCGATGCTCCGCCACGTCCCCGGCCGCGTAGATGTCCGGGTCCGAGGTCTGCAAAGCGTCATCCACCAGCACGCCGTGGTTGACCCGCAGTCCAGCTGCCGTCGCCAGCCCCGTGTTCGGCACGATGCCCGTGGCGACTACCACGAGGTCTGCTGGTTCGCGCAGACCGTTGTCGAGTCGGATCGCCTCCGCGTACTCGTCCCCCTCAATCGCTTCCACGCGACGCGACAGCAGCACGCGAATGCCGAGTCCCTCGAGGTGCCGTTGCAGCAGCAGGGACGCTGCCCCGTCGAGTTGACGTCGCAGCAGGCTGTCCGCGTGCTCGATCACGACGACCTCGCAGCTGCGGCGACGCAGCGCCACGGCGGCCTCGATGCCCAAGAGCCCTCCGCCGAGGACGACGACCTTTCGACCGAAGCCGGCGACCTCGAGGATGCGCGCGCAGTCGGACAGCGTGCGCAGGGGGCGGACCCCATGGATCCAGATCTGGCGGACCAACGGCATCGCCACGCGGGCTCCCGTTGCGAGCACGAGGCGGTCATACGAGAAGTCCCGTGCCCTGGTCCTGACGGAGTGATCTCGCGGGGCTATCTCCAACACGTCCGTCTCGAGGCGCACCTCGATGCCGTGGTCCTCGTACCAGCCCCGTGAATGCAGCAGTGTGGTGGTGGCATCCACGTCCCCGTCGAGGTACCGGGTCAAGTTCATGCGGTGGTAGGGGAGGCACTTCTCTCGCGTGAGCAGGGTGACCTGCGCGCGGGCGTCGTGGGCTCGGATCGCCTCTGCTGCACGGATGGCGGCGATGCCTGAGCCCACGATGAGGAAGGTTCGCGGTGTCGCGCTGCTCGTTGGGGCCTGGGCGCCGATGACCCCTGGGGTCGTGGCCAGGTACGCGTGTCGCGCGCCGCACACGGGGCAAGCATCGCCGGGGGACAACCCCAGGGGCGACGTGCAGACCGAGCAGGCAGCGGCGCTTGTGACGGGGGACGGGTCCGTGTCCATGCGAGGCCGCGTGGATTCGATGACCTGGTCCCAGAGGTCGGGGCCAACCCCGCACACCGGGCAGATGGCCGGCGGGCTGATGCCTCGATGCTCCAGGCTACAGACCTGACAGCGCCAGAGCGCACTCTCTGTAGGCAACAGGAGGCTGAGGGGACGGCGCAACTCAGGCTCCGTGCCGCCTTCTTCGCTCTCTTCGAAGTGCTTGCTGCCGGACCGGCAGACCGGGCACGCCTCCGGTGGGTCATCGCTAGCGTGTGTGTAGCGGCAGACCCTGCACATCCAGTGCTTCACGAGCTACCTCCATGTCGGTTTCGATTCGTAGGATCGACCGCCTCCCCGCCGCAAGAGATAGCGAGATCCCCTGATCGGGGGCGAAGCGCGGGCGGGGAGAGTAACCTCTGGATCCTGCTTTTCGAAGGGCGAGGCGGTCTGCCACCCATCAGGTGGGTGATGCTCCTTCCCACCAGGCGGGTCAGCATGGGTCGCTTCGGACGCACAACCCGTCGCCACGCAGCTACCCACATCCGCACAAGCCACGAAACCATCTGCGGTTCTCTGCGGAATCTGCGGCCAACTCCGACGGCTCCGGATTTGGGTGACCCACCCTTCGAGCAGGTTGTCGCGGACGAACTGGTGCTACACTGGGGACCATGACTCTGGAGTCGTGGCGCTGGCTGTGTGCGGCCTGGGTGGCGGGTGCTCTCGCCGCGGGAGCGTGCGCCATCAACCCGCAACCGGAGCCTCCCGGCAGCTCGGAGACGTCGGGCGGAACCGGTGGCGCCGCGGGGTCCGACGCGGGCGCCGAGCGGGGTGGGTCAGGCGGCGCCCTGGCCGACTCGGGCCACGCTGGAGGCTGGTCTGGGGATGCATCTCTGTACGACGATGCCGCTCCGGCGGACGTTCCCGATGCACCGGCGAGCGAGGTCGATGCGGACGAAGCCGGGGACGCGCAGGATGGCGACGCTGACGAGGCTGGGGACGCGCAGGATGGCGACGCTGACGAGGCTGGGGACGCGCAGGATGGCGACGCCGACGAGGCTGGGGACGCGCAGGACGGCGATGCGCAGGACGCTGGCGACGTGGGTGATGCCGGGGACCCGGATGGGGAGGACGTCTGAGCCGAGACTGCGTTTGAGGGCCCGCGTCCGTCTACGAGCGAAGTAGAAGGTCGGATGGCGAAGTCGCCAACCCCTACGGCTTCGGCTGCGGTGGAGGGGCCGCGTCCGGAGTGGGAGGGACCGGCGGCCGACGCAACTCTGCACTTTGCCTTCGACGTCGGGGGATGAGCGCCACGAACACCATGGCGGCCAGCGCGATCACCCCGATCGCCACCGCCGCGGCGTATCGACGCCAGCTGGACTCCGCGAGCTGCACTTCCACCTTGGCCTGGTCGCGCATCGCCCGTGCTCGCTCGTTCGAGGGATCGAGCTGAATGGCCCGGTCGAGCAGCGTGACGTCCAGGACACCGGCGGCAGCGAGCTCTTCCGCTTCGATCAAGGCAAGCTCGCTTCGGACCGCGTTCGCGTGGTCCCCTGCAGGGGCGATGGACAAAGCGCGTCGCAGCGCGGCGGCAGCGGCCACGCGATCCTCCGTTCGGATCGAGCGGGCATGCTCCAAGTACGTGGGCACCATCTCCACGCGTCGCTCGAACATCGGCGCCCGCGCGAGCACGCGATCGAACAGGACCACCGCCTCGCCGGACTTGCCGGTCTTCGCGTGCTCGAGCCCCTGGTCCATCAACGTGTAAACCTCTTGCAGTCTAGCTCTGTCGTACACCGCGAACAGCTCGCGCGCGGTGCGCTGCCAGTCCCAGCTTCGGGCTGGCTTCTCGCCCATCAGCTGCTCGTAGGCGTCGCGCAGCTGCCAGTGCGCCGGCTCCCCGACTTGCCCGATGGCTTCCCGGGCTGCCTCCCGTACCTGCAATCGATCGCTGTTGGCGAACGAGACGATGACCCGAACGGCCTCCACCTCCCGCGCTCGCCCGTACGCGCGGAGCACGTCCGCCAGCGCCTGGTTGTCGTTGATCCGGACGGCTTCGCTCGGAATGGCGCGTCCCATCACGTCGAGGCGACGCTTCGCCCATGTGCGGACCATCTTCGAATCGTGGTACTGCGCTTCGATCAGAGCCGGCAACGCCATGTCTCGCATGCGTGCCAGCTGCCGCTGCACGTCGATGCGAAACAGGTCTCCGAAGTACATGTAGACGTTGATCACCTCGCGTGCGGCCGCGGTGGTCCCGATCGCAACGCACGTGCGCGACAGGGCGAGCACCGCCACCAAATCCCGGAAGGCCTGCGTGTCCGCAGGCGCTTGCAGCACGTAGCGCAGCCAGTCCGTCGTGTTCGGGTCCATCAGAGCGTGCTCTTCGGCCGCGAGGGACTTGCTGGCGTCGCTCCTGTCGTCGCCGGGGGCCTCGCTCTCTTCGGCTTCCCCTCGCTTGAGGTCCTTGCGAGCCTCCTTGCGGGCGGATTCCAGCAACGTGCTCATCCCGTCGCGGTCCGCGCTCTTGCGCAGGTCGATGAGCCGGGCGGCCACGGCGGGGAGCATGGATTCGTCTTGCTCCGCCAGGGCTGCCGCCGCCTCTTCGCGGTCCTTCGGGTTGGCGCTCGCGAGCTTGGTCAGCAGTTTGCTCAACTCGCCGACCGCGTCCGCCTCCGCCGGGGGCAACGCCACGGGCACCGGGGCGGGAATGGTGGGCAACGGAATCGCCGACCCGACTGGCGCGGCAGGCAGCGCGTCCGGCAACGCGCCCCCCGCGTCTTGCGCCCGCACGGACATCGCCACGAGCAACAGAACCACCCCGGCCATCCCGCCGATCGTTCGTCCCGCCCGTGTCGCTCCCGTCATGTCGTTGTCTCCTGAGGCCTCAACGCTCGCGCGCCCAGTCTTCGTCCTGCGCTCGGAAGTCGCTGAACTGGCCCGTGTAGGAGCGCCACCGGACCTCGACGCCATCGACACGTGCGGCGGTCGGCCCCTTCTGCGACCAGGCGATGATTTCTCGCAGTTCCTCCTCCTCGCCCTCCACCGTCAGCTCGATGGCCCCGTCCTTGCGGTTGGAGACGCTGCCAGTGAGGCCGAGTCGCCGTGCTTCTCGCTGCGCGGTTGCCTCGAAAAATACACCTTGAACCCTGCCTCGAACAATCAGATGAACACGCTTGAGTGCCATGACGTGGCTCGGTCCTAGCCCCAGGGAGGCGGTTGTGCAACCGCGCACCGTGGGAACCGGGGTCGGGCCACCGCAAGGAAGCGGACGTCGAATGCGAACAGAACGACCGAATCGTGGGTGTGTAGCGGTGCTGGCAGGCGCGATGACCTTGTGGGTGGCGGCCTCGGGTTGCTGCAAGAAACCGACGGGAGACTCCACGGAGGGCCTGCCCGAGGCAGGGTCCGCTCCCGGCCCGCTCGCAGAAGCGACCAACGCCCCGAAGCAAGACCCCGGGCCGGCGGTGACCGTTGCCGCGGGCACGCTGGTGGCCGGCACCCCCTGCCAGCGCGTCCCCCGCATCACCAACGAGGAGCTCGAGGGCGTCAGTCTTCACATGTCCGAGTTCACCATCGACGTATACCCCTACCCCAACGACCCGGCCCAGCCACCCCGCACCGGCGTGTCCCGGGACCAGGCCGAAGCGCTCTGCCGCGCGAGGGGACGCCGCCTCTGCTCGGAGCTGGAGTGGGAGCGGGTTTGCAAGGGACCGTCGAACCATACCTATCCGTATGGGGATACATTTCACGCGAGCAAGTGCACGGGGTCGACGACCCTTCTGCGCGCCGCGGGGCAGTACGACGCATGCGCGAGCGCGTTTGGTGCCAAGGCGCTGTACGGTGCGGTCTGGGAGTGGACGTCGAGCGAGTGGGGGAGGGGAGCGCCGGGAGGGTTGGCGGCTGTGCGCGGAGGCGGGCACACCAACCTGTCGGTTCGGACGCGGTGTGCGAACGGTCAGAGCCGATCCCCGGGCGAGACCTCAGCCGACCTCGGCTTCCGTTGCTGCGGGGGATCCGCCAACCCTGCCGCGGTGAACCTTCCGCTCGACAAGCGAGAGCCCATCGTGGCCGACGGTGCAGTCGATCCTTCCCTGGCTTCGCGGCTCATGGGCGCGCTGCCGGCGGACATGCGGACGGTGCAAGGGTTCACGCCCGGCATCGACCGGATCTGGCGTTGGCACCCGCGCGACAACGAAGAAATGATCATCGCCCGCTACCGCGCCACGCGCGACGGGGGGCGCGGCGCGTTCTACCATCCCGTGGTCTTCCACCTGTGCGGCAACTCCACCGTTCGCTCGGCGAAGCTCCGCGGACCGGTCGCCAGGATGCTCGATCCCACCGTCGGCGGTGACCCGCAGCGCGTCACCATCCAGGTCGAGACGGAAGCCGACAAGGGGGAAGTTGCGCTCACCTACGGCTACGGCAACGTCACCGCCAAGCAGCCCGACTGGGTCAAGCAAGGCAACAGCATTGACGTGGGCGGGGGCCCGCGCCCCGGCGTGCGTATACGTTTGCCAGCCATGAAAAAGAATTGAGGGGGCTCAGGCCGCCACGAGCAGGCGCCCCAGGGCCATCCCCGCCCACACGGCCAACAAGCCCGGGATGACGTTTGCCAACACGTTGGCAAGGGCCGTTCCCCACGAGCCGTTGTCGAGGTACCGAAACGTCTCGTAGCTGAACGTCGAGAACGTGGTGAAAGCGCCCAAAAAACCCACGGTAAGCGCGAGCCGCGCGCCTTTCGGGAGCGCGTCCGACGACAGGCCGATTTGGACGATCAGGCCCAAGGCCAGCGAGCCCAGGACGTTGACCGTCAGGGTTCCCCAGGCCATCCCGTCCCCGAACCGACGGTGGATGAAGGTGGACAACCCGTAGCGGCTCAGCGCGCCCAGCGCGCCAGCCAACGCGATCCAGAGCAGATCGCGTCCTGCGGTCATCCGCACTCGACCGCGCAAGAGACCGTGAGACACCCCTCCGTGCCGGCCAGGTTGAAGAGCGGGTCGACGCCGGCCGGGTAGGCAGCCAGGCAGGAATCTTCGCAGAGCGAGTCCTCGCAGGGCGCCAGGCAGTCGAGCAAGCTCAGGCAGTCCGGCGTGTTGGCGCAGGCGGAGCACTCGCTGAAGCACTTGGTGTCGAGGCAGTCGTCACAGGTCGTATCAGACGTGGTGAGGCCGCAGCCCGTGCTGCCGCAAGCGTCCGCGCACTGCACGGTCATGCAGCCGCTCTCACCCGTGAACGCGTTCAAGGGGGCCTCTCCCGCGGGATTCTGCCCGAGGCACGTGTTGTCGCACGCGGTGTCGGAACAGCCCTTTATGCATTCCAGCAGGGCCATGCAGGCGTCGCTGTTCGCACACGCGTTGCATTGCGAGAGGCAAGTCGTGTTGATGCACTGGTTGCAGGTGGCGTCGCTGGTCTGCAAGTCACAGGCGCCCGAGGTTCCGCTCGTGCCTCCCGAGCCTCCCGAGCCTCCCGAGCCTCCCGAGCCTCCCGAGCCTCCCGAGCCTCCCGTCCCCGACCCGCCGTCCATGCTCCAGCCTTTGCCGGAGTCCACATCTTCCCCTTTGGCGCAAGCCGCGAGCCCTGCGAGCCAAGCCACCACCAGTACGTGTCGCATCCGCATGGGAAACTCCCTGTCGGCTCCCGAGAGCGAGCCACTCTCCGGCCTATGCCCCGAAAACCTTGCTGTCAAGGCGCGTGTGGCGCTCAGCTCGCGTCGAGCTCGCCGAGCAAACGGTCGAACGTGTCCTGATCGATCTCCCCGGCGTCCCTGCGCTTTCGCAGCGCCGTGACCTGCTCCCGAAGCTCGGGGGAGATCGGCGCGTGCTGCTCGAATTCGTCACGCGCGCGCTTGCCCACGGACGCGAACACCTTCTGCAACTCCTCGGGCGAGGTCTTCATTTTTCGCTTGAACCACAGGTTCGCAGCCTCGCCGAGGGCAACCGTTCCCGCGAACGCGACCGCCGCGCTGATGGCCGTCCCGTACCCCGGAATGAGACGCAGCAGCTGTCTCGCCCCCTCGCGGAACCCCACCCCGGCGCCCAGCGTGGTCATCAGCTCCACGGCCCGCTCCTTGCCCACCTCCACGCCGTGGAAGAAGCCGATGGTCACCACCATGGCCAGCTGAACCGGCGTGATCACCAGCACGTCCGCCACGGGAATCGGGATCGCGCCAATGCCCGCGCACAGCGCCGCCTTCGAGTACACCAGGCTCCTCACCCGTCGCTCCTTGAGCGCGATGTCCGCCTGCTGCTGGGCGATGAACGCGTCTCGCATCGCGTCCGGGATCTCGTCCGTGATGCGCCGGACCAACCGATCCACGTGGATGCCACGCTTCGCGGAGACGAACAGGAAGCCCTCCCGCCCCAGCCCGAGCTTCTCCTCCACGCTCTCCGAAGCCTCCTCGCGCTCCCTCGCGTCGAGGAGGTCCGCCTTGTTCACCACCGTCACTCGTCTCGCCACGGACTTCCCGATGGCCTCGTGCAACCGCTCGTCCTCCGCGGCGATGGCGGCGGTGCCGTTGAGCACGTGCACCACCACATGCTGCCGGTCGAGCGCCCCGGACTCCACCACGCGCTCGAGAGAGAACTTGGCGGTCCCGATGCCGGGCGTGTCCGTGAAGTCGACCCCGAAGCGCTCCGCATGCTGCACCTCCTGGGTCTCGTCCGTGCGCATGGACACCCGGGCAATCTGGTCTCCATAGATGGCGTTGAACAACGAAGACTTGCCGGACTTGCCGAACCCGGCAAACGCCACCTGAGGCTTCAACGAGAATCGCTTGCGCACGCGGGACACCACCTCTTCCAAAGCATCATCGGTAAACGGGACGTCGGCCATGCTCCAACCATCCTCCTGGGTCGAAGCCTAGCACCTCACCGCTGGATGGACACCGGGCGCCAGGCTACCATCGCCACGTTGCCTGTTCCGAACCAGGAGCCAAGCCATGTCCGACCCGAGCCTCCAACGCGCTGCCCAGGCCATTCAAGAAGCCGATGCGCTTCTCATCACCGCGGGCGCAGGCATGGGCGTCGACTCAGGGTTGCCCGACTTCCGCGGCAACGAAGGCTTCTGGCGCGCCTACCCACCCTTCAAGGCGAGAGGCCTCTCCTTCGTCGACATGGCCTCCCCCGATTGGTTCGACCGCAACCCCGCCGTCGCCTGGGGCTTCTATGGTCATCGCCTCCACCTGTATCGAGACACCACCCCCCACGAAGGCTTTCAAGTCCTTCACCGCTGGGCCGAGCGCATGACCGGCGGTGTCTTCGTCTTCACCTCCAACGTCGACGGCCAGTTCCAGCGCGCAGCCTTCCCCGAGGACGCCGTCGTGGAGTGCCACGGGTCCATCCACCACCTGCAATGCGTACGGCCTTGCTGCCAAGACATCTGGGACGCCAAAGAGCACGTGGCCGTCGACACGACGACCTTCGAGGCGTCCGAGCCGCTCCCACGCTGTCCACGCTGCCGAAGCATGGCGCGCCCCAACGTGCTCATGTTCGGCGATTGGGGCTGGATCCACCATCGAACCTCCGCCCAGGAGCGACGGATGGAGGCGTGGATGCGGGGGCTCGGCGATGCGCGCCTCGCGATCGTGGAGATGGGCGCGGGTACTGCGATCCCGACCGTGCGAGCGACCTCGGAGCAGGCGGGTAGGCGCAGGGGGGCGACGCTCGTGCGCATCAACCCACGCGAACCGCAGGTGCCGGCCGGGCATGTCGGCATTGCCGGACCGGCGAAGGCCACGCTCGAGCAGATCGAAGGCTTGATGGGGTCGAGGAGCTGAAGCGGGTTACTGATTCATCGCGCTGCGAAGCAACTCGATGGCTCGTGCGACGCGGGCTCGCTCCGGCTCGTCGAGCTTGGAGGCAGGGTTGCTCTGCACCTTGTCGAGGGCCTTGATCAGAGAGCCCAGGTTGCTCGGCCACGAGTCCCGGATACTCGCGCTGTACTGGGCGCGGGCGACTTCGAACGCCGCCTCGTCGTCTTTGCGAGAGGTCAGCAGATCGAGGGTCTGCTGCACGATCTTGAGAGCCTCTTCGATTGCCGACAGGGTCGTCTGCATGGGCTGGGAGTATAGCGTGCGATGGCGACGGCGGGGAGTGTCTTGGTCGGCCCGGTGCACAGGCTCGCGTGCGGCTTCACGACCGCGTCTTGCGATCGTCGATGACCAGACGCGGGTCGATGTCCACGGGCACGAACCCCCCAGGCGAGTGAGCGATCAACCGTTCGAGCGAGCGGAGGCCAGGCGCCTGCAGAATCTCGAGAAGCTCGTCGAGCCCCAGCGGGTTGTTTCGGAGGTCGAGGGTGCGCAAGCGAGGGAAGCGGACCCGGCTCCAGTCGAGCTCACCGAGCTCGCAGCCCCGAAGTGCCAGGGATTCGAGCGACGGCAACTGCCCGGCACGCAGCAATGCGTCGATCGACGCGACCACGTCGTCCTGCGTGTTGTGTGACAGGTCGAGCTTCTTCAGGTCCCCCATGTGCGGGCTCGAGACCAGATGGTCGACGGTCTCCGAATCGAACTCGCAGGCGGCCAGGCTCAGCGAGCGGAGCTGCGCTGCCGCGGGGTTGTGGAACAGCATGGTCGCATCGGACAGGGCGGATCGCTCGATCGAGAGGAACCGAAGGGTCGCGACATGGGGGCTCTCGAAGTAGCGGTCCAGCGTAGTGAGCTCGCGACTGCTGCGGATGTCGAGTTGCCGCAACCTCTTTGCCCGTCCCCGGCCGAGGCGCGCCTGCAGCGTGTCGGATACGCCCCACACCTTGAGCACCTGCAAGCGATGAACCGTCGGCGACTCGAAGACCTCATCCACCGCGTCATCCGCGTCTTCGAACCCGGAGAGCGACAGGGACACGAGATTCGGCAAACCCGCATCCGTCACCAGGGCCCGCAATCCCGCAAGCCCCACGGACCCCGGGATGCGCAAGCCATGCACGTTCGTCAGGTCCCGCACGCGCAGCAGAGCCCGAACCCCGTCGAGCTCGAGACCACGGCGCAGGGTGACGAACAGCTTCCCGTTCCGCTCGCGGACATCCGATGCCCACTGCGAGAGAGCCTTCACCGTTGCCATGATCCCGCCCTACCACGATGAGCCCACGCATCAAAGCTTCGATGTCGCCGCCCATCTCGAGCTCGCAAATTTGGCGCCGGTGCGATTGCGCTTCGCCCTAGTCCCAAACCAAGCGCTCCGCGCTGCTTTGGGTCTAGGTTCTTCTTAGGGGGCTTTCGCAAAGCCCCCTCGCCGCGCTCACCGCGGCTCACCCCAAAACGCCTCGCCTTCGGCTCGGATAGCCCCAAACCCAAGCACGTCCTTCGAACAGTGCTTGATTTGGGACTAGAACGCCACCCTCACGCCTTCCCTGTCTCCTCCGCGGACCGAAGCGCCCAGCCGATGAGCTTGTAGAGCATCCGCGCGCCGACGATCCCGTCGATGCTCGAAGGGTTCGAGCCGGGAGCCACCTCGCACAGATCGAACCCCACGATCCGACGGCCGGTCCGCGCCACCTCCCCGAGCAGGTACGAGGCCTGATGGAAGGAGAGGCCCCCGGGGACGGGGGTGCCCGTGCCAGGGCACAAGGAGGGGTCGAGCCCGTCGATGTCGAACGAGACGTAGACCTGCCTCGGCAAGGTCGCCACAATCTCCCGGGTCAACGAGGCGAAGCTCCGCCCCTCGAACTGCGCGCGAGCCATCTCGTGGTCGAAAAAGCTCCGCAGACGATCGTCGCTCCGGATCACCTGCATCTCGTTCGCACAAAGGTCTCGCAGACCGACCTGCGTGATGCGTGCGACGCCGGGGACGCGCGCGAGCACGTTGTGCATGATGCTCGCGTGGGAGTGCGAGAAGCCCTGGTAGGCCGCGCGCAGGTCCGCGTGGGCATCGATGTGCAGCACCCCGAGGCCAGGATGGCGCTCCGCTACTGCCATGATCGCGCCGAGCGGACTCGCATGGTCCCCTCCGACCACGCCCACAATCTTGCCCCGGTCGAGCCACGACCGCACCTCGTCCCGCACCCAGACCATCAGCTCTTCCCCGATGGCGTTCACGCGCTCGAGCGTCTCGGGACTCAGGGCTTCGTCCTCCTGGTTCTGGATCGGGGACGCCAGCGCCTGCGCCGCCTCGTTGAGCCGAACGATGGCTTCGGGCTCCTCGAGCATCGCGATCCCTTCCTTCCAAGGATCCCCCGTCTCCCCGTCCCACAGGTCCACCTGCCAGCTTGCCTCCAGCACCGTCTGGGGGCCCTCCGCAGCCCCCTTGCGATAGGACGTCGTCGCGTCGAAGGGAACCGGGACGAGCACGACCCGGGCTTCCTCCTCCGTGTGCGGGAGCCCAAAGATGCCGTCGTACACTGTGGCGTCGTTCGGATCGAAAGGTGCAGGCATGGTCAGCTCGGCTCGTGGTGGAGAATCATGTCGAGGACGTAGGGGTCCCCCGCCTTTCCCGCGAGGGCGGCCACCGCCAACGCAATGTCCGCACGAGAGGCGTGCGGGGGCACGCTCACGATGCCCCAACTCGCATCCGGTCCCGCGCGCAGGTTCCTTCCCCGGTCCGTCCAGATCGTCTTGCGCCCCTCGCACACAGCCACCGTCATCCTCGGCGGCTTCACCAACCGCAGCGCCCGCATCGCGAACGCCACACGGTCGAACGAAGAATCATCCTCGCTGTCGACGATCTCCCTTCGATCGATCCAGATGTGCGCAGGCTTGGTCACGTCGACCGGATCATAGTCACCCCGGCCTCGTTTGCCAGACCCGGCAGGGCCGGGCGCCAGTGCAGGGGCTGTCGCCCCTACGCTCCCGTTGGT
>CAZAWR010000170.1:5719-12436 GCA_964488865.1 uncultured Polyangiaceae bacterium | reverse complement strand
CCAGATCCCTACGATTCGGCTCGATCAGCACCGTTCGGATGGAGCCGCACCCGAATCATTTGGGTGCGGCTCCATTCGAACGGTGCTGATCGAGCCAAATCGTAGGGTTCTGGTGCGAAAACACGCACGACAAGCGGGTGCCTTCTGCGGTACGTAACGGTTGCGAAGCCAGTTACCCCGACAGGAGGACCCGCCGTGTCCGCAGCCTACTCCGTGACCACAGCCGTCGCCAACTTCGAATCGTCCCGCGAACAGTTCGCGCGGATCACTAAGTTTCTCTGGGAGCACGCAAGGGCTACGTCGTGGCGGATGCCTCGAACCTGTTCGACGTGACGTTCAAGTCGTCCGAGCGCATCGAGGTAGGGTGCAACATGCACGCGAGACGGGGATTTGTGAAGGCGCTGGACGCTGGTGACCTGCGCGCATCGGTCCCCATCGCCGCCTTCAAGGCGCTGTACGACGTCGAAGCGGATAGCGCAGACATGGCTCCCGAGATGCGCCTACGCGAGCGGCAGCGAAGATCCAAGCCGGTGTACGACGAGCTTCTGCATTGGTGCCAAACGTATCAATCCATCGAGCCACCCAAGTCGATGCTCGGCACCGCGGTACAATATCTGCTCAACCAGCGGGTGGCCCTCACCCGATTCCTGGACGACGGCGGGTTGCCGATCGACAACGGGATCGTGGAACGCCTGCATCGAAGGCCAGCGGTGGGACGTCGGAATTTCTTGTTTGCGGGCTCGCACGTCGCGGGAGAACGAGCTGCGATTGCGTACTCGGTGCTCGCGAGCTGCGCGCTCGCCGACGTCAACCCGATCGAGTACCTGGCGGACTTGCTTCCCCGCCTGGCGAGGGGAACCTTCACCGCACACGAGTTTTCGGTGATGCTGCCCAACGCATGGAAGGCCGCGCGTGCGACTGCCACCGCCGACGGCATGTGAGCGAACTCGGCTGGGACAGGCGCGGGACGGTTTCGGGGTGCCGGCGGGTCACCTCGTGGTCCGGCGAGGCCCGTACGCGAATGGCACTGAGCTGTAATCAATGCGGGGTGAAGCGGTCGCGGCGCGCCGAACCGGCGACTTCCCGTTCAACCACTCGCGCAGAATTCAAGCACCTTCGGGGTACGGTCCGGCGGATAGATACCTTGGGAGGGCGACACCCTGCACGCCACCGTCATCGATCGGAACAGCCTCCGTGTCTCGTCCCTTACCCCCAAGCGTGCCGAATCGAATTCCTGCAATGCTCTGCGCTCACTCCGAACTGAGGCTCACGGGAATTCCGCAGGCGCGCCCCGTCATGGTGGCGGCCCACCCGGACATGCTGTAGTTGAGCTCCAGGTCGCAGTCGCTGAATGTCTTCTCGAAGGCGTCGTTTGCAGAGGTCTCCGCCCGCAGGAACTTGACGGTTATGCCGCTGGCCGTGATCGTCTCATTCAAAGACTCGGAGCTGGAGCAGGTTCCGTTGTAGATGCCCGAAAAGTTCTGGCGAACGGCACCGGTGAACAAGACCGACACGCCCGTCGTCGACGGTTGGTGCTCGCACGAGCTCATGTCGTAGGTGACGTCAGCTGTCGCGCTGCCCGTGCAGGACGACTGCAAGAAGGTACGTGTCCCCGTTGCCGTATAGGAGCCGGTGAGCAGGCAGGAGTCGGAGACTGTGAAGGAAGCTTGGCCCCCGGGGTTGATGTCGCGGTTCCACAGGAACGATACCGCAGCCGAGATGGTGACCGCGATTTCTTGCGCGATGTAGTCGTCACTGGGGGGGCCCCCGCTGCTGCCGCCGCCCGAGCCGCCCGAGCCGCCCGAGCCCCCTCCGCCGCCGGAGCTCCCGCCCGAGGAACCGACCTGGCAATCGAGGTAGATGGCGCCGACCGAAGAGGTCGACACCACGGGCTTCGTAAGTTTGATTTGCTGGACCATCTTGTCGATGAGTGCATTGTAATCGGGGGGCGCATCGCCCGCTGGAGGCGCCGACGAAAACAGGGCCTTGGCGGAGGCCACGTTCTCGGCGCACGCGGCGGCATACTGTTCCACGTAGTCGCGGGCCTCGGCCTCCGTCACGTCGACCCCCTTGGCTTTGCTCGCGGCAATGACCGACGCGATGCTCTGCTTGGCAATGAAGTTCTCGGTGCACGCCGCCCCGTAGTATTCCGGCAATTGATTGGGGATGCCGTAGGAATTGGCATCATTGACCAGTTTCATGCACTCGACTCCGAGCTTGTTGGCCTCGTCCACCGAGATGCCCGCATCGTCGCCAGCACCACCATCGTCGGAGTTGGCCGTGCAGGCCACTACCAGACCCAGCGCAATCAGCCCCACAACGTACCGTGCGTGCATTGGCTCCTCTCCTTCTTCAGCAACGAATCCGTTCCTCAGCTTCGGACGACCTCAGAACATACAGCAAACACCCCCTGGAGGACAGCAATCGTTGACCTCGATCTTGCCGCAGTTGCATACTTCCGGTGGATCATTGGCAAAGTCCGGGTCTGCACTCGAGCTCGTCTTGTCGTAGGAATCGTCGACTTCCGTGGTTGCTCCACCCGAGCACTTCTGGCCTGTCCAGCTTCCTTCGACAGCGTCACCACAGCCCGTACCGCCCCATGTCCCAGAAACCGTCTGGCTGGCTGAGACGGACCCGGAGGCGTGGCCGGAACCGCCACTCTTGCACAACCCACTTGCGTCGAATCCCCACTGAATGGAAACCGAGCTGCCACTCGCGCTTCCGCTCAGCCCGCCGCGCGAGAATGCGCCTGTCAAACCGCCCGACCTGCTAACGACGAAGTTCCAGGTTCCGGAGCTTGATCCTTCGTAGGATCCACAGAACGCGGTAGCCTCCCCGCCGTCCATGATGTCTTCGCCCCCGAGTGTCGCACTGCTCTCTTCCGGTCCGAGAATCTGGGCCGTCGTATGCCCGCCACTGAAGGTGCCATTCACGGAGTACGAATCGCCCGTCGTGGGATGGGAGCCCGACGCGGAGTATGCGCCTTCCTTCGTCCACTCTCCCTCCATCCGCAGCTCGGTGCCATCCGCCATGTGGAGCAGCACGAGCGCATCCAGCTTGTCCGGCGTCCTACCCAGAGTTGCTTTGGAGCCGCGTTGGCCGGCCAGATTCGGGTCGAACAGGACCACCTCGGCGGGACCATCCAACTCGGAGTCGCCTGCCACAACACTCTTGAAGAAATGATCTCCCGGTGGGACTTTCTCTTGGCCTGAGCCCCCACCACCTTCCCCACAGGATGCAAGAACGGCGAGCCCCACAATCAACACCCCCGCAGCGCCCGATTTTAGTCTCATTTTGGTTGTACCTACCATTTGCGAAATACGGTTTAAGTTTGGTGCTTTCCCGGTTGCCTGTTACGTCCGAATTCGAACCGCGCTTTGCTTTGTCACCGCGTCAGCTTCTGGTGGCATGCCTGGCAGACCCAATCCCACGTGTCTCCGGAGACCGTACCCGAGCACTGGCCTTCAATCGAAACATCGGTCCCCGAAGCTACGACTGTGTACGTGCTTCCCGACACCGAGTCCGTGCCCGTGAACTTGCAGCCGCTACCACTCAGCGTGGTTGTTTCACCAATATACGCGTCCTGACAATGTTCCACGATGGTCCACGTCCCGGACAGGTCCTCACAGGATGCCCCCGCTGAGCCACCTGAGCCCTTCGAGTCCGAGTCTTCGCTCGAGCAGGCCATCAGCCCGGCCAGGAACGAGACAGTGACGGCTGCACGAAAACGCACCTTCGGCTTCATGTTTACCTCGCTCGTACGGACACCCACGAATCGAGAGCGCCCTTCCCAACGCCCGCCCAAGTCACTCCGCGCTAGCAGGGATTTTTCGTCGCATACCAGGATGGATCGTCAGGGCGCTCGCTGGCTATGTCCCAAATGGGACATAGCCAGGGCGGTGCGAACCGAGCTATGCGGTGTGCAGCCCCTTGTCGTCACGTCCCCCACACCCGACGTGCAAGATCGACGCGGGAGCAGACGCTGAGCTTGCGGTAGATCCGCTTAAGGTGATTGCGCGTAGTGCCCTCCGCGATGCCGAGTTGGTGGGCGACGTTCAACACCGAGTAGCCGCGGGCGGCGAGCTCGGCGATCTGCCGTTCGCGCGCGCTGAGCTGGCGCAGACAGGCTGCCGACGAGGATTCGACGGTGACGAGGAAGAGCGAGGGAAGCCGCGGCCGCTCGATGCGCCGAACCGACATGCCTAAAAAGGAATACGGTTCATGATCATTCGACCGTCGAGCGGCGGCGGCCACTGCATCCGACCAGGTCGTGAGCTCCGGGCGGTGCGCCGGCAGCAGCACGCCATTGGCGGTCCTCATCGCGCGCAGGCCGACCTCGCTCTCGGCCGCCTCGTTGAGCCAAATCGCCCGTCCGAGCTCATCGAAGAGGCCACACGGCTGCGGCAGTCCAACGCGCAGCGCATGGGCCACGGCATCGAGCCCGAACCAACCCTGCCGCGCATCGGCCAAACGAACGAACGCGCGCTCCATGTGCGCCCTCACCTGGTCGAGCACGGCAAGCTCGGACCCGCGGAAGGGCCGGTCCCGGATGCTCCGGCACAGGGTCAAGAACCCGAGCGGGGCCTCGGGGGTCCCCATCCACCCCATCAGCTCGCGCTCAACGCGCCTGGGACGCCAGAAGTCGTTGTAGAGCTGCGTGCGCTCCAGCAATCTCGAACCAAGAGCCTCGTTCAGGTCGATCGTCGGGGTCTTGGCGAACAGCGCCGCAGTGGGTCCAATCTCCGTGTCCGCCGTTGCCACTGCGGCCATCACCTCAGCTCGGGCGCGCTCGGGCGGCATGTCGTCGCATATGAAACTGGTTTCGGACGCCGGGTCAGCTCCTTGAAATAGGGGGACCAGGTTGGTCGCGGAGACGCCGAGTTCGCGAAACGCTGCCTCTACGAACAAACCGGTTGCAGCATCCAGCGACGCTGCACTCGAGAGTTCAGCCCCCAGATCATCGATCCACTTCATTGAAGCGGTCCCTTTCGGCTTCCGCGGGCGCCAGCCGGTAGTTGCTGCCGGTAGGCAAATCTTAAATCGATCAGCTTTCGCAAGTCAAGACAAGCCCAGGGTCACGTCGTCTTGCGGACGCGCTGAAGGAGGACCTGTGGGTGCTCCGGCGGGTGGCCAGGGCGGAGGACAGCTCTAGACCCAAATCAAGCGCTTCGCGCTGCTTTGGGTCTAGGTTTTTCTATGGGGGCTTTCGCAAAGCCCCCTCGCCGCGCTCACCGCGGCTCACCCCAAAACGCCTCGCCTTCGGCTCGGATAGCCCCAAACCCAAGCACGTTCTTCGAACAGTGCTTGGGTTTGGCTCTAGAGCGATGGGGCCGAGACCGTGCTTGCGGTAGCCGCACTGGGCCGTCAGCGTGCGAGACCCGACTGCCGCCTCGTAGCGACCTGCCTTCCACCGGACGGCGAGGGCGATCCAACGTGGCAGATTGGCAAGGCTGTGATCAGGCGGCGAGAGCGCGCGCAGGCGCCGTCGGATGCGCCAGTGCAAGGCCAGCATCCCCACGCCGAGCAGGGCGACGACCCCCCCCGCCGAGGCTCCAGCGGCGCCGTCCGAGCCCAGCGTAATCCTCGGCACGCTGGCAATCGACGCGCGTGTCCCTCGCCACAGTGTCGTGGGAGTGCCGCCTCGCAGCTCGACCACGACCGGGTCTCCCGGCACCACGGACTCGAAAGCGAGTTGCACGAGTCGCGCTCTGCCGCTTCCCAGCTGGGAACCAGGTGCTCCACCCCTGTCCCCTGCAGGGTCGGGATGGTCCAGTGGACCCCCTCGCTGTGCCGCCATCGTACGTAGGAGAACTGGGGCAACTCGACGGGAACGCTGCCCGCCGAGGTACTGACCCGCGCTCGTGCCTCGTCTAGGGCGTAGTCGAGCAGCTTGCGTGACCTCCGTCCCTTGCCGAAGCCCTGGACGGCATCGACGCGCAAGTGCCCGTAGAGGACGCGATGACCCAACGGTGCGGCGGTCAGTGGTCCGTCGTCGAGCGTACCCTCGACCACCCCGGGCCCCGGCGGGGGCGGGAGATCGGGCCGGCCGCACACCATCGCAGGAACGAAGAAGGGAAGTGCAAAGAGTAGAAAGATGCCGCCGAGGACGTCGGCACCGAGAGCTTGATCGGTGCGCACGCACAGATCCGCAACTTCGTGGAGACCAAGATGACGGTTCCGCACCCGCGGGTGGAGGCCAATCACCTCGCCTACCTCGGCGAGGCGCAGATCGGGGAAGGCGCGACGATCGGTTCTGGCGCGTTCATCGGCTGCAACTCCAAGCTCGTGGCCCCCGTCGAGGTGGGAGCGACGCCTACGTGGCGACCGGCACGACCGTGACGCAAGACGTCCCGGACGAGGCCCTTGCCATCGGACGCTCACGACAAGAGAACAAGCCCGACTACGTTGACTGGAGCACACAGAGGAGCCACAACCCGCGGCATGAAATGCGTCACTCGCTTTGCTACTCGCTCGCTTCAGTTCATTGCTTTCCTTCCGCTGTGGGTCAGCTGCGGGGGCGAGTCCGAAGACGGCTCGGGCGGGGGTGGTTCTCAGCTCGACGCCGCCAGCGACTCAGGCATCAGCGGCGAAGCTGACCCCGGCACGGAAACAGGCACGGGGACCGACGCGGGCACCACCGACGGGGGCACCAGCACCGACGCGGGCACCAGCACCGACGCGGGCACCAGCACCGACGCGGGCACCAGCACCGACGCG
>CAZAWR010000170.1:0-5619 GCA_964488865.1 uncultured Polyangiaceae bacterium | reverse complement strand
GGTACCGAGCCCCAGGGCGTTACGTCCACCCTTGTCGCGGAGGGGTGTCAGGCAGCCTTCGACGCAAGCCGTGTGATGGTCCATTACAACACGTCTCTCGGCATCGTCTTCACCGACGCGGATGCGCCCTACACGATGCGAGGATCGATTTCCTTCGACTTCCCGAGCAGCTTCACGGGGGCAATCCCGAACCCCTACAGCTGGGTGGACAGCGGGATTCACAAGGAAGTCGCCGTCACGGACGAGGCATTCATGACATGGGGCAACCACTGCTGGAAGATCGGCGAATCCCCCACCGGCGGCTCCGCAACGATCGAGGTCATCGACGGCCCGGAGGGTGTCGTGCGTGCCACGTTCGATGGCTTCCAGCTGCGCAACTGCATCAACCAGAGCGCCACCTGCACGCTCACCGGCACCATCGAGTCATCGGAAACGGGCATCTTCGAGTAGGGGGCGCCGATGCATCTGTCTTCCGACGACTCACCAAGGACGCCTCTTCCACCAGAGAAACTGATTGGCCTTCGGGCCGTCGCGTACACGATCGACAGCGTGATCAGCATCGCCTTGATGAGCATCTCCTTCCTCGGCATCGTGCTGGCCATGCTCGTCTCCGGGGGGGAGGAGCTCACGGGGGCGGGCGTGGCCGTTGTCGTGGTCAGCATGCTCCTGGGCTTCGGTTTGGGCTTCGGGTTCTTCCTTTTCCGCGACGCTCTCCCGGGTGGCGGGATCGGCAAGGCCATCGCAGGCATTCGCGTGGTCGACGCGGCCTCTCTGCGCCCGTGCAGGGTGACGCAATCCTTCGTCCGGAACTTCGTGTTCCTCGTCGTGGGCGCCATGGATGGTGTGATTCCGTTGTTCTCGGCGGATGGTCGGCGGCTAGGTGACCACGTGGCTCGCACGATCGTCGTGCGCCGACGTCACCTGAGTCAGCGTTGATTCGACGCGCTTCGTTGCTAGTTCCTAGTTCCTATTTTCTTCACACCGCTGTTCGGACGGGAGCCATAGGGCTGCAAGAATTGCCCGAGCAGCTGGCACCTTCCTCCACCATGCAACCGCGGTCGCGTTTGCGAAAATTCAGCCCGAAGAATGAAGATTCCACCAATGGTGAGCCGCCGTCGGGGGAAGGAGGGTAGAACTGTGCTTCGGCTCATCTCTTCGATCGAAGCTGACTTGAGTCCTCTCCGATCGATGCCGGGTCCGACTCCCCTCCCCCCGGTTAGGAGCTTCGCTCTCTGCGAGTCGCCGACGCCAAGTACGCTGCCAGCTTTCGAACGGCGAGTTGCTTGCGACGCGTGTCTATCCTGACGTCGTGGGGATGGAAGATGGACAGGGGTCCTGCGTGAACGTAGGCAGCCGAGTCCGTGGTTCGCGGTGCGGCGATGAGCGCCAGGGACGTGTTTTCGTACCGGAGCTCTATCCGCACGCGGTCCTCACGTTCGGGCGTCACGGATTGCACGCGGAAGCCGTGGAAGTCGAGGGCGCTGGGAGACGGAATGTCAAGCAGGCGGGCGATCAACCGTGCCCAGCGATGGGCTTCGGGACCCGGTGAGCTGGCCTCGTCACGGGAGGCTCCCTTGGGCGCCGGCCGTCGGTGCGCGAACCGCAGCGAGAGCATGTTGCGCCACAGCCGCTGTTGGACCGGTGCGTGGTGCCACCAAAGAAATGCGCGCCCACCCAATGACGCGATCACTCTGCCCCGACGAAAGACGAGCAGGTTCTGCTCCGAGACCTCGATTTCATCTCCCTCGAGGACGCGGGCAGTGAGCGGGTTGCTACCGCGCGCGAGGCCGCCCCGATAGGAAAACCTTCCCTGGGGCTCGTGCTGGGTGATCAACTCCACAGCATCGCCTTGCCGATCCACGAACAAGAGCCAAGGATTGCGGCAGCTCTGCGCGATCATGTGGGTTTCTTGCGCACGCGTTTCTCTCAACAAGGCGACCATGCGGTTTGCACGGGACGCGGTCTGCTCGCAGCGGAGGGAACATGGAACGTAGTTGATCACGTGCTCGGGGCCGGGGTTGAGGACTTCGGCAACGGGAGACGAATGCTCTATCCTCGACTGCACGTACAGCCACATGTAGCTGCTTCTGACGGAAGCGGGGCGCTCGCAAAAGGCGCGAGAACAGCACGCGGGGTACCCCAAGAGGACCCCGAACTCCACCGCCGCCTTCTGCCATTGACCATCGTCTCGGGTGCGATCCATCAGGTCCGTCAATTCGATCGCTCGCATGACCACACGCTCGTCGTGCCCCACGAAGAACTCGTGAGGGACACCGGACAACGGCTGCCGACGCCGCACAATCGGTCCAAACTTGAGCAGATCCTCGGCGTCCCATCCTCGCGACGCCACGTCACCCCCCTCGAGCCAAGCCACGGGCTTCAAGCCTCCCGCTACCGCGACCAGGGACGGTGGGACCCAACCGGGCGCGTCGTCCGTCCCTGCCTTCGGGGTGCCGTTCCGGGAAGCATTCCAAGCACGCGCGACTCCCTCGAGCAACGCCTCCGCCGTGGCCGACGGGTGGAGCAGGGCCTCGTCGACTACGGCTTCCGCAAGCTCCAGCCTAGATGCCGTGTCCGGTCGGCTTGGAAGAAGGCGATCGATCGCCGCGCTGAGCGCCTCGGACCCGCGTGGAGCATCCTGCAATCGGATCAGAATGCTGCACACCTCTTCCATGGCGGGATCCGCAAACCTCCACGGAACCTCGTCGTCATACAGGTTGCGCCGGGCCGTGTCGAACCTCGGGTCTCGATAGCGATCCACGATCAGCCCGTCCCTCACCGCCATGGGAAAGAGCGGCAGCACCTCGTACATCCGAAGTCGGGACGTGAATGTCTTCCCGCAAAAATCCGCCAGGTGACACCGGCGAAGGATGGCGAGGTTCAAGGAGAGGTCTTGCAGCCGGGTCCAAGGGGTGAAAAGCAGCAAGCTCAATCCACCGTAACGTCGAAACTCGAAGGATGTGGGGTAGTCCCGCTCGAGGGAAAGAAGGAGCTCCACCACCCGGAAGTTGTCCTCGAAGGTCGTTCCCTTGTTGAGAAGGATCAACTCCGCGTCGGAAAAACTCTCGATTCCCACCAAGCTCATGTGAAGAGCGTGAGGCGTCTCGCCTATGCGCTCGAGGGCGCGGCGAAGAGCGTCCTTCGCAGCGACGATGCGATCTGCCCGGCCGTCGATCAACAGGTCGATGGGCGCGATGGCCACCTCCCGCAACACGCCGACGATGGCTTCGATGTTATTCAGAATGGGCTCACCGACGGCCCTCACGGCGAGCCGGCCTTCCCAGGGGCGATGGGTCTTGGAGAGCGCGAGGAGCTGTCGGCGGAACCGCGCCACGGAGTCGACCCCGGAGTCGACCCCGGAGCGTTCCACCTCCCGGGGGCGCACACAGAAGGAACAACCGTCGGTCCGTTCGCAGCCGGCAAGATCCAAGCCCTCGAACAGAGGGTTGGTCCGAAGGCTCTTTCGATAGGTGCACTCCGATCCACAGAGCAAGAAGGGGAGGGGAGGCTCCGAGAGGGACGCCGGGTTGCCGGGCTCCCACCCGAAGTCCGGGACCTCGACTTCGAGGATCGATGCATCCGTGTCCCCTTCACGCCGTGGCAGACCCAAGAAGTGTGCCAGCGCGTTTGTCGAGAGCCGAATCGGCTCCGAATTTCCCGAATCCTCCGAACCCTCCGTGCCTCGGTTTGGTCCAGGCGGGCCGCTGTCGACATGCCCGGCTCGCACGCGCGCGTTCACCCCGCGGAGCGCCTGCACGACAGTCGAAGATGGGAACCGATTGCACAGTACGTGGGAGCAGTCGCTCTCGCTGACGATCTCGGTCAGTCGCGACCGGTCCGGAGGAGCAAGTGGCATTCCGGCCTCGTCCTGCCGTGCGCGGACATCCGCTTCGATCCCGAATCGCACCCAGCGAACCTCCACCCCCCGGGATAGGAGGAAGCCCTTGACGAAAGGAAACTGGACCTCTCGGTGAAAGCGCCCGATGGCCGCGAATTCCAGCAGCAACACGTGCATGATGCACAGATGCTAGACTCCCCCAACACCGCCCACAAGGGAGTGGAGGGATCGGCGCAGCCGGCCTTGGTTCAGAAGGTCTCTTCCTCGCCGGACAGCAAGGAGCCAATGCACAGGTCCTCGAGCGACGCGAGGGCGTGATCGATGTTCCCATCCACCCGCGCTGTATCGAGAGCCATCGGTCGCCATCAACGCGTCCCTCAACGCGGCTCGCGAGCACCAGACCCGGGTGGATACTACGGTGGGTCCAGAGGCTCCGATGGGAGAGCGAATGGCGGTGGTTGCCGACACGCTGGGCGAAGTGACTCCGTCACGTCCCTTCAAGGAGTTGGTGGTCGCCGTCTTCAAGAGCCTGGTGGCTCCCCGTCGAGATCGGAAGCGCGCGGCCGACGATCTCTCGACGACGCGCAAGGCATCGGTCGGGTCGAGCGTTGAACGCGGCAACGCCGCGGGGGCGCTGCCCCGGAATAGTTTCGCACTCTGGGTGTTGCAGGGGACAAGAGCCCAACGAGCATCGATCGAGGACGAATGACCGACTCCTCCCTCGACTACCAGGTCCATGCACAGTACAGAGCACTCCGCCGTGAAAGATCCCCAGACCACGCCGGTCACGCTGTTCTTCGCCACGCTGTTCCTCGCTTGTTCCGGTTCAGAAGACGCGATCGCGACCGACCCAAGTGCTAGCCTGAACGGCGACGGCCTTAGAAATGTCGGAATGTTCAACGTCCCGGCGATCGGATGGACCGCTTCTGGCGTCTATGTTGGCCCCAACTTGGTCGTCACGAACGCCCACGTTGTGAGAAACGGGGCTGAGGTTGTCAGACCGCCCCTCGTCCTGCCGCCGTTTCGACTCAGTGGCACAGGGGAAAGCAAGGACGTGGCATCGTCGCTCGTGATCGACGAAACGATGGACCTCGCGGCCGTTGCTTTGACGGGGAGCCCGTGGCCCACGAGGGACGTTCCGTGCATTACCCATCGTGCCCTGCGAAAAGGGGAGCCCGTTTCGATCACATCTCATCCCGCAGGAGCCTATCCTGCAGTCGTGGCGAATGGCATTGTTACGGAGCCAGAGGCCCGCTTGACACGCGACCCCGATCCTCAGGTTCCCGACGAATTGCGGGCGGAAGTGTACTCGATCGTGGTGCACCTTGATTCCGAGCAATCTGAGCGGGTGAAGCGCGGTTCCTCTGGAGGTGCGGTCGTGGATGCTCACGGGCAACTCGTTGGGCTTGTATGGAGCGGAGAGGTTCTCAGCGGAGGCTCAACTGTCCTCGTTGCGCCAGCGTCAGTCTGGCTTGAGCGGCTCACCAACGCTATTGCCGCGGGGCAAGTTGAAGGGGTCGCCGAGCTGGTGCAGTGTTCCGTGACGAACTGAAAGGCGCCACCTAGAGCGCCGATCAGTTTAGAACGCTCGGCGGCGCAAGGGATTTGCACCACATACAAGACACGGAGACACAGAGACACAGAGGATTGAGTGTTGGTTCGGAGGGAGGGGGGAGTTGGCGAACACCGCGGGAGCGCCAGCCCGACGCCGCCGGTTGAAACCGACGGCTAGAGCGTCTTTCCATGACGTGGAACACGTGATACCCCTCTTGGCATGAAGC
>CAZAWR010000169.1:0-12473 GCA_964488865.1 uncultured Polyangiaceae bacterium | reverse complement strand
AACAAGCCTCTGCCTTCTGTGCTTTCTGCGACCTCTGTGGTTTCTCCTCCGGTTCGGGCCACGCGGGGGCTACCCACCACCCGGCCGTCGTACTATGCCTGATAAAGAATTCACCATGCAGGACTACGACGGTCTCCTGGTAGAGACGATCACGAACGGGCCCTTTGTCGAGAACTGTTTCCTTGTCGCGGATGCCGCGACGAAGCATGCGATCTTGATCGACCCCGGGGACGAAGAAGAACGCATCGCGGCAGTGGTGGAGCGAGCGGGCGTGCAGGTCGTCGAGATCGTGAACACGCACGGCCACATCGACCATGCCGGCGCGGTCGCGTCGCTCAAGAAGATGCTGGGCGCTCCCTTTGCCGTTCACCCTGGGGAGAGGGCGTGGCTGGAGCACCTGGGTGCCAGCGCGGTGGCCTTCGGGCTTCCCTCGCGGCCCACACCCGAGGTGGATCGGGACCTCGCGCACGGTCAACCACTGCAGGTGGGCGAGGTGACCGGCAAGGTGCTGCACACGCCGGGACACACGGAAGGCGGGTGCTGCCTGTACTTCCCTGATCAGCGGGTCGTGTTCGTGGGCGACACGCTCTTCGCGGGGTCCGTGGGTCGAACGGACTTGCCGGGCGGGTCAACGTCGGCGTTGATTCGATCGATCCGCGAGCAGTTGCTCTCCCTGGAAGACGACGTAGTGGTGTTCTCGGGGCACGGTCCGGAGACGGACATCGGGACCGAGCGACGGACGAACCCGTTTCTTCGACCTGGGGCGAGGCTGTAGAGGGTCGTCTACCGAACGAGCTTGCCGAGCACGTCGTGGGACAGCTCGGTGGCCGCGGCCAACTCGGTGAGAAAAGCCATCTCGGACTGGGTCACCTGGTGATCACTCTTCACCATGGCGAACGCGAGCTGGTACATGATCTTGCGAGCGGCGACGCTGTCGACCTGCTGCACAATCTCCTGGACGGGGACGCGCTGTCGGAGCTCGAACGTGAGCTGCTGCATTTGCTGCACGCTCGCACCGAGCTTCTGCGATTGCCCCATGATTGTGGTCTGCTCGTGCGGGGCGACGTGCCCGTCGGCCTGGGCGGCAGCGGCCATGATGCGCAGGATGGCCCACTCGTCTTCCTCGAGGCCTTCGAGCTGGGGAGGCGAGGGGGGTTGGGGCGGCGGCGCACCGTATGTAGCGGGTGGAGCACCGTAGGCGGCTGGGGGCGCACCGTAGGCGGCAGGCGGTGCACCGTACGCTGCTGGAGGCGCACCGTAGGGCGGGTGGGCAGGAGGTTGTGCGGGTGGCGTCGGGCCAGCGGGTGGCGTCAGGCCAGCGGGTGGCACGGGTTGTTTCGGGGCCTCGGGCTTCGCTTTGGGGTCCCGCCACATCTGGGCCCCCTGGGCAATGAGCTTGATCGCTTCGCCCCGATTCCCGCCCAGCACCGAGTTGGCAAGCCCCACGATCTTGTCGACACGCACGGCACGTTCTCCTTGAAGTATCCCGTGAGACTATAGACGAGAAACACAGGCCCCACCAGCCCGCGGAACACGAGTTTTCTGGGCTTCCCAGCCTCTGGCCCGCGCCCTTGCGTCGCCGAAAATGGCAACGTGCCTTCGCTGAGCGGCCGTGCCGTTCCCTCGAAACCCTCTGTCCGCAACCGCGTCTCTGTGATGAACTCGGCCCCATCATGCGTCTGGCTTCCCTTCTCCTCCTCGCGCTGCTTCCCTCCTGTGCCGCCACGACCGCGCCACCCCCCGAGCCCCCGCCCCCCGCTCCGGCGCCTCCCATCCCGCCGCCCCCCAACCCGATCATCCTGTCCATCGTCGGGACCAGCGACCTGCACGGCCATCTCGAACGAACCCCCATGCTCGGAGGTTTCCTCGACAATCTCCGCGCGAAGCGAAGCGCCGACGGAGGGGTGGTGCTCGTCGATGCCGGCGACATGTTCCAAGGAACCATCGCGGCCAACGAGACCGAAGGGGCAGCGGTCATTCGCGCGTACAACGCGCTCGGGTACCACGCCGCCAACGTCGGCAACCACGAGTTCGACTACGGACCTGTGGGCCCCGCTGCCATTCCCAAGAGCCCGTCGGACGACCGTCGAGGCGCCCTAGTGGCCGCGGCGCGGCAAGCTTCCTTCCCCTTGCTCGCCTCCAACTTCGTCGACAAGTCCACGGGCAAACCCGTGCAGTGGCCTGGCATCTCGCCCTCCACCCTCGTCGAGGTCGCAGGGGTCAAGGTCGGCATCGTAGGCGTGAGCACCCTCCAAACCCTCGAGACCACCATCGCCGCCAATGTCGACGATCTGCAGATGGCTCCCATCGCCGAGTCGATCGAGCGCGAAGCGAAGCGACTCCGTGATCAGGGCGCCGCCGTCGTCATCGCTTCGGCCCACGCCGGCGGAGCCTGCAAGGCCTTTCACGATCCGGACGACCTGTCTTCTTGTGAAGCGAGCGAGATCTTCGAGGTCGCCAGGGCCCTCGACCCTTTGCTGGTGCAGGTGGTGATCGGCGCGCACACCCACCGCGCCATCGCCCATCGCGTCAACGGGATTGCCGTCATTCAGTCGTACGCCTACGGCTCGTCCTTTGGCCGCGTGGACGTGCGTGTGGACCCGTCGACCGGGGAGGCCGTCGTGCTACGCGTTCATCCCCCCCAGGCGTTGTGCGCGAAATCCGAGGGGAACTCGGCCGCACCCGCAGAGACTTGCGAGCCTGGAACCTACGAAGGGGTCCCTGTCCAGCCGAGCGCTGCGGTGCGGTCCGCCGTGACGGAGGACATCGCGAAGGCGGAAATCAAGCGCCGGGAGCCCATCGGAGTGACGTTGCCAGGGGAGTTGTCGCGGCGAGGCGCCCCGTCCTCTCCACTTGGGGACCACCTCGCAGCGTGGATGCTCGAGGCCCGGCCCCAGGCCCAGATCGCGATGGTCAACGCGGGAGGCATCCGCGCCAGCTTGCCCGCCGGCCCGCTCACCTACGGCACAGTGTACGAGATGTTCCCCTTCGACAACCGGTTCGCCTCCATCCGCGTGAAGGTCGACGTCGTGCGCAAGCTCGTGAGAGGCAACCTGCTCGGGGCCGATGCCTTCTCCATCGCGGGCGTGCGAGTTCAGGCGACCTGCAAGGGCTCGGACCTCCACGTCGACCTACTGCGGGGCGGCCGCCCCTTGCGGGACAACGAAGAAGTCGTCCTTCTGATGAGCGACTACATGGCGATGACGTCGCGTGTGAACGATGCGGGAATGCCGAGGGAGGCGTTCGCGTACGAGCCAGACCCGCCGATCCGCGAGGCGATCGTGGCACACTTGCGAACCAAGGGAGCATCCGCCACGTCGACGAAACCGAGTCCCTTCGCGATCCCGAGCGGGTGGCCAGTGGTGTGCCCCGCTCCGCGCGCAGATCCGCGTTGAGCAGGTCTACGTGACGGTCACCTCCCGAAGCGATCCCACACGGCACCGGTGCCCCATCGGACACGGGGTTGTGGCCGTCGAACCGCGTGATCGAAACGAAGACCTCGAGATCCCGCGCCACGGGAACATGGACCGGAGCTTGCTCTACCCCAGGTCATGCTCGCTTCCGCTGCCCTGTTCGCTACGCTGCTTCTGTGGACTGCTTTGATTGGCCCCGCGCCGGTGCCATCCAGCCTGCCCGCGGGGCGCGTGCTCCATCACGCCGACCTCAACGGCGACGGTTCCCAGGAGTTGATCGTCGCCCTGCCCGACTCCTGCGACGAGGACGGCACGTGCCTCGTGGCGGTCTACCAGCCGGACGGCAGCGGATACCGTGTGGTCTTGCCGCCCTCCGTGCTGTGGGACCTGACCCCTTCCGCGGCCTCTCCCACCGACGCTGGCGGATGGGCGGACCTGGTGGAGGCACGCCGCGAAGGTCCGGCGCCGGACGACGTCACCACCGTGGTCTGGCGGTTCGACGGGCGGCAGTACCGTCGGGTGGAGTCGACTCGCAGGCGACTCCCATCCACTCCAGACTGGGTCTCTCGCACAGCGGGTCAGGGTTGTCCCACGACGACGATCGGCTAGGCTGGGGTGATGGCCGCGCCGATCCCCTACCCTATTCTTAGCGTCCTCCGGCGTTGTCACGAGCTCGAGTTGCTCATGGGCAAGGTTTACTCCGAGCTGGCGACGAATCATACCGGCCACGCACGCGTCTCGGCTCTGTGGACGAAGACCGCAGCGGAAGAAGGCAATCACGCGTCCCAGTTCTCTCTGGCCTTGTCGTTGAGCGGAGACGTGATGTCCTCGGCCAAGGTGGAAGTGGCACAAGTCGATGGCGCCATTGCCTCGGCCAACGCGTTCCTGCTGCAGGTGCGCGGCAGCGGGGTCCAGGTCGACGAAGCGCTGCGGAAGGCGATCGAGCTAGAGGAGCAGATGGCAACGTTTCATCTGCACGTGGCCGTGGCGTTCGCGTCGTCCGCACACGAGAAGCTGTTCCGCGCCATGATGGCGGCGGACAAGGGGCACATTGCCGCGCTGCGACAGGAGCTGAACACACTCTCCGGCAAGCGCCCGTAGCGCGAGAACAACCGTTCTCATCGTTGGGGCATCCAAATCTTCAGGAGTCGAAACGTGAACACCCCCCTTAAGAAGAGAGCGTTCATCGTGGCGCTCGCCGCGGCGGGCGGAGCCGGAGTGGGCTGGTTCTACGCCGTCGTCATCAATGCCTGCGGCGGGACGTGCTTGGTGGGAGCACAACCCTGGCTCGTGATGAGCGGGCTGGCGGCGGTTGGGGCGTATTCGGCCGTCGTCGCTACGCGCCCTCAGCCGCAATAGGGGAATCGCCACGACCTTGCGCCGTCGCGGGCAGCCCGCTAGAGACGTTGGCGTGCGAGCTGTCGTCCGGAGACCGGTGTTGGAGCGCAGGCGTCATGCGTGAGCGCTGGGCGGAAGAGATCGACGAGCGTGCCCGGTCCCACTGGACGCCGGAGCGGACCCAGGGGCTGCTCGGGACGAAGAACCTCATCCTTCCGCCAGCGGACCATGGCCCTTTGCTTCGCGCGATCGGGTTGCTCAAGGCCGACGCCTCCATGGGACCCGAGTCGGTGCGCAAGTACATGCAGATCAGTCACATGCTCACGCTCATCGAGCCGCAGCTGCGTGACCTGGCGCAGCACGAGCCCGTGGTTCGCGTCCTCGACTTGGCGTGCGGCAATTCCTACCTCACCTTCACGATCGCCACGAGCCTCCGTCATCGGCTCGGCCACCCGGGGCGCGTGCTCGGTGTGGACCGCAACGCCCGGCTGATCGAAGCCAGCCGCGAGCGGGCGTGGCGACTCGGGCTCGAGGACTTGCTCCGCTTCGAAGCGTCGAACATCGACCGGCTCGACCTCGACCAGGCCTGGCAACGCGCGTTTGGCGAGCCCACCACCGCGCCCGTCCACCTGCTCTTGGCCCTTCACGCGTGCGACACGGCGACGGATGACGCCCTCGCCCTGGGGATTTCCATGGATGTCCCTTCCCTGGCCGTGGTGCCATGCTGCCAGGGGGAGCTGGCCAAGCAGTGGTCCGCGTCCGATGCAGAGGACCCCTTTACGCCGATCCGGCAGTGGCCTCACACGCGACGCGAGGTGGCCGCCACGATGACGGACGCATTGCGCGCGTTGATCCTGCGTGGCTGCGGCTACGAGGCCACTCCCATCGAGTTCGTTCCCTCGCCGCACACCCCCAAGAATACGTTGCTGCGGGCGAACCGTTGCGAGGAGGGACGCCCTGAGCTGTTCCGCGATTACGTGGCCCTGCGCCATGCGCTCGGAGGGGTGCGCATCCGGCTAGAACAAATTCTACCGGAGCCGCATCGCTCGAACCTTCGCGCGCTCATGTGACTCCTCAGTCCGGCATGCACACGCCATGCGTCGCGTGCCCGACGTCGTGACAGTCGGCGGCATCGCAGAGCGAGCCGCCCACACCAAGCTCGCACAGGGACATGCACACGCCGTCGTAGCACTGGTAGAGCGTTCCGCACTCGTCGCTGTCGGTGCAGGAGGTTCCTTGAACGCCGCACAGCGCGCCGAGGTAGCAGGACTCGCACCGTCCCTCCGTGACGGAGGCGATGCGGCACCCAATGTACGGGTTGCCGTAGCAGAAAGAGCCCACGTCGCAGGAATCACCGGACGGGTCGGGAAGACCGAGCAGCGGGTCGAGCCCGCCACCGCCGGTGCCGCCTGTTCCACCGGTCGCGCCGCCCGCACCGCCTTGGCCAGCTTGCCCCGCCGCCGCTCCCGTTCCGGCCCCGCCGCCCGCTCCCGACGTTCCACCAGCGCCTGCCGTCGCGCCGGTTCCCGCCTCACCGCCTTGCGCGCTCCCACCGACACCTGCCGTCCCCCCGGTGCCGCTGGTTCCTCCCGTGCCGGTCGTTCCTCCCGTGCCACCATTGCCGGCCGTGCCGTCGCCCGACGGGCTATCCAGGGGAGCGTCGCCCCCAGCGTCCGCGAAGGTCCGCGGCGAGCTTTCCTGACCCGCGGCACACGCCCAGAAGCCCACTGCGCCACCGAGCACAAGGCACAGGCCAAGTCGTGGGAACACGTCTCGCATGCCCCGCAGTCTACGCCTCGGGTCGCGCCCGGCAAGGGTCGTCCCGCGTGCCCCGCCGGTCAGTTTTCGACCGGGATCACCCAGCACGTCACCGTCTCCGTGACGCCCTCCACGTGCCGGATTCTATCCAGCACCAGCTTGCCGAGTTGAGCGAAGTCCGTGCTCTGCACCACCGCGACCAGATCGTACGGTCCAGAGACCACGTCGACCTGCTGAACCCCGTGGGTACCCCGAAGCTTCTCGTAAACGACCCGCGCCGCACGCGCCTCGACATTGATCAACACGACTGCTGTGGAGACCATCATCCCCTCCCCCCGGCCGAGCGTCGATTCTCTCCCGCGATTCCCCCCGTGGAAATGCGTGCCCAGCCAGCGTTGAGGCTAGCACCAAATCAAGCACCGTTCGAAGAACGTGCTTGGGTTGGGGCTATCCGAGCCAAAGGCGAGGCGTTTTGGGGTGAGCCGCGATGAGCGCGGCGAGGGGGCTTTTCGAAAGCCCCCTTGGAAGAACCTAGACCCAAAGCAGCGCGGAGCGCTTGATTTGGGGCTAGCACCGCAGGGGTGGATCGACCCGCAAGAACACGAACGCGGAAGTGCGCCCGCGACGGAAGCACACCATCCCTCTCACAGGCTCCGGGTGTGTGAGCGGAACGAACGCGCGCGCAATGCTTGGCGGATGGGTGCGGCAACCTTCCCCCTTGCGCGAACCTTGCCCCGTTGGTTTGCTTGCGCCCTGGCCCGAGAGAGGACGACGCATGCGACGCGAAGAGATGCTTGCGAGAGTGGAAGATCACCGAGACCCCTGGGACATGGTGTTCGTGGGAGGGGGAGCCACGGGTGTGGCCGGCGCGCTCGACGCTGCATCCCGGGGCTACGAGGTCTTGCTCCTCGAGCAGTCGGACTTCGGAAAGGCCACCAGCAGCCGCAGCACCAAGCTCGTGCACGGCGGTGTGCGCTATCTGCAGCAGGGCAACCTTCCCCTGGTGATGGGCGCCCTGCACGAGCGCGGCATCATGAGGCAGAACGCGCCGCACCTCGTCCACGACCTCGGCTTCGTCGTGCCCAACTACACCTGGTGGGAGGCCCCGTTCTACGGCATCGGCATGAAGGTCTACGACATGCTCGCGGGCCGTTACGGCTTCGGCCGCAGCCGGATCCTCAGCATCCAGGAGACGGTCGAGCGCATCCCCACCATCTCCCTCGACGGGTTGCGTGGCGGGGTCGCCTACTACGACGGCCAGTTCGACGACGCGCGCATGCTCTTGAACATGGCGCAGACCGCAGCGGAGCAGGGCGCCACCTTGCTGAACTACGCCCGCGTCATCGCCCTTACCAAGAGCGGAGAAGGCTTCGTCGACGGGGTGGTCGTGCAGGACCAGGAGAGCGGCAAGGAGTGGACGATTTGTGGCAAGGTGATCATCAACTGCACCGGGCCGTTCGCGGACGAGTTGCGTCGCATGAACGATCCCGAGGCGCGCAGCATGATCGCCGGCAGCACGGGTGTCCACATCGTGCTCGACCGGTCGTTCCTCCCGGGCGACAACGCGATCATGGTGCCGCGCACCGCGGACGGCCGCGTGCTGTTCGCCATCCCTTGGTACGACAAGGTGCTGATCGGCACCACCGATGTGCCGACGTCGGACTACCAGCTGGAGCCCTGGCCCACGCGGCAGGAAGTGGACTTCATCCTCGAGAACGCCGAGGGGTACCTCGACCGATCGCCGGGCCGCGACGACATTCTCAGCGTGTTTTCCGGCATTCGCCCGCTGGTGAAGGCCGCGGACGACGCGAACACGTCGCAACTGAGCCGGGACCACACGATCACGGTGACCAAGACGGGGCTCGTGACGATCGCGGGGGGAAAGTGGACGACGTGCCGTCACATGGCGGAGGACCTGGTGGACAACGCGATGGTCGTGGCGGACCTCGAGCCCAAGCCGTGTGTGACGGCGCAGCTTCGCATCCACGGCTACCATCGATACGCTGAGAAGTTCGGGGATCTGGCCTTCTACGGGTCCGACGCCCCGGCCATCCAGGACTCACTGCGTCGCCACCCGGAGCACGGCGAGCGGCTTCACCCCCGTCTTCCGATCGTGGCGGGGCAGGTTGTGTGGGCTGTGCGGGAGGAGATGGCGCGCACGGTCGACGACGTGCTCGCGCGACGCACCCGCGCGTTGCTCTTCGACGCGCAGGCTGCGATCGAGGCCTCGCCGAAGGTGGCGAGGCTGATGGCGGTGGAGCTGGGGAAGGACGAGCTCTGGGTCGCGGATCAGCTTCGGGATTTCTTGCACGTGGCGAAGAGGTATCTCGTGTCCGAGGCGCGGGAAGCCTGATCTGAAGCAGCAGGGCGAGCGCTCAACGGCTCTGGGATCCTCGAACCACTCGTCGAGTGCCTTGTGGGTGCCGTTGTCCCGGAACTCCTCCCGGGGTCCCAGCTCGTGGCTGCGCGTCACAAGATCTACCGTGCAGTCGAGCCGAGCGATCTCAGGGAACGGTCCACGTTCCCTGCTTTGCGGTGCACGACTCCTGCATCTCCGCGGCCGTGAGCGGGTTGCCCTCGTAATTCGTCACGTACGAGCGGGAACTGCCTGACGCCGCCTCATGGCAAGTGCCGATGGACTTGTCCTTCGTGCATCCAACGCCGATCGTCTGCACCCCGCTAAGCGCGCAGCCGGACGACGCCGCCGCAGTATGCATGTTCTCGCATACCAAGCCCGCGTTCGCGTCGCACTCGAAGGTCATGCACCAGAACTGGTCCGGGAAATCACACGACTGGACGACCTCCCACGATTCTCCGCCTCCACCGCTGCCGCCCGTCGCAGCGCCTCCGCCGCTGCCGCCCGTCGCGTCGCTGTCGCTGTCGTCCGACCCGCAAGCCGCGAGCACCCCCGTCAACAAGGCGAAGGCTCCCACCATCCACACGTTGTGCATTGCTCCGTCTCCTTTGCTCTCGCGTGCCGACCGTTCCGACCGCACGCGTTGTGTTTGCCTCTTTGGGTCCAGGACTCCCGTGGTGCCGGGGCGCCCGACCCACATTCAGCGTGCAGCGGCTTGATCGGGGGCGGTTCCCTTGACCAGGTCGAACTGCCAGCTGAGTCGTTGCATGCAAGTCCAGCCGTTGGCCGGGTTCGCGTTGCCGAAGTCGGACGACTTCTGCGACACGGGCGCGATGACACACCCCTCCGAGATCGTCGTCGTGGAAAAGCAAGCGATACAACGCTAGGCGAGGCCAGCGCATGCGTCCATCGAATGTTCGCGCCGTCATGGGTTGCCAATCGAACGTTGCCTGCGCTGTCACGGGATGTCCGTGAGTCTGATTGCACGAAGTATACAGCAGGCACGTGCGCGACGCTTCTTGACGTTCGCGACGCGGCCCGCGTCATGCGTTGTGGGAGAGGGGGCTGACGAGAAGCTCAGGGTTCGTAGCGGACGGGCAGGTACTCAGGGAACCACATCGCGCTCTTGACGGTCTCCTCGAGGTTCTCGAGAATCTCGGGGTCCGCGACGTCTTCGCTCACCGCGCGCCGGATGGTCGCACAAGCCACCGCGTGGGAGCACTCGCGAATCCGCGTCAGCTGGGGATAGACGGCGCAGGTTTCGATGTCCTCGGGAGTGACCTTCTCGGCAAGAGCCTTCGCGGCGTCCAGGAACATGTTGTTGCTCACGCGCCTGGCGCGACTCACGGCCAAGCCGAGGCCCACGCCTGGGAAGATGAAAGCGTTGTTGCATTGCCCGATCCGGTACTCCTTGCCACGGTAGTGAACGGGCGCGAAGGGGCTTCCGGTGGCGACGATGGCGCGACCGCCAGACCACTCGATGGCTTGCTCGGGCGTGCACTCGGTCTTCGAGGTGGGGTTCGAGAGCGGGAAGATGATCGGACGCTCGTTGACCTCGGCCATGGCCTCGACCACCTCTTGCGTGAAAGTTCCGGGCGTTCCGGAGGTACCGATCAGGATGGTCGGCTTCACGTTTCGCACGGTCTCGGCCAACGAGATCTTGCTGCGGTCACGGCAATCCCAACGCTGAACCTCCTGCGTGGGGCGCGAATACGTGGCCTTGAACTCCTCGAGGTTTGTTCTGTCCTTCGTGACCAGCCCCCTGCTGTCCACCGTCCAGATGCACGCCGTCGCATCGGCTTGGGTCATTCCCGTCTCGCAGAAGGCCGAGACGATGAGGTCGGAGATACCCTGCGCCGAGGCTCCGGCGCCAGCGATGACGACACGCTGGTCCTTGATCGCCTTCTTGGTGATCCGAAGGGCGCCGAACAGTCCCGCCACCACGACAGCGGCCGTGCCCTGGATGTCGTCGTTGAACGTGCACAGCTCGTCGCGGAACCTGCGCAGCTGCTTGATGGCGTTCTCTTTCAAGAAGTCTTCCCACTGCAGCACCACGTTCGGGAAGACCTTCTTCACGGCGGCCACGAACTCGTCGATGAACGCTTGATACTCTTCGCCGCGAACGCGCTTGCGTCGCAGGCCCAGGTACAGCGGGTCGATGAGTCGCTCTTCGTTGTCGGTCCCGACGTCGAGGGTGATGGGCAGCGTGCCGAGCGGCGACACGCCAGCACAGATCGTGTAGAGGCACAGCTTCCCGATCGGGATTCCCATGCCGCCCGTGCCTTGGTCGCCGAGTCCGAGGATGCGCTCGCCGTCCGTGACGACGATGACGGACGGGTTCTCGAGGCCGGAGTTGCGGAGGATGGTTTCGATCTCGCCGCGGTCTTCGTAGCTGATGAAGAGCCCTCGCTCGTCACGGTAGATGTGCGAGAACTTCTGGCAAGCCTCCCCCACGACGGGCGTGTAGACGATCGGCATCATCTCGTCGATGTGCTCGTACACGAGCCGGTAGAAGAGCGTCTCGTTGCGGTCGTGCAGGGCGGTGAGGTAGACGAACTTCTCGATGTCCGTGGGCTTGATGGAGAAGTTTTCGTAAGTGCGGTCCAGCTGCCGCTTCATCGAGCTCACGACGGGGGGAAGCAGCCCGGTGAGATTGAGCTCCCGGCGTTCGCGCTTGGTGAACGCGGACCCCTTGTTCGTGAGAGGATTTGCGAGGATGGCCTTTCCATTCTGCTGGACTGCCATGTACCGCTGGCCACTGGCCGAGTCGATCTTGATACAGAAGCTCACGGGAACTCTCCTTTTTGATGGCGCCAAGAACGCCGCGAGCACGAACGTGCGAACAGCCATCGCTACCGTTCGTGGTTCCGGACCATAGCGCCGCGGATCGCGTTACCGCAACGTCCCGCTCGGCAATCGGAGCGTTTCGCGCTTCCTTCCGTGGCGGTTTCGTCAGGACGGCTCGTTTGGTTCTGCGCGTGGTTGGATCGATGAGGAACCGAGAGCACCCGACGCTTCCTCACGATCAACCGTGACGTTTGCGGGGATGCGATCGTCCGCGGCGTTCACGAGATGGGCGAGGTCTACGCCGCCTACGCCGATACCTCGGTACAGATGGTAGGCACAGTCCGGTCCCACCAGGGCGCGCGCGGCACCGAGCGAGAGGCGCAACTTGCCTCGAAGGATCAGGGTCCGATACCGGTAGCGACGGCGCAGTTCCTCGGGATCGGTGGGTGCGGTCATGGGCACCCATCACGGTAGCATGGGCGTGGCCCCTGCGCGCCCGTGCTACACTGCAAGGTTCATGAACAGCTCGAGGAGTTCTAGCATGCGCGTCCTTTCATGGGCCTTGATTGCAGCGGTCGGGTGGCTGGGCTGCGGGGGTGGAGAAGACGTCCCGTTCCCGACGGGAACCGGCGACGCAGGCACCGCGGCGTCGAGTGGGAGCGGCGGCACCGGAGGCGACGGGGGAGCCGCGGGGATCGCAGGACAAGGCGGCACGGGTGGGGCAACGGGCGGCACGGGTGGGGCAACGGGCGGCACGGGTGGAGCAACGGGCGGCACCGGCGGAGCAACGGGCGGCACCGGCGGAGCAACGGGCGGCACCG
>CAZAWR010000168.1:0-12796 GCA_964488865.1 uncultured Polyangiaceae bacterium | reverse complement strand
TTCCACCGGTATCGACCGTCCCCCCCGTTCCACCGGTATCGACCGTCCCCCCCGTGCCAGGGTCGTAGGACCCTCCCGACCCGGCGCCCGTGGGCATGGGCACGGGCCCCTGTCCAGCGCTCCCCGCAGCCTCACCGTCCGAACCGTCGTCTCCCTCCACCTTTCCCCCGCACGCCGCCAGCAAAAGCATCGCACTCGCGGCCAACACTACGGGGTAGTTGGGGCGTCGAACGGTCGATCGGGGCGAAGGCGCGGTCTTGGCTAGGCTCATGGGTTCCTCCGTGACGACGAGGTTGCAACGCTCGGGCCACATCGACATGCGCCGCTTTTCGCGTTGTATGCTTTTGCGTTGTGCCAGGGTGTGTCACGGGACGGCCTGGGTGTGTCATTGGGCCGCCCCGCTACGCCATCTCGGCCAGCATCCTCGCGACGCGGTCACCAAACGAGAGCCCGTCGTCCAACTCGAGGATCTCACGCACCCTTCCGCAAGCCGTCCTCGCGCCCTCGTCGTCTCGCAGGCAAGAAAGCGCCGCCACAACCCGGTCCGCGCGCAAATCCCGCTGCACCAACTCCGGAAACGCTCGCTCCCCCAGCACGATGTTGGGCAGTCCGATGTGACGCGTGAGAAGGAGTCTCCGTGCCACGAACGCAGAGAACGCATCGCACCGGTACCCGATCACCGGAGGGACGCCCGAGATGGCCGCCTCCAGGCAAGCCGTTCCAGAAGCACAGAGGGCCAGACCATACTCCTGCATGCGGGGAGCCGCCCCCACCCGCCGGTCCGCCATGACGCAGCGCAGCCCCGCGGCTTCCAACCTCTGCATCAACCACCGTTCCCAACGCGCGGGGAGCGCAGGAGAGACAACCGCATGCACCTCCCAGTCCGCGTTGTCCCGCTGCCACGTGCGGGCCGCCTCGAGGAATGGCCCCGCGGTCGCACGAACCTCCTGCACGCGACTGCCCATCAGCACCGCCAGGCGCCGCGGCAACTCTCCCGCTCCGCGTGCAGTCGTCAGCTCCACCGCCGGGTGCCCGACGTAGCGAACGTCGTAGCCATGGCGACGCCAGAGCGGTTCTTCGAAGGGAAAGAGGACCGCGAGCCGGTCGACGCTACGACGGAGTGTGGACAGGCGCGAGGGACGCCACGCCCAGACCTGAGGGGCCACGCACCACAGCACGCGCACCCCGAGAGCGCGCAGCCGCCGACCCAGCGCCTGATGGAAGCTCGTAAATCCAACGAGCAGGGCCAGGGAAGGACGCCGACGGCGGGCCTCGGACAGCACCGTACGGAAGGCGCGCTGCAACGCCCACGCTTGACCCGCCACGGGCAGCCAGCCCATCGTTGCCACGTTGGCGAGGGGCACGACGACGTCCATGCCAGACCCCGCGCAGCCGTCGCCGCCCATGCCGAAGGGATGCAGGTCGGCGCGCGAGTCCGTGAGCACGCGCAGCGTCATGGACGCGATGCGGTCCCCGGAGGGCTCGCCTGCCGACACGAGCAACGGGCCTCTCATGACCCCGCGGTCAGCTCGGCGAGATGCTTGGCGTACCGTTCCGCACGCGCCGCTCCCAGCCCCGGTAGCGACGCGATCTGCTCGGCCGTGGCGGGCGACTTGCCCACGATCCACCGGATGCAGTGGGTCGGGAGCACGACCTGCTCGTGTACGCGGCGTCGCTCCGCCTCCGCACGCCGCCAGGTTTGCAGTCGCTTCTCGACGCTCTTGCGCATGGCGAGCAGCCCTGCTGGCATCGGAGCCGGGGGCGGTGGCCTCTGGGTCGAACCCGGTCGAGCTCGCGTCTCCGCGACCGCTGTGGTGATGCACGCCAACAGTGCCGCGCGCTCGTCATCCCTCAGCCTCTTGACCAGTCCGATGCGCAGAAGCTCCCTGTCCGATTGCGGCGGGCGCTCCGCCATCGCCACCAGCAACCTGTCCCCGAGGACCCTCTGCGGAGGCAGGTTCTTGTCACGCGCCAGCTCCTCTCTCGTCCGCGCGATCGCCTCGATCACGCGCCAGCCGACCTCGCTCAGCTTCTCCGCCCCGCGAATACGAACGTGGGGCGCTTCCGGCTCCGGGGGCGCCTCGAGCGCATCCACCAGCCGGTACGCCGTCTCCGTCGCCACCTCGTCCGCGATCCTCGCTTCACGCACCTGCCGCGCGAGCAGCGCGTCCAGTTGCAGCAGATGGGACACGTCCCCCGCCAGGTACGCGAGCGACTCGTCCGACAGAGGCCGTCGGGCCCAGTCGGAGTTCTGCATCTCTTTGCTCACGTGCACATCGAGCTCTGCGGCGAGCAGCGAAGCGAGCCCGGTGCCCGGCTTCGCGAGGTACGTGGCCGCTACGGAGGTGTCACGCACCGACCGCAGCGGCACGCCTTCGGCCCGGAGCATCCGTGCGTCGAAGGCCAGATCGTGGATGACCTTGAGCACGCGCGGATTGCCGAGTAGCTCCGACAACAAAGCGAGCGGGACCGCCAGCGTGTCGACGACGGCCACCCGCGTGCTCCCTTCTTTCGTCTCCCAGGCGAGCTGGACCGTGCACACCAGCGGGTGGTACGCGAACATCCCGTTGCTCTCGATGTCCACCGCGACGCGACCGGCTTCTCTCATCTCCTGTAGCAGGCGCAGCAGTCCCTCGGGCGTGTCGACGAAAGACACGGGGGCCCCGCCAGGGCCCGAGTCACTTGCGAGGGGATACCGAATCACGTTAGGCCGTGGCGAAATCGAGGTCATGGCTACGATGGGTCCCAAGCCGCAGGCGTCATGACAAGCTTCCGAGACGCGATGGTATTGCCCTTCGCATTCCGTGTTCCTCTTCCTCGTACCGAGTGCCGGAAGTGGGCACCCGGATCGCACTCCGGAGAACCACAGAGGACGCAGAAGGCACAGAAGGGTGGTGTGGAGGTAGGCCGTGCGAGTTGCGCTTTACTCCGCCCGTTCCTGGTTCTCTGTTGACTGCGCCTTCGGCTTCGTCGTCCTCCGTGGACTCCAGCCAGCAGAGCTGGCCTCCGTCCACTCCGGATCGCCTTCCGTGTTCTCAGCTCCTGGTTGATGTCTGTCATCCGTTCATCGTCGCAGCGGAACCGTGTCGCCTTCGCGTCGCCAGCCAGGCAAGGGCCGCGATCCAGGCAGCGGCTCTCCACGGCGCCGTGTGCGACGCGCCCACGGCACAAGCCGCACACCCATTCTCGTCAGGGGGGGACCCGTCGCCGCAGTCCAGCTGCAGGCCCCGGCGAGGGGTGGGGTCGCACGCTGCGGCTTCGCGGTCCACGGGATAGATCGCGCAGATGCCCGCGTGGTCATCGGCTTCCGGGGAGCGCAGGTCGATCGTCCCCCTCGCATACTTGCTGTACATCGTGGCGGTCGAGACGCCCGAGTGGGCGAGCCCGAAGTAGTGGCCGAGCTCGTGGGCCAAGATGGCCTCGAGGTCGTACTTCACGTCGCTGTCCGTGGTGGTGATCGCCACCTGGGCCGCGTTCACCTCGATGTCCACGTCGTAGATGTGACCGTTCTCCGTGTTGAAGGTGACGGTGGTGAGGGCGAGCGTGTGCGACGAAGAGCTGTAGGGCCAGGCCACGGACCGGAACATGATGACGTTGGCGTTGCCCGCGTAGCGGTTGTACTCGACGGCGTCGCAAGAGATGGGGCCGAACTCCGTGAGATCGATGCTGGGGCCCTCTCCCTGGCTGCAGTCCGCGGCGAGCCAGGACTGGAAGGCACGCCGCGTGATTTCGGCGAACGTGTCGTAGGCAACGGTGGGGGAAGCGTCTTGTTGCAGGCTGTAGCCCACGCATCGGTTGGGCCAGTAGAGGCCCTTGCCGAGGCTGGTGCACTCCTCGCCGGGGGCGGGGTTGCAGTCGACCTTGCTCGGATCGCAGGTGGTGGTGCGGCAGAACGCAAGCGCTTGCTGGGCCGAGGTGACGACGACCAGGGCGGCAAGACCCGCAAGGACCGTGCGGGCAGCCCGGCGCTTACCTCGCATTGCGGGATCGCGCCTCCAGGATGATGCGCTTGGCCTCCTCGAACGACAGGCCCTCGAGGGTCGACGAGGGCTTGGGCCCTGGCCCCGCAGGCACCGGCGCGTGCGAAATCCGGCGCCGCTCGAGGGTCGCCTTTCGATCCTTGGAGACGTGCACGGGGAAGCACCCCTGTTCCATGCCCACCACCGACAGTGTGCCGTCGGTCCGTGCGACGAGGAAGAGCAGGACGGGTTGATGGGTGCGCAAGGTGGCCGCGCCGTGCACGATCTGTCCCACGCCCTCGACGACGCCGCCGAGCCTGCGGACCCAGACTTCCTGGGGACCTTCGCCGACGACGTTCGATTGCACCTGGACTCGGTGGTACGTGACGATGCGCTGGCCGCCGTCTGTGGGTTCCCAGACGGACATCTCGTCGACGGGGACGCCGACGATCACGCGGCTGGACGCCTTCGCGAGGTAGTCGACGGACATCTCGACAAAAGTGTGGGCGTGGGCGGTCTGGATGCCGAAGGTAGGGGCGAGGGGCAGCAGCAGGGCAAAGGCTGCGACGGCTGCGGCGAGGGAAGCTCGCAAGTGCATGGGGAAGTCATAGCACATCGGTGGCGGGGCTTACCGGACGAAGTACCAACGCTCGATGTCCGCACCGAAGCGCTGGGAAGGGTTGCCGTCCCAGCCGCGCAGGTGAGGGTCCACGACGACCCGTTCGAGCAGGAAGGCGAGGGGAAGGGTGGGGAGTCGTTCCGCGTAGGCAATCCAAAGCTCTTGGAGCAGCTGGACGCGTCGCAACGGGTCCATGGCGCGTTCTTCGCGATCGAGAAGGGACGCCACGCCGTCGTCGAAGCCCGAGTGGCGGACGGAACGGTCGTAGTCGGCCCCGAGGGAGGGCAAGTTGAAGTGCGCGGCTACGGTTTCGGGTCCGACGTCTCGTAGGGAGTAGAGCGCGAGGCCCCCATGTCGTCCCTTCCGGAACAGCTCGGAGACGCGATCGACCGATTGGAGCGTGATGGTGAGTCCTGCCGCCTGGAGGTCGTCGCGCACGAGGTTTGCGATGCGGACGTCCATGGACCACGTGCTGTGGTAAAGCGGGAGGGATGCGCCGGCGAGCTTCAGGCGCTGGAATTCCGACGAAGCCCGGGCTCGATCGAAGGAGTACGTGGCGATAGCGCCCGGACCCAGCCCCACAACGGGGCAATGGGCCACGAGGTCCGTTCTCCCATAGATCTCTCGCGTCAGCTTCATCCTGTCCAAGGCGGTCAGCAGCGCCTGCCTTGCTTCCACCGAGGCGAGCAGCGGGTGGGAGAGGTCCGGCTGAACCAGCACGTAGTGCGGAGACACACGCATGTGCACCGCGTCGGGGCGCTTTTTTCGCAACGCTTCCGCCTGGTCGACGGTGATGGAGTTGGGGACGATGAGGTCGAGGTCTCCGCGCTCGAAGGCGTCCACCAGCTGAGCGGAGCTCTGGGCGCACAGAAGCTCGATCCGGGCAATGGACGGTGGCGGGCCGGCGAAGTGTGGATTGGCCTCGATGAACATGTGCTCCCCGATCCGTGCCTCCTTGACCCGATAAGGACCCAGACCCGGGGTCGGCTGTGTCCTGCGAACCTCCCGTGCGGCCTCCGGTCCTCCCTTCAGCACATGCGGCTCCAGCACGGACGAGGGATACGGCTCGAACCCTTGTACCGCCTCGGCCCAGTGGTCACTCCACACGAACACCGCAGTCGTCTCGTCGACCCTGTGCGCCTCGATCGCCCGAGCGCTGGGAAGGAGCTTGTGGGACATCAGAAGGTCGTCCGACCCCACCGGGCTCCCGTCGGACCAACGCAACCCCGGCAGCAGCTCCCAGCGTACCTCGAGCCTTCCCCCCGGAAGGATGCGGGCCATGCCGTTCTCCAGGGTCGGAACCTGGCGGACGAAGCTGGCCTTCACGCGGCCTTCTGGCGACGCCTCGACGGTGGACCAGAAGATCGCGGGGGCGAGGTGGGTCGTGGGGATCGCGTGGAAGAAGGAAGTTCCTACGCGGAGCAGGTCCCGGTTGGACGGGGGTGGGGGAGGCCCCTGCACGGCCACGGAGGCGGGGGGCTCTTGCGTGGCAGTCGGAGCCTTGGGCCAGAAGCTCAACACGAGAATCAGGGCCGTGACGAGCGCAACGATGATCCCTATCGCTATCCTGGTTCCGCGGAACTTCGACACGCCCGCGGGCGCCAGACCGACGTGTGACTGCACCAGATGAAACGGTTGCGTCGTGCGCTCCGTCGTGCTCGGAGGGTCCACATCCGGCGCGGTCGTGGACCGGTCCACGCCGTCGAGGGGTTCGAGCGCCAGCGGTTCCGGGGACCCGGTCACCCAGGACGTCCTCGTGCGGAGCAGCGCGCCGATGTGATCGATCTCGTAGGCACAGCACGTGGCAAGAAAAGCGCTCACGGCCGACGTGTGCGGTTGCAGGCCTGCCTCGAGCGCGGCCTTCCGGAGCGCCGACGCCAGGTCCGCTGCGGTCGGGTATCGGCTCGCAATCTCCCGCTCGAGCGCACGCTCCACCACCACCGCCACTTGCTCGGGGACGTCCTTTCTCAGGGTGTCGACGCGCGCGATGGCGTCGTGCATCACCCGCGTGAGCGTGCGGACGGGGTGGTCCGCTCGAAACAAGCGCTCGCCCGTGAGGATCTCCCACGCCACGATGCCGAGGGAGAACACGTCCGAGCGACGGTCGAGGGTCTCGCCCCTGGCTTGTTCCGGGGAGAAGTACGCCAGCTTGCCCCGCAGGTGATCGCGCGTCCCCTCGGCGGAGGAGTCCAGTGCCCGTGCGATGCCAAAGTCGGCGACCCGGGCCAGCCCATCTTCGCCCACCAGAATGTTATGGGGCGAGACATCGCGATGCACGATGCCCAGCGGGGTCCCGTCGCGCGCTGTGGCCTCGTGCGCGTCGTGCAACCCCTGGCACGTGTCCAGCAAGATGCTCACCGCCACGTCCACCGGCACCTTGAGCGAACGCTCCGCCGCCCGCTTAGCGAGCTTCGCGACGCTCGCCCCCACCACCAAGTCCATCACCAAATAGGGCGTCCCATCGTCGCCGCGGCCGAGGTCCAGCGTTTGCACGACGTGGGCGCTGCGGATCTGGGCCGCGAGCTTGGCCTCTTGGAGGAACATCGTGACGAATTCCTCGTCTTGCGCCAGCGCCGTGGCCATGCGCTTGATCGCTACCACGCGCTCGAAGCCCGCCTCGCCCTTCACGCACCCGGCGTACACGTCGGCCATGCCCCCGGAGGCGATCCGTCCCAGGAGACGGTAGCGCCCCAACGCGGAAGGACCTGACGTGACCAGAACCACCGAGCCAAGCTATCACCCCGTCTCCCGAGCGACAAGCGCGCCCTGGGAACGCGCCGCGCCCACGACACGTCGAATCGCACGGACGGTCAAGAAACGTCCCGTGGGTATCGGTAGGATCGAATCGAATCCGAGGTGACGACGTGATGACCCGGTGGGACAAGATCAAGGCTGTGCAGCGGATGCAGGACCACATCGAGGCCCACCTGCGCGAGGAGATCACCATGCTGGCGCTGGCCCGTGCCGCTCGCTACTCCCCCTGGCACGCGGCGCGCCTGTTCAAAGACCTCACCGGCAAGTCCCCCTTCGAGTACATCCGGTCGCGGCGCCTCTCCGAGGCAGCGGAGAACCTCAGGGGATCGCAACGCCGCGTCCTCGACGTGGCGCTCGACTTCGTGTTCGACTCCCACGAAGGCTTCACGCGCGCGTTTGCACGGCAGTTCGGTGTGTCGCCGAACCGCTTCAGAAAGTCGAAGACGTCCGTCGAGCTGTTCCTGCCCCCACAGCTCCGGGATGGGTACCTACGGAGGCAGCAAGGAGAGATTTCCGTGGCTCAGACCCCCATGCAAACCGTGTTCGTTCAGGTGCTGGACCGTCCCGCACGACGCATGATCGTCAAGCGAGGCGTGAAGGCTACCCACTACTTCGAGTACTGCGAGGAGGTTGGCTGTGACGTATGGGACGTGCTGTCTGGCATCGACGGCGCGGTGCAGGAGCCCCTAGGCATGTGGCTTCCCGAGGCGATGAAGCGGCCGGGGACATCCACGTACGTGCAGGGGGTCGAGGTGCCGACGGAGGGGACTTGGGAGATCCCGGCCGGGTTCGAGGTCATGGACCTTCCCGCCTGCAAGATGATGGTGTTCCAGGGTCCTGCGTTCGACGAAGCGCACTTCGAGCAGGCGATCGAGGCGTTATGGGATGTTATGAAGTTGTATCGCCCCGAGACCTACGGGTTCGCGTGGGCAGATGACGACGGGCCCCGCTTCCAGCTTCGCCCGGAGGGGTATCGTGGGTACATCGAGGGACGGCCGGTGCGGGTTGTTCGTCCTTAGAGCACGCTACGGCGTGCACGTGGGCGCACCAAGGAGCGCTCGCAACTCCCCCGCATGATCGTCGAGGCGGAAGCTCTCCCAGACACCGGGGGGCGCAAATGTGTAGAGCAGGGCGCCACGTACGTAAGAATCCTTCGCAATCTCGCTCTCGAACCAGGCCAACCAGGGCGCATAGTCACTCCACCCCCCGTTGGCCAGGTAGCCATCGAGCTGCGCGTTGCCCCCCTTGTCGAAGCCAGCCTCCGTGAAGATGAGCGGAACCGTGGCGAGGTCCGGGAAACAGGCCACCAGCTTTCGGTAGCGGAATGCCAAGTAGGGCATCATCCCGGCGGTTGCGTCGTAGCCCCAGCTATTCGTGTAGGCATGATACGCCCACCCCCCGCCCGCGTCCCGCGCCTTCAACAGGGCCGGAACCATCGCTCCGAACGCAAGCATCGCGCTTCCCGCGCAGGATTCCATGTCACCGCCCGGGCTCCCTACCGAGAAGTTGCCCACGAGCGGCTTGAACCCGTGCGCGACGGCCTGATCGATCCACTCCGAGAGGAAGGTGGCATAGTCTTGCATGGCGGCTACCGAAGGGGAGTAGGTCGGGTCACCCGCTTGGAACCAGCACCGGCCCGCGTCGCACTCGTTGTCCGACTCCAGGTAGTCCACCGCAGCCTTCTGCCAGGGCATCGCCGACTCGAGGAACTTGTACCTGGCATTCCACAGGTCGACGCCAGAAGTGTAATTGCCCGGGGCCCCATAGACGCGAAGCACGGTGGTGCCCCCACAAGCGCACTTGTACGCCGTCATCTCGTCGAACTGGGCGAATCCCGTGGCCGGCGCGCTGCCTTCGCCGCCCAGCCACTTCGCGATCCGAGGGCATCCCCCCAGAAAGTCGTAGAACGGACCCGTGTCCGCGATGTTGTGGGCGCCCAGCTTGCTGCAAGCCACGGATGCGCCCATGGGGCAGTCCTGAGGGCATGAGAGGCAGTTCTCGGACCCGTTGCACATCCCGTCGCTGCAGCCCGCAGCGCAGGGCCCGCAGTCTCCCTCGCACGTCTCGCAGTTCTCCGATGGCGCGCTGCACACCTCGTCACCGCAGACCGTCGAGCACGCCGTCGCATACTCGCTGAACCCACGGATCCAGTCCGCGTCCGTGAAGTCGCCGTCCCCGTTCGGGTCGCAATACCCTCCGGGCGAGATCATCTCGCAGCCCGCGATGTCGTGCGGGAAGTAGAGACAGAAGTTGTCGACCCCGTCGAGACAGGGGCAAACCGGACCGGCGTCGACCTGGCTCGTCCCCCCGGTCCCGCCGCCCCCCGACGCGTCGACATCGCTCCCTCCGTCCGGCAGATCCGGCCAGGGTCCGGCGTCCACGCCCTGTCCCCCCGCGCCGCCCGTCTCTCCGCCGCCCGTGCCGCCCTGCCCCCCGCTCGCAGCCCCCGAGCCGTCCGAGGTCGAGCAAGAAACCAGCACGAACAAGCTCCACGCGAAAGGCACGCACGCCGCCAACGTGTGTTTCGTGCCCCTGGGTCGTCCAGCCCGTCGGTGCTTGTCGCGCATGGCTCTTCCTTAGCACAGACTTGCCGCCCCGGGGACAGAGCGCGGGTATGCGCCTTGCCTTCCTTCGCGCGTCAGAGGATGATTCCTACCATGAACCGTTGTGCACCCCTCGCGTTGGTTGCGCTCCTCGCCTGCTCCCCAGAGGCCACGGATCCCACGCCCGCGGCGGTCGAGCAAGCCGTCGAGTCGCCCCACCCGGGCCTTCTCGTCACCTACGCCGACCCAGCGTCACGATGGCGCTTCGCCATGCCTGCGCCACTGCGCGTTCGCGCCACCCGATTCGACCCGACCACGCCCGCGCACAAGGTCAAGGAGCGGTTCGAGATCAGCCAGGACGATCACCTCGTCGTCCGCGTGGACGTGTGGGACAACCCCGAAGGACTGGCGCCCACTGCCTGGATCGATGCCCATGCGGCGTACCTTCGAAACGGAGGCGTGACCCTCCAGGAGCGCAAGGTGGGCAAGGAAGGACGACTCGCCATCGTGGCCGACCCACCTCGGTCGTGCCAGGCCCCGAACGTCGTCACCGCCGTCTTCGGGACGGGCAAGCACATGGTGGCCGTCACCTGCGCCGACGGCGAGGACCTCGCAGCCCGCGAGGCCTTCGACACCGTGCTCGGGTCGTTTGCGAAGGGAGAAGGGCGATGAAACGAACCACCTTCCTCCCGTGGCTCGTCCTCGCCTCGGGCCTCGTCGTCTCCCCGGCACACGCTGTATACCAGTGCGGGCCCGAGACGGATGACTGCACATGCGGGGGCCCCAACCCGTTTCCCTGCTGCGACAACGGCGGCAACTGCACGTGGTGGGCGTGGCAGTCCGCTTGCTGTCACTGGGGCGTGGTCGTGCCCATGCTCGGCAACGCCAACACCTGGGCCGGTGTCGCTGCCAACGACCCCGCCTACGAGGTCCTCGACTACCCCGTCGTGAACAGCATCGCTTGCAGGGCCTCCGGCACCTACGGCCACGTGGCCTGGGTGACCTCCGTGAGCGGGTCCACCATCACCGTCAGCGAGATGAACTGCTGGGGCAACTACGGCGTGCGGGATTGGACGTACGATGCCTCGTACTTCGACGGGGGCTACATCGTACTCAAGAGCAGCCTGTGTGATTGTTCCCCGGGGGAGGAGCAATCCCAGACGTGCGGGGACTGTGGGAACCAGACGAGGCAGTGCGGGTCGGACTGCAAGTGGGGAGGGTGGGGGGCTTGCGCGGGGCCCGATCCCGGAGGGGTATGTGACACGGGGCTGCTCGGGGCGTGCAATCCCGGTGAGCTTCGCTGCGTGGAAGGCAATACGCAGTGTGCCGAGGTCACGAGTTCGTCCGAGGAAGTCTGCGACGGTGTCGACAACGATTGCGATGGGACGGTGGACGAAGACGACGTCTGTGCGGAGGCCGGGACGGGAGGGGCGGCAGGGGAAGGAGGGAGTGGGGGTGTAGGCGGCAGCGGGGGAGTCGGTGGGCTAGGGGGCAGTGGCGGAACCCAGGGAGGCACCGGCGGGGTCTCCACCCCTGACGGCGGGCCCGAAGCGGGAGAAACCATGAATTTCGACGACGGCGGGGACCCCGAGGGATGCGCGTGCGCAGCGGTCGGGGGCTCGGGTTCGTCCGGGGCCGGGTGGTGGGGACTCTTGCTCGCGGCTATCGGGTTGTGCGCCGTTCGTCGTCGCGAGGGCCGAGGCACCGGTCGAGCGTGGGCGAAGTTGCTCGGAACGCGAGGTCTCGGCTAGGCTGCTCCGGACTCACACGGAAAGGTACCCCATGGCGAAGGTGGCAGTGGTTGGAGCGGGCATGATGGGGACGGCGCTGTGCACGCCCATCGCGGATGCGGGGCACGAAGTTCGGCTGGTGGGCACGCACCTGGACGCGGATTGGGTGGAGGGGATGAAGCGGGACCGCGTGCACCCGAAGGTGGGGTCGCCGTTGCCGGAGGGGGTGAGACCCTTCGGTCTGGAAGAGCTTGACGAGGCGCTGGACGGTGTGTCGCTCCTTTGCGTGGGGGTGAGCTCGGCGGGCGTGCGCTGGGCCGCCGAGGTCCTCGGCCCGCGGCTGCGTCCTGGCGTCCCGGTGATTGCCGTCACCAAAGGACTGGAACAGAGCGAGCCTGGCGTCCTGCGCGTTCTGCCCGACGTCTTCCTCGACGCGCTGCCCGAGACGGCCAAGGGGGGATTGCACCCTTGTGCGATCGGAGGTCCGTGCATCGCCGGCGAGCTGGCCCGACGCGTCCCCACTGCGGTCGTGTTCGCTGGGCGGGACGAAGCAGTTCTCGAGAGATTCGCGACCGCGTTTGCCACGCCCTACTACCACATCCGCACGTCCACGGACGTGGTCGCGGTGGAGGTGTGCGCGGCCCTGAAGAATGCCTATGCGATGGCCGTGGGCATCGGGGTCGGGGTCCACGAGCGCCTGGGTGGCACTGCGTCGCCGGTCGCGTACCACAACTACGAGGCGGCCGTGTTCGCCCAGGCGTGCCTCGAAATGGATCGGGTGGTCCGCATGCTCGGCGGCGACCCCAGCCACGTCCCGCACCTCGCCGGCGCTGGCGACATGCTCGTGACCACGAGCGGGGGCCGATCGAGCCGTCTGGGCCGCTGGCTCGGACTGGGTCTCACCTTCGAGCAAGCGCGCGACAAGATGCGAGGCGATACGCTGGAGAGCGCAGACCTCGTTCGCGTCCTGGGGGGCGCCTTGCCGACCCTGGTGACCCAGGGCAAGCTGCCCGAAGGCGCCCTCCCCCTCCTGGCGCATCTGTACGAGGTGATCGTCGGCGGCAAGCACATCGACATGCCTTTCCACCTCTTCTTCCGACCGTAGGCCCAAAACAAGCGCTCCGCGCTGCTTTGGGTCTAGTCCCTAATCAAGCGAAGGCCGAGCGCGAAGCGCAAGGCGGATTGGGGCCA
>CAZAWR010000167.1:0-12820 GCA_964488865.1 uncultured Polyangiaceae bacterium | reverse complement strand
AAGGGGCAGGGGAAAGGGCAAGGGTCAGAAACCCGGGCCGGCGCAATGCACCCCACCTTGCGCACCTGCTCGTCGTGTGCTTGGATGCCCGGCGTCCTCGAACCCCTTCGCGGGGGGGTGGGTCCCAAGCCACCCAGGGAAGCCGGTGAGAGTCCGGCACGGAGCCGCCGCCGTAACCTCGTCATTCCTCTCGTCATGAAGCCACTGGCGCAAGCTGGGAAGGCGACCTGAGGCACCGGGGAAGTCGGAAGACCTGTTCGAAGATGTGCCGATCACCCGATCGGCGCTCCCTCACGGAGTGCGCGCTCACTCCAGAAGCGGATTCATGCAGGTCGTCTCCCCTCGGTTCTTTGTCCCCTTGGTCCTCGCGCTGGGCGTGGCCGGCCCGGTCTGGGCACAGGAGCGCCTCGACGAGCCCGAGCCAGGGCAAGAGGCCGACGCAGACGAAGACGTGATCGACGTCGCGGTGCACGGGGCAAGAATGCGGCCCCCGGTGTCCCCCCGCGACCCGACCGCGGCCTCGACCGTGATTTCCGGGCATGCCTTGCGATCACCCGGAAAGAGCGCGGCGGAGGTGCTGGCCCAGGCGCCGGGGGTCCAGGTCGCTCGCACCGGTTCCGGGGCGGACTTGGCCACGGCGTCGGTTCGTGGGGCAACGAGCGCGCAGACGCCGGTGCTGCTGGCGGGCATTCCGCTCAACGACGACGTGGCGGGCGCGGCGGATCTTTCGGTCATCCCTTTGTGGATGATCGATCGGGTCGAGGTCTACCGGGGCCATGCGCCCGGGTTCGTCGGGCAGCTGGGGATCGGCGGGGTCGTGTTGTTCGAGCCTCGGTTGCCGAAACGCTCCGGCGTGGGCCTGGGCCAGACCTTGGGAAGCTTCGGGGAGGTCTCCACCTGGATGGCCGGCAGCGTGAAGTCCGAGGGGTCCGCCACCCTCGTCGCCCTGCAGCACGCCCGCGCCCGCAACGACTATCCCTACACGGATGATGGGGGAACGCGCTTCGACACGGGCGACGACGAGCGGCGCAGCCGGGACAACGCCGACTTCGTGGCGAACGACGTCTGGGCGATCTCGCGGCATGACCTCGGGGTCAGCAGCGACGTCACGGTCCTTGGAAACGTGTTCGACCGAGAGCAGGGCGCGACCGGGCTCGCCGTGATCCCGGCCCGTCACGCGCGGGCTTCGGTCCGAAGGGTTCTCGGCGGCCTCACCGCGCGAACCCCGTGTGCCCGGTCCGACCACGGCGAGGCGCAGGGCCCGTGCATGCTCACCCTGTCGAGCGCCGCGGTGCTAGCCCGCACCCTCATCGCCGATCCCCTGGGAGAGCTCTCCCTGCCTTCGACCCGCCTGTCCACCCACGCCGTGCGGTTCACGCAGCAGGGCCAGGTCCAGCACCGCATCGGCGACGCGCACGAGGTCGGCATCCTGGGCTCCCAGGCGGTGGAGCGTCTGTCCGTGGACCCGGACGGGCTGGATGACCTTCACGCCGCGCGGTACACGTCGCGTCTGGCGGCGACCACCACCCTGGGACTGATCCCCACGGTCTCCCTGCACGCCATCGCGGGCGCCGAGTGTCACACGACGGAGGGACCGGGCACGTCGTCCACGTGTGGGGTGCTCGAGCCCTACGGGCGGGTGGGAGCGAGCTGGCTGGCCATTCCATGGCTTTCGGTGCTCGGCAACGTCGGCCGGTACGTCCGGCCCCCCACGCTGGGAGAGCTGTACGGGACGTCGCCGACGGTTCGCGGCACGCCGACGCTCACCTCGGAAGCGGGAACGAGCGTGGATGCGGGTGTGCGGGTGACGAGGCAGGGGGACACGCCGGATGATCTCGCGGGGTATGTCGAGGTGTTCGCGTTCACCCGATGGGTGACGGAGCTGGTGGCATTTCAGCGGACCAGCTTCGGTGTGGTCCGACCGTTCAACGTGGGAGCGGCGCGCGTCGCGGGGCTGGAGGTCGCGAGCGGCGCGGTCTGGCTGGACCACCTTGCCAACGAGCTTGTCGTGACCTTGCTGGACCCCAGGGACACGACGGAGGACCGGACCCTCGCCAATGACATCCTTCCGTTCCAGTCACGCATGGTCCTGAGCAATCGAATCGAGGTGTTCAGCGAGCCTGCCCTGCCGTCGATCCGGCTCGACCGCGTGGCGCTGGGGGTTCGCGTGCAGCACCGTTCGTCGCGATTCGCGGACCCTGCGGGGCTCATCGTCATCGAGCCGCACACCACGATCGACCTCGAGCTCGGTTCGCACTTTCTCGAACGCAGCGTGGCCGCGCGTCTCGCCCTTCGCAACCTCCTCGACCGTCCGCAGTTCGACACGGTCGGGTATCCCCTTCCAGGCAGGAGCTACCATGCCAATGTCGAAGCCTGGTTCTAGGCCGAACTTGCCTCAAGAGTCGTGTCGCATGCTCGTGCTGCGTGCCCGGAGTCCCTATCGGGTTGAGGCTCGACCACGACAATGGGCGGATGGCGGACATCAACTAGGAGCTGAGAACACGGAATGCGACCCGGAGTGGACGGAGGCTAGCTTTGCTGGCCGGAGTCCACGTAGGACGACGAAGCCGAAGGCGCAGTCAATTCGAACCAGGAATGGGCGGAGCCAGAGGCAACACGCACCACCCAGCTCCGTGCACACCCTTCTGTGCCTTCTGCGACCTCTGTGGTTCTCCGGAGTGCGGTCCCGGTACACAACCTTCTGTGTCGCTGTCATCACGCTGCTGGGCAGCCTCGCGTGCAACGTAGCTTCCCCCGACAACACGGGGGGAACCGACATCACCGCGGGTGCCTGCGGACGAGGCCTGGTCGTCGTCAACACGGACTACCAGTCCACCAACGTATCCCTCGTATCCATCGACGGGGAGGTCCTTTCCACCTCTTTTCTGTCGTCCGCGTCGACCCCTGCCGGGCTCTCGGCACCCCTGGGTGGCGACGTCGTGGTTCCGACGCATCGACCGGAGGGGAACGCAATCGTTCTGCTGGACCGCTATCCCGCCTCGGTCCTCACATGGGTGGATGTCCGTAGCGGGAACCCTTCCGGCCAGATGTCCGTGGCCACGGGCTTTGCGGCCAATCCGCGGGACTACCTGCAATTGTCGCCCAGCAAGGCCTACGTGACGCGCTACGATCCCAACCTCGACCCAGGACGAGAGACCTTCGACGAAGGCAGCGACATCGTGATTGTGGACCCCGCGGCCCGGACGCTCGAGGGCCGCATACCGTTGTACTTGGCCATGCATGACGCCCCCGCGGGGTACTTCCCGCGACCGGACAGGCTCCTTCCGGTCGGATCGGACGTGGCGGTGCTGCTGGGCGGGTACTCGCAGGACTTCGTCTCGTCCGTGCCGTCGCGAGTCGCGCGGCTGGACCCGGCGCGGGACAGCGTAGAAGGCGTGCTCGTCCTCGAGGGGATGCATGGGTGCACAGCCATGGCGCTCTCGCCGTCGGGGCAGGAGGTGGCCGTGTCCTGTTCGGGAGAGTTCGCCGGAGACTCGGTGGCGACGCTGGCGGAGTCGGGCATCGTGCTGATGTCGGTGCGAGACGAATGGGTGGAGCGTCGTCGTTTTCCCGCGGCGAAGTTCGGCATGGGGCCGGTGGGAGGCGGGATCGCGTACGCGAGCGATGCGCGCGTGGTGTTCACGGCGCTCGGCGAGTTCGACGAGGCCGGTGCGGTGCGAAGGGAGGATGCGCTCGTGGTCGTGGACACGGACAGCGGAGACTTCGAGGTCGTGCTGCGGTCCGCGGGCAAACCCTTCACGCTGGGTGACGTGCGCTGTGCACCGGCGTGCGGTGTTTGCTTCGTGGCGGATGCGCAGCGGTCGGGAGGGGTTGTGCATCGGTACGAGGTGGACACCGGGGGCAACCTCGCGCAGCCGAGGGAGATCGTGGTGGACCGTGCGATCGGTCTGCCGCCCCGCAACCTGGGGTGGTTTTGATGGGAAGGATCGCTTTCGAGCCACGCGGGCTCTGTCCCCTTGCCCTGGTCGTTCTGACACTGGCCTGTTCCGGGGGCGGAGAAGCAACGGGGTTCTGCCCGGAGTGTGGTCCGCACGGCCAATGTGTGGCGGGCTCGGGCCGCTGCGAGTGCGACGAGGGCTATGGCGGGGCGACGTGTGATCGGTGTGCGGACGGTCACGTGCGGGTGGGCGCGGATTGTGTTCCCGGGTCCTGTGTGGACGACACGGACTGCAACGACGGCGACCCGTGCGACGGGGTGGAGACGTGTGGGCCGGACCGGGCGTGCGTGGCGGGAGCGGCGGTGGATTGCGGGTCCCGGGGTACGTGCCGGACGAGTGACGGGCAATGTGAATGCGAACGGGGCTGGGATGGGGTTCAGTGCGTATCGTGCGCGGCGGGGTACGTTCTCGAGGAGGGGGATTGCGTGGAGGCGCCGTGCGAGACGGACGAGGACTGCTCGGACGGCGACCCGTGCAATGGGCAGGAGTCGTGTGGAGCGGGGCACGGGTGCGAGCAGGGCGTTGCGGTGGATTGCGGGGCGAACGGTACGTGTGAGTCCAGCTCCGGGGCGTGCCTCTGCGACGCTGGCTACGGGGGAGTTGCATGCGGCGGATGCGCCGACGGGTACGTGGGAGTGGCGGGTCAGTGTCTTCCGGAGAGCTGCACGGAGGACGCAGACTGCGCAGACGACAAGGTGTGCAACGGCGAGGAGGTCTGCACGGCGGAACACGCGTGCGTGCCGGGGGAAGCCGTGGCGTGTGGTGAGCATGCGCAATGCCGCGAGCCGGCGGCGACATGCGTGTGTGAGGATGGCCATGCGCTGCAAGGGGGAGCGTGCGTGCCGCTGGGGTGCGAGGTTCCGCAAGCCCCTACCCTCTCGATCGTGCATGCCGGAGCGGTACTGACCTTCAGCGTACCGGGACAGCTGGAGCTGGAAGTGGGGACTTCGCTGGACCTGCAGGCAAGCGAACCGGACGGCTGGGGGGACGGGCCGGAAGTGGCTCTCTCCGGCGATGGGGTTCCCTACGACGTACGGGTGTTCGCGCGGGGGAGGGACGCAGGGTGCGGTTCGGGGTCGGTGTTCGCTTTCACGTACCGGGTGCAGGAGGAGTATCCCCCGACGGATGGGGAGCCCGGTTCCACGGCGGTGGCGCAGGACGATCCGCGCATCGTCGGGTGGGCGTCGGGGTGGGTGGACCCGGTGGTGTACGGGAGCGGGGTGGACGACGTGTGGAAGGCGCCTGAGCGTGCGGTGGGCGCGGCGCAGGGGGCGACGGCGGACGTGGTGTCACTCGGGGAGGGCGGGGCGATCGTGTTGACGTTCGACCCACCGATCGGCAACGGTCCGGGGGCGGACTTCGCGGTGTTCGAGAACGCATTCATCGACACGTTCCTGGAGTTGGCCTACGTGGAAGTCAGCAGCAATGGGGCAGACTTCATCCGGTTCGACTGTGCGTACCTTGGGGGCGGGGCAGTGGGGGGATTTTCGGGGCACCAGTCCCAGCAGATCGGTTCTCTCGCGGGCAGCTACCGGCAGGGGTTCGGCACGCCCTTCGACCTCGCTGTGTTCCTGCAGACGCCGGAGGTCATGACAGGGCTCGTGGATCTCTTGCGCATACGCTACGTGAGAATCGTGGACATCGTGGGGGATGGGACGGCGCTGGACAGCTTTGGGAGTCCCATCTTCGACCCGTACCCGACGGTAGGGAGCGCGGGGTTCGACCTCGATGGGGTGGCGGTGATGAACCAGGGCTGGTGACAGGACGAAGTATCCTCACGCGGCAGCCGGCGGTGGCCACGAGCGCCCATCCGGGTTAAGGAAGCGTCGCCAACCCCAACAGGAGACACCATGCGCGGGGCCAACCAAGCCATCGACGAGCTTTGCGTGAACACCCTTCGGACCCTCGCCGCGGACATGGCGCAGCGGGCCAACTCCGGGCACCCGGGTCTACCCATGGGCGCCGCCCCCATGGGCTACGTGCTCTGGCAGAACCACCTCGTCATCGACCCGACCGCCCCCGCCTGGCCGGACCGCGACCGCTTCGTCCTGTCCCCGGGACATGGCAGCCCCCTGCAGTACGGCCTCATGCATCTGGCCGGCTACGAGGACCTCTCCCTGCAAGCCCTGAAGGCCTTCCGGCAGTGGAAGAGCAAGACCCCGGGCCACCCGGAGTTCGGCGTCACGACCGGCGTCGAAGCCACCACGGGCCCCCTCGGCCAAGGCGCCGCCAACGTCGTGGGCATGGCCATCGCTGAGCGCATGCTCGCCCATCGATTCAACCGTCCAGGCCACTGCATCGTCGACCACTTCACCTACGCCATCGTGTCCGACGGCGACTTGATGGAGGGGGTCTCCGGGGAGGCGGCGTCCCTTGCCGGACAGCTCAAGCTCGGCAAGCTCATCTGCCTGTACGACGCGAACGACGTGACGCTGGACGGCCCGACCTCCTTGACGTTTTCGGTGGAAGACGTGTGCAAGCGCTACGAGGCATACGGGTGGCACGTGGTCCGCATCGCCGACGGGGACCGGGACTACGAGGGCATCGACCGTGCGATCGCGGCGGCGCGGGCGGACGCGCGGCGACCGTCGATGATCGTGGTGAAGACCACCATCGGGTTTGGATCGCCGAACAAGCAGGGATCGAGCAAGGCCCACGGGGCGCCGCTCGGGGCGGAGGAACTGGCGCTCACCAAGAAGAACCTCGGCTGGGATCCGGACGCGCACTTCCACGTGCCCGACGTCGTGCGCGACCGCTTCGCGTCCGGCGTGGAGCGCGGACATCGCGCGCGGCTCGCGTGGGAGGAGCGGTTTCGTGCGTATGATCAGGCATTCCCTGAGCTCGCCGAAGAGTGGAGGGGCACGTGGGAAGGGGCGCTGCCCGAGGGCTGGGACGCCGACCTGCCGGTGTTCGCCGTGGGCGAGGACCAGCCCACACGCAACGCGTCCGGCAAGGCGCTCAACGCGATCGCAGGCCGGGTGCCCTGGCTCGTCGGGGGCGACGCGGACATTGGCAGCTCCACCAAGAGCCAGATCAAGAAGGGCGGTTCGTTCGACGGCGCCACGGGCGCGGGGCGCAACATCCACTTCGGCGTACGAGAGCACGCGATGACCGCCATCGCCAACGGCATGGCGTACCACGGGGGCGTCCGCCCCTTGGTCTCGACGTTCTTCACGTTCGTGGATTACATGCGTCCTTCCATCCGCGTCGCGGCGCTCGCGCACCTTCCCGTGCTGCTCGTGTTCTCGCACGACTCCCTCGCCGTGGGTGAGGACGGCCCGACCCACCAGCCCGTCGAGCAGCTGGCATCCCTGCGCCTGATGCCCAACGTGGTCGTGTTGCGTCCGGCGGACCCGAACGAGACGGTGGAGGCGTGGCGCTGGAGCATGCAGTACACGAACGGACCTGTGGCGCTGATCACCACGCGCCAGAAGGTCCCTGTCATCGATCGGACGAAGTACGCGCCGGCGTCCGGACTGCACCGTGGTGCGTACGTTCTGGCCGACCCGGAACGAGCCCCAGACGTGGTCGTGATCGCCACGGGCTCCGAGGTCTCTCTTGCGCTGCAAGCGCATGAGCAGCTTGCGGAGGAGGGAATTGCCACACGGGTGGTGTCGATGCCGAGCTGGGAGGTGTTCCAGTCCCAGCCTTCGAGCTACGTGGACGAAGTGCTTCCCGCAGGGATTCCGCGGGTGGCGGTCGAAGCGGGTGTGAGCTTCGGCTGGGAGCGGTGGGTGGGACGCACGGGCGTGATCGTTTCGGTGGATCGCTACGGGGCATCCGCCCCCGGCCACGTCGCCATGGAGAAGCTCGGCTTCCGCGTGGACAACGTCAAGAGTGCGATACGCAGAGCGCTCACCGAGAGCCGACGCTAAGCGACATGGATCTGTCCGCCCTCGAACACGCATTGCGCAACGCCGCCGGCGCGGTGGTGGCGGATCCGCGCCTTGTGCGGCGGGTCATCAAGCACCACAAGCGGATCCCGGGACTCGTCCCCCATGGCCGGTGCTACCCCATCGCGCGACGTGAGTTGCTGGATTTGATCGGCGCCGAGGAGATGGGCCTGACGCCTTCGGACATCCCGGATCCGACGATCCTGATCGCCCGCCCGAGTCCCCGCCAGCTCCGTGCGCGATCCGATGCGGAGGTGCTCACGCGACTCTGGCGCGACGTGTTCCACGCGCGTGTTCACCTCGCGCTCGCCCAGCGCCATGCCGACGGGTTGCTGGACGACACCGAGATTCGCAAGCGTATCGAGGCGATCGGACAGACGGAGTTCGACGAGATTCGGGCCATCCTACGTCATGACGATCTGGTGTTGCCGCCGGCTGGGGACCGCGAGGTGTACGAGGAGTTCGCGGCAGTGTACCTCGAGCTGCGGCACTTCGCGCCGGGGTTGCTGGTCACGACGTTTCCGGGGTTGAACGCGTTCGAGCTGGTGGACGAGGCGCTGGCGATCGACGTCGACCCTGGGCCGCTGCTGAAGGAGGGCCGCCCCGCGGGCGTGGTGCAGTCGCTGGGTCCCACGGGCACGGTGGTCCCGACGGGCCCGGCGTCGATGCGTCGCCCTATGGCGCTTCCACCCCGGGAAGTGCCGTCGCAGGTTCACGACAAGCTCCGAGCTCGCGCGGAGCGCGCCCAGAAGAAGGGCAACGACGTTCGCGGTGCGTTGCTGTGGGCGGTGGCGGCCGGGGCCCTCGACCCGCAGCGCAAGCAGACCGCCGAGAGCGCGTTGCTGCAAGCGTGTCAGCGGCTCGGCCAGCGCCTCGACGCGGCCCTCGGTCGTGCAAGCGGCGACCCTGCGAGCCCCGATTGGCCCGGTCTGCTCGCCCCTCTCGCCCGTCGCACCGCGGCCGAGTCCAGCTGGCTGCGTTACGGTGTCGAGGCGCGCGTGCTGTACACCCTGCAGCGAGCGGTCGTGGCGTTCGAGCAAGACCACCAGGCCGTCGACGTCGCCGCATGGGTCCTGTCGCGTGGCAAGCGTGCGGTGGTGAGGAAGCTCGAGGCCACGCGGGAGCTTCGTGTCGCGCGCGCGCTGCACATGGCCCTGGGGCGGGCTCACCACGCGAGGCTCGCCCCTGCGGAGCGCAAGCCCTTGACGGAAGCCCTCGGTCGAGCTGCCCGGCGCGGCGACGATCGAGCCCGCGACGCGCTGCGTCCGCGCTTCCGCCGCGTGATCGACAAGGTCGGGTTGAAGGCAACCAGCACCCCCGAGCGCATCTCCCGAGACAAGCTCGTCGAAGAGCTGATCGACCAGATCCTCGACAGTGGCTTCCTCTCTTTTCCCCAGCTGCGCGACGCCATCTCGCGCAACCAGGTCAAGCTGTCGGACCTGTCCGGGGGGTCCGAGCTTCTGCACGGCGACCCCTTGCTCAAGGCCGATGCGGAGCTCGAGGTGGAGCTCGACGGCATCTACCGTCGCGGCGACATCTACCTGCGGGCCTTGCAGAAGGCGAGCAGCGTGCCCTTCGGCACACCGATCGGGCGCATTCTCGCGCTGTACGTCATTCTTCCCTTGGGCGCCGCGTTCGTTCTGCTCGAAGGCGTGGGGCACATCGTGGGGCCCTTGCTCACGCTCTTCGGCCTACCCGCGCCCGAGGTCCTGACGCTCACGTCCTTCCTCGTGACGTCCGCGGTGGTGTTCGGACTGCTGCACAGCGAGCCGCTGCGAGCGTTTGCGATGCAGGTCCTGGAGCTGGTCGGGGTGATCCTGGCGTGGGTGTTCTTCCGCATCCCGCGGGCCATCTTCACCCGCCCGTCGGTGCAGCAATGGTTCGCGCGACCTGGCGTGAGGCTGGTGTTGCGCAGGGTGCTCGTACCGGTGTTGCTCGCGCTGGGGGTGTTCTATCTCACACCGCTCCGAGAAGAGGATTGGTTCCTGGGGCTCGCGGGGGCGCTGGGGACGTTCGTGGTGGTGAGCTCGCTGGCGGGCACGCAAGTGGGGCGGATGGTAGAGGACTACGTGGTAGAGCAGCTCGTGCCCACGTGGCAGGTCCTCAGCCACCAGTGGCTCCCGGGGCTGTTCCGGTTCATCGCGAAGTTCTTCGCAGCGGCGATGGATCTGCTGCAGCGGGGGATCTTCCGGGTGGACGAGCTTCTGCGATACCAGCATGGCAGCCCGGGGCTGCTCACCATCGCGAAGGCCTCCTTCGGGCTCGTCTGGGCCATGGTGGCTTATGTCATTCGCGTGTACGTGACGCTGCTGGTGGAGCCCGAGCTCAACCCCCTGAAGCACTTCCCGGTAGTGACGGTAGCGCACAAGCTCACGCTGCCGTTCGCGCCCCAGATGTTGGCGGCGCTGCAGGTCCCGCTGTCGCCGCTCGGGCCGATCATCGGGGGGGCGATCGCGGGGGTCACGGTGTTCCTCGCGCCCAGCGTGTCCGGGTTCCTCACCTGGGAGCTCAAGGAGAACTACAAGCTGTACCGCGCCACGCTGCCGGACCGGCTCGAGCCTGCACGCATAGGCCGTCACGGCGAGACGATGCGGGGGCTGCTCGTGGCGGGGATTCATTCGGGTACGTTGCCCAAGCTCTACGAGCGGTTGCGTCGCGCCGCCTTGCGGGAGCACGAGCAACTCGCGTCGCAGGTGGCTCGGGTGGCCGACGGCAAGTCCGTCGAGGGCAGCGGTGCGGGCAAGTTCCGCGAGGGGATCGCGGAGATCGAGGAAGCGATTCGACGCTTCGTGGAGCGCGAGTTGCTCGCGTATCTGCAGAAGTCGCCACGGTGGCGATTCGGGCCGCTGTCCATCGCGGACGTGGAGCTGAGCTCGAACCGGATTCGCATCCAGATTTTCTGCGATCAGCTCAGTCCCCTCGCCTGCGAGATCGCCTTCGAGCAGCAGGCGGGGACGATCCTAGCGGGCATGCCCTCCCCCGGGTTCGTGGGGGTGTTGCAGCAGCGATCCCGTTCGTGCACGCTGATGTTCGAGAATGCGCTGGCGGGTTTCTACCAGCGCGCCGAAGTCGACCTGGTGCGCGAGCAGATCGAGGCAGAGCTGGGGGAAGGCACGCACTACGAGGTAGGCGACGAGGGCCTGTCATGCTGGCCGGGGCGCGACTACCGCACGGAGCTCGTGTATCGGGTCGACGCGCGCCGTCCGCGCGCGTTGGCGCCCAAGGTCAAGGGGGTGAAGCCCGCCAAGCCCCCTCGCGCGCTCGACACGAGGCGCATCCTGTACCGGCACCAAACCATCTCCTGGCTGGCCTGGGTGAGCGCCTGGGTCGCTTCAGACGATGACACGGTGGACGTGCCGCGGCTACTGACGGGAACGCCGATCCTTCCGCGGGCGGAGCGGTCCTTGACGCCGATGCCGCCGCGGGTGCAGACGCGAAAGCTGGCGCCGTCCCCGCTGCCGCCAGGGGATGCTTCGATGCTCATCGCCCAGGAGGCCGAGGCGCGGGATCCTGCCGAAAGCAAGGTGTCCCCGCACGAGATCGACTTCCTGGAGACGCTGGTGGGGCCGGGCTCACCCGAGCGTCGTACCCAGCCGAGCGCCCCTGCGATGCCCTTGCCCCCAGACCCGGAAGGCACGAAGAAACGGTGAAGGCCTACAGGTCAGTCTGAGCAGCAACGGAAGCCCGTGTCGCGAGCGACCATGTCGCGCCCGAAGGTGCCAATCCCGATGGCGCACTCGAGCATCGGGTCGAGCAGGTCGAACGACCCTCCCCGGGCGCGGCACTCGTCCTGGGGCCCGGTCATGGCGTCGCAGGAGTCCTCTAGCTCCGTGACGTTCCCGCTCAAGTCGTACACGCCGCCGTACCCGTCCACCGTCGACTGGCACTCCGGGAGGGAACCGACGCTGACCCAATCCACGGGGCCCGTCTCGCCGTCGTTGCAGGTCCCTGGCTGGAACTCGTCTCCATAAGGGAGCGTGTTCGCGCCCCCGGAGGAGCACGCGTTGTACCACTGGCTCTTCGTCGCATCGTCGAACTCGTCGAAGCTGTTGGGCCCGCCGCCGATGGCCCCGCAGAGCCGCTTGTCAATGGCTTGGCAGTACGCGTAGGCGTCGCACCAGTCCACGCACCCGACCGGGCGGTCGTCACCGTCTTCCGGGGGCCATGTGTAGGGATTGCAGCCAGCCATCACGTGGTTCGTCTCCGGCTCGAAGGTGGTATTCCACTCGCAATAGGAGGGCTGCGCGTCGGTGGGTGGGGATGTCTTCAACCACGCGTGGAACTGGCTTCGCGTCACCTCCGTGGCGTCGATCGCGTATCCCCCTTGGACGGACACGAGCTTCGCCACGCACAGGTTGCCGCTCCAGCACTGCTCTAGGGCAGAGCAGCCGCAGGTGTCGGCATCGCCCGCCTCGGCCGCGTCGACTACGGCGGAGTCTCCCGCTTCGGTCTGCGCGTCGGGCGTCACATCCGGAGTCACATCCGGCGTCACATCCGGCGTCGCATCGGGGGTTGTTTCCGGGGCCGCTTCCGGGGTCGCATCCGGAAGGGTGTGCTCGTCCGCCGCATCAGCCCCGGGCGCCCCGCCCTGGTTCGAAGCGTCTCCGTCTCCACTGCATCCCGCGAAGGGGGCGATGAAAAATAGAAGGAGGCAAGAGGCGATTGCGACTCGAGCTTGGCGAAACGACGTGAGGGCTGTCATGGCTGTTCGCTTTGCACGCTTCGTGCCGCAGCAACCCCTCCGAAGCGACCGCAGAAGCCGCAGAAAAGGGGAGCATAATCGGTAGTCTTGACTGCAAATTTGGGCGAGACCTCGGAGGTCCCACTGGGGCTCTGGAGGGCGCTATTGCTGCGTGCCCGAAGTCGCTAGCGCGTTGAGGTGGAGCGCCGACAATGGACGGATGACAGACATCAACTAGGCCCAAACCAAGCACTTCGGGGTGCTGTTTGAGGGAATTTATCTGAAAA